>NZ_ARWE01000001.1:3008910-3625320 GCF_000384395.1 Geopsychrobacter electrodiphilus DSM 16401
CGGCACCTCTAATCCGGCGGGAATCTTCAACAACTTCCGCACATACTCTCCCGCCGAGCAGCTCTCATCGTGGGCGCGCAAACGTAACTGTCCCCAGCAGCTTTTCAACCCCAGGCTCTCCGCCGCGTACTGTGCGGTGATTCCGGCAATCGCACAATCCTCGACCCAGACATCGCTCGCCGCCGGATCGGCAACGATCACCAGCGCCAGTTGAGCCGACTGCATGAAACGCGTACCGTGTGCCTTGCTCACGGCCAGTTGTTCGATCAACGCCTTCTCTTCGACGAAGATGAACTGCCAGGGACGGTTGTTGCGGGAGGTTGGCGCACGCAAAATCGCTTCACGCAGGGTTTCGAGGGTATCTGGCCTAATGGGAGCGTTGGTAAAGTCACGGACACTGCGGCGCTGACGTAAAATATTGAGCATGCTCGTATCTCCTCATGAAATATTTTAACTATTAATCATGCCATAATATCTGGCCCTTGGAAATTCGATACGGAGTGGCCTGTTCATGGTGATATCAGATACCAGAATCCAGAGCAAAAGCCAACGACAGGCTTGCCCCGCGTTGATTTTCCTTGTCCTGGCCAAGGTTGGCTGCGATGTCCGTAGATTCCAATCCTAGGATAATGCTAGTCTGCGAATAAAATGTTCTGAGAGGTAACCTCAATGCAGGAGCAAGGAATGCGGCGACTGACCAATGCCACGCTGGACAACATTTTAAAGATGTCACAGACACCAGCTAATTACTGGGGTGAATTTATTCTCGATATCCCCGTTGGGATTTTTCTGATCTATGAAGGTTCACAAAATGCCGACAGTCATCCGGTACAAGTCATTGTGACCATCTTGATCGGGTTATTTTTGTTCAGCTTTATCGAGTATTTCTTCCACCGTTGGCTGTTTCATGGCTCGATGCGCATCATGGTGGAGGGACATAGTGAACACCACGCGAACCCGTTAGGTTATTCCGGACTACCATTCTTCCTGCCGGCTCTGGTGTTGATGGGACTGGTAGGGGTCTTTATGTTGCTGCTGCCAATGAACTACTCGTTCCTGTTGGTGGGGACCATAGCCTTGGGCTACGTCGCCTACGGACTCAGCCACTTCATCATTCATCACTTCCGTTTTCGGCCTGGTCTGGCTCGACGCTGGGCGGCCAATCATCATATTCATCACTTCCACCCCGAGACAAACTTTGGCGTGACAACTCCGCTATGGGATATCGTGTTCAAGACACTGTATGTGCGTAAATAACACCCGTAGAAGAGGGTTGTTCGTCTGGAGATAATCAAAGAAACGCCAAAGCAGGAGAGCGAACGGACGGCTAAGGACCGGGCGGAGAACTCCAAAAACCAGATCCGGATGAATGAAATAGTTACATAATTCCGGTAATTCCAGTGTCATCCATAGGACTGGATCGCAGAGAGAGGTAAAGCTATCAAGCAACAACGTCCCTTAATACCTTTGGCCTTTGATTGGGCTATTTAACTCCGCAGTAGGATCAACTCGTCAGGTTGTTAATCACAAAATTCATGCACTGTGACACCTTTTCACCTTCGGTCGTCAGACAGTAAAACCGCTGATCATCCTGATCAATCAAACCGTTTTCTTTAAGCACTTTTAAATGAAAATTAACCTTGGTGTGGTCGTCGATACCCAGCCCCCGGGTCACGTCCATGAAGCGGAGTCTGGCATTGGCAACAAGCAATTGCAAAATTTGCCTGCGAATTGGGTTGGCGAGGGAGTTGAAAGTCCCGTCCATATTCAGGGTCATCTGGCAGGCTTTGAATTTTGCCTCTTCGAGGACTCGCCTCAAGGTTGTCAAAAGGTCAGCCGACTTGAAGGGCTTGGTCAGATAATCATCGGCTCCTCGGCGCATCGCCTCAACGGCATTCTCAACGGTCGAAAAGGCTGTCATCAGCACCACCCTGATCTGCGGCTTTTGTCGATGCAGCAACATGAGAGTTTCCATCCCACTGAGGCCGGGCATAATCAGATCCAGCAACATGAGATCAAAATCCTTGTCCTTTACGATCTCAAGCGCCTCGGTGCCATTCTTTGCGAGAGTAACTTCATATTTATCACCTGCAAGAACCTCTTGCAGGTTTTCGCGCAACTCTTGATCGTCATCTACAACGAGTATGCTGTTCATTGAAGTGATCTTTCTGGCAAGGGGAAGAGAAGTCTGATTGCCGTTCCCTCACCCATCCTGCTGTTGATAAGAATTTCACCGCCATGCAACTCCATAATACCAAAACATATGGCCAACCCAAGTCCGGTCCCTTTCCCCGGCTCCTTTGTCGTAAAAAATGGGTCGAAGACAAACTTCATATCTTCTTCGCGGACACCGGTGCCCTGATCCTGGATCATGCAACAGAGGTTAAGGCCCTCGACCCGGGTCATCACCTCAATCCTGCCACCCTGTGGTGTCGCTTCCATAGCATTCATCAGCAGGTTCAGAATAACCTCTTCAACCTTCCAGGGGATGCCATTAATGTCGGGGATATCATCAAGGTCGAGGTGGAAATCGTAGAAATTCTGGCGGCTGCCAATCAACTCGAAAGTCTTCTGAATTATCTCATTCAGATCAATCGGTTCCAGTTCTGTTTCCCGATTGTGTGAGAAAAACAAAAGTTCACTGGCAATTTTGGCTGCCCTTTCATTGTTACGCTTGATCGCATCAAGCTTAACAATGCAGGTGTGGTCCAACTGATTTTGTTTTTGCAGATATTTCTCCAGTAATTCAACATTGATCAGTACATTTGCCAGAGGATTGTTAATTTCATGAGCAATACCGGCAGAAAGTTTCCCCAAAGAGACCATCTTTTCACTTTGCGCAAAACGTTTGAGACTTGCTTCGATTTTAGCCTTTCGCTCAACATCAAATATCTGTAACGCACGCATAATACAGTGCAACACCAGGAAGGCCGCAAAGGCTCGGTAGATTTCTATGGGAGCCCCGAAAACGTTTGCCCCGGAGGGAAACGCCCCCGCAAAAACCCCGTACAACATAATTGCAAATCCTGCAAGTTTGAGATTTCGTGCTCCGTGCCGGCTCAGAGATTCGACAGTTGCAGCATAGCGAACGAATCCGTACCCGGCGATTGCAGCCCCGGGAAGGGCTATAAAATTACGTACATAAAGTTCGTATTGAAACAGATCACCATACAAAGAAAGATTGATGATTGGACCGACGGCCAGAACAACGACCAACGCGATGAGAATCGCCCCGATCGTGCGGGTAATCTTGTTCAGCAACAATAATGCGAGGCCAAACCAAAGTAAAAGACCATATGAAAGCCCAAGGAGAAGGAGTTTAGCGAGCTCCCAATCGAGAGAATATGCCCCCTGGAAATGCGCATAATTCATACCCAAGAAGAGTTCAAGCCATTCGCTCAGGCCATGAGCATAGGCAAACAGCGCAAAGATCCACAATACCCGGGCCACTTTCAGGTCACTGAGGCGCAGGTCCCTTGATGTGATCGCTGATCCGATGGTGAAGAACACCAGCCCATAGAACAGATAAAGAACAAAAAAACCTGTTTCAGCAATCATTGCGTTACCACCATCCTGTCACTTCTACCAAAAAGTCCGGTCGGCTACTGCCGATACCAATGAAATATAAAGCTTCAATATTGACAATCCAGCTAAAACTTCACCTGTTTGCACCGAACCAGAATCCCGCCACAGTATGAGCACCCTAATCCCCGCAGCCAGCTAAAATGAAAACCGACCCATTAGACCCATTGTCTTTTCAAATTTAACCTGTTACGGCCAAAAAAGCGCCCCCGGAAAACCGGGGGCGCTTTTTTATGGCTGGGGAGAGATTCTCCCCCACCGCATTACCTACATTGCACTAAGACTATGACATACGCCACAGGTGTTTATGTAAGGCACCGGCATCGGATTAGTTGACGAAGTAGCGTTTTTCAGAGGGACATCCAGACGATGCGAGCTGATGTCATTCTGATAGTAAGTCACACCAGAGATGCCGCCGACTTTGCCGACCGTCTGACCAGCGCCAGACTTTGCCGTTTTGGTGAAGTGACAATCGATACACTTGGTACCTGCGCCCATCGAGGCGCCAGTCTTGGCAGTCATGTGAGCAACCACATCGGCCTTGGCCGCGTGACAGCTGATACACAAGCTGTTATCCGAAGTGCCGTTCAGTTGGTGACGATCGGTTCCCGGCGCGTGAATATCATGACAATCGGTGCAGGTCTTGAGCGCACTGCCATTGCGATATTTTACGGACTGAATGAAATCCGTGTACTGCTGATGGTGAGATTTTGAATGCAACCCGTCGGCCCACATGTCACTTGCCTTAGCATCATGACGATCGGTATTGTTGGCCAGATAAGAGGCCCGACTGCTGCCTGCGTGCAACATCTCGTTATTTACATCCAACGGTTGGTCAGTATGGGTACCGAAGCTATTATTGCCCTCAGGCCGGCTATGACAACGGCCGCAGAGCATGGAAGCCCGTTCAACCGGAAGATTTTGCGGGGTGACGATGGCGACGCCAAGACCGTTGGCGGCCTGATGGTCAGAACCCGGGCCGTGGCAGGATTCACAGCCGACGTTCATCTCTTCGTTGACACCAGATATCGGGTTCAGAGTGCCGTTGACATCGGCAACGGCCGTGGCGCTGAATTCGCTGGTCGTCGAGTTTTGAACAACCTGATAGCCGTTGAAGTGACAGGATGCGCAGTTGATATCAAAACTCTTTGACGCTGCGGGCAGGTCCTTAAAAAGATTATTGGTTGCAACCGCAGTGTCGAAGGTCATCCAGAAATCCAGATGATAATCACGAAAGATCTTACGGGTTCTGTCAGTCGCAGCATCATCACCCGACGCATTGTACTGTACCGGAAGGATATAGAGACTTTCACTGGCACCAAACGAAGACATGTAGCGCTGTTTGTAAACGCCGCCACCGTAGTTCATAAGAACTTCGCGGATCATCCCGCTTTTCGGATCGGCAGGGTTGATGACGTTGGTGAACTGCATTTTATATTTACTATCAACGCTGTCCTTGTAGACACGAACCGTCGCATAGATAGTTCCTGTCGCGGGGGCAGTCGTCTGCGTTTTAAATTTGTCGAATCCACGGGTGGTATCAGGGTCAGAGTACCAGATGGTCGTCCCGCCCGTAGTGGACGTACCTGCGGTAAACTTGTCCAGCCCCGCCATATAATTGTAAACCCCGGCAGTCGGACCGAACTCGGTCAGATCTTGAAGACCACTCGGAACCCCTGCCTGCATGATGCCGTGCTTGTGGGCGGTTTGCTTGATCGTGGCATAGGTCGAATGACAGCCCAGACAGGCGCTGGAACCGATATAGGTTGCCGTCGCGGAGGGGCTGGTCGAAATCTCAACGGTTGTCACGTTATTGTCCAGAGATGCCCCTGTGACCAGGTTACGGCACAGGCTGCCGCCTGGCAGGTGAACCGAATCAGTCGTTGCAGGGGTAACGTAGATAAAATACATATCCGCAGCACCAACGGGTAGCCCGGAAAGGAGTGCTTTGCCGGTGGCGTCGGTTGTGCCCGAAACGTAAGTTGTTACACCACTCCCAGCAGGGGTAAAGTTACCGTTGATCAAATCCTCAAGTGGCTCATCGACGTTCTGGGACGCTGCTGTATAGTTGCCATCTGTCCCCAAAGTAATTGGCTCAGCGGCAATAGCCGTAACGTCTGCCGCCGGGATGGCGTAGACTGTGGCCCCTACAACGGCGTCTCCTGCGGTATCTGTTACCTGAACCGTCGGCTCAATCGTGACCGCCGGCACGATCGGGTCGGATGAGCTGGAGCCGCAACCGGCCAGCATATACGTCGCCACTGTGGCCAACGCCAGATACGTTAAAATTCTCCACATTTTCCTTTGTTTCAGCATGGAACCTCCTGATTCGTTGCGGGGTTGAAGCCTTCTTGGCCTGTTATTGCCTCTAAACATTATTGGTTCTAAAATTCTGTTCACTATCCACCCGCTCTTTAAACAAGTTCCAGATAAATTAAATAAAATCCAGCGGCGCGCTGTGAAGAAAACTTCACAACTCTTTTAAGGACAGCGGCAATGAGGCGATCGGAAGGATTACGCCATAAACAGGGAATCAGGGCTGGGACTCTGCCGGGATACATAAGAAAGGGGTCAAGAAAGGAAGTCTGCCGTTGGTATTTTCTGGCCGACTATTGCAAGACCTAAGGGTAGGAAGAGGGAATTTAAACGTCCTGCAACAGAAGGCGAAATTTATCCAGACTCTGCGCCCGCTTCATCTTCCCCAACACCCGCTGGCGCGCCGGATCGGGGATGAAATTGAGCAGATCCTTGAGCTTCATCAACGCCTGGCGCTCGCCACAGAACTGTTCAAGATAGGCCGGAATGAGAGCGGCAATGTAACCCTGCAGCTGTCTGCTCCGCTCTTCAGCGGTCAGAGGTTCGAGCCGTTCTGCACGTAACCGGGTGAACAGAAAGGGATCGGCCAGCGCGCCACGACCCAGCATCAGGCCTGAGATCCCCGGGATCTGCAGCAGCTTCAGGCCGGTGGCGACATCGTTGATATCGCCGTTGGCGACAAGGGGCAGTGGGCACTTTGCCGCAACCTCAGCGGTCAGCTCGTGATCGGCGTGGCCGGTGTAACGCTGCTCGACGGTGCGCGGATGCAGAATCAGCCAGTCGACCCCGCAGTCTTCAAACACCGGCAGCAACTCGAAGATCTGACGCGGATCATCGTAGCCGGCGCGGCACTTAATAGAAAAATCTCCCTTGATCTGCGCACGCAGGCGTTGCAGCAGCGCCGCCAGCTTGAGCGGCTCACGAAGCAGCTCACCGCCGGTCGCGCCGCTCAGCATCCGGCCGTAGGGGCAACCGAGGTTCAGGTTAAGATGCCGGGCTCCGGCCATCTCCAGCCCCTCGGCCGCTTCACACAGCGGCTCTGCGCCGTGACCGATCATCTGCACCACCAGCGGGGTTTCCCCGCCGTGGCTGCTGACCTCGGCCAGATCACTGCGCGTCACGCGCTTGCGACTGCGGGTCTGCACCCGCACAAACTCGGTAAAAACCATATCGGGCGCGACCTGGTTGATAAACCACTGGCGCAGCACGCGGTTAGTCAGCCCCTGCATCGGCGCCAGCATCAGGAGTGGCTTTTGGCTAAAGAGTTTTTTTGCGGCGTTTGGCTTCATAGAGACGACTATCGGCAAGTTTAAGCAGGTCAGTGGGATGCGCTCTTTCGTTGGATGACGCGGTGCCATAACTGATGCGCGCTTCGAGGCTCTGCCCCTTGAACTGCAGCGGGTGTTTAAGAAATTCGGTCTCCATCCGCCCCAGCAAGCCTTCGGCCGCGGCGCGATCGGTCTGCGGCAGCAGCAGCACAAATTCATCCCCCGCCAGGCGGGTGGTCAGATCGGTCTGGCGGCTCATCTTTTTCAGACCCTCGGCCAGATACTGCAACAGGGCGTCGCCGTAATCATGGCCGTGTGTATCATTGACCAGCTTGAAGCGATCGAGATCGACAAAAGCGACGCTCATTTCACCGCCATAGCGTTTGATCCGCGCCAGTTCGGTGGTCAGAAAACGTTCCATGGCCCGCCGGTTGGGAAGTGAGGTCAAGGGATCATGGTAGGCCAGTTGGCGCAGCTGTTCGTGAGCAATCACGTTCGACAGGCCGAGGGACAGCTTGACCGCCAGACGTTCGAGATAGACCGGATTGTAGTTCGGGTTGAAGCGCTGCGGATCGGGATCCGCCTGATTGAGACTCCCGACCAGCTCGCCATCGAGATGCAGGGGGACCAGCGCCAGCGACTGAAAATGCTCACGCCGCGCCGCCGGCAGCAGCTTGAAATAAGGACTGAGATTTTCATTGACCACCAGCGGCCTCTCAGGCTGCGGCAGCAGCTCCTCAAAGCTTTCACGCCTGACCAAAGGCGCATCCGACTTGCCGCGCACAAAGCGCGCCGCGCCGGAATCTTCAATAAATGACAACCAGCAATGTGGTACCTTAAACAGCTCGGCAACCTGCCGCGGCAAGGCCCGGCAGAAGGTCTCAACATCGAGGATTTTGAGAATTTCGAGATCGAGCGCATAGAACTTTTCGGCCAGTTCTTCATGCTCATGAAAGCGTTCGATGAGTGAAAGTTTGTGCATCAGTACCTCATGACTGAAATAAGCTGCAGAAGTACCACAGTCCAGCCCGAAAAACCATGCTTTGACACCCCACCACCAGGAAGAGAAAAATGTCCCGCTCCGACTGGTTTTGACGTATGATAAACGCCGTCCACCCCCCCCAGCGGGAGATCAGCATGCGTCTTTTCAGTCGAATCATCTTCAGCAACCCGGTTCTCGGCCTGCTCCTCACGCTGGTGATTTTTGTCGCCTCGCAGGTCGGTTGTCCCCCGCTGCAGGTGCTGGATCAACAAATCTTTGACCAGCTGATTGCCCTGCGCAAGCCGGCCAACTCCGACAACCTGGTGATGGTCGCCATCGACCTCAAAAGCCGCCAGCAACTGGGCGATACCCCCTGGTCGCGTCACCAGCTGGCGAAACTGCTGAACGCCGTAGAGGAACAACACCCGGCCGCCATCGGCCTCATTTCCCCGCTGAGTTTCGCTTCAAGCGACCCGACGGCCGATCAGGAACTGATCGCGAACGCCCGCAATCTGGTCGTCAGAGTCGAGGACCTGCAGGGAATTTCCGCCGGCAACACGCCTTATTTCAAAAGCCATTCACTGCCGCGCATCACCCAGTTGCCCACCGCGCGCGAACTGCTGCTCAATCAGCAGAATCCGCTCCGCCGCTACCTGTCGCAGCCACCCTCCCCGCTGCTGCTGCCGCCACTTCGAGGGTTACAGGATCGGGCTTTAGCCGGGCCACTTATTTTACACCCGGATAAAGATGGCGTGCTACGACGTCTGCCGCTCCTCGTCCCCTGGCAAGATCGCCTGGTGCCGTCGCTGCCGTTGCAGCTGATTCTCATGACCACAGGCGAACGACTGCAGGATCTCAGCTACGGCCCGCTCGAATTTCCGGGACGCCTCAGCCTCGGCAAGCTGCGCCTCGACCTCGGCCCGGGGTATCAACTGCTGCTTGATCGGTCCGGCCGAGCGCCGGCCTTTCAGGCGATTTCGGCCAGCGATCTGCTACAGCAAAAAGTTCCGCCAAGGACCCTGCGCAACCGTATTGTCCTGATCGGCGAAAGCGACGCTCAAGCACAACCGGCTGGAAGGCTCGGAGCGCTTGAAGCGGCAACTCTGGCGACTATCAGCCTGCTCAACGGCACGCCACTGCATCAACCTGCCTGGGGCTGGTTGCTTGAGAGCCTGGTACTGCTCTACTTCGGGCTGTTCTGTTTTCTGCTCCTGCCCCGTCTTTCGACCCGCTTCGGGCTTTTAAGCCTGTTGTTTTTTCTGTTGACCTGGGTTATCGGCGCTGCCGCGACCCTGGTGATCAGCGGGCTCTGGCTACAGGTCGCCCCGGCCATAGTTCTCTCGCTGCTCGGTTTTCTGCTGGTGCACTACAAGAAGTTGCGACATAACCTGACAACCTCGGTCGCCGAGAGCGACAAAATGCTCGGGCGATCCTTTCAGGAACAGGGGATGCTCGACCTGGCGCTGGACCGCTATCTGCGTTGCCCGCCCGGGTACAGGGGCATGAAAGAGCTGCTCTACAGCCTCGGCCTCGACTTCGAACGCAAGCGGATGCCGCACAAGGCGCTGACGGTCTATCTGCACCTGCAGAAAGCCGGGAGTTTTCGCGATCTCAAGCAGCGCATCCGGCAACTCAGGGATAACGTTCAGACCCTGGTTATGCCTGCCGCAAATGGCACCATGGTAATCAGCAAGTCGGGCGAAAAACCGATGCTCGGCCGCTACCGCATTGAAAAAGTGCTCGGACAGGGTGCCATGGGTACCGTCTATCAGGGGGTCGATCCCAAAATCAATCGTCAGGTCGCGATCAAGACACTGGCCTATGAACAAATCGATCCGACAGAACTCGACGACGTCAAGGAGCGCTTCTTTCGCGAAGCCGAGGCCGCCGGCCGCCTTAACCATCCGAATATCGTCACGGTTTACGATGTCGGCGAGGAGGCCGATCTGGCCTACATGGCGATGGAACTGCTGGACGGCACCGACTTAAGTCAGTACTGCAGTAAGAAAAATCGCCTCTCAGCACGCAAGATTCTGGAGCTCGGCGCGCAGATTGCCGGAGCGCTCGACTACGCCCATCACCACGATGTCGTACATCGCGACATCAAACCGGCCAATATTATGCTCGGCAAGAACGGTCAGGTGAAGGTCGCCGATTTCGGCGTGGCGCGCATGGTATCGAGTTCGAAAACCGAAACCGGCATCATCCTCGGCACCCCGAGCTACATGTCACCCGAGCAGGTTGCGGGGAAACGGGTCGACGGGCGCTCCGATCTTTTCTCTCTGGGAGTGGTCTTTTATGAACTGTTCAGCGGCGCAAAACCCTTTGTCGGGGAAAACCTCACCGCCCTGATGTACAATATTTCCAACGCCAAATATCCTGACCTCCAGGATATCTGTCCCGACCTGCCGGACGACTGCTGCAGAATGGTCGACAAGTTGCTGAGCAAGTCGGCGAGCCGGCGCTACAAATCGGCTGATCTGCTCCAGCGTGAGCTCTTCGACCTGCTGGATACCATGGAGGGGAGATGAAACTGACCGCCTGCACCCTGACCGATGTCGGGCTGCGACGTACCAACAATGAAGATGCCGTCTTCGCCGATGCGGCCAACGGCCTGTTTGTCCTGGCCGACGGCATGGGTGGCCACGCCGCCGGCGAAGTGGCGAGCGCCATGGCGGTTGCAACCGTCTGCGACCAGTTCCCACCGCTCGCTCCACCCCCGGCGGACGCCACCGCCAGCCTGCAATCGGCCTTTCTCAACGCCAGCCGCAGCATTCGCCAGACCGCACTGCAGGATGAGTCCAAACGCGGTATGGGGACTACGCTTTCCGTTGTCTATATCGATGGCGAGACCGCTCAGATTGCCCATGTCGGCGACAGTCGCATCTATCGTCTGCGGGGTGCAGAGCTGAAGCAGCTGAGCATCGATCATTCTCTGGTGGCCGAACAGGTGCGGCTGGGGATCATCTCCATTGAGGAAGCGCGCAACTCGCAGATGCGTAACATTCTGCTGCAGGCCGTAGGGCTCGAGGAAAGCGTCGAGGTCTTCCTGGCGCGGCAGCTGTTACAAGCCGGAGATCTGTTGCTGCTCTGCAGTGACGGCCTCACCGACATGCTGGATGATACACAGATCCAGGCCCTGTTATGTCAAAAGCAGACACTCCAGAAAACCGCAGCACAGCTGGTTGAAGCGGCCAATCAGGCCGGTGGACGTGACAATATTTCGGTCATTGTGGTAAAAATCGAGGAGTAGAACCAGAAGGATTCACATCGGAATCAGGAGAAAAACCATGTTAAAAATCACCCTGCAACTCGGCGACAAACTGTTGGCCACCTATGAAACTGACAACGATGACCTCAGCATTGGCCGCAGCGCCAGCAACGACATCAGGATCGACAACCTGGCGGTTTCCAGCCAACATGCCAAAATCCGCAAGGTGATGAACACCTACCTGATCGAAGACCTCAAAAGCACCAACGGCACCTTCGTCAACGAAAAGCAGATCGACCGCTATGAACTGATCGACGGCGACCGGGTGACCATCGGCAAGCACAGCCTGCTCTTCAGCATCTCCGGCGGTTCGAAGAAGCCCCCCTTCGACGCCGACAAAACCATGATCCTTGATACCGAGAAACAACGCGAGCTGCTGGATAAAAATCGCTGACAATCGCGAGCCTGACTCTCTTTTGAACAGATCCGATCCGCGTATCTAAAATGATGTTCCGAGCATCGAATCACTTAGATAAACCGAGATGCCGCTCTCAGACAGGACGTAAAAAGGCCCAACCAGTTTAGCTCTGGTCGGGCCTTTAAATCTGATCAGCGGATCTTTTCAGCTCTGCCCCGAAGCGGCCTGCTCTTCATCCAGTACCCTGCGTGTCACCTGGACCATCTCGGCGAGGGCCAGGGGCTTCAGGCAAAACGCGTTGATCCCGAGTCTCTTCGCCTCTTCGGCATCAATCAGATTACTGTGCCCGGTACAGAGAATTGTCGGGAGATCAGGGCGGATGCCGTGTAGTTCGGCGATAAACTCATGGCCCGAAAGGCCCGGCATGGTCTGATCGCTGATAACCAGATCAAAATCATAC
The DNA here is from genome assembly GCF_000384395.1 of Geopsychrobacter electrodiphilus DSM 16401. Classification (NCBI taxonomy): domain Bacteria; kingdom Pseudomonadati; phylum Thermodesulfobacteriota; class Desulfuromonadia; order Desulfuromonadales; family Geopsychrobacteraceae; genus Geopsychrobacter; species Geopsychrobacter electrodiphilus. The sequence goes on from NZ_ARWE01000001.1 coordinate 3,021,148, forward strand.
GGATCCGCTTTGAAAATTTCCAGCGCCCGGGTACTGCTGACCTGGGTAGTGACCTGATAGCCGTACTCGCTGAGAATCTCTCTCCAGGCCTCGAGCAACATGCTGTCGTCATCCACAATAAGGACCTTTTCACTGCCGCGGGGCAGCGCCAGGTCAACGGCTGGAATGTCTAACTCCCGGTCTTCAATGATCGGAAAATAGAGTTCAAAAGTGCTCCCCTGGCCCGGGGTGCTGTTGACCTTGATCAGCCCGCCATGCTTCATCACAACCTTCTGTGTAGTTGCAAGCCCTATCCCTGTTCCGGCGTTGACCCCCTTGGTGGTAAAGAAAGGTTCAAAGATTTGCTCGATGATTTCCGGGGGCACACCCGCACCCGTATCCTGCACACTGAGCCGGGCGTAGCTGCCGGGTCCGCAGGCGTAGGCCGCAGGGATTTCGGCTGTTTGCAAGGTGACCCTGTCGAGGCTGACACACAAATCGCCCTTTTCGCGCATGGCATGGACCGCATTGTTACACAGGTTAATCAAGGCTTCCTGGATCTGGGTGGCGTCGCCTTTGATGATAATTTCGCCCCTGTCGTGGGTGATGATTTTTTGCAGCTTGACCGTGCTGGGGATAGTGGACTCCAACAGCTTGAGGGTCTCATCGACCAGCGCCGGCAATGAAACCGGCAGCACGTAATCTGAACCTTGGCGGCTGAAGGTCGAAATCTTCTGGACCAGCTCGCGGGAACGGTTCACGGCAATCTTGGCATTCGCCAACAATGGGCGCGCAGGACTGTCTTGCGCCAGCCGGTTCAGAGAAAGATCGATATTCCCGAGAATAATCGCCAGATTATTGTTGAAACTGTGGGCAACCCCGCCGGCCATATGACCGAGGGTTTCCATCTTGTGCTGCTGTGTTTCGCGCAAATCCTGCTTGGCCTGCTTCAATTCGGTGATGTCGATCAAGGCCAGGCGGCATTCTTCCCCGGTCACGGTCACCAATGCCTTAAGTTGGAGAACGACACCAGAATGCGCCTTTGGCATGAGATTCACTTCGCAGCTTTCTTGAGTAGCACTCAAAAAGGCCTTTTGGAGTAAGGCGTAAAAAGCGGGACGGAACGGATAATCAACGAAATGTTCAAAGCGCCGCCCCCTGATGCGAAACCGTTCAAGCCCGATGAGGCGCGCCGCAGTGAGGTTAACAGCGAGGATAACCCCGGTGCGGTCGAGGGTCACATAACCGACCGGCGCGAAATCGAAGAGGTCGGTGTACTTTTCGAGCATGGTTTCGAGTTCATAGCGGGTGTCGCGCAGTTCTGCATTCTGAAGTTCCAGTTCAACCCGATGCACCTGGAGTTCGTGCAGCAGTCTGAGGGGTTCATTGCTGAGATCGGGGGGGTGGGCTAAGCGTTCTTCCGCACGACGGCGCAGTGCGGCAAGATCCTTTTTATACTCTTCGTTATCTGTCACCATGAGAGCCCCTTCCTGATCAACCTTTAACCTGCAGCAGCACTGAGAGATCCTGACCGAGGGCAACGATACCCGCCGGTTGGCCATCGACATCCAACATCTGCCCGGTCGACCATTGGATACTAAAAGTCTCCCCGGTTTTCGTCTCAAACGGCGTGGTGAAGTTCAAACCTGAGTCTGCCGATAGCATCTTTTTCAAGCGCGTTGCGGCCTGCCCCCCCCTCGGCCCCGGGATGAACAGCTCGAAAAAGTTTTTATGCAGAACCTCGTCCCGGCGGCAACCCAGCAGTTTTTCCGCAACGGGGTTGAACTCCAGAATTTTCCCGTCCTGCGCCAGACAGATGACCGTAAATGTCGAGGCGTGTACGATCGTCCGCAGCATGCTCGTGGTTGCGCGTAACTCAGCCTCTATTTTCTTGGCCGCCGTGATGTTGGTAAAGGTCATAACCACACCGTCGATCTTATCCTCCAGGGTGCGATACGGCAGAATGCGCACCATAAACCAGCGGCCGTCTGCGGTGGCAACTTGGCGCTCATTGAAGATCAGGCTGTCCAGCACCTCCCTTGCCACCGCCGGCAGCTCCGGATAGAGCAGATCGCTGGCAATATCGGTCAACGGCCGGCCGATATCGCTCGGAATCAGCTTGAAAACTTCATTGACGCCGCGGGTGAAGCGTCTGACGCTAAGCTCTTTATCCAGAAAAATCGTGACAATCCCGGTACTGTTGAGCAGATTTTTCATGTCGTTGCTGACCCGCGCCAGCTCATCCATCTTGGCTCTCTGTTCGGCATTGACCGTCTGCAACTCTTCATTCATCGATTGCATCTCTTCTTTCGAGGTGGTCAACTCCTCGTTGGTCGACTGCAGTTCTTCATTGGTCGACTGCAGCTCTTCATTGGTCGACTTGAGCTCTTCCTGAGAGCTCTGCATCACCTCACGGGCGGCCTGTAATTCCTCATGGCTGCGATTAAGCTCCAGTTCCAACTCCGCAATACGGGCAACTTCTGCCCCCGCCTCTTTTGAGCGCCCTTGCGCTTTTGTGGTTGGCAACGCGGCGACGGCGTTAAAAACGATCAACACCATTCCCGCAAGCTCTTCGGGACTCGACAGCGGCTGAATCAGCACGTCGACTCTCTGTGTCCGCCCCAGAGCTTCGACTGTCAGCCCGTTGATCTTGATGGCCTCTTTTTTGACAACCGCCTTTTTCAGCCCCCCCGTCAACTCGAAACGCAGACCCTCGCGCGCCATGACGAAGATATTCCAGTTGGCCTTGCCGGCCGCCGGCTCCAGGTATTGCCCGGTGCGCCCGTTGATGCAGAGGATATCCCCCTGCTCATTGACCAGCACTGCAGGTGAGGTGTGATTCCGCAGAATAAGCTGGTCCGTTAGAGATTGGAGGTTGGCTTTCGGCTTGTGCATGGTCAAATCCTTGGAGATATCGAGAGGATGGTGGGCAAAGCCCGCCGGAAAATCGACCGGTTCGACAGGCTGACTCGACTTCCGTTTGCGGAACAGGCGCGATTTGGGATGAAGGGTCATAAAAAGATCAGTAAAACTGCCGATACTCTCGGCGCTCCCCAGAAACAGGACCCCTTCTGGAATCAGACTGTAGTGGAAGAGGGGCAGAAGTTTGCGCTGAAGATCCGCATTGAGATAGATCAACAGATTCCGGCAAACGACGAGGTTCAGCCTGGTGAAGGGGGGGTCCATAATGACATTCTGGGTGGCGAAGGTCACCATCTCGCGAATCTCTTTACAGATCTGGTAACTGTTCTCCTCTGCGATGAAGAAGCGGTTCAGACGCTCCGCTGAGACATCGGCGGCGATATTCGCCGGGTAATGCCCCTGCCGCGCCCTGGCGATCGCATCCGGATCGAGATCGGTGGCAAAGATCTGTAGCGTATAGCGCTCCTTTGGCCGCAGTTGCTCAAGCATTTCAGCGAAAATGATCGCCAGGGAATAGGCTTCTTCCCCGGTCGAACAGCCCGCACACCAGGCCCGCACCACACCTGTCGCCGGCCGCTCGGCCAGAAACCAGGGCATGACATCGGCCTTGAGCAGTTCCCATTCCTCCGGATCGCGGAAAAAGCTGGTGACGCCGATCAACAACTCCTTGAACAGGAGTTCGATCTCCTGGGGGTTCTCGCGCAAAAACCGAATGTAATCGTTTATTTTACCCAGCTGGTGAATCCCCATCCTCCGTTCGATGCGGCGGGAGATGGTGGTTTTTTTATAGTCAGAAAAATCGTGACCGGTTTTGGTTCGCAGCAGGATGGCGATCTTCTCCAGGGAACTCTGTTCCTTGTCGTCCAGCAGTGGAGCGCTACTCTCATGGCTGGTAACGTAGCGATGATAATCGATAATCCGGACGGGAAGTTGATCTGTCGGCGCGACAATGTCGGCCAGCCCGGCATTGATCGCGCTACGCGGCATGCTGTCAAATTTTGCGGATTCCGGGTCCTGCACCGCAGCCAGACCCGAATTCTCCCGGATGGCACGTAAGCCCATGGTCCCGTCTGAGCCCATCCCCGACAGGATGATGCCGATGCTCCGCTCCTTGCAGTCATCGGCCAGGGAGCGCAGGAAATAATCGATCGGCAGCCGCAGACCACGCGGCGCGGCCGGCTCAAACAGATGGAGTCGACCGTGCAGGATCGACATATCCTTGTTGGGTGGAATCACGTAGACCGAATCCGGTTTAACCAGCATCCGGTCTTCGGCCTGAACAACCGGCATGCTGGTGGCCGAACGGAGAATTTCGGGCAGCATCCCCTTATGGGTCGGATCGAGATGCTGGACGATCACGTAGGCAATCCCGCTTTTTTGCGGGACATACCGCAGAAACTGGTCCAGCGCCTCCATTCCGCCGGCGGATGCACCGATGCCCGCGATAGCAAAAGGTCGCGACGTCTTCGGCGATGGAAGGTTTTCTGACCCTGAGGGAGTCACTTTTTGTTTGTCTGCGGTTTTTTTTCGCTGAGTCATATACCCATTCTAACAGCTAAAAGTAAAAAGTTAAAATGACCAGTTTGCCCCCCCCCAAGAGCACGACCCTTGGCGGCGGTCAACAGCAGACCACAACAAAAAAGCGCATAAAAACTCGGTGAAAGGGTTGATGCGACCCGTCATGCTTTGCGGCGCAGTTTAAGAAGCCGGATAAACGCAAGATCGCGACTGCGAATTTTATCGGCGATGATCTCTCTGGTCGGGTAAGCGTAGAACCCCTGACCGGTTTTGATGCCAAGCTGACCCTGAAGGTTCATCTCCTTGAGGATCCCTGGCACCGTAGGCGTACAGTCGAGTTCGGGACCCAGGTTGGTCATGACGCTCTGCCAGGTGTCCAGCCCGCCAAAATCGGCCGTCTCCAACGGCCCGATGACCGACCAGCGGAAGCCTGGCCCCGCCGTTATCGCCATGTCAATATCATGCCGGTCTGCCACGCCGCTCGCAACCAGATGCAAAGCCTCCCGCAGGAGGGCGGCCTGCAACCGGTTGGCGATAAACCCCGGAACGTCTTTCCGCAAAACAACGGGAACCTTGCCAACCAGACGGAGCAGATCCAGGACGGCCATGATGATCTCATCCGGAGTGTCCTTCGATTTGATGACTTCGACCAGCGGCACCAGATGAGCGGGATTGAAGAAGTGTGTAATAACCACCCGTTCAGGTCTTGCAAGATGCTTGGTCATTTCGGTCAGCGGCAGGGTCGAGGTGTTGGAAGCGATGATCGCCGTCACCGGGGCCTGAGCTTCAATCTCGGCCAAAATTTGCCATTTCAGTGCCAGGTTCTCCGTTACCGCTTCGGTAATAAACTCGGCTGTGCCGACTGCTTCCTTTAGACTGCATAGGGGGTTGATATTATCCAACGCAGCCTGCCGCGCAGCACCGGACACCAACCCTTCATCGACGAGCAACATCAGGTCTATTCCGATCAGATCCCTGGCCTGGGCCAGTACTTCCGGGCTGCTGTCATAGAGTGCAACCCGGCAGCCGTGCAAGGCATAAACCAGAGAGATACCGCGCCCCATGATACCTGCACCGATCACAGCAACTTTATCCATCATCACCCATTCCTCCTGATTCCTGATCTTTGTTAATGGGCTGCAACCGCAGCGCTCGTGAATGAATGAATGAGAATATTAATCCACACTCTGGTTATCTACTTGGCTCAACGAATGCTGAGGATGTGCTCATGGCACCCATGGAAGGGTTCATATGGCCCTAGAAAGGGTGCGCGAAGGCACATCTTTGCCCAAGCGGAGTGAACTGGATAACCAGAATTCACAATACCGTTCTATAGTTCATGCTAAAGTATATATTCAAAAATAGGAATACATTTTGCCTTAAGCGCCTGTTTTGGTCTTGCATCTGAGCATAGTTTCTATATAGTAAAACAGCGTTTTCTCTATATCAACCATCGCCCTGGTCGCGGCACTGTCTCAAAAAACGCCCGGTGTTCCACCGACGTTCGAAAGCCCTGAGGGCCAGCCACAACCCTGCGATGTTGAGCATTTTACCTTGTACCATGCAGGAGAAATTACCGTCATTATGGCCTCTGAATACCTCATCGAAACGCGCAGTCTGACCAAAAACTTTTCTGGCTTCACCGCCGTTGATAAAGTCAACCTCAGGGTAAAACAGGGCTCAATCCATGCTCTGATCGGACCCAACGGAGCGGGCAAGACGACCGTTTTTAACCTGCTGACGAAATTCCTCATCCCTTCGGGCGGAAGCATTTTGTATAAAGGGGTGGATATCACCCACGAAAAACCCGCCGATATTGCGCTGCGTGGTATCATCCGCTCCTTCCAGATCTCGGCGGTCTTCCCCAAGCTGTCCCCTTTCGAGAATGTCAGGGTGGCTCTGCAGCGTCGACTTGGCACCTGCTACCACTTTTGGAAACCGGCCTCGAGCCTCGACGTTTTGACCGCGCGGGCGCTGGAACTGCTCTCCGCCGTCGGGCTGGAGGAGTTTGCCCACCACCCGACGGTGGAACTCGCTTACGGTCAGAAACGGGCACTGGAGATCGCCACGACCCTGGCACTGGACCCTGAGCTCATGCTCCTGGACGAACCAACCCAGGGGATGGGAGCCGAGGACGTAGGGGAAATTACCGAACTGGTGCGCAAGGTATCCGCGAATCGTACTATTTTGATGGTCGAACACAACCTGAAAGTGGTGGAGAGCCTGGCAGATCGGATCACTGTTCTGCAGCGCGGCGCTATTCTGGCTGAGGGGAGTTATGATGAGGTTTCTCAGGACCCACTGGTGATGGAGGCCTATATGGGGACCGCAGATGCCTGACATTCAAGCGACGACGATTCTGTCGGTAAACGACCTGCACGCCCATTACGGCGAATCCCACATTTTACACGGGGTTAACTTTTCGGTTCAGCAGGGGGAACTTGTCACCCTGCTGGGACGCAACGGGTCCGGACGCACCACGATTCTCAAATCAATTCTAGGGCTGGTGGGGCGGCGCAGCGGTTCAATCCGGATTGCCGGGTATGAGACCGTAAAACTCCCTCCTCACCGCATTGCGCGCCTCGGGGTGGGGTATTGCCCTGAGGAGCGGGGGATCTTCTCCCGCCTCACGGTGGAAGAGAACCTGCTGCTCCCGCCAGTGGTCAAAAGTGGCGGAATGACCCAGGCCGAAATTTACGCCCTCTTTCCTAACCTGCTGGAACGCAGAAAAAGTATGGGGACCCGTTTGTCGGGAGGGGAACAGCAGATGCTGGCCATGGCGCGCATCCTGCGCACCGGCGCCGACTTGTTGCTGCTTGATGAAATAACCGAAGGCCTGGCCCCGGTTATCGTTCAGGCCTTGGGCTCCCTGATTCGGCAGCTCAAGAAGCGGGGCTTCACTATTATTCTGGTCGAACAGAACTTTCATTTCGCCGCCGATCTGGCCGACAGACACTACGTGGTCGACCACGGCAATATCGTGGATATGATTTCAATGGAGGCCCTGGAGGCGAGCCGGGAACGGCTCAATGGTTATCTCGGGGTTTAACGCAGGACCAATCAATAGAGGGAAGGAACCGCATCATGAAAAAAAGTTTTATGCAGTTCATCACAGGGTTCGCTGTTTTCGGCCTGGCCATGACCGCCAGCGCGGCGGGGATTTCGAGCAACGTAGTTAAAATTGGCGTCCTTACCGACATGTCCGGAGTCTACTCAGCGATTGGCGGCGAAGGAAGCGTGACCGCGGCAAAAATGGCGATAGAGGACTTTGGCGGCAAGGTTCTGGGCAAGCCGATTCAACTGATTTCAGCTGACCACCAGAACAAGGCAGACATTGCTTCAACCAAGGCGCGCGAGTGGGCCGACACCGATCACGTTGATATGATCACTGGCTTGCTCAACTCTGGTTGCGCTCTGGCGGTACAGAAGATCGGCACCGAGAAAAAGGTGATCTCCATGGCCACGGGTGCTGGCAGCACGGCGCTGACCAACAAGGACTGCAGCCCCTACGGCATCCATTATGTCTATGACACCTACTCTCTGCCCAAGGTTGCCGGCGGTGCCATCGTCGATACCGGCGGCAAAACCTGGTACTTCATCACTGCCGATTATGCCTTCGGACACTCGCTGGAAGAAAACACCTCGGCCTTCGTCAAGGCTCATGGCGGCCAGGTTCTCGGACAGGTTCGTCACCCTCTCTCCACTGCAGATTTCTCCTCCTACCTGCTTCAGGCTCAAGCTTCGGGCGCCAAAGTCATCGGGCTGGCCAATGCGGGCGGCGATTTCATCAACGCCGTCAAGCAGGCGCGGGAATTCGGGATTGTCAAAGGCGGGCAGACCATCGCCGGAATGCTGGTCTTTTTGAGCGATGTGAAGAGCCTCGGTCTTGATGTCGCCCAGGGCATGAATTTCGCCACCAGCTTTTATTGGGATCGTGATGAGCCCTCGCGTGCCTGGTCCAAGCGGTACTTCGCCAAAACCGGCGCCATGCCGACAATGGATCAGGCCGGCGTTTACTCAGCGACTACCAACTACCTTAAAGCGATTCAGGCGGCCGGTACCGACAATGCCGACGCGGTCATGAAGCAGCTGCGTTCGATGAAGATCGACGACTTCTTCTCGATTAATGGCCACCTGCGCGCCGACGGCACCATGGTTCACGACATGTTTTTGGTTGAAGTAAAGAAACCCTCCGAATCAAAGGGCCCCTGGGATCTCCTCAAGGTCATCAAACAGGTCCCAGGCGACGAGGCGTTTATGCCGATGTCCGAGGGAAGTTGTCCGCTGGTTAAGTAGGAACCACAAAATCAATACGATGTGCGCACCGGGACGAATCCTGCTTCGTCCCGGTGCTGAGCGTAATCCGGAGACGGTGTCATGCATTTATCCTATCAGATGGTTTTAGCACAGCTGATGCTGGGTCTTAACAATGGCGCCTTTTACGCCATTCTTAGTCTGGGACTCGCTGTTATCTTCGGACTGCTGAATATTATTAATTTCGCTCATGGGGCGCTCTACATGCTCGGCGCCTTTGTTGCCTTGCTCGGTTACAATGAACTGGGTCCTTTGCTCGGCATGCCCGGTTTTCACATGAACTACTGGACCGCCCTGATCGTCTCACCACTGGTGGTTGGACTGCTGGGGGTACTTATCGAAAAGACCATGCTCAAGCGTTTGTACAAGGTTGACCACCTGTATGGATTGCTGCTCACCTTCGGTCTGGCGTTGATCCTTCAGGGCGTGTTCACCAATTATTTCAACGTCTCGGGGGTTTCCTATAACGGCAAACCTGAAATTCTGCGGGGCGTGGTGAACCTCAAGTTTATGATGTTCCCCACCTACCGGCTCTGGTCGATCGGTATCTCACTCACCGTCTGTTTCGCCACCTGGTTTATTATTGAACGCACTAAACTCGGTTCCTATCTGCGTGCCGGCACCGAAAATCCCAGCATGGTGCAGGCCTTCGGGGTCAACGTTCCGCTGATGATCACCCTGACCTACGGCTTCGGGGTGGGACTGGCGGCCTTTGCCGGAGTGGTCGCGGCGCCGATTTTCTCTGTCAGCCCGATCATGGGTGCGGAGATGATCATCACCGTCTTTGCGGTGGTCGTCATCGGCGGCATGGGTTCGATCATGGGTTCGATAATCACCGGGCTCTCCCTCGGCATGGTCGAAGGACTGACCAAGGTGATCTATCCTCCAGCCGCCAACACGGTGATTTTTTTCATGATGATACTGGTGCTGTTGATAAAACCGGCGGGCCTTTTTGGCAAGGAAGAATGAGGAAATACGCGTGAACCGTATACTCTGGATTGCATTGTTTCTGTTGGGGATGGTGGCGCCTTTTCTGGCCTATCCGGTGTTTGTCATGCAGCTGCTCTGTTTCGCCCTGTTTGCTTGCGCCTTCAATTTGCTGATCGGCTACACCGGCCTGCTCTCTTTCGGCCACGCCGCATTTTTCGGCGGGGCAGCCTATATCACCGGCTATCTGGTTAAACACATGGGGCTGACCCCCGAACTCGGAGTGCTTGCCGGCACCCTGGCAGCGGGGGCTATGGGCTACGTATTCGGCAGTCTGACCATCCGTCGTCAGGGGATCTATTTCGCCATGATCACTCTGGCACTCGCCCAGGTGGTCTATTTTATTGCCCTCAAGGCGCCGTTTACCGGCGGCGAAGATGGGCTGCAGGACGTCCCGCGCGGGATGCTCTTCGGTTTGATCGATCTGGGTCACAGCTACCACGTGGCAGGTAAACCGCTGGAGCTCAATCTCTACTATTTCGTTTTTACCATCTTTTGTCTCGGCTTCTGGATCATCCACCGAGCTATTCATTCCCCCTTCGGCCAGGTTCTCAAGGCGATTCGCGAGAATGAACCACGGGCGATTTCGCTGGGATACAAGGTAGAGCGCCTGAAATTGCTGGCATTTGTTCTCTCTGCGTCCCTGGCCGGGACGGCCGGCGCGACCAAGTCCATTGTTTTCCAGCTCGCCTCACTCACTGATGTCAGCTGGCATACCTCCGGGGAGGTGGTGTTAATGACCCTGCTCGGTGGCCTCGGCACGGTTCTGGGACCAGTGGTCGGCGCCTTCACCGTAATCACCCTGCACTCCGAACTGAGCGCCATCGGCTCCTGGGTGACGGTAGTCATCGGGGTGACCTTTGTCGTCTGCGTGCTCGCTTTTCGGCGTGGGATTGTCGGCGAGGTGCTTGAAATAATCAGGGCATGGTCGCTCAAACACAACGATTAAACCAACCGAAGAAGCCACCTCTGTAGCAGAATCTCCACCATAATAATGGCCATCCTTACGACAAGGATGGCCATTGCTTTTTCAAAATCTACCAAACATTTTTACTCAACCCGAGTCCTGAGCGAACTCACCCGACAGTCTTCAAACCCAGCGCTGCTAGTTTAGATTCAATCTCCAGCGCCTCGCGGGATTTCTTGCCGCTGGCGGGATTTATCCAGCCTTTTTCAAGCATCCAGACTCTGGCGGCGGCCTGATCCTGAGTGATCAAGATCCGCATCAACTCGATTTCCGGGCCTGAAAGACGCAAAGCGTTCAGACGATAGTCTTTAAACGCTTCCCAGGCCAGGGGCACCCAGCGCGATACGATCTCTTCACCGATCAGGCTGGCGTACTGCCTGATTTCGTATTGGGCATGACCATCCATGCGCAGCTGCAGAAAATGCAGCAGATTATGCAGATCCGTTGACCAGTAGGCTTCGGTGTAGGTCGATAGCGGCAGGTCTTTACGCGCCTGTTCACGGGCCACGCCTTCATTAATGCGGGACTGGTAAAGTTCGCGGGCGGCCTGATGAAAGCCTGCTTCGGCCGCGGTCAGCTCCGAACCCGTCTCCGGCGCGAGAAAGCCATCGCTCCCCTGCTTGTTCTGAGCCGCCTGAAGCCGCCATTCGTCGGGCAGGGTCGTTTGCTGATCGGCGATCGCCTCGGAGTATCGGGTACTATACTCGTTGACTGATGCGGTGCGGTGACGAATCCACTGACGCCAGCAGTCCATCGGGACGCGAACATGGAGCTTGATCTTGCACATTTCAAACGGGGTGGTGTGGGCGTTGCGCAGCAGATAGCGGATCAGGCCACGATCTTCATGCACCTGCTTGGTTCCCGCCCCGTAGGAGACCCGGGCCGCCTGAACAATCGCGGCATCATCGCCCATATAATCGACCACACGGATATGGCCATGATCGAGAATCGGAAAGCTCTGTCCTAAAATCTCATCCAGCGCCGGAACGCTGGCACGCACGATCTGGTTCTCCGTCATTTCGGATTCCTTTTTATGTCACCCTGAATGGTGCAAAATAGCCTTATCCAGCCCGAACAGTATAAAAAAACCTCCACAAAAAGGTAACACTTGTGGAGGTTTTTTGTTCATCGCAGCGGGGCAAGGAGAATGATCAATAAACAAAGGCCTCGAGGCGCACCTGGGGCAACAGGCTCGGGGACCCGGTCAGGTACTCGTCGACACAGCGGGCGACTTCGCGCCCTTCGCTGATCGCCCAGACCACCAGGCTCTGCCCACGGCGACAGTCGCCGGCGGCGAAGACCCCATCGACCGAACTCATGCGGGTCTTGGTGTCGGTCGTGATATTGGAACGCTGGTCGGTTTCACAGCCAATCTGCTTGACCAGCTCGGAACGCGGTCCGAGGAAGCCCATGGCCAGCAGGACGAGATCGCATGGCCAGATCTGTTCGCTTCCTGTGACCTTCTCCGGTCGACCATTAGCCCAGACGATCTTGACGGTCTCCAGGCCGGTGATGCTGCCTCTTTCGCCAAGAAAACGGGTGGTCATGATTTCGTAATAGACCTTGCCCCCGTTGGCGGCCATCTCTTCAACGGAAGAGCTGACGCGCATGATGCGTGACCACTGCGGCCAGGGGTTGTTGGCGCCGCGCTCGGCCGGAGGCTGATCGAGAAGTTCGAAGTTGACGACGCTGGCCGCACCCTGACGCAGTGAAGTACCGATGCAGTCGGAGCCGGTGTCGCCGCCGCCGATAACAATGACCCGCTTCCCCTCGGCGCTGATCACCTGTTTTTTAGGGTGGAGCGCGGCAATATCCGCATCCCCCCAGTTGGCGCGGTTCTGTTCGGGGAGGAACTCCATCGCAAAGTGAATGCCGTCCAGCTCGCGCCCCTCGACGGGGAGGTCGCGCGGTTCTTCAGCGCCGGTGGCAATCACCACCGCATCAAAGGCGGATTTAACTTCGGCAAACGACCGATCCTTGCCGATTTCGCAGGAATAGATGAACTCAATCCCTTCGGCCGCGAGCAGGTCGATGCGGCGTTGCACCTTTTCTTTGCGCAGCTTGTAATGCGGAATGCCGTACATCAACAAGCCACCGGCGCGGTCGGTCTTCTCGAAAACGGTTACCTTGTGACCGGCGCGATTAAGTTGCTGCGCACAGGCCAGACCGGCTGGGCCGCTGCCGATCACGGCAACGGTATGAGTGCTGCGTTTTACCGGCGGTTGGGGGATGATCCAGCCCTCTTCAAAACCCTTGTCGACGATAGAGACTTCGTGCAGCTTGATCGTCACCGCCGGTTCGTTGATTCCGAGCACACAGGAGGTTTCACAGGGCGCAGGGCAGACCCGGCCGGTGAACTCCGGAAAGTTATTGGTCGCGTGCAGGGCGCGCAGGGCTTGTTCCCACTTGCCGCGATAGACCAGGTCGTTCCATTCGGGGATCAGGTTCCCCAGCGGACAGCCGGTCATGCAGAAAGGGACACCGCAATCCATACAGCGCGCTGCCTGGGTCTTGATCTTCTCTTCACTGGGATAATCATAGTGTTCATCATAATTCTGCAAACGAACCTCGACCGGTTGAATGGTCTTGTCGCGGCGGCCATGTTTTATAAATCCACGTGGATCACCCATTGAGAGTCTCCTTCTGTTCAGCCTTGGCGGCCCGTTCAGAGAGGGCCCGGCGGTATTCGTGGGGAAAGACGCGGACGAAGCGGGTCAGATGTTCATCCCAGGTCGCGAGGATTTTTTTCGCGCGGGGCGACCCCGTCATTTCATGATGCCGGCTGATGACCTGCTGCAGCCACTTGGCATCATAATCATCGGTCGACATCAACTCGAGATCGACCGTCGCTGAGTTGCAACGGCGACGGAAGCGGTTATCGAGATCCAGAACGTAGGCAAATCCACCCGACATCCCGGCCGCAAAATTGCGTCCGGTCCGACCCAGGCAGATCATGCGCCCAGCGGTCATGTATTCACAGCCGTGGTCCCCCACCCCTTCAACAACCGCGATAACGCCCGAATTGCGCACGCAGAAGCGTTCACCGGCCTTGCCGGCAAAGTAAGCTTCACCGCCGGTGGCACCATAGAGCACGGTATTCCCGACGATCGAGTTCTCATCCCAGGCGAAAACGGCTTTGGGGTCAGGACGGATAATGATACGACCACCGGCCATCCCCTTACCAACGTAGTCATTCGCCTCACCGATCAGGTGCAGATCTATGCCGGGAGCTAAAAACGCACCAAAGCTCTGCCCGGCGATGCCGTTCAGGGTGAGATTGATGGTCCCTTTGGGCAACCCTTCACGGCCGTGCAGCATGGCGATCTGGCCCGAGAGCATAGTGGCAAAGGTTCGATTGGAGTTGCGGATCGGCATCTCGATATGGACGGCTTCCTTGCGTTCCAGGGCGGGCGCGGCGAGCTTGAGCAACTGATTGTCGAGCTGCTTCTCGAGGCCATGGTCCTGCCCCTGAATGCGCCGGGTGGCGACCTCGGGACCGACCTCAGGTTTGGCCAGCATGCGCGAAAAATCCAGGCCCTGGTTCTTCCAGTGCTTGATCGCGTCGTCCATCTCCAGGTACTGGGTCTGGCCGATCAGTTCGTCCAGGCTGCGCACGCCGAGTTCGGCCAGCAGTTCGCGCACCTCTTCGGCAAGGAAGGTGAAGTAATTGATCACATGCTCGGCCTTGCCGTTAAACTTGGCGCGCAGCGACTTGTCCTGGGTGGCGACACCGACCGGGCAGGTATTGAGGTGGCATTTGCGCATCATGATGCAGCCGAGGGTCACCAGCGCCACGGTGGCAAAGGCATACTCTTCGGCGCCCAGAATGGCGGCGACGACGACATCACGCCCGGTGCGCAACTGGCCATCTGTCTGCACGATAATGCGGCCGCGCAGGTCATTGAGGACCAGAGTCTGCTGGGTCTCGGCCAAACCGATCTCCCAGGGGATGCCGGCGTGCTTGATCGAGGAGGTCGGCGACGCGCCGGTACCGCCGTCATAGCCGGCGATGACCACGCGCTCGGCGCGACCTTTGCTGACGCCGGCGGCGACGGTGCCGACGCCGACTTCACTCACCAGCTTGACCGTGATATCGGCCTTGGGGTTGCAGTTCTTCAAATCGAAAATCAGTTGGGCCAGATCTTCGATCGAATAGATATCGTGATGAGGCGGCGGTGAGATCAGGGTGACTCCGGGAACACTGTAGCGCAGCGAACCGATGTATTCACTGACCTTGTGCCCGGGAAGCTGGCCTCCTTCGCCGGGTTTGGCACCCTGGGCGATCTTGATCTGCAGTTCGTCAGCGTTGACCAGGTAATGCGGGGTGACACCAAAACGCCCAGAGGCCACCTGCTTGATCGCACTGCGGCGCTGGTCGCCGTTGACATCCGGGGTGTAACGGCGCGGATCTTCGCCACCTTCGCCGGTGTTCGACTTGCCTCCAAGACGATTCATGGCGATGGCCAAAATTTCGTGGGCCTCGGGCGAGATTGAACCGAGACTCATCGCACCGGTACAGAAACGCTTGACGATGGCACTGACCGGTTCGACCTCATCCAGCGGGACGGCCGCACTCTGGCCCTTGAACTTGAACAGGCCACGCAGGGTGCAGAGGCGTTCGCTCTGATCATTAACCATATGGGCGTACTGCTTGAAGACGTCACGGTTTCCCGAGCGCACCGCATGCTGCAGCAGGGCGATGACCTCCGGGTTCATCAAGTGGATCTCCCCGTCACGGCGCCAGGAATATTCAGCACCGCGCTCCAGATCCCGGTTGATATCCGGCTGTTCAGCGTAGGCGATGCCGTGACGCATCAGGCTCTCGGTAGCAATCTCTTTCAGGCCCGCGCCGCCGATACGGCAGGCAGTACCGGGGAAATACTTGTCGGTAAAGCTCTGGTCCAGACCGATGATCTCAAAAATCTGGGCGCTGCAGTAGCTCTGCAAGGTACTGATCCCCATTTTGGAGAAGACCTTAAGCAGGCCCTTGCCGATCGCCTTGATGTAGTTTGTGGAGTACTGGTAGACGATATCGTGCTCTTCGTCGGCGCGGTCATTACCGTCTAGACCCGGTAGCGAACCGTCATGCACCATATCCTGCAAGATCTCGAACGCCAGGTAGGGGTTGATCGCTGTTGCCCCATAGCCGAGCAGCAGGGCAAAATGATGCACCTCGCGCGCTTCACCGGTTTCAATGATGAGTGAGCACTGGCTGCGTTTTCCCGCCCGGATCAGGTGATGATGAATAGCGGAAAGAGCCAGCAGAGCAGGGATCGGAGCCTTCTGAGCACAGACCCCGCGATCCGACAAAACCAGGATGGTGCAGCCCGCATCGACGGCGGCCTCGACCTCGACAAACAGATTTTCCAGGCGATTCTCAAGCGCATCGGGGCCCCTCCAGGCTTCAAAGAGGGTGCTGACCGTCGTCCCCTGAAAATTCTGCAGATCACTGTGGCGCAACTGCTCGAGCACATCATTGGTGATGATCGGATTTTCGAGTTCCAGCATGCAACAGTGCTCCGGACCGGGCATCAGAATGTTTCGTGCTGGTCCGATATACTGGGTCAAGCTCATGACCAGTTCTTCGCGCAACGGGTCAATGGAGGGGTTCGTCACCTGCGCAAAGAGCTGTGAGAAATACCAGTAGATCAACTTGCTGCGCTTCGAAAGCACCGCAATCGGGGTATCTGTCCCCATCGAACCGACCGGCTCCTGACCGTACATGGCCATCGGCGCCATCACCACGCGCATCTCTTCCAGGGTATAACCGAAGCTGCCCTGCACGCGCCGCAGTTCTCCAGGACTGGAGCCGCGCTTGGTCGCCGGGGCGGGCAGATCCTCGAGGCGAATCAGATGATCGCGGACCCAGGAGGCATAGGGTTGAGCCGCAGCTAGATCTCCCTTGATCTCGTGATCTTCCTTGAACTCACCAGTTTCAACGTCGACCAGAATCATCTTGCCGGGCGCCAAGCGCTCCTTACGCAGAATCTTCTCGGGGGGCACATCCAGCACGCCAGCCTCCGAAGCATAAATAATTTCATCGTCGCTGGTCAGCCAGTAGCGCGCCGGGCGCAGGCCGTTCCGATCAAGGATCGCTACGATCTGGCGACCGTCACAGGCGACGAGGTTGGCTGGGCCATCCCAGGGCTCCATCATGGTCGCGTGATATTCGTAGAAACCTTTGAGCTCGGGCCGCAGGTGCGCCTTTGAGGCCCAGGCCTCGGGGACCATCATCGCCAGAGAGTGCGCCAGGCTGCGACCCGTGACCACCAGTAGTTCGAGGGCGTTATCAAAACAGGCGGTATCAGAGCTGCCTTCAATGACGACCGGGTCAAGGTCAGAGATCCCATCGGCCAGATCGAGGTGGGCGAACAGGGCGGTACGTGCCTTCATGCGATTGATGTTGCCACGCAGGGTATTGATTTCGCCATTGTGCGCAACATAACGGAAAGGGTGCGCCAGATCCCAGGTCGGGAAGGTATTGGTGCTGTACCGCTGATGCACAAAAGCCAGGGCACTGACGAGACGCTCATCGTCCAGTTCAGGGAAGAAGGTGTTTAGCTGTTCGGAGAGCAGCATCCCCTTATAGAGGATAGTGCGGGTAGAGAGCGAACAGACGTAAAACAGCTCCTCGCCGGCGAGCTTCGCAGTACGAATGACGTTCTCAGCCCGCTTGCGACCCAGATAGAGCATCAGTTCAAGCTGACTGGCTTTGATCTCTCCCCGTCCGACAAAGATCTGCATGACCTTCGGTTCTACAGAACGAGCGTTGCGACCTATGGTACTGCCATCGGTACAAACGTCGCGCCACCCGAGAAGCGGGCAACCGGTTCTGACCAGTTCACCTTCCAGCGCTGCGATACAGGCCTCACGGCGCGCTTCGCCCTGAGGTAGAAACACCAGACCGGTTCCGTATTCGCCTAGCGGCGGCAACGAAAAGTTACAGACCTCACGGTGGTAAGCATCAGGGAGCTGGATCATCAAGCCGGCTCCGTCACCATCCAGAGGATCAGCGCCCACAGCGCCGCGATGGGTCAGGTTGCAAAGAATCTCAATGCCGCGTTTGACAATACTATGGCTTTTACGGCCTTTGATGTTGGCAACAAAGCCGACCCCGCAACTATCATGCTCGTTAGCTGGATCGTAAAGGCCTTGGGCGGGCGGCATGCCAATATGATTTGTCATGGTCAATCCTTGATCGTTGGGGAACGGAAGCAGGGCCCGCAAAGGGGCAAGCCTCAGACAGGGGTATAATCAATTTTACAGATAGCAACAGTGACGGAAGGGATCAAAAACTGACCTCATCAACATCAGAAGCAAAGGACCAGAGTCGTGAATTCACGGCCTGGCTTGACACTTCAAGCGGCTCTTGTTTCGCGGATACTAAGCTGAACTGCTGAGAGGTCTTTGCTTTACGGAGATCACGCCTGGGACGATCTGGACCATCCATCACCGCCGATTTTATAAAAAACCGGCCTATTCAACTGATCTGAATTCCGTTGTTTTATAGACCAGCTTGTCTCTCATGTCAATTTCAAACACCAGCGGGAGGGGTAAAACAGAGCAAAACGGTTCAAGAATAACAGGCTCTTTGACAAGACCAATCACGCACCGTCGCAAACGGAAGCTAACTTACCCAGCGCCTGTAGCAAAAAGAGATTCTGCTCTTCCCTGAGCACCGCGAAGCGCAGGTAACGCCTGTCCAGTGGTAAAAAATCACAGCAACTGCGCAGTAACAGCCCCTGAGGTCGCAATTGTGTGACAATCTGCGGCGCAGGAGGCCAGTGATCCGGCAGGCGACAAAGCAGATAGTTGGCTTCACCGGCGAAGACCTGCCAGCCGAGCTGTTCGAGACCCTGTTGAAATTGCGCACGCAGTCGTGGAATCATCTCCAGAGTGCGGAGCTGGAAGGTCTCTGCTTTCAGACAGGCGCGTGCCGCGACAATTGCCAGATTTGACAGACTCCAGGGTTCGCGTCCAGCCGCCAGCAGCCTGATATCGGCAGCGGACCCCGCCAGATAACCGGCGCGCAGACCCGGAATGGCATAAAACTTGGTCATCGAACGCAACAGCAACAGATTTTGTCGCTCGACCACTCTGGAGATCAGAGACCGCTCAGGGCAGAAATCGACAAAGGCCTCATCGACCAGCAGACGACAGTCTCCCAGTCGATCCGCCAGTTCGATCAGCTGTCCCGGCACGATGCCGACACCACTGGGATTACCGGGATTGGCCAGCACCACCAGATCTGTGTGTGGCTGAAGCACAGCGAGAATATCAGAAACATTAAATGCAAAATTATTCTGCGGGTCGAGGCTAAAGTGGTCAATCTGACAGCCGACCTGCTGCAGGGCGGGGGCATACTCACCAAAACCGGGTTGAATCAGCAAGGCACGGCGTGGTCGCAAGACCCGCGGCAGCAGATAAATCAGTTCAGTCGAACCGCTGCCGGGGAGCAGATGTGCTTCGGGCAGTTGATGAAAGCGCGCCAGCTCCAAGCGCAGGCTGGCACCATCGATTTCAGGGTAATCAGTGATGCGACCCAGGGCCTGCTGCAAGGCCTGCTGCACACCGGGGGGAACCCCGAGCGGGTTGATGCTGGCCGAAAAATCGCAGATCTGGCTGCGCCCCAGCCCCAGCTCATGCATCGCAGCATCCACCCCACCACCGTGCACCCTCATGAAAAAACTCCGAGGAGCAAGACCGCCGGTAGCAAGCCCAGAAACGCCGAGGTGTAAAGTAGCCGAATCATCGACTGGTAATGCCCGATGGTGATCGCTTCGCTGGCATCACCGAGGGTCGGCTTTTCAATCTGCGCACCGAAGTAGACCGCGGCCCCGCCCAACTGCAAATTAAGCGCCCCGGCCGCCGCCGCTTCGGGCCAGCCAGCATTAGGGCTGGCGTGTTTGCGCGCGTCCCGCCACATGATCCGCCAGGCGCCGGAGCCATTGAGTCCCGTCAGCCAGGCCGCCCCGACCAGCAGCAAACCGGTCAAGCGCGCCGGAATCCAGTTAAGCAGATCATCCAGCTGCGCCGCGCTGCGACCGAAATGCAGGTAGCGCTCATTTTTATACCCGACCATCGAATCCATGGTATTAACCGCCTTGTAGAGCAACGCCGCCACCGGCCCACCGAGACACAGGTAAAAAAGCGGCGCGATCACGCCGTCAGATGCATTTTCGGCCAGGGTTTCAACCGTTGCCCGCAGAATCCCGGCTTCATCCAGTTGCGCAGTTTCACGTCCGACGATCATCGCCAGTGCCTGCCGCGCCCCACCGACATCCCCCTCTTTCAGGGCCTCAATCACCGGCAGCGACTCAAGATGCAGACCACGCAGCGCCAGACAACTCGCGGCAAGCCAGAGTGCCAGAAGGCTCTGAAAGAGACCGGCAATCGCTCCGGCAATCTGAAGGGCAGAGATCACGGCAAAGCCGACAATGCCCAGCACCGACAGAACCAGCAGCAGGCCGGCCAACGACTCATGCCTGACCCGCTGACGTAATTCATCTTCCAGTCCTGTGATCAGGCGTCCGATCCAGACCACCGGGTGCGGCCAGTGACGCGGATCGGCAAAGAGCAGATCCAGCACCACCGCAGCGACCAACAGCTCGGCACTCATTTCTCTGCTCCGCTGGTTTTCGGCGGGATCAGCCAGCTAAGGATTTGCGGAAGGTCCAGGTGGGCCTCCAGATGATCCGCGAGGCGGTCGAGTTCACCTTCGAGATCGTAGGCCGGCAGGGTCCGATCGGCGGCACCATGACGTAGGGGGGCCAGCACCGCCCGACGCAACTCATCATTATCGAAGATACCGTGCAGATAGCTGCCCCAGACCCGCCCATCGGCTGAAACGGCGCCATCATAGAGCACTACCCGTTGTTTGGAACGTTCAGTCAACTGCAGCAGGGGTCGGCAGGCGGAGCCGTATTCGGTTTCGCCGGCGTGAATTTCGTAGCCGCTCAATTCGGCAAGCCCCGAAAATCCGGCCGCCGCCGCGGCAGGTTGAAGTTGCGCGCGCACCTGGTGAGTCTGCTTGTCGCGACACAGAGTCGTATCTAAGTCGAGCAGGCCGAGTCCCTCCCCGACGGCCTGTGACGACTCGACCCGCTCGGGGTCAAGGATGCGCCTGCCGAGCAGCTGCAGCCCACCACAGATCCCGATCAGGCGCCCGCCCTGTGCGGCAAAAGTTTGAATAGCGCCGAACAGGCCGCTGGTCTTAAGAAACTCAAGATCGGCCAGAGTGCTCTTGGTCCCGGGCAGAATCAGCAGATCGAGATTTTGCAGCTGCGCGGGATGTTCGACGTAGATCAGGTCAACGTCCGGCTCACGCGCCAGGGCATCGAAATCGGTATGGTTGGAAATGCGCTGCAGCCGCACCACTCCGACCAGCACCGTCCCCCCGCCAGTGCTGCGCCGTTCAAGACCGAGGGAATCTTCAGCTGGTAGATCGAGTTTCAGATAGGGGACTACGCCGATCACCGGGAGCCCGGTGCGATCCTCTATCGCGGCGATGCCGCTGTCGAGCAGGCTGGCGTCGCCGCGAAAACGATTGATGATGATCCCCCGCAGTAGCGCGCGTTCTGCGGGTGTCAGCAGTTCAACCGTGCCGAGGATGCTGGCGAAGACCCCGCCGCGTTCGATGTCGGCGACCAGAATCCCCGCCGCACCGGCCATCTCGGCCGCCTTGAGGTTGGTGAAGTCATGGGCGCGCAGGTTGATCTCGGCGATGCTTCCCGCCCCTTCGAGCACCACCAGTTCGACCTGTCCTGAGAGCCGTCGGTAAGAATCGACCACCTTGGTCCAGACCTGATCCTTGTACTGATGATACTCGCGCACCCCCATGTTACCGACCGGGCGACCCTGCACGATCACCTGGGAACCGGTCTCGCTGTTCGGCTTGAGCAGAACCGGGTTCATATCGACGTGCGGTTGCAGCCCGCAGGCCGCCGCCTGCAACGCCTGGGCTCGACCGATCTCGCCGCCACCCGGGGTCACCGCCGAGTTATTCGCCATATTCTGCGCCTTGAAGGGCGCGACCAGGTAACCCCGGCGTTTCAGAATGCGGCACAGTCCGGCGCTGATCACGCTCTTGCCGACATCCGAGCCGGTACCGCCGATAAAAAGTGCGTTGCACTTTTTATCCGTGAGGGGTGAGGAGTGAAGGGTTAGGGGTATGCTGATCTCCACCTCACTCTTCACCCCTGACACCTCACGCTTCTTCTCATAACCACGCGGAGTCACCATCCGGCCCTGATTATCGACCCGCGTACTGCTATTACCGATGATCACTACGGAGAACATGTCGATCTCGGCTTCGAGCATGTCGGCCAGAGTCGTAAGGCAGACGCTCTCCCCGGCGCGGCAGGCGTTACGCACGATGCCGACCGGGGTCTCGGGAGCACGATGACGCATCAGAATCGCGCGCGCTTCTCCGATCTGGGTGGTGCGGCCGCGACTCTTGGGGTTGTAAAGCGCGATGACAAAATCGGCCCGCCCGGCCGCGTCCAGACGTCGCCGGATCAGGCTCCAGTCGGTCAGCAGGTCGGAGAGCGAGATCACCGCGAAGTCATGCATCAGGGGGGCGCCGAGACGCGCGGCCGCGCCCTGGACGGCGGAAACCCCAGGGATGATCTCGACCTCAACCACGGCCGGACCCTCAAGCTGCTGCAGCTCAAGCACCAGTCCCGCCATGCCATAGATCCCGGCGTCGCCACTGCAGACCAGCGCTACCACGGCCCCTTGCGCCGCACGCCGCAAGGCCTCACGGCAGCGCTCAGTCTCCTGCCGCATGCCGGTCGCGAAGGTCTCTTTAGTCCCGATCAGATCAGCGATCAGCTCAAGGTAAACCTGATAGCCGGTGACGACAGTGGACGATTCAATGGCGGTCAGCGCCGCCGGGGTCATATGTTGAGCGTCCCCCGGGCCGAGACCGATGACAAAGAGTTTTTTCTGCATTTTGAGCCCTGTCTTAAGGAGCGATAAACCCGGGATTAGGTTTTGATTTCAGCGATGGCCACCGTCACGTTGCCGTTCTTCTTTTTTTTCACCAGCATGCGCCCACCGCTTGAAACCAAAAGAGCGGCCGGTTCGCACACCCCTTTAGCGCCGACAGCATGCTGGACATAATCAGAGGCGGGGGTTGGTGCCTCGATGGCGTTCAAGTCATCCGCGCTGTAAAAATGAAGGGGCAGCCTGTGTTTGTCTGCGAACTGCAGCAGGCCGACTTCGTCCTGTTTGGCATCGATACTGGCAATGGCGCCGATACTGGCGAAAGCGAGGAATGCCTCCCGCAGGGTCTGACGCACAACCATTTCGATTTCGTCAGCGGAAGTGTCGCGATTGCAGCCGATACCGACCGCCAGATTACGCGGCCGCAAGGCCAGCAGGTCAGGTCGGTCATTGAGCGGCGGCAAATAACGATTGCTGACAAAAACGTAACCGGCGGCGGTCTGTTCCAGAGCCGTCGCAAAACTGCGGACTATCTTTACGCAGGGGATATTTTGGTAGGCTGCGGCAACCGCGCCTTCAGCGTCGGCCAGCACAATCGGTTGCTGCTCAAGGAGCAGACGATTGAGCAGCTTGATCCGCGTCAGCGGCTCGACCGCCATATTGCACTTGCGCGCAACCTCGTCAAAGGCGGGAAGCTGGTTGACATCGGTCGCGGTGGTAATGACCGCCGTGCCCCCCAGGAATGAGGCGACTTCTTCAGCGAGTTCGTTAGCACCACCGAGATGCCCCGAGAGCAAGCTGATGGCGAACTGTCCCGCTTCATCGCACACCACCACCGCTGCATCCTGATCTTTCCCCTTGAGATGCGGCGCGAGCAGGCGCATGACGATCCCGCTGGCCATGATACAGATCAGCCCATCGACCCTGGCAAAAAGCTGAGGCAGCAGCTCTGAAAGTTTTCCATCAAAGTAGTTTAGACCGTCTGCCAGGCGAAACTTCTCCGGTAACCAGAGCTCGGCATCCTCGGCCTGCGCATGGAGTCTTCTGGCGAGTTGGGCGCCGCCGCTGGTGATAGCGATGATGGCAAGGGTCATAGGGCTCGACTCGACTGGTTTGCAGTGAAAACCTCAGGTTGGGATCAAAACGCACTGACTTGTGCTACTCGACCTTGCTCCGATAACCGTGGGCAAAGCCAGCATCATAGAGTTTGGACTTCTCCGGCACCCCCTGGCGGCGCGCTTTCAAAACCTCACCGACCAGCACCAGGGCCTGGCGGGTAATTCCCGCCGCGGCGACCCTGGCGGCGATATCGGCAAGGGTGCCCTCGACGATCTTTTCATCCGGCCAGCTGGCACGGTAGACAACGGCAGCAGGGGTCTGTGGAGTGAACACCCCGCCAGCCAGCAGGTCCACAACCAGCTGGTCCATCATCCCGACCGAAAGGTAAAGACAGATCGTTCCGCCGTTGCGTGCGATGTTACGCAAGGCTTCGCTATCGGGCACCGGAGTGCGTCCCGCCAGCCGCGTCAACACCAGAGTCTGCGAAACCCCGGGGAGGGTCAGCTCCTGTTTGAGACTGGCGGCGGCGGCAAAGGTCGCCGTAACCCCGGGGATAACACGGTATGGAATATTCTCGGAATCCAGCACTTCCATCTGTTCCTGGATGGCGCCGTAGAGAGCGGGATCGCCGGTATGCAGACGCACCACCTTTTTGCCCGCCCGCGCCCCGGCAATCAAAAGTACCAGCACCTGCTCCAGATTGAGCGGGGCGCTGTCGTAGATTTCGCAGCCGGCTGGACATTCATCGAGCAGCGCCGGGTTCACCAGCGAACCGGCATAGACCACCAGCTCGGCCTGCTGCAGCGCCTTCAAGCCCTTGACCGTAATCAACTCCGGATCACCGGGACCGGCGCCGACAAAGATAACCTCACCCGGTGTCATTTGAAAATTGTTCATTCAGGTGTCCAAATCAGTAGAAATAACCCGATGGCTAAGCAAAAATTTCGTCCAGCAAGGCTCCGGTGGGAATCAAGGGCGCAGGCATACGCCAGAATGTCAAGATCTTGCTTACCGCCGACAACGCAGCTGGGCGGAATTTTTGCGCCGCCATCAGTCTTTCACCGCCGTCAGAATATAGACCGGGTTGTAAGCCTCGAACATCTTGTAGCTGGTCAGCGGACGGGTGCGGGAGATATTGACCGTCACCACCTCAAGTTCGTAGCCCGCGTTACCGAAGAATTCGCTGGCCGAGGTCAGGGTATCGAGGGTTATCGCGTTCAGCACGATCCGCCCGCCGCTCGCCAGACGCTGATCAACAAGCTTCAGGATATCCCACAGATGCCCGCCCGAACCACCGATGAAGACCCGGTCAGGATCGGGCAGATTCTCAAGACACTGGGGCGCATCCCCTTCGACTAGCTGGACATTGCGGGTGTTGAACTTTTGCAGATTCTGCTTGATATACCTGCGGCACTCTTCATTGCGCTCGATGGCGAAGATCCGCCCGTTAGGCAGCAGATGATCGGCCTCAATCGAGATCGACCCCGAACCGGCGCCGACGTCCCACAAGCACATATCGTGACGTAGCTTCAGCTTAGCCAGGGTGACGACGCGCACCTCTTCCTTGGTGATCAGCTTCTTGACCGTAAAAAACTCATCGTCCGGAATCCCGAGGGTCGGCACATAGGCCTGGTCTTCATCATCGAATTCGCGGATCAGGAGCAGGACATTCAAGGGGGCGGCCTCGGTTTTGGCCAGATCAATAATATTGCTGATGCGAATGCGCTCCCTGGGGGTCCCCAGATCTTCGCACAGATAGGCGCGATAGCCACTGCGTCCGCGTTCGAGCAACGCCTTGGCGATTGCCGCCGGGGTATTGACCTCATCGGTCAGAATCGCGGATTTATCGTTGGCCATAATCCGGTCAATCGCCTTCTGCAGCCCGCGTCCATGGACCGAAAGAAAGACCGCGTCATCCCAGGGTTCACGAATTTTGGCAAAGGCGTATTGCACCGAGGTGACATTCGGCAGGAATTCAAGCAGGCTGTCGGGCAGGTTGCGCAACAGGTAGCGTCCGATACCGAAGAAGAGCGGATCGCCCGAGGCCAGCACCACGCTATGCCCCTGATGACGCTGGAGCTTCTCAACCAGATCACCCAGGTTCCGATCGATCAGCAGTTTTTCACCGCGGAAATCAGGGAAGAGCGCCAGCAGCCGTTCGCCGCCGCAGAGCAGATCGGCTTCGCGGATCCGTTCGAGGGCCTGATTGCCGAAGGCTTCCTGGCCGTCGATCCCGGCTCCGATCACATGGATACTTTTCATGGGGGCCTCCTCAAGGCACTGGGTCAAGCTTAAGCAAATTTACGCACCACCGTCCCCTGATAATCGACCAGCAGGAGCTGCAGAGCGGTGTCGGGAAGAATCTTGCGACAATGACGCAGCGCTTCGGCCGCCACCCTGTCGATCAGTGCCGATTCGGCGCCGAAGCTGACAAAAATATCGCGGGCAGTGTGGGCCAACTCTAGCTGTGATCTGTCGGCAGGGTCAAGGTCGATCTCGGTCGACCAGTGCCGCACCTGATCCAGATCGAGACTGGAGTTCCGCACATGGGTTTGCGGGTGACCGCAGGCGATTTTAATCAACTTGGCGAACTGTCCGGCCAGCACCAGGCGCGGCACCTGCTTGCGAGCGCAGGCGTCCAGGCAATAACCGATATGATCCCCCATCATAACAAAGGCTTCGTCCGGCAGCTGCGGTAGATAAATGCGCGCCGCCGTTTCGCTGCTGCGTCCGGTGCTCAGGACCAGTTCAGTCGTCGCGCTGGCCAGCCCGACATCCAGTGCCACCTCCAGCGTGTCGGTCCAGGCCTGATGGCTGATCGGACGTACGATGCCGGTGGTGCCGAGGATCGATAGCCCACCCTTAATGCCGAGCCGTGCGTTCATGGTCTGAAGCGCGCGAACTTCTCCTTCGGGGATGAAAATTTCAACGCGGAAGCCACCGACCGGGAAGACTTCACGCAGCGCAGTTGTGATCATCTGACGCGGCACCGGATTGATCGCCGGCTCACCAACCGGCAGAGCCAGCCCCGGCTTGGTGATAGTGCCGACCCCGACCCCGGCGACAAATTCGAGGATTTCTCCCGGGATGCGACTCAGGCGCGTGCCGATCTCAACCCCGTGAGTCACATCGGGATCATCACCGGCATCCTTGATCACAGTAGCTAGCGCGGCATCTTCATCAAATTGACAGCTGTGCAGCACAAAACGCACCCGATCCCCAGCTGGCATCGCCACCAGGACCTCGGTGGGCGAAACGCCATCGCGCATCAGTTGAGCCGCGCCCAGGGTCGCGGCGGCGGCGCAGGTGCCGGTGGTAAAACCGCTGCGCAGGACCTTCTTCATCAATCAGCGGCCTGCAGCATGAGCGCATTCAGAATGGTCGCCGCAATCGCCGAGCCGCCCTTGCGCCCGCGACAACAGATATAAGGGAGTTCACTGCGACAGAGTGCCTCTTTCGACTCGGCCGCGCCGACAAAGCCGACCGGCACCCCAACCACCAGCGCCGGGTCGACCGCTCCCCCCTCAGCCAGGCGCAGGAGCTCAAACAGCGCCGTTGGCGCATTGCCGATCAGAAAGAGATTGCATCCCTCTTCGACCCCTTTGCGCAGCGCCATGATTGAGCGCGTGACGCCCTTTGCCTTCGCAGCCGTAGCGACATCGCTGTCTGCCACATGACAGACCGCGCTTCCACCCAGTTTGGCCAACAGGGTCTTATTGATCCCTGAAAGCACCATGTTGGTGTCGCACAGGATCTTCGCCCCGCCACGCAGGGCATCAATGCCACGCACAACCGCCAGAAACGAAAACTCGGTCGAATCGACAAAGGAGAAATCAGCGGTGGTGTGAATAACACGCCGCACCAGGGGCCACTGCTGTTCATCGAATTGATGCGAACCGACCTCGGCATCGATAATGCGGAAACTTTCAGTCTCGATCGCTTCGGGTTTGACAATCGTCGGGCCTGTACCAGCCATAAAAAATCCTTTAGTGAAGATTAAACCTTATCCCCGCGCAGGTCCTGCTTGAACAGTTCGCCCGCGCCGCGTGAGGCGCAGAAATCGCCACACATGGTGCAGGTATCCTCATCCTCGGGGGTGCGACTGGCGCGGATGGCACGGGCGTCTTCGGGGAAGAGCGCCAGTTCAAACTGTTTCTCCCACTTGAGGTCGCGCCGCGCCTTGCTCATCTCTTTATCACGCTCGCGGCCGCGTTCCGGGTACTTGTTCATGTCGCCGATATAGGCCGCGATCTTGGCCGCCTTGACCCCGTCGATCACATCCTTTTCGTTGGGCAGGGCCAGATGCTCGGCAGGAGTAATATAACAGATCAGGTCGGCACCGTAACGGCTCGACTGCGCGGCACCGATGGCAGCGGTGATGTGATCGTAGCCGGGAGCGACGTCGCTCGAGATCGGGCCGAGCATATAGTAAGGGGCACCGCCGCTCATCCGTTTCTGCAGGCGGATGTTGGTCTCAATCTCGTCCAGCGGCATATGTCCCGGGCCTTCAACCAGCATCTGACAACCCATCTCATGCCCGAGTTCGGCCAATTCACAGTTGATCAAAAGCTCCTGAACCATGGCGCGGTCATGACTGTCGTGAATCGCCCCGGCGCGCAGACCGTTGCCGAGGGAGAGCACCACATCATACTTCTTGAGGATAGCGCAGACCCGGTCGAATTGTGCGTAGAGTGGATTCTCGCGGCCGTTCTTCATCATCCAGGCCACCATCGAGACCCCGCCCTTGCTGACCAGACCTCCATAACGATAACCCTGCTTGCGCAGCCGTTCAATGGTGTAGAGGTTGATACCACAATGAATCGCCATGAAGGCCAGTCCATCGGCGCACTGCTGTTCAATAATATCGAAGAGCATCTCCGGGTCGAGCTTGTTCGGATCACCATATTTGCGTGCCGCCTCGCAGAAGGCCTGATAGAGCGGTACGTTGCCGACCGGTAGATCGACGGCGGCGATCACTTCGCGGCGCACCCGATCGAGGTCACCACCCACCGAAAGCTCCATCAGGGTATCCGCGCCAGCGGCCTGAGCGGCCAGGGCCTTGCGGATTTCGGCGTCGTAATCGACGATATCACTGCTGGTGCCGATGGAGGCGTTGACCTTGGTGCGCATCCCCTTCCCGATTCCGGCCGAGAGCGGATTGCGCTTAAGGTTGTTGGGGATAACCACCTTCCCCTCGGCGACCATCTGGCGTACGAACTCTTCAGTCAAGCATTCATTGTTGGCTACGGCCGCCATCTGCGGTGTCACAACACCCTGCCGGGCGAATTCAATCTGGGTTGCCACGCGGTACTTCCTCCTTGATGCATTCACAAAAATTCACGAAATTTTCTGCCAGTTGCGGGTTGCTGCCGAAATGCAGATGCACATAGCTGGCAAGCACATTTTTGTAACTGAACCCTTCACTGCCTAAATCGGTCCCGCCCTTGCGACTGAGACGATAACTGCGCCCGACCGAATCGGGCATCTCGACTTCCGAATAATGGAACTCATGCCCACGAGCGATGGTGCCGGCCGGTCCGAGGGGGGTGTCACTACTGAAACAGACTTCGCGGTAGCCGAGGGCTTTGCGCTCTTCCAACAGGCGCGACCGCGCCGGGAAAATGCCGCACATGGGCTGATCATTCAACCCCGCACACAAGAGCAGCATGCCTCCGCACTCGGCGTAGATTGGCAGACCCGCATCGGCGGCACTGCGCAGTTGTGCGATCAGTTCAGTATTCGCCGCCAGCTGCTCGAGATAAAGCTCGGGATACCCACCGGGCAAATAAAGTCCATAAATCCCCTTCGGTAAGGGCTCGATCAGTGGCGAAAAGAAAATGAGCCCGGCGCCGACCGCTTCGAGGGCTTCCAGGTTTTCCGGGTAGCAGAAACAGAATGCCGCGTCACGCGCCACGGCAATTATGGGTTGAGTCCCCCTCACCCGGCCTCTGTCCATCTTCTCCCTCAGAGAGAGGGGCTGGGGGTGTTGGACGGGATGAGGTTGCAGCCCAACCAGCAGAGCATCCAGATCAAGATGCGCTTCCACAAGATCCGCCAATACGGCATAGTCGACGGCCTGCTCTCCGGCGGTAACCAGCCCCAGATGACGCTCGGGCAGATTCGCTTCTGCTTTACGTGGCAAGCAGCCGAGCAGTGGTGGCAGGCCGGGGACAGATGCCAGCGCGGCCTTCAGCAACTCCGCATGGCGGCTCGAACCGACGCGATTGAAGATCACCCCGGCAAACTGCAGCCGCGGATCGAAGTCGACAAAACCCTTCACCAGCGCCGCGGCGCTGCGCGCCTGCGAACGCGCGTCGACCACTAATAAAATTCGACCGTTCAGCCAGCCCGCGACTTCTGCAGTCGAGCCCTCATCGGATTCCCCTGAGGCCCCATCAAACAGGCCCATGACCCCTTCGATGAGCGCGACATCGGCGCCGGCACAGCCCCTGACATAGGTCGCGCGTACCGCCTGCTCGCCACACATCCAGCCATCAAGGTTGCGGCTGACCCTGCCGCTGGCTGCGGCATGATGGCTGGGATCGATAAAATCAGGCCCGACCTTGAAGGGTGCGACCACTAACCCGCGGCGTTTCAGCGCCGCGAGCAGGCCGAGGGTCAGGGTCGTCTTGCCGCTCCCGCTCGCCGGAGCAGCGACGATTATAGGTTGAAGCCCGCTCACGTCTCAGTCTCCGCCGCATTCAACAGCTGCACCGTGGTATACCCGTCAGCAAAAAAGTCGATGATATTGTAACAGCCATAGCTCTGCTCAAGATGAAACATCTGGGTCAGCGGCGCACCGATCGCATCAAGCAGAATCACTCTGTTGACCCCACCGTGGGCGACCAGCGCGATCTCTTCACCCGGGTGTTTTGCGAGCAGTTCAGCGACGACCAGGCGCACCCTGTCAGCCATCTGCTGCAAGTTTTCGCCACCCGGCGGTGCAATATTGACCAGGTCATTGAGACGCGCCTGCCATTCAAGCGGCCAGCGCAACTGAATCTCATCCCAGGTCAAGCCCTCCCAGTCGCCGATATGCAATTCCCGCAACCGCGGATCCTGGACCGGGTTCAGGTGATGCTGGGTCCCAATCAGGTTTGCGCCAAAAGCTGAGCGACAGAGGTCGCTGCTGTAAACGGCAGTCAGCGGGACAGACATGACCCTTGCGGCATAACCGTGCGTCTGCCCAATCCCTAAAGCGGTCAGGGGCACATCAGCCTGGCCGTTATAGCGCCGGGCTTCAAAGCCGACAACCTGACCGTGACGCATAAGATGAAGACGCATTTTCAGCATTTTTTAACTTCCAAAGGTCGCCAGCACCAGCAGTAGAACCAGCACCTCGACCATTTCGGTCACCGCGCCGAGCACATCACCGGTGACCCCACCGAGGCGACTTTCGAAATAGCGCAGAATCAGCATGGTAGCTATCCCGAGCAGAAAAACGAGAAAGATCCCCTTGACCGAAAAAAGGACCAACGAGGCGACAATCAGGGTGGCGGTGGCGCGTAAAAACTCGGGCTGACCGACATTCTCGACAAAGGCACTGCCGGTCCCGCCTTCGGAGCGGACATAGGGGGCATAGCAGCAGAGACAAACCTGCATCCAGCGGCCAGCGGCCGGCATGAAGATCAGCGCGGCAT
Source organism: Geopsychrobacter electrodiphilus DSM 16401 (assembly GCF_000384395.1). Classification (NCBI taxonomy): domain Bacteria; kingdom Pseudomonadati; phylum Thermodesulfobacteriota; class Desulfuromonadia; order Desulfuromonadales; family Geopsychrobacteraceae; genus Geopsychrobacter; species Geopsychrobacter electrodiphilus. Next base: position 3,052,480 of record NZ_ARWE01000001.1, read on the forward strand.
TTTTATATTCCAGCGGCACATGATAGAGGCTCAGATATTTGAGCAACAGCACCATCACCAGTCCGACCACGCCGATGGCTCCGACCCGGCTGTCTTTCATGATTTCGAGCATCGAGGCCCGATCCTTGCCACCCGCCAGGCCGTCAAACAGATCGGCGACGCCGTCGAGGTGCAGCGCGCCGGTCGCCGCAATCAGCAGCAGGACCAGCAGACAGTCGAGCACGGCGCGCGGCAACAGCCCCTGTAGCATCCAGTTGGCCACACACAGACCCAGCCCCAACAGCAGCCCGACCGCAGGGAAGAGGCCCATGCTGCGTCCCAGCATTTCGGGAGTGGCCTTGATATCCCGACCGACCGGGAAAACGGTCAGAAAGGAGATCGCCAGACGGAAGTCATCCCAGCACGCCCTCATTGATCATCGCCGGCGGAAACACCCGCATCATCAAAGGTCCGGACCTCGCGCAGGACCTGCAGGCTGGCTTCGATCAGGGTCATGGCCAGGGCACCACCGGTCCCCTCGCCGAGACGCAGATTCAGATCGAGCAGCGGTTGCTGACCGATCCGTTGCAGCATGTGCCGATGCCCGATCTCGACCGACTGGTGGGCGGCGAAGATATAGTCGCGCACATGCGGATGAAGTTCCGACGCAATCAGGGCGCCGGCAGTCGAAATGAAACCATCGACCACCACAGGCAGGCCTTCGGCCGCGCAGCCCAGAACCAATCCGGCGATCCCTGCGATTTCGAAGCCACCAACCTTGGCCAGAACATCGATCGGATCCTCTGGATCGGGCTGATTGATCTCGAGCGCCCGGTTGATCACTTTAATCTTCTTGCCGAGGGCGGCATCATCAATGCCAGTGCCGCGATGGGTCACCTGGAACGGCGTCAATCCGGTGAACGCCGCGACGATCGCCGAAGAAGGGGTGGTATTAGCAATCCCCATGTCGCCGGTACCGAGCAGATCAACGCCATCGTCCTTTGCCTGAGCGGCCAGTTCAACCCCCGCCTGCAATGCCGCCAGGGCCTGCTCACGGGTCATGGCCGGGCCAATAGCAATATTCCCGGTCCCCATGGCGATCTTGCGGTCAATCAGTCCGGAAAGGCCGGCGAAGTCATGATTAACCCCCATGTCGACCACCCGCACTTCGGCACCGGCGTGACGGGCCAGGGCATTTACCGCCGCCCCACCCTCGATGAAGTTGTAAACCATCTGCGGCGTCACCTCCGCGGGAAAGGCGCTGACCCCTTCGGCAGCAACGCCGTGGTCGCCGGCGAAGGTGTAAATCCGTTTGGCGCGAATATCTTCACGACCCGTGATCGCAACATAGCGTCGGCTCAGCTCTTCAAGCCGCCCGAGTGAACCCTGGGGCTTGGCCTGACGATCGATGCGCGACTGAATGGTTTTTAGTTTCTCTTCGCTGATCGGCTGAATGCGCGCGAAGACAGCTTGCAGATTAAAATCGGACATGACGTACCTCAAAAAAAGAGTTCCCTCGCCCTGAGGGAGAAGAGTAAAATTCCAAGTTTTATTTCAATTTCAACGGCAAACCAGCGACCACCAGCCAGGCGTCATCGGCCGCTGCGGCCAGGCGTTGATTGACAATTCCCGCCAGATCGCGAAAATGTCGCGCCAGCGGATTGTCAGGTACAATCCCGCTCCCCAATTCATTACTGACAAGATACAAAGGCTCATCCAGCTGCCAGGCCAGTTCGAAAAAACGGTCGACCTCGGCGAGAATCGGGCCCTGTTTCTCCTCAAAATGAAAGAACAGATTGCTGATCCACAGGGTCACGCAATCGAGCAAAATTGCCCCTTTGCCCGGGGCCGACTCCAGGAGTTTGTCGGCCAGCCAGAGTGGTTCTTCCAGCAGGTGCCAACGTTCACCTCGCGTCTCCTGGTGCAGGCGCACGCGGCGCAGCATCTCATCATCTTCTGCCTCGGCCGGAGCGATATAGAGCAGTTTCCCCTTATGCTTCTCAGCCAACTGCTGGGCAAAATTACTTTTCCCACTACGCGCACCACCGGTGATAAAGATCATCTGCCCCATAGAAACTCCTCCCGTCACTCGGTTAAAACTCTATCCCCTTACGCGCTGCAACTCCCTGTGCATAGGGGTGTCGCACAGCGTCCATCGATGTCACCAGATCGGCCCGCTCGATCAACTCGGCTGGCGCATAACGGCCAGTGAGAACTAACTCGGTCGATGGCGGGCGATTATCGAGCAGTTCAAGCGCATCAGTCAGGGGCAGGTAGTTTTTGCGGAACAGCCCGTTGAATTCGTCGAAAACAGCCAGATCATAATTAAGAGCGAGCGCTTTTTTAGCGCACTCAAAAGTTTTGCGCACATCGGTGGCGACGGCTGCAGAATCAGCCGCGGCATAAATACCGCCCAGCCCGGCATCAATAATATCAATCCCGTCCATCTCGCGGAGCATCCGGACTTCGCCACTGTCGGGTTGGGCGGATTTGAGAAAACGCACCAGCAACACCCGCCAATTGTAGCCCAGGGCCCGCAGAATCAGACCGGTGGCAGCCGTCGTTTTCCCCTTACCCGAACCGGTATATATTTGCAGCAGACGCTTCACCAGGACACTCCAGTCAAAAAGACCCCACTGCCGAAAAGGCACCGGGGTCATGTCGCGCATGGACTCCGGCTCTTTCCCGCGAAAGAGGCAGCGTTACTAAAACCGGGCAGGTCTCCTGGCTTGTGGGTCAGCTTACTGACCGGCCCTTCCCGCTCGAAAAGAGCAGTGGTCTGCCGGCGTTCATCGCCACTTACAGTTGCGGGGCAGCGAGGGACTTAAACCCTCTTCCCTATTCTCCAGCCATTGGCAACCAACAGCTGACACCTGGTTCGTTAAGACTGTGAAGCTCATTTTCTAGCAGAGCACCACTAAAAAAGCAAACGGCTCAGTCAGCCTCCGCCAGGGCCGACTCGATCAATTCCCAGATCGCTTCATTCCCTTCACGGGTATGAGCCGAGAACAGGGTAAAGGCGTTTTTTCCCAAGCCCGTCGCTTCGGCGATTTTAGCGATCTGAGCGCTCCGCTGACTCCGCGGCAGTTTATCGATTTTGGTGATCACCGGAATGGTAGGCACCCCAAACTCTTCGAGCCAGTCGATCATCTGGATATCTTCTTCACGCGGCTCACGTCGGATATCCAGAATAAAAACGACCGCACGCAGATTGTCTCTCGTTTCCAGATAGGTGCGCATCATCGGTCCCCACTGTTTTTTTACCTCGGGGGGAACCTTGGCGAATCCGTACCCGGGGAGATCAACCAGGGTGAAAGTCCCGTTGATATCAAAAAAATTAATCAACTGGGTCCGTCCCGGAGTCGCTGAGGTCCGCACCAATTTGCGCCGATTCACCAGCACATTGATCAAGGAACTCTTCCCGACATTACTGCGCCCGGCAAAAGCGATCTCGGGGAGATCGCTGATCGGGTAATTGACAGGCCGAGTGGCACTCTTAATAAATTCAGTAGAAACAATTTTCACGAAGAACTCCGAAAAACAATAGCTCAAGACAAAACAGACCAGCGCACAATAGCCGATCCACTCCCCTCGGGGCAACAAGATCGCGATTGAAAGTATTGGTCTCACTGTTAAGATGGTGTATACTGTTAAACGATCGGGGCGTTGCTTTTGCGCCCCGTTGACTTATTATCCAACAAACTTGTTCCCTGGAGGGCTAAAAAATGCTTAGTAAAAAGCTACAGGATGCGATTAACGAGCAGATTGCTTTTGAAATCTCCTCCGCACTCATCTACAAGGCAATGCAGGCATATTTTGAACATGAAGATCTTCCCGGTTTTGCCAACTGGATGGACGTGCAGTATCAGGAAGAACTTTTTCATGCAAACCGCTTCTTCACCTATGTCTGCGATGCTGGTGGCCTTGCCGCGATGCTCCCATTTGAAGGCGCTCGCAATGATTATGAGTCGCCGCTTGAGGCGTTCCGGGTTACCCTTGATCATGAGCAGCAAGTCACGGCTCGCATCGGCAAACTGATGGACCTGGCCCGTGAGCAGGGTGATCATGCAGCGCAAATCATGCTGCAATGGTTCATTACCGAGCAGGTAGAAGAGGAAGCCTCTGCCGGCCTGATCATTCGTAAACTTGAAAGGGTTGAAGGCGACGGCCGCGGGCTGTTGATGCTTGATCAGGAATTGGCACAACGTGTTTATACTCCGCCTGCCGGCGCGTAACTAAAAGCTGTAACAATTTTATTTTCAGAGGAGAGCAATGATGTCAGATGTACAAAATGCATTGAAGCGCTCGGTTCAAACCGAGAAAAATGCCATGAACTATTATCAGATCGCCGCCAAGCACATGAAAGACGTTGGTGCGATCAAGACCTTTGAACTGCTGGCCCGTGAAGAGCGCGACCATGCCAAGCAATTCTTTGATAGCTATGATGGCGATGATATGCCGAGCTTTGAAGATTTCATCAATGCCCCCCCGGAGAATGAGTCCGATTGGTTGTCTGATCTTGAAAAGGCCATTGCCAGCGGCCTGAACGAGCGCAAGGCGATGGAGTTGGCTCTTGAGAAAGAGAAGAAGCTTGAGGAGAGCCTGCGCGAAATGGCCGGCAAAGTTTCTGACCCGAAAGTTGCGGCTGTTTTTGAGGCCAATGCCAAGTCGACCCACAACCATTATGTGATTATTGAGTCAGAATTTGCACGTCTGATGGGAATGGTTCACGAAACCGATATCGATACCTTCGTTCGCGAATAATCCGGAGATCATCCAACTAAAAAAAGGGTTCCGTCGTCTGACGGGACCCTTTTTGGTTTTTTCTTTTCCTGGCATTTTCGCAACGCCGGGGTCTTTATTTTGCCGATAGTGACAGGGGAAAAGCGATCTTTTTAAGCTCACCCTAATCTTCTGAAGACACAAGCCCCTCTTCACCATTCTCATTCAAACGCTGGCACGCGCTGCCAGAACATGATTAAGCCTCAGGCTCATCAAAAAATTCAACGACAAAAGTCGCGCCACCACCCTCGGTCTTTTCGACGTGAACCTTTCCGCGATACAGACGAGCAATTTTCCGGACCGTCGCCAGACCGACCCCCGTCCCGGGAGCATGTATCCCTTCGGCGCCCCGTTGAAACGGCTCAAAAATCAGGTCTTGCTCTTCACTCACCACCCCTGGACCGTGATCAATAACACGAACCTGAATTCGACCAGGGAGTCTCTCCCCCTCAATCTCGATCCTGGGATCCTGACCAACGGCGTAGGCCAGGGCATTACGCAGCAGATTTCGGAACAGATCAACCAGCAGGCTCTCAGGAACCCGCACTTCGGGCAATTCCCCAATCTCAATGCAGGCCTTTTTGCGCAGAATCTGGACGGCCAGCTCCTGTCGCACCTCTTCCAGCACCCGGTTGATCGACACCGGCTTTATCGGGCGAGACACCTCCCCGACGCGCGCCAGCGTCAGCAAGTCTTCGAGCAGCGCCTGCATGCGGCGCCCGGTCGATTCAATTTCATGCAGGCAACTGACTGCGGTTGCATCAAGATTTGGTCCATACTGCTCAATTAAAAACTCGGAGAAACCGATCAGTGGCGTCAGGGGAGAACGCAGATCATGGGAAACGGTCGAGACAAAAGCATCTAATTCGGCGTTTGCGTGTTTCAAGCGTATTTCAGTTTGCAAACGCTCGGTAATATCACGACAGACCCCCAGCTTACGTACCCTTCCATCGGCTTGATACAACGGGGAATGGATAATTTCGTAGGTTCGATTCGACATGGGAAGCCTGCGTTCCTGCCGGACGATCTCCCCTTGCTTGACCAGAGGCAAAGGGCAGTCGTCACAGACGCGTGGCAGACCATGCATCACCTCGTAACACTTGCGCCCTCGGGCCTCACCCAGCAGTTCCTGCATTGCCCGATTCATGAAACTGACCTCAAAATCTTCGGTACAGATATACGCCAGATCCAGCATGCCATCGAGGACAGCACGCAAATTTCGCTGTTCCTGCCCTAGCTCAACCGTACGTTCGTCGACCTCGGCCTTGAGGTTTTGCTGAAGCTGCTTCAGCTGGGTAATGTCGACGAAAGACTCGATCCCCCCGAGGAGATCGCCCTTTTCGGTATAGAGCAGGTCAAGGTTTTTGCTCAGATCAATGCGGCGCCCATCCTTGTGGCGGATTGAGCAGCTAATCCCCCTGAGAGGCTTGGGAATGCCGGGATCGAACAGTCCACATTTTGTGCCGCAGGGAATCCCCTCGAGAAAAGAACAATGCTTGCCGACCACATCAGTCGCAAGAAAACCGGTAATCCGCTCGGCTTCGACATTCCAGTAGACAATTGACATGTCGGGGTTAACCATGAACAGTCCGGTCGGAATGGTCTGCAGCAGCTTGTCAAGCGGATAGACTTCGAAGAAACGTTTGGCCAGGCTGTCCATCGGTTCTCCTTCTGTTAAAAAACATCCAAGTCAGTGTCTTGGCGCGCGGGCAATCACAGCAACCCTTACCTGCCCGGAACCGGCAACCATCAGCGCCTGTGCGCAGGCCCTGATGGTTGCACCCGTAGTCATCACATCGTCGACCAACAGAATCCCGCGGCCATCAAGCCTGCGGGGTGAAACGAAGGCGCCGCCCAAGTTTAGCGCACGCTGACGAGCTCCGAGACCCTGTTGCGGCGGATTATCTTTAATTCGCTGTAAAACCTGGGAACATAAGGGCCTTCGCAATTTAAACGCCAGCATTTTTGCGAGCAACAGCGACTGGTTATATCCTCGTTGTCGCAAGCGCGAGACGTGCATGGGGACCGGGACAATAATGTCATCCCGATCGACGCTGGAGACCCGGGGCAACAGCAGGCTGACCAGAGGGCGATCAAGATCGATGGCTCCCGAATATTTAAACCGTTGCAACGCTGTTTTCAGACTCCCGGCATAAAGCCCTGCAGCGGAGACCTGAGAGAAGCACGGGGGCTTGCGGCAACACTCAGCACAAAGGTGGGCGCTGCTGTTTTCAGAGACAAAGGGGAGTGCACACCGACTGCAACGCCCGGCCGGCAAGGGGGAGATATTGGATACACAACTGAGACAAAAGGGTGAAGAAGCACCCCGCAACAGAACTCTACAGATGGGGCAGACCGGGGGGAACAGCAGATCAACCAATCCGCTTATTTGTTGGCCGACCATATTGTCCCCCCTCCTGACATTAACATTTACCTGACCAGCAGACTCGTGCCGGCCATCTCATGCGGGACAGGTATGTTCAATAATTCGAGGAGGGTCGGAGCGAGATCGGCGAGAATGCCGCTACGTAAAGAACACTCCCGCTTCAGATCAACGAAGATCAGCGGGACCGGATTACAGGTGTGGGCGGTGAAAGGCCCACCCTCTGCATCGCGCATCTGTTCGCAGTTACCATGATCGGCGCTGATCAACAATGCCCCCCCCGCGGCCAAAACCCGCTCAACAACCTGCCCCACACATGCATCCACCGTTTCAACGGCTTTTATGGCGGCATCCAGCACCCCGGTATGACCGACCATATCGCAATTTGCGTAGTTCACCACGATCAGATCGTATGCCGCAGAATCAATCCGCGAAAGGAGTTCGGCCGTCACTTCAGCCGCGCTCATCTCGGGTTTCAGATCGTAGGTCGCGACGTCTTTGGGAGAGGGAATCAGCACCCGTTCTTCCCCGGCGAAGGGTGTTTCGATTCCGCCATTAAAAAAGAAGGTGACATGAGCGTATTTTTCAGTTTCAGCAATGCGCAACTGTTTGAGTCCGGCGGAAGCGACCACCTCGCCCAGAATTTTCTGTGGTGTTGCCGAAGAAAAGGCGACCGGGAGGTTGAAGTTCTCGTCATACTCTGTCAGACACACGTATCCTTCTAGTTTTACTTTCTCCCGCCGCTCAAAACCGCTGAAATTCGTAGCAGTCAAAGCGCGCGTCATCTCGCGCGCACGGTCCGCACGAAAATTGAAAAAAATAACCCCGTCGCCATCTGCAACCTCACCGCCCCCATCAATAATCCAGGGTTCGACAAATTCATCGCCCTGACCAGCGGCATAGGCAGCAGCTATGGCTTCCGCAGAGCTCGCGGCAGTCTGACCGACACTCTCAGTCAACGCCAAATAACTGCGCTCCACACGATCCCAGCGCTGGTCACGGTCCATCGCCCAGTATCGACCGCTGATCGTAGCGACACGTCCAATGCCAACCGCGATCAGCTCTTTTTCCAAAGCAGCAAGATAATCAATCCCGCTACGCGGCGGGGTGTCACGTCCGTCCAGGATAACGTGAACACAGACCTCCCTCACCCGGGTCTGACGCGCCAGGCGCAAGAGCGCATAGAGGTGGCTGTTATGCGAATGGACACCCCCATCAGAAAGCAACCCCAGCAGGTGCAAGGTTCCTCCCGAGGCGGCCAGACGACGACACAGCTGAACCAGGACAGGGTTATCGAAGAAGGACCCATCATCAATCGCACGACTGATCCGGGTCAACTCCTGATAGATGATGCGACCGGCACCAATATTGAGATGTCCGACCTCTGAATTCCCCATCTGTCCGGCCGGCAGGCCGACATTCAGACCAGAAGTACCAAGGGTGCTGGTTGCAAAATCAGCCTGGAGGCGATCGAGATTCGGGGTCTGGGCCAGACAGACCGCATTGGCCTCGCAACTGGGGTTGAGACCCCAGCCGTCGAGAATCATCATGACAACAGGCTTAACAGACAAGTTCAGGCCTCACGTTGGCCATGAGGGATGGCCTTTTGCAATTGCGGCCGTGCTTTCTGAAGCTCTTGCCGCTCCTGGAGCCCCAGGGTATCGAAGGTACCACAAGTTTGACAACGACTCAGCCACTGAGAACTTTCCGCTCCGCAACTTTCGCAGACGTAACCCAGACTCAGATGATTATCGACCTTGAGGGCCAGACGGTACTCCTTAATCGCTTCATCGATCTGCTTCCGGCGGCGGTTGGCTTCGGCAAGCAACAGGTGGAGTTGCGGGAAATCAACGCCAGAGCTTTCGACGGCATGCAACTGATCAATCGCCTCGTCGACCATCTCAATCCGCAAACAAAAACGTCCGAAATAGAGCCGCATCAAAAGATCATCGCTGTTTATCAACAGTTGTTTACGATAAAAGCTGAGGAGAGCCGATGGGTCTTCGGCCTGCATGTAACAATGTTCGAGACGGGCCAGAAATACGCTGCGTTTTTCGGTAAGGTATCCGGCCTGATAAACTTCTGCGGCTTTATCGATATGCCCTTTTTTCAATTGTGCATCCCCCAGAGAGACACGCGCCGGGGTAGACACCGCCTTTTCACGCGTCAACTCCTCCAGAGTGGAAATCGCTTGATCAATTGAACCTTTTGTCAGGTCACGCAAAGCGACCTCATAGCGCAACTGCAGCATCAGTACTTTTTCTGCAGCGGCCTTGCTCCCGGCGGAAGCGGCTTTGATCACGCGCTTTTGGAGTGCCAGGGCTTCATCCCAGTCTTGAACTTCGATCAGCAGATCTCGCAGGGCGCGCAGGGCCTTCCGGTTTTCACCGTCCGTCGTCAACAGACTGCGATAAGTCTCCATGGCATCTTCAGTTCGCCCGGCAGCACGATAAACGGACGCCAGTTTAAACAGCACCTCGAGACTCTGGGGCTCGAGATCACGCGCCTTCAGCAGCAGATCGATCGCCTTGGGGTTGTTCCCTTCCTGCTCGGCAACATTGGCCAGCGCCATATGGACATCGACCCGCTTGCGATCGCGCTCCAGAGCTTTTTGCAGAAAGACCTGGGCCTTCTTTAAATCACCGGAGAGAAGACGCCCGACCCCCTTACGATAGATATTCAGGGTCTCTTCATTCTTTTTCAGGCGCCGGGAACCGCGCCAGCTTGAGACCGAACGCCCGAACAGGCTGAAGACATGCAGCCCGTTACCAAGCAGCAGACCCACCAGAACAGCGGCAATCAAAAATATCGGGGTGGGGAAGGTATAACTATGGTCGGCGGCAATGAAGACTGTCATGTCCCCAGGGTTGATCCCCCAGAAATAGAGGAAAAACAGTGCAAAAAGGACAAAAACGAACATAAACAGGGCAATTAGGATCATAGCCTTCTCCCCGAACCGGTTCTATTCAAGACCGGCAGACGACCCGTTGTCACTCGTTGCGCAACAGGTAATAATGACATATACGACAGTTGAGAAATGAGTATCGACGGGTACAAATTACTCGCCGTACTTTTCAACCTCTGATTTGCACTCTACACAATAACGGGAAAAGGGACGGACTTCCATGCGCCGCGCCGGAATTTCTTCTTCGCAGCGTGCACAAAGCCCGTAGACCCCGGAGTCGAGTCGTTCAAGAGCCGCATCTATATCAGCAGCCGAACGACGCTGGGCATTGCTGAGACTCATCAGGACTTCTTGAGTATAACTATTGGATGACATATCACCGATATCGGGTACGCCGTCTTTGCCGAGAGTCTGAGATTCAGCATAAGCCCGAGCTGCATCATCAAGCAAGTCTTCACGCATTATCAGCAGCCGCTCGCGGGCCTGTTCTATTTGTTCCGGATCCATGGTGCGCTATCTACCCTCCCTCATTTTTAACGGTTGTGATACGGCTCATTACGAATGATTGTCCCGCTGCGATAGAGTTGCTCCAGCAGCAGCAGACGCGCCATCTGATGGGTTAGAGTCATTTTCGACAGAGAGAGCAACAGATCAGCACGCTCGCGCACCGCAAGATCAAGCCCGTAAGGTCCGCCGATCACCAGGGTCCAGTCGCGCCCTCCGTGCAGCATCTCCTGTTGTAGACGTTCTGCAAGCTGCATCGAACCGAGCTGCTTTCCCCGTTCATCCAGCACAATCACCACCGCTTCTGGCGCTATGCGTTCGAGAATTCTCACCCCCTCGCGTCGCACGAGGCCGGGAATATCCCTGGTCTGGCCCTGTTCTTCCTTCAGCTCAATAATCTCGATGGAGTAATGTCGCTGAAAACGCGTCAGGTAGTCTGCTGCCCCGCGTTTAAGCCAATCCTCAGACAGGCGACCGACGCAGACCAGGCGGAATTTCATGCCTGTCCGGAATCTGCCAGGGCAACATGAGGGGCTTCAGTCCAAAGACCTTCAAGATCATAAAAGGTGCGCACCGCAGGCTGAAAGACATGGACCATAAAGTCACCGTAATCGAGGAGCGCCCAACGACCTTCATCCACCCCTTCGGTTGCGAGGGGGGTAACTCCCAGCTCTTTCAGGCCAAGACGGATCGATTCAGCGATTGCTGAAACCTGACGGTCCGAACGCCCTGAAGCGATGAGCAGAAAATCAGTCAATGAGGAGATTTCCCGGACTTTCAGCAACTGCAGATCATAGGCCTTCTTTTCGAGAGCGAACGCCACAGCCTTTAAACAATTCTCTTGCGTGTTCAATATTGATCCTTCGATCACCCGGCAGGTGAATGCCGGTAGAGTTTGTGTTGATGAATATAAGTGGCAACCGCTGGACAAATCCACTCGTCGACCAACTGACCAGCAGCGATCCGATTGCGAATTTCGGTCGACGAGATATCGGCTGCTGTCTGCCTGACCAGCTGGACCGAAAAGCCCGATTTACCGCAGAGTTTTAAAGCGTCGGCATCATAGCAGAAGCGGTCTGCCATCGCAACCGGAAGCAGCTCCTGCAGATCCCCGGCAAAACCTGGTCGAGCAGCAACCAGAATGTGACAGAGATCAAAGAGTTGCTCATAGGATCGCCACAGGCCAATCTCGGCAAAAGAATCGAGTCCCATGATAAACGTGAATTCATCGGCCGGATACAACTGCCGCAACTCCTGAAGAGTTTTAACCGAGAAACTCCGCCCGCCCCTGCGGCCCTCGAGATCACAGGCGACAAATTCGGGACAGGGTTCAATCGCCGCCCTGACCATCGCCAGACGGTCCGCAAAAGAGACCTGAGCGGCCAAGTTTTTATGCGGCGGCAGACAGGCCGGCATAAACCAGATCTGATCCAGTTCGCCTGCCTGATAAATCTCCCGAGCCACAAGCAGATGCCCGTTATGGATCGGATTAAAGGTACCGCCGAAGATTCCGATTTTCATGATTCCTCTTTGTGGCCAGAACTATTCGCGAATCTGGCCATCACCCAGCACGATGAACTTGCGAGTGGTCAGATCTTCTAACCCCATCGGCCCGAAGGAGTGAAGCTTGGAGGTTGAGATACCGATCTCGGCCCCCAGCCCCAACTGCCCGCCATCCGAGAAGCGTGACGAGGCATTCACCATCACCACACTCGAGTTGATCTCGCGCAGAAAGCGTTGCGCGGTGGCGTAGTCGCGTGTGACAATCGTTTCGGTGTGCAGCGAACAGTAACGATTAATATGATCACGCGCGCCCTCAAAATCATCAACAACCTTAACCGCCAGGATCAGGTCGAGGTACTCGGCCGGCCAGTCCTCCTCGGTCGCCGGGGTCATACTCGGCACCAACTGACATGCGCTTGCGCAGCCGCGCAGTTCGACCCCCGCCTTCCCCATGGCGACGGCGATCTGCGGCAGAAAAACCGGCGCGGCGTCACGATGGACCAACAGGGTCTCAAGAGCGTTACACACCCCCGGGCGCTGAACCTTTTCATTCAGACAGATCCTCTCGGCCATCTCAAAATCAGCACCGGCGTCCACATAAGTATGGCAGACCCCTTTATAGTGCTTGATCACCGGAATGCGCGAATGCTCGCTGACAAAACGAATCAGCCCTTCGCCGCCGCGCGGGATGATCAGGTCGATCTGTTCTTCGAGCTTCAACAGCTCCGTGACCGCGTTGCGATCGCTGGTCGTCACGACCTGCAACGCCGCCGCCGGCAGTCCGGACTCAATAATCGCGGTCTGCAAAACCTCACCAATGGCGCGGTTGGAGTGAATCGCCTCCGACCCGCCTCGCAAAATCACCGCGTTGCCGCTCTTCAGGCAGAGTCCGGCAGCATCAGCGGTCACATTGGGACGGGACTCATAAATTATCCCGATCACACCCAGCGGAATCCGCTGCCGTCCAACCTGGATACCGTTGGGACGCAGCCACATGCCTGTCACTTCGCCGACCGGATCAGGCAAGGCCGCCACTTCGCGCAGGCCATCCGCCATCGACTTGATCACCTTGTCAGACAGCTCGAGACGATCCAGCATGGCCGCGGCCATCCCCTTGTCACGCCCCGCCTGCAGGTCGAGAAGATTCGCCTGTTTAAGTTGACTCGCCTGCTGCTCTAAGCGCGCGGCCATGGTCAACAATAGGGCATTTTTTACCCCGGAAGAGAGGGTCGCGATAATGCGCGAGGCCTCACGCGCCTGCTGTGCCAGGCGCAACATCTCGTCAGAAATGCTCATATATTGGTCTCCTATGCCGTGTCACGAAGCAGGACCAGGTTGTCGCGGTAAACCGCCTCATCCCGATATTGATACCCCAGGATCTCCTCAATCTCGGCGCAACGATGCCCTTTGATCTGCTCCAGTTCGGCGCGGTTATAATTGGCCACGCCGATCGCAAACGGAACATCAAGCTGATCGCAGATATGCACAGCGTCGCCGCGCTCAAATTCACCGTCAACGCTGGTGATCCCGGAAGGGAGCAGGCTTTTGCCTGAACCAACAACCGCCCTGACCGCCCCGGCATCCAGCAATATCCGGCCGCTCGGCTGCATCGATAAAGCCAGCCAGCGTTTGCGCGCGTTCAATTTAGACGTCTGTGGCAAAAAGAGGCTGCCAAGCTCCTCGCCCTGAATGACCTTCTTAAAGATGTCCGGCTCCCGGCCATTGACAATCAGGGTCGGAACCCCGGCCAACCCGGCTTTTTGTGCCGCCTGAAGTTTAGTTTGCATTCCTCCCGTACCCATTGTACCCCGCGAGGTACCCGCCATCGCTTCGATCTCAGGCGTAATGCGTTCGATCAGGGGCAGAAGCCTGGCCCCAGGATCGCAGCCAGGGTCACCTGTATAAAAACCGTCGACATCCGAGAGCACCACTAAAAGATCGGCTTCCATCAGACAGGCGACCATGGCGGACAGATTGTCGTTATCGCCAAAGCGGATCTCTTCGACCACGACCGTGTCATTTTCGTTAACGATGGGCGTGACGCCATATTCCAATAGCGTTTCAAGGGTATTATGCGCATTCAGATAGCGCCGCCTGTTTGACAGATCATCGCGAGTCAGCAAGACCTGAGCAACAACCCGATTACGCTGGCGAAAAATTTCTTTGTAGGCCCGCATAATGCGCGGTTGGCCAATTGCCGCAGCCGCCTGTTTTTGAGGAATGGTCTTCGGTCGGCCCTCAATCCCGAGGGCACTCCGCCCCGCCGCCACCGCGCCCGATGAAACCAGAATCACCTCGATCCCTCGCTCACAGAGATCACTAACCTCCCCGGCCAGCCGGGCGACCATTGCCGCGTCAAGGCCTTCAGCCGTCGAAATGACCCCGCTACCGACCTTGATGACCACCCGCTTAAGTTGTTGCAGAATCTGCGGTCGAGCATCTTTCATATGCATGTAATTTTCAAACCCCAAAAAGAATAAATTGACTCAGGCGAAACCAGGAATTTGCGGCTTTTTATAACAGCGGCCGACCATCATCAACAACCGGTGTTTGATCGGCGCGCAACTCCGCCAGTCGTGATGCCGCGGCCTGAACCAGATCCTTGACCCCTTCACGACTCACCGCTGAGATCAAAAAGACCTCATGGCCCTGAGCGATAAAATGATCCTTGAGTTGCACCGCCTGCTCGAGAACTTCAGGGATATCGATCTTGGTAAACACCACCAGCTGTGGCTTGCTGGCGAGTGCGGGGTCATAGCGTTCAAGCTCCCGATTGATCAGTTCAAAATTTTCAAGCGGATCGCCCTTCTGCAACATGCTCAGGTCGATCAGATGCAGGAAAAGATCGGTCCGTTCGACATGGCGCAGAAAGCGCGTTCCGAGGCCCAAACCCTCACTGGCACCTTCAATCAAGCCAGGGATATCCGCCACGACCATGGTGCGAGCGCCCAGATCAACGACCCCGAGATTCGGCACCAGGGTTGTAAACGGATAGTCCGAAATCTTGGGTTTGGCGGCCGATATCACCGAGATCAGGGTTGACTTGCCGGCATTCGGCAGCCCGATGAGACCAACATCGGCCAGCAGTTTCAACTCAAGCCTCACCTGCCGCACCTCACCGGCGATACCTGGTTGAGCATGACGTGGGGCGCGATTGGTGCTGGTAGCAAAGCGGGCATTCCCCCGGCCACCCATGCCGCCGGACAGAAACAGAACCTGATCGTCAGTCGCGGTCAGATCGAGCATCTGCTCACCGGTCTCATCATCAAAAACGAGAGTGCCGGGCGGCACGTGAAGAAAGAGGTCATCCCCCCCTTTTCCGTGCATATCTTTCCCCAGTCCGGGAGCGCCGTTTTGGGCACGATGATGTCGCTGATAACGGAAATCAAGCAGGGTAGAGAGGCTGGGATCGACGACAAAGTAGACATCACCGCCTCTACCGCCGTCACCCCCGTTGGGGCCGCCGAGAGCGACAAACTTCTCGCGTCGAAATGAAACGCAACCGCGGCCACCATCACCAGACCGGACCTCAATCAACACCTGATCTACAAACTTCATGAATTTTTCGTCCCAATAAGTAAACTATTTCGAGCAGGCTCGGCTTTGGCACCATGGCAAGACGCGAGCCGTGTAGCAAGACAGTCCGGGATATGCCTCCGGACGTCCCGATTAAAAAAAACAAAACCCGGGGTTCGCTTTCGCAAGCCCCGGGTCGGTTATTCCTGTCCTGATTGAGATTTCTCTCAGGCAGAGTAGACGCTGATAAACTGGCGTCCCTTGGCCTTGGTCTCAAACTTGACCACACCATTGGTCAGGGCGAACAGGGTGTAGTCTTTGCCACAGCCGACATTGGTGCCGGGGTGGAAGGTCGTACCACGCTGACGTACCAGAATCGATCCGGCGGTCACAACCTGACCACCAAAACGTTTGACGCCGAGTCGCTGTCCCGCGCTATCGCGACCATTTCTCGAACTACCGGCAGCTTTCTTATGAGCCATGAGTTGCCTCCTTAAGCTTCGATTGCCGCGACTTTAAGTCGGGTAATAGGTTGACGGTGGCCGTTCTTCTTACGATACCCTTTGCGTCGCCGGGAATGAAAAACAAGGATCTTCTTGTCTTTTTCCTGAGCAACGATCTGCGCCATTACCTTAGCGCCTGGTACGAGAGGTGTTCCGATTTTAACCTCTGCGCCACCGACCATGAGGACCTGATCGAGTTCAACTGTCTCACCGACAGCTCCTTCGATCAATTCGACCTTAAAAAGGTCGCCTTCGGAAACTTTGTACTGTTTGCCTCCGGTCTTGATCACCGCATACATGTTCTATACCTCGTTTCGTTAGAGCTTTACGACGCCGACACAGCGCCGCAGCGGGACAATATAGCCGTGCCCTCCTCGCCTGTCAAGAAAATTGTCGGACATAACAGGACTGAATTTTTGCAGTTATCCTACCGCAATTTCAAATTGCTCGATGTGAAACCCTGGCCGCGCGTTGATCACGACTGTCCGCCCGGTCTCCTGTTCAAGCTCGTCAATCCCGGCACGCTCTTCATCAATCAGCAATCCGGCAATCGCAGGATGCGCCATCAGAGTCACCCGACCATCAGGCAGATCCTTGAGCTCGCGCTGCAGCTCACGCAAAATCTCATAGATGATCGTCAAATGCCCTTTGACGTAGCCCTTCCCCTCGCAATAAGTACAGGGCTCACAGAGGGTCCGCCCGATCGATTCGCGCACCCGCTTGCGCGTCATCTCGATCAGACCAAGCTCGCTGATCTTGAGGATATTGGTCTTGTTCTTGTCGTTCTTGAGCACCTCTTCAAAGGCCGCGTGGACCTTGTCTCGATGCTGCTCTTTCTCCATATCGATGAAATCGATGATGATCAGCCCGCCGATATTACGCAAGCGCAACTGAAAAGCGATCTCCTTGACCGCTTCGAGGTTGGTCTTGAGGATGGTATCTTCCAGGTTGTGCTTGCCGACATATCGCCCGGTATTCACATCGACCGCCACCAGCGCTTCGGTCTGTTCGATGATGATCGAACCACCACTCTTGAGCCAGACTTTCTTCCCCAGCGCACGCGAAATTTCAACCTCAAGTCCAAAGGAATCGAAGATTGGTTCATCGCCGTCATAGAGTTCGATGCAGTAGTTAAGCTTAGGCATGAAGGTTCGGATAAAACGGACGATTTTATTGTACTCTTCCTGCGAGTCGACAATGATCCGCCGCACATCTTCAGTCAGGATATCGCGTAACACCTTACTGGTGACGTCCAGATCCGAATGGATCAGTGATGGCGCCTTGCGTTGCTCAATGCCGGCGCTGATCGCTTTCCAGAGTTCGACCAGAAAATCCATGTCGGCTTTCAGATCGGCCTCGCTCTTCCCTTCAGAGACAGTGCGCACGATGAAGCCCGAACCTTCGGGCTTCATGGTCTCAACCAGCACGCGCAAGCGTTCGCGCTCCTCCTCGTCATCGATCCGGCGCGAGATCCCGACGTGGTCAACCGTCGGCATATAGACCAGGTGGCGGCCCGGCAATGAAATATGTGAAGTGATCCGCGCACCCTTTGTGCTGATCGGTTCTTTGGAAATCTGCACCAGGATCTCTTGCCCCTCGCGCAGCAGGTCCTCGATCGGCGGCAAGGGTTGCTCTTCACCCTCAGCCTGCTCCGTGCCCGAACCTTCCCCATCGATAAAGCGCGCAACCGCATTCATCTCATCAATGACATCGGCCACATAGAGAAAGGCCGCCTTTTCCAGACCGACATCTACGAACGCCGCCTGCATCCCCGGCAGAACGCGGATCACGCGCCCCTTGTAAATATTGCCGACAATGCCCATCTCGCGCTCGCGTTCGATGTAAAGTTCGGCAATATGCCCCCCCTCGAGCAGGGCAACACGGGTTTCATGCGAAGTGGTATTGATCACCAACTCCCTGGTCATAACTCTCTCCAATTCTGGTCTATTTGTTCAATATTTATATATGTTCAAAAAAATCATGCAAAATTTCGCTCATATCCAAAACCGCGGAACCGATATACTAAGATTTCAATTCAATACGAATCTTACGCACACCGAGCTGGCGGACCGGTTCAACGCCCAGACCGAGCAGCTGTGAAGCAACCCGTAACGGACTCCCCTTGATCAGGCGAATTTCAAGCTCACCATCGACACACTCAAGGCCCAAGACGTCAGGTCGAAGATCAACAATTTTTTCAACGCCTTGCTTCAATTGAACATAGCTGACTTTCTCACTGGCGAGAAAGGTACTTATCGCCTGCTCAATATCTGTATTTTCACCAGGAAGCGGCACGCGGTAGATACTCGCAGCCACAGAAGCCGAAGGGGACGGAACCCCCGCCGCGGGAATCTCGGCCGCTACTACCAGAAAACCCTCAGGCAGTTGCAGGTTCAAGCGTCTGGCGACCTCTTCTGCACTCACCGGCTCGAAGAGTTCAATATCGACCAGTTCAGCTTCACTCTCCACCCCCATGGGCAGGGCTTCAAGATAGGAAACCTTGGGGGTCGGATGAAATCCCTGAGAAAAACGCACCGGCAGTCCAGCACGCCGTACCGCGCGCTGAAACATTGTCAGATACTCGAGGTGCGCAACCATCTTGGCCCGTCCGAGCTTGCTCAGCTGCAAACGCACCCGGAACCGCAACTGGTCATTGCCGGAGGTCACCGGCTTGGCTGGCGGCAGGGGGAGATCCTGCGGTTGCTGGAGACGCATTCTCAACTGTTCAAAATCGCAGACCCCACAGACGCTGCACTCGCCGCTACGACAATCGGGGGTGGCCGTCAATTCAAGGGACTTGCGCCGCTCGGTACTAAAGAAGTCCTTCGACAGCCCGCAGTCAATATGATCCCAGGGGAGGATCTCTGACTCTTCACGCTCACGCAGATACCAGTCCGGATCGATGCCAGCGACAGCAAAGGCCTGCTGCCATTTGGCATAGTCGAAATGCTCACGCCAGCCGTCAAACCTGCACCCGGCGGCAAGTGCCGCTTCGAGCAGACGTCCAAGCCGCCGGTCGCCACGGGCAAAGACTCCCTCGAGATAAGAGAGCGAGGCTTCATGATATTTTAGACGCAGCTTCTTCGAGCGCAAACCATCCTTCAGCAGATTCTGCTTGCGCAGGGTCTCGGCAATACTCAGCTGCGGTTCCCACTGAAATGGAGTGTGCGGCTTCGGCACAAAGGTCGAGACCGCGACATTGACATCAGCCCCCCCTTGAGTCCCACGGCCGCTGCGCTTGACCTGCGCGGCCAGCTCAACAATCGCCTTCAGGTCTTCATCGGTCTCGGTCGGCAGACCCATCATGAAATAGAGCTTGATCACGCGCCAGCCAAGGGTGAAAGCGTTGTGCGTGGTTTCGAGCAGATCCGCTTCGGTGATCCCTTTATTGATCACCTGACGCATCCGCTCGCTGCCTGCTTCTGGCGCCAGGGTAAAACCGGTCTTGCGCACCTTCTTGATCTCTTCCATCAAACTTTCAGAGAGCGAACCGACCCGCAAACTGGGAAAGGAGACCGCCACCCGATCTTCGGCATACCTGGTCATCAACCCCTTGAGCAACGGCTCGATGCAACTGTAATCACCGGTCGACAGCGAAAGCAGCGAAATCTCTTCATAGCCAGAATTTGACAGTGCCGCTTCAACCAGCTCAGCGATCTTCTCCGGACTGCGTTCGCGCACCGGCCGGTAGATATAACCGGCCTGACAAAACCGGCAGCCGCGCGTACAACCGCGGGCGATCTCCATCGCCACCCGGTTATGCACGGTCTGCATAAAGGGGATAATCGGTTCGGTCGGGAAAGGTGCGGTTTCAAGGTCCGCCAGAAAGCGTCGCGTGACCTTGGTGTAGCCTGGTTTCAAGGGCCGAATCTCTGCCACACGTCCGTCCGCCTGATAGTCCACTTCAAAAAACGACGGGACGTAAATACCGGGGATCGTCGACAACCGCTCGAGCAATCCCGCCCGCGGCAGCTTTTCGCGCCGCGCCTGCCGCACGGTCTCCACCAGTTCGACAATCGCCTCTTCCCCATCACCGATCAGCGCACAATCGATAAAATCGGCCAGGGGTTCGGGGTTGAATGCACAGGGACCACCAACCACGATCAACGGGGCATCGGGACCGCGTTCTTCGCGGCGCACCGGGAGGCCGGCCAGCTGCAGCATCCACAAAATATTGGTGTAGCTGAGCTCGTACTGCAGGGTAAAGCCGATGATATCGAAGTCGGCCAGCGGTCTTCCGCTCTCAAGGGAGGTCAGGGGCGCGCCATCACGCACCAGCAGCTCTGCCATATCGGGCCAGGGGGTATAGGCGCGTTCGGCGGAAATACCATCAAGATCGTTGAGAATGCGATAAAGAATCGGAAAACCCATGTGACTCATCCCCACTTCATATACATCGGGGAACGCCAGGGCCATGCGTAATTCAATTTGATCGGGATTTTTGGAGCGACTGCCCAATTCACCACCTAAGTAACGGGAGGGGCGGCTGACTTCCGTCAACCTTCGAAAATCATTCATAATTCTTTCTTTGGACAAATGCTTGAGATGAAGCTGTGAAAAATGAGCAAACTACCACGGCAAACCCTTGAAAAACAAGGCGGAAAATTCAAATCCTGACAGATTCAAACATCCGGGTCATGCCCGCCCCAGAGGCTGTCAAAGGCAAACTGTTCGCGCAGCCGCTCTTCGGGGTACTGCTCAAGAAATTCTGCGTGAGAACAATCAAATCGATACTCCTGAAAATAATCACGTAAAATTCCATAGGCTTCATTGACCCGGCGCATTTTCTCCGGATCAGCCCCGCCGCCATTATCGGGATGATAGCGCCGTGCCAGTTGCCGGTAACGCTCTTTCAGCTGAGCCATGCTGATCCGCTCGAAACATTCAAATTCGGCCAGTGCCGCCTGCAACTCTGAATAGCGCATCAGAAGCTCCTCTCCAAGCCTTAAACACCTGCCCAGTATAGCTCAGAGTTGTCGGCAATTGACAGTTCAGCGCCCAGACCTTAGGATGATCCTCTTTCCCGCACCCCGGCGCAAAGCAGGTGCATCCAACCCTTTCGGCAGGGACCGGCATGGCCAAGGTAAAAACCTTCTTCACCTGTCAGCAATGTGGCTTTCAAAGTCCAAAATGGCTGGGGAAATGCCCCGATTGCAACCAGTGGAATACCCTGGTCGAGGAGCAATCTCAACCCCTGCCGGGAAGTCGCGCCTTGCCGACTCCGGGCAAACCGCAAAAAATGTGCGAAATCACTAATTCGGCTGAAGATCGCGTCAGCTGCGGCCTGGCAGAACTTGATCGCACCCTCGGCGGCGGACTGGTTGCCGGCTCACTGATTCTGATCGGCGGAGACCCCGGCATCGGCAAGTCGACCCTGCTGCTGCAGACCGCCAATCAGCTCGGGAAAAGAGGCAAAGCGCTCTACGTCACGGCCGAAGAATCGCCACGTCAGGTCAAAATGCGCGGTGATCGCCTCGGGGCTGCATCTGATAATCTCTACCTGCTCGCCGAAACTTCACTCGAACAGATCCGCAAACGAGTCAGCGAGCTCAAGCCCGATTTTCTGATCATTGATTCCATCCAGACAATCTTCACCAGCAGCGTCGAATCAGCCCCCGGCAGCGTCAGCCAGGTGCGTGAATGTGCCGGGCAACTGATGATGCTCGCCAAAGGTGAAGGGATCCCCACCTTTCTGGTCGGACACGTCACCAAGGATGGCTCCATCGCCGGCCCGCGGGTGCTTGAACATATGGTCGACACCGTGCTCTACTTTGAAGGTGACCCGGGCCACCCCTACCGTATCCTGCGCGCTGTCAAAAATCGTTTCGGCTCGACCAATGAGATCGGGGTTTTTGAGATGCAAGAGAACGGCCTGCGTGAAGTCTCGAACCCCTCGGAACTTTTCCTGGCCGAGCGCCCTGAAAAAACCCCGGGGAGTGTCGTCGTACCCGCCCTCGAAGGAACACGGCCGATTTTAGTCGAGTTACAGGCACTGGTCTCCGGCAGCAGTTTCGGCACCCCGCAGCGCACCGCAATTGGAATCGACCACAAACGGATGGCGTTATTGATTGCCATTCTCGATAAAAAAGTTGAACTTCAGCTGGCGGGACAGGATATCTTTGTCAATGTCGCCGGCGGAGTACGTGTAGATGAACCGGCCATCGATCTGGCCACCATCGCGGCGTTAGCCAGCAGTCACCTCAACCGGGCGATCGAGGCACAAACCGTTATCTTTGGTGAAGTCGGTCTGACCGGCGAAGTCCGGGCAGTCTCCCAGCCTGAACTCCGGGTCAAAGAGGCGGCCCGTCTCGGCTTTAACCGCTGCATCCTGCCACAGGGCTGCCTGAAGAATCTCAAACCACCCAGGGGGATGAAACTGATCCCGATCCGCCATGCCAGTGAACTGATAGATCTGATCTTCAACTGAAGAACCGACAAAAGGGGACATCCGAGATGAGCGATAAACTGACCCACTTTGATGCCGAAGGTAAAGCGATCATGGTTGATGTCGGCCACAAGGTTGCGACCCTGCGCCGCGCACTCGCCCTGGGCGAAATTCGCATGCAGCCGGCTACCCTGAAGCGTATCCTTGACCGCAGTATTGAAAAAGGAGACGTCTTCGGCATCGCCCGGATCGCCGGCATCATGGCGGCCAAACAGACATCGAGCCTGATCCCGCTCTGTCATCCCCTCGGACTGACCTCGGTCGAGCTCGAATTCACCTCCCTCGCCGAGTCGGGCCTGGTACGAATCTCGGCAACAGCCAAGGTCAACGGACAGACCGGGGTCGAGATGGAAGCATTGACAGCCGTCTCGGTCGCCGCACTGACCATTTATGATATGTGCAAGGCGATCGACAAACTGATGGTGATCGGTGAAATCCGTCTGCAGGAAAAGAGCGGCGGCAAGAGCGGCGATTTCGTACGACCAGAAGACTGCTGAAAGTTCGATTTACCTTGGCAGCGGCAGTCATTTTTGTTAGATTTTGACAATATCTTTTAGAAAGCAGAATCAATGCAGCATTTCAGAATTCGCCGAAACTTTCTTTTGGCCCTCGGCCTGACCGGCCTGTTGCTCATCGTCCTGCTGCTATTGTGCATCATACAAAAAGAAGCTACGGGGAAAACCCTGATCCTCGCGGCTATCATGTTACCGGTCCTGGGTTTATTCGCTGAAAGCTGGCGACGCCAGATCAGTTTTTCTGCTGACCAGATTATCGCCCGGCGGCTTTTCCGGACCAAGGTGATCCCGCTCGCTGATATCACGTCCGTCGATACGGTCAGGGTTCGACGCCGTGTTTTTGTCAGCATCAGCACTGAGGCAGATTTTCTGATCCTGTCGAACAACTATGAAAAATTCGGCCAACTCGTCACTCAATTGCTTGAGCGGTTGCCCGACACCGTCATCAGTGACGAAACCAGAGAACTTGCGGATAACCTGCCAAACAAGAGCAATGATCTCTTTTCGATCTGGCTGGCGGTTATCGTTCTGATTCTCATTCTCTACATTCAACTGGGAGGCAGATTCTGAGCTGCAGAGCAGGATCTGTTAGCTGTCCACCCCCTGCCAATCCGGTTTCGCGAGGTAACGATTATGAAAAAAGACCTGATCAATGAATTTCGCACCCTCCTCCGTGCTCAGATGAACGAACTGTTGCATGATGCGAACCGAACAGTCTCGGACATGACCGAAGATAACATCAACTTTCCTGACCCGACCGACCGGGCAAGCCTCGAATCGGACCGGAATTTTGAGTTACGCATCCGTGACCGGGAGCGAATGCTGATCAACAAGATTCGTCAGGCACTGGAGCGGATTGAAGAGGGCTCCTTCGGCCAATGTGAAAGCTGTGAAGAAGAGATCGGCGCCGATCGCCTGCGCGCCCGTCCGGTTACAACCCTATGTATCGACTGTAAAACCGAGCAGGAGCGGCAGGAAAAAATCGGTTAACATAAAAACAACAAACCGCCGGAGACCGCAACTTCGGCCGTCCCCAAGTGATAACAACCCATGGAGCTAATATCCCGCCGGATCGCTCAGCTAACCCTGTTGTCACGCCTTGGTCAAGCCATCAACGCGGCAACCGACCTCACTAGTCTATGTGAAATTATCCCGACGGTCTTTGTGGAACACGCCGCATTGACAGGGGTTATCCTGCGCCCAAAACTCAGTGACCCCATCTCCGAAAAACCTTATTTTCTGCGCACGCAAATCACCGACTCTGCCCAACTGTTGTTTCTGCTTCAGCAGGAACAACAGATAAGTGATCAGGTTCAACGTACCGGACGCAGTCAGAATCTTACCCCGATTGGCCCGCAAAAAGATCTTCCCTCCTGCCTTTACTGCGTTCCACTGAGTATCCATGGCCGACACCTTGGCACCCTCAGTTTTTTCGGTGGCAGTGATGATAATCGAGCACCTTTTCGCCTTGAGCAGCAGCAACTTTTTTTGACCTGCAGTTTTCAAATCGCCCAGGCACTCGAGCAGCAACTGACCACCGAACGCCTGCGGCGTGTCTCCGCAGCCGATGCCCGCAATCTCCAGGATATATCTCTGCTCTATCGTATCAGCCAGTTGCTCCATAGCACCCTCGCTACCGATGAGCTCATGCACCTGATTCTCTCACTGCTGGTACACCCCCAGGGCGGGGCCTTTCAGCGTGCAATGCTCTTCATGGTCAATGAGCGAAGCAACAGCCTGCAGGGGATATTGGGCGTTACGCGAGAGACTTCCGAGCTGGTCTTGCCCGAAGGCCTCCCGGTGGAGAACAACCCCTTACAGATCGCCGCCGAAGTCCTGAGCGCACAGAAAAACACCGACTTTTCCCAGCGAATCATGCAACTCCGTTTACCGCTCGATGATCCCGACAGTTGTCTGGCGCGCGTTGTCCGGGGACAGCAAGCAGTCAAGATCGAGCGCCCACATAAATCAGACGATATGGCGCCAACGCTTTCACTGCAAGACCATGCCTGCATTCCGCTGATCGCCCGACAGCGGGTCCTGTGCGTGTTGGCAGTGGACAACTACGACACAATGGAAAAGATTGATGCCCAACGCATGCTTTTTCTCGAACTTTTCGCCGCACAAGCCGGCATCGCCCTCGACAATGCGCAATTAGTCAGCCGTTTGGAATCAGCACACCGCAGTCTGCATGAAACCCAGGAACGCCTGCTTCACCGTGAAAAGATGGCAACCATCGGCGAGATGTCGGCCTCTATTGCGCATGAACTGCGCAATCCTCTCGCTTCGGTCGGTGGCTTCGCACGCCGTCTGCGCAAAAAACTTCCCGCGGACAGCAGCGAACTGAATTATGCGATCATTATTCAGGAAGAGAGTGAGCGCCTCGAAAAAATGCTCGACAAAATTCTCTCCTTCGCCCGACAGGATGAAATGACCCCAGCCCTGTTCCGACTGGAGCGTATCCTCGAGCAATCATTATTGATTGAAAGCGAGAAACTCACTCAAGCCAATATCAAGCTCACCACAGAGTTTGCGGCGGACTTACCCCCCTTGCAGGGGGATGCTGAACAGATCGAACAGGTTTTAATCAACCTGATCGGCAACGCACGTCAGGCGATGCCCCAGGGAGGACAGCTGTCCATTCGCGCACGAAAAACCCGGATCCGCGGAGAAGATGCTATCCAGCTTGAAATCCACGACACCGGTGAAGGGATCCCTCCCGAGGTCATGGCCAACATCTTCAACCCATTCTTCACCACCCGAAAGCAAGGAACCGGCCTCGGACTATCTATCTGTCAACGGATCATTGATCACCACCAGGGAGAACTCAAAGCGGTTAATCATCAAAACGGCGCATGCTTCACCCTGACACTCCCGCTGAGATTAAAAGGACGCAGCTTCAAAAACCCGGACGCAGACAATTGACAGCGTCAGATCGGTTGGTTAATTTACACCTGCAGTATCAAGGTAAGGGGCTGTAGCTCAGTTGGGAGAGCGACGCGTTCGCAACGCGTAGGTCAGGGGATCGTACCCCCTCAGCTCCACCATAAAATCAAGGGGTTAGCGATAATTCGCTAACCCCTTTCTGTACAGTTACTATGCAGTTACTACTTTTTTGAGACCAGATTCTCATCAATGTTCTGCCTACGCGATTCGACAAGAAGTTCAAACGCTTTATCCGCAGCCTTCCCTTTGCGACGGTGCACATACCGCTGGAGGCTCCGGACATCTTTATGCCGCGAGATCACCATCAGAGTTGAGTCGCTCACTTCGGTTTCAGCAACTTCGGTCAGGAGATTGTGACGAAGGTCATGTGGCCTCAGGTCGCCATCATCAAAAATAAGTCCAGCTTTTCTGGCCGCTTTTCGAAATGCAGAACCTAGGCTCTTCCAGCGCGTCCCGCTAAAAGGGTTGTAAAACACGTATTCGCACACCTTCGGCTGAGCATTAATAATTGCCCAGGCCATTGGCGATAGAAAAAGAGTTTCGACGTCCCCATCTGCT
The DNA here is from genome assembly GCF_000384395.1 of Geopsychrobacter electrodiphilus DSM 16401. Taxonomy (NCBI): domain Bacteria; kingdom Pseudomonadati; phylum Thermodesulfobacteriota; class Desulfuromonadia; order Desulfuromonadales; family Geopsychrobacteraceae; genus Geopsychrobacter; species Geopsychrobacter electrodiphilus. Next base: position 3,079,019 of record NZ_ARWE01000001.1, read on the forward strand.
TTGCTCGTCTTTGTGTCCTTAAGTTTGGCAATTTTTTTCATTCCCTCTACACGCTTCCAGGTCAGCGTCATCGCTTCAGTTATCCTGCACCCTGACTCATAAACAAATTCAAAAAATGGCTTCGTGGCTGGAGAAAAAAAACTGAACAATTTCATTCGATCTTCTTCGGAAATTATATGATCAACCTCCCGGGACCCCGGCAAACCGTACTCGTAAAACGGATGGTCCATGGGCTGGCCATAGTAGACGTATTTATTTTCCCATGCAAAATTGATGATTTGACGCATTACTGAAAGTTCACGGCCAACGGTCGATGCTGCTATTTTTCGAGGCTTTTTTACTCGCTTGAAAAGAGTTCCATTTTTCGTGACCTCGGTTTTCCCGGCTAAGACCGTCTGAGTCTCCCTGTGGGTCCGGTAAGCCATAAGATCTTTCTTGAAAATTCCCCCTATGGGTTTGTTGCCATAAAATTGGATCAAATGATCGACGATAGTCTTTTCACGCTTGATATCCTTGATTTCAGTCGAATGTAAACGATGGAACTCGACAGCGATTTCATCGAAAGGGGTGCTTCCGTCAGTCTGATTGTCACGTCTGACGTCTGCCCTATCTGATAAATGCTGGGCTGGCGGGTCGATATTAAGTTCCGGGTAAAGTTTCTGTAACTTTTTTTCTAATTCAATTTTCGCAAGAACAGTTCGGGCCTCTATCTCGGTTTCAAAGGTTTTTGTCGTTTTTCCTGAATTTTTCATTTTGTACCATTGTATTGTGAACTTAGTGGACACAACCAACTCCCCACCACATTTGGGACAGTTAGCAACTGCTTTTGAGGGACTTTTCTTTTTTTTAAGTGGTGATGTAAGCCAAATGTTGCAACCAGGGGTCTTGCATACTGCCTTGTGAAAAATTGACATGATTCTTTCCTCCGGAAAATGAGTAATGCGCCTAATGACGCTCCTGTTCATCTTCAGCACGTTGCATGCCAATTCGTAATGATTACAATAGGTTAGAGTATTACTGCGGTACTACTAATCCGTGATTTAGTATTACTGAAGTGTTACCGGATCAGGATAGAAGTTGAGGAATTTCCACTATCATCGACATCAATATCCTTGAAGGGTTGCTGGAGGGTAAAACCAACCAGCAACTTTTCATAGAATGGATATAGACCTATCTACTCTTCACCTTCGCCGAAGACTTTTCAACTGAAGGGGTCTCCTCCGCTTTCGGTTTAAGTAAGTCTGAAAGTTCCGACTGGAGCGCCAGAGAGCGTTCGGTTGCGATGGTGCACAGTTTCTCAGCCTCAATTCGCAAATTGGTTTCAGTTATGTGGTCGGCCAGGGTCTGCATCGTGCGAGCGTTCAGTTCGTCGTTTTGCTCTTGAAGTCGTTCTGATGTTTTGGCAAAGGCATCCCCCTTAGCTTGAGCATCCTTCAGTTTGGCCAGGGTCTCATCCAGCCGATCTTGAAGTTTTTTGGCTTGCAATTGTGCGGTTTTGACTTCGGAAGAGTAGCGTCCAAGGTTCTGATCTTGTCTGGACAAGCGTTTAGTTGCTCTATCAATCTGAATTTTTGAATTCCCAAGATCCGTTTTTAGTATCTCAATCTGGTGTTGAGCTTCTTTCCATGCCCCTTCAGCAATTGCCTTAGAGTGCTCAACATTCTTGACCGTTGCGTGATGCTCTTCGCGTTCTTTTTGAAGCAAAGCACGGAGCTCTTCGTTTTCAGCGTAAAGTTCTGCAAGGCCTCGTTCCATTGAAGAACAATCGTTTTCAAGTTGGTCGATTTCAACCTGAAAAATCGAAGTGTGCGCTCGCATGTACTCTTCTCGATCCTTAAATATTGCTTTTGCGAGATTTTCATTAATCGCAGAATCGATTAGCGCCTGTTCTTCCGCTTTCTTTTTTTCACGCCACTGTTTCAAAAATCTTCGTACATAGTCTCTTCTCCCACCGATCTCTGCGATGATTAGATCGACGGTTGGTCGGCTTCCTTCGGCATGGATTCGTTCTGCTATTTCCACGACTTTTTCGTATGTCACTACGGTTTCTGCGGGCATAATTACTCCTCATCAGGGTTTTATTCTTCAGTGCTCTGCATCCGGTTTGGAAACCTCGATTGGACATATGTCCCATGTCCCATTTCCATTCAGGTTTTGAATTCCGAATACTCGTCTCTTGCCTGTGAGGAATATCGCCACTGAAAAAGGAGCATTTTAGGGGGCGGTCAGAATATTAAATCGGGGCAGCAGGAAACATGAGGGAACGCGTGGCATATCTGTCTAAAGGTTCACTATATTTGTCCATTCCTGTCCATAAATTCTTTCATTTTTGCTTCACAGCTAGGGCACCCATTTGTTTGATTTGATTTGGGCCCACTGTCCCTTAAAAACCAACTAAAAGGAGCCTCGAATGGAGTTGCACAAGATATGCATTGGAAGGAATAAACATCATCTATCTCCCAAATTTCATTGACGTGATGGAAATATGCAAGGCGTTGGGATCGGATGAGCACATAGTCTTGGATCTCTCTTTTGTTACCGATTTGTGAAAAATCTGTAGGCTCATAGCAGTGAACACAGCATCTATCTCCGGATTTTTCTATTGCTGCTATTGAAGACCAAGAGTAATGATTGCAATCGCTGTGGAGAACCTTAAGTTTTTGATGGCGATAAAATTTTTCGGTGGTGCTCGGCAGGATCTGATCTGCTGCCAGCGAAAAACGACCCCTGGAGAAATTGTGAACCTCAGTGGCTATCTGACCCCGTTTTTGAGAGAAAGGGATTTTGGGGTTTAGATTTAGGGGATTTGAGGTCAAAAATAAACCTGGGAGGTTCAAAACCTCCAGGAGTCGTCCAGCTTTTGATGTAATCCTTATGTGATCTTTTTTTCTTTCTTGATTATTCATATGGTGATCATCTCCGGCATATGGCATATTGGTAATACGTCCGATCTGGCAACTAATCTGATTATACACAGGTGGGCCAAAATGGCAATAATTAAAAAAAATAAACAAGCCCAAAATGGCAACATGCCCGAGCTAAATGAAATTACTCAAGAAAAATTGAGGGATATAGGAAATAGAGTTCGTATGATCCGAGAAACATCGGAATCGTCGACCCAAGTTTCGTTCGCGTCTTTGCTTGGAGTTAGCGTTGCAAAACTAAACAGAATCGAAAATGCTCGACGAGCGCCGGACTTGGAGTTTTTGCTCAGGTTCAAAAGAAAGGCAGGTTGTGATTTGAATTGGCTACTTACTGGGGATGGTCTTGACCAAGACACCTTCACGGAGACAACTAAGGCCAATTTGCTACTACTTCTCCGGGAAGATGATGTTTTCCGTACTGAGATCCTCGATGAGCTTGGGATACGGCCACACGATGAAGTCAAAAAGGTCGGGCAAATTTATAACGGTCTACAAAATCAATATCTCGATTTAGTTGAACTGGTCGCGAACACTATTAAACTCGTTGAAGATGGTAGCAAAGAGAAAAAGATTGAGGCGGGAAAGTACCTTGAAAAATATCGCGAGCGGATCGATTATTTGCAGGTATTGCTAGAAGTTGGACGATAAATTTAACCGTTAGTAAAATTGCCGTCGGTAAAAATATTCACATCGAGATCAATTTCTTGTAACTCAAACAAGAAAGGATCTCGTTATGTTTAAAAAAGCAGAAATATTTAGGATTTCCAACCCGTCGGAGTTTTATCAGAGCCTCGGTGTCAAATTTAGTTTAGACCCGACCGAACTTGAAACTGCGACCAAAACTCTTCCTAATCTAGAGAAAGATTTACCTATTCCAGGAAATATCAGAGACATCGGACTATTGGCTGAGCTCACTTCAGACATTGTTTGGTATTTGAGAAGCAATGGAGGGACAAATCAGCCAATTGTCACTTCAGATCTGACTTTTATGCGGAAATTCGCGCAGTTTTTAAAGAGTCACAACCATCCTGCATTGAATAGAACCGGTACCGTTCTTCCACGGCATCCTAAAATAGTTTTACCTTGGGAAAAGTTTGCTTTTAGTATTTTCCTGAACAACAAAATTGACCGGAACCTGGATGGTTCCATGGTCCAAGCCAGGAAGCGAATTTACATTGAACGCCTGGCGAATCGAATTTCAAAGAAATTCAACATTCCCATAACTTCGGCACTCTATGCAAAAATCCGAAAAATTCGAGAGATTGCTTACTACCTGAAACGTAAAAGATGATAAGCAGTATATGGTGTCATAGCTGGTATATTTGACAACGCGGGACAAGTCCCCTCTTAGGGAAGATCTCGAATTTCACTAAGAATTATCTTCGGTGCGAAGAGTGCTTATATTTAAAAGGCGCAATTTCTAGTAAATGGAATTGCGCTTTTTTTGATGAAATTCACAAGGTAAATATGATGGATGCCCCTCTTTGTCTTCGCGACTACCAACCAGATTTGACGTTACTAATATTGCGCGATTAGGGTCGGCAATCCCCCCTGGGTATTAGTATGGACAGTACCTTATTTGTTAACAACGGCGCGATTAGTAACATGCTGATGCTCTATAAAGAGTATTGACGTGTTCAAAATACTTGTTTTGGTGTCCTGTTTCGACCTTGATTGAATGTGATGCAATCAACTGACAAATTAACTCAAATATCATACCCATGAACTGACCAAACGTTTTGCGTTTGACGATATCGAAATGCTTGCTGGTGTTCAGTTTGATTCTAAGGCCGATCTGAACCCGCATCAGGTTAATGAGGGCTTTTGGTTGACCTTTCTGGATTAAATCAGTATCTTGCAAGATATTAATTTGATTGTTGTTTTAAGGGGGCGGGATGATTATTTTGTTGGTGCAAATCTATTAATTGGTCGCATTATTCTGCATAGCAGGACTGCGGCTTTTTTTGTGCCTTCAGGGTTAGCTTGATTGCCAAATCACCTCTGATTTTGTCCTCCGCAAATATACCTTTGTTCACGCATAGCTAATAAGCACTCTACTCAACAATTTAACTTTTCGCCCAGCTACCAGTGGGAAGGCCCAAAATGGACAATCCATTTTTCGATAAGCCAATACTGAATTCACCCTATGAATATCCAAAAAAACATTGGGAGTTAGATGATCAGGGGCAGCCGACCCAGAATCTCATTGAAAAGCGTCGTCGTGCTGAATTCATTACCCCGATTCCCAAACCTCGGAAGCGTAAGGGTGCAGCAGCGCAATTAGATCTTCTTGCTGATTTGGCCATGTCAACTGCTGATCAGCAATACGATCCGACGTCAATTATAAATGAGTTACGCCACCACGTTGATAAGTGGCGCAAACTTCCCAATACAAACGACTGGAAGGTTACGCCCGAAACTGCTCGTCTGCTTCAACATTGGCGGCATCATCCATTTAACGGTATCCGTCCCTTTTTCTGTCAGGTTGAGGCAGTCGAAACCGCCATCTGGCTCACAGAAGTGGCGCCTACCGATAAAGCAGGTAAGGGCTTCCTGGATCATCTGGCAAATGCAAACCATGACGCCAATCCCGAATTGATGCGCTTGGCGCTAAAGCTGGCGACCGGGGCGGGTAAGACTACGGTTATGGCGATGGTGATCGCTTGGCAGACCATCAATGCCGTTCGTCGCCCCAACAGTAAAAAGTTTACGCGGGGTTTTTTGATTGTGGCCCCAGGCATCACGATTCGTGACCGTTTGCGCGTTCTGCACCCCAACGATCCGAACAGCTACTACCAGAGTCGTGAGATCGTGCCGCAGGATATGCTTGGTGATCTTGACCGTGCCAAAATCGTCATCACCAACTACCATTCCTTCAAGCTGCGTGAGCGTATCGACCTGTCAAAGGGCGGTCGTTCGCTACTTCAGGGCCGTGGCGAAGCGCTCAATACGCTTGAAACCGAAGGCCAGATGCTCCAGCGGGTCATGCCTGCTTTGATGGGTTTGAAAAATATCCTAGCGATCAATGATGAGGCCCATCACTGTTATCGTGAGAAACCGCTGCATGAAGATGACGATCTGAAAGGCGAAGAGAAAAAGGAGGCCGAGAAGAACAACGAGGCAGCTAGACTCTGGATCACTGGTCTTGAAATCGTCAACCGCAAGCTCGGGCTTTCGCAGGTGCTTGATCTGTCAGCGACTCCCTTCTTCCTGAGTGGCTCAGGTTACGCCGAGGGGACACTTTTCCCCTGGACTATGAGTGACTTTTCGCTGATGGACGCCATTGAGTGTGGCATCGTCAAGCTGCCGCGTGTGCCGATTGCCGACAATATACCCGGTGATGAGATGCCGATGTTCCGTAATCTTTGGGAGCATATTGGCAAGAAGATGCCGAAGAAGGGGCGTGGCAAAGCAGATGCCCTGAATCCGCTGGATCTGCCACCGCAACTGCAAACGGCCCTTCAAGCTCTCTACGGACATTACGAAAAAACTTTCGATCTTTGGCAGAAAGAGGGTATCAACGTACCACCCTGTTTTATCGTTGTCTGTAATAACACCGCGACCTCAAAGCTGGTCTACGATTACATCTCCGGCTTTGAACGTCAAAACAAGGATGGTTCAGTTCAGCTTGAATTCGGTCGTCTTCCCCTGTTCCGCAACACTGACGAACATGGCAATCCTCTCGCTCGGCCAAATACCTTGCTGATCGATAGTGAGCAGCTTGAATCGGGAGATGCCCTTGATAACAATTTCCGTGAGATGGCTTCGTTTGAGATTGACCGGTTTCGTCGTGAAATTATTGAACGGACTGGCGATCGCCGTCAGGCAGAAAATATCACCGACCAGGATCTGCTGCGCGAAGTCATGAACACGGTCGGCAGGCCTGGTCAACTTGGTGGGTCGATCCGTTGTGTCGTTTCTGTCTCCATGCTCACCGAAGGCTGGGATGCCAACACAGTAACCCACGTTCTGGGGGTTCGGGCCTTTGGTACTCAACTATTGTGCGAGCAAGTCATTGGTCGCGCTTTGCGTCGGCAGTCCTATGAACTGAATGAGGATACTGGTCTCTTCAATACAGAATATGCCGATGTTCTGGGGATTCCCTTCGACTTTACGGCAAAGCCGGTAGTTTCACCACCTCAGCCTCCGCGCGAAACAATCCAGGTCAAGGCGATTCGGCCGGAGCGTGACGCACTAGAAATCAAATTCCCCAGGGTCGCGGGTTACAGAACCGAACTCCCCGAAACGCGACTGACGGCTTCATTTAACGATGATTCGACCATGGTTCTGACTCCGGATCTGGTTGGTGCAACTGAAACTCGTAGCTCAGGGATCATCGGTGCGTTCGTTGACCTGAATCTGGTTCATACCGGAGATGTCAGGCCGTCTCAGGTCGTTTATGAATTGACCTCTCATCTGGTTTTGACTAAGTGGCGTGACGCCAATGGTGAGCCCCAGCTTTCACTTTTTGGACAATTGAAGCGTATCGCTCGCCAATGGGTAGATAACCATCTGGTCTGTCAGGGGGGAACCTATCCAGCACAGCTCAAATACAAAACCCTTGCTGACATGGCCTGTGAAAGAATCACCGCAGCGATTACCCGTGCACACGTTGGTACACATCCAATCAAGGCAGTGCTTGATCCCTATAATCCTGTCGGATCAACCTGCCATGTCAATTTCAATACCTCTAAAAGAGACCGTTGGGAGACCGATGCCCGCCGGTGCCATATTAACTGGGTCATTCTCGACAGTGATTGGGAAGGTGAATTCTGCCGCGTCGCTGAAGGTCATCCTAAAGTCAAAGCCTACGTTAAGAACCACAGTCTTGGACTTGATGTGCCGTACCGCTACGGTTCCGAGATGCGTAAGTATATCCCCGATTTCATCGTGCAGATTGATGATGGCAACGGGGATGACGACTTGCTGCATCTGATTGTCGAGATCAAAGGGTATCGGCGTGAGGATGCCAAAGAGAAGAAGTCGACCATGGAGACCTACTGGGTACCAGGTGTGAACAATCTGGGCAACTACGGCCGTTGGGCATTTGCCGAGTTTACTGAAGTTTACCAGATCGAGTCTGACTTCGAAGCCAAGGTCGAATCTGAATTCAACAAAATGATCCAAGCCGCCACCGGCACGTCGAAAGCATAAGGACAAACATAATGGCCAAAAACCCTACAATGAAATCTGTTGAAACGCTGAAGCATGAAGATGCCACGCGAAAAAATATTCCGACGGCTGAGCATCAGTCGATCATGCACGATGCGGATAAAAATCCGATCAAGGTGGCTTACGAACGACGTAATTGTGACCTAGATCCACAATTGGTTTGGCGTGGGAAGGATGAAAAGGATTGGTCAGATCTGGTGGTGCAGGCGCCACCGCTCTACATCCAAGAGAAGGTCCACCCCAAGGTGTTGATCGACGACCTGCTGCTCCGCACCAAGATCAAGACAAAAGCTGACGAGTCTCAGTTTGACCTATTTGCTGATTTCAACGGGTTGCCCAATGAGTCCGCCAAAACCGAATTTTATCAGCACGATGCTCATTGGGCCAACCGCATGATTCTGGGTGATAGCTTGCAGGTGATGGCGTCGCTGGCCGAGCGCGAGGGCCTACGCGGAAAGGTGCAGTGTATCTACTTTGATCCGCCCTACGGTATTAAATTTAACTCCAATTTCCAGTGGTCAACCACCAGCCGTGACGTGAAGGACGGCAAGGTCGACCACATCACTCGCGAGCCTGAACAAGTGAAGGCGTTTCGGGATACCTGGCGCGACGGCATCCACAGCTACCTCACCTACCTTCGCGACCGCCTCACTGTCGCCCGCGATCTTCTCACTGAATCCGGTTCCATCTTTGTGCAGATTGGGGATGAGAATGTGCATCGGGTTCGGGCGGTGATGGATGAGGTATTTGGAGATGAGAACTTCGTGACGCTAATTACCGTCTGGAAGACCAGTTCTCAGACCTCCTCGACTCTGGCTTCAACCTCCGACTATGTTGTCTGGTATGCCCGCGATATCTCACGAGTCAAATATCGCGGGTTGAAAACTCGCAAGGACCCTAGTGCTCCAGGTTCAGGTGCAGACGACTATAAGTTTCTGTGGTTAGGAAACGATGTCCGAAAGTCCGTAGCTCACGCCACAGATGAGGAGAAGCGAAAATTCAAGGTCTTTGGCCCCTCTCCGACGACATCCCAATCTGGATCTGAGACTACAAGGGTTTCGATCAAGTTCAACGGACGAGAGTTCTTGCCTGGTCCCGGTGGCTGGAAGACGAATGCCACCGGATTCAAACGTTTGATCGCCGCTGATCGGATCATGTCGCGAACGAACAGCCTGCGATACGTTCGCTTCCTTGATGATTATCCCGTAGTTCCAATTTCTAACTTATGGACGGACGTGAGATGGGGATTTGATGCGAGCGAAAAGCGTTACGTAGTTGAGACGAATCCTCAGATTCTCACTCGCTGCCTTCTCATGGCCAGTGACCCCGGCGACCTCGTGCTTGACCCGACCTGTGGTTCCGGCACCACCGCCACCGTCGCAGAGCAATGGGGTCGCCGCTGGATAACGATTGACACTTCGCGAGTGGCGCTGGCGTTGGCTCGTGCCCGGATCATGGGCGCGCGTTATCCCTATTACCTACTGGCCGACAGCTCTGACGGACAACAGAAAGAAGCGGAAGTCTCCCGGACTCTGCCTTCCACGCAGCCGACCCATAGCAATATCCGTCATGGTTTTATTTATCAGCGTGTGCCACACATAACCCTGAAATCAATTGCCAACAACACTGAGATTGATGTCATTTGGGACAAGTTTCAAGAAACCCTCGAACCGCTGCGCGACCAGTTGAATGAATCGCTGGGCAAGAACTGGCCGGAATGGGAAATTCCCCGTACGGCCGATATCAAATGGTCGGAGGCCATAAAGGAACTGCACGCCGCTTGGTGGCAACAGCGCATCGCCCGCCAGCAAGAAATCGATGACTCCATCGCCGCCAAGGCTGATAATGAATATCTTTATGACAAACCCTATGACGACAAAAAGAAAGTCCGTGTCGCCGGGCCGTTTACCGTCGAAAGCCTGTCGCCGCACCGGGTGCTGGGCGTGGGCACAGATGACGAGCTGATCGATACCGTCGCTGAAGCCAAAGATGGCTATGGCGAGGAGCGTGACTTTGTCCAGATGATTCTTGAAAACCTGAAAACCGCCGGGGTGCAACAGGCTCACAAGGAAGACAAGATCACCTTTACCGCGCTAACCCCCTGGCCGGGCGATCTGGTCTGCGCCGACGGACGGTTTGAAGATGCCGGTGGCGAAAAACGCGCAGCTATCTTCATCGGACCCGAGTTTGGCACCGTCTCCCGACCCGACCTGGTCGCTGCCGCCCGTGAAGCGGGAGATGCCGGTTTCGACGTGCTGATTTCCTGCGCCTTCAATTACGACGCTCATTCCTCTGAATTCGACAAGCTCGGCCGTATTCCAGTTCTCAAGGCTAGAATGAATGCCGATCTGCACATGGCTGACGATCTAAAGAATACCGGCAAGGGAAACCTGTTCGTTATCTTCGGTGAACCGGATATTGACATCCTCGACGCTGAAGACGGTCAGGTGCAAGTCAAGGTCAACGGCGTCGATGTCTTCCATCCCAACACCGGTGAAGTCCGCAGTGATGGAGCTGACGGAATTGCATGTTGGTTCATCGACACCGACTACAACGAAGAAAGCTTCTTCGTCCGCCATGCCTACTTCCTGGGTGCAAACGATCCCTATAAGTCATTAAAAACGACCCTCAAGGCCGAAATCAACCAAGATGCATGGGATACACTCAATAGCGACACATCGCGTCCCTTCGGCAAACCTTCGACCGGACGGATTGCCGTGAAGGTTATCAATCACCTTGGTGATGAAGTGATGAAGGTGTTTCGGGCATGAGATGTTTTTATTCTCATTTAGATCAAAGTTGTGACGAATATGAACTTTAAAGCGGTTTCTGAAATTCTCGCACTCCACAACTTTCGTGAGCCGGTGCTTAATGCGCTTGTTCCCGATGAGAACAATTATTCAGTGCTTCTCATGCAACCCAATGGACAACTTGAGGTAGCCGCTGATGGTGTTCGGAGTAGGGATAGAGACCTCGCTAAAAGCCAGTTCCAAGGGTTCCTCGAAAATGCAATTGATTCTAGTGCTGATCTTGTTGCAACTCCAGAATACTCTATGCCTTGGGATGTGTTGGCCGAAGCGATTAAATCCGACAAAATTCCTCAGCGAGGGAAAATATGGGCACTCGGTTGTGAAGGGATCAAATACAGTCAGCTCGAAACGTTCAAAAATGAACTGGCGCCAGTTGCTACCGTCCTCTATGAACACTTGGTTGATGACCCCACTCGTTTTCTCAGTTCTCTCGCATATGTTTTCAAGGTTCAAAGTGTTGAAGAAAATCAAGATGATCAAACTGTAGTCCTTATTCAATTCAAGACACATCCAATGGGTGACGAGAATCATTTCGAGATAAATGGGATGCTGAGAGGGTCTTGCGTCTACCATTTTGGTGGAAATGGTGAGCACTTAAGACTTGTCTCGTTGATCTGTGCAGATGTTTTTTCTTTTGAGGACGCTGATGCTCGCTTAATTTATGACCGTGCATTAGTTCTTCATATTCAACTTAATCAAGAACCGAGGCATGAAAGTTTTCTTGGGTGCAGACAAAAACTCCTGTGTTTTAAGGGGGATGAAACTGAAGTCATCTGCTTGAATTGGGCAAAAAATGTTCATTTCTGGCGACAAGGAAACGCTATTGATTGGAAAAATATTTCAGGCTCCGCATGGTATTTAAAATCAAAGGATTTTGACAGCCGTGATAACACATTGAAAAGTAGTCATGTTAAGGGGTTTTATTATACGCGGCTTAAATCTCTTTATGCCCATGCAATGTTTTTCAATTTCGAACCGGCAACATATCAATTGATTGCATCCAAGGTTGCTCACGTCGGAGTTATGGGTGCAATCTCTAGGCGCAGAGGACCACAACTCACTAAGCTGCGTAAATGGAATGAAGACACTAGTGCTTGGCAGGAACAGGAAGCATCAAATGATGGTTTTCTTGAAGTCGTAGCACTTTGTGGTGACGCCAGTGGCCAATTAAAAACTATCGCTGAAGAGAATCCTTTTAAAGCTGAACGGATTCTTGCTTTAAGCGCTGGTAGTGTAATGAGTGGTTTAGATTGGCATAAAACTCCAAATTTAGATTCATGTGTCATCGAGTCATCTGAAGTCATTCGTCGAATTACTTTTAGTCAGGATACCAATCAGGGAGCTTCAGCTTTCCGCAATGCTCGACTTTTACGATTGAGACATCTTTGGAGAATTGTAACGACACTTGAATTGCCCCCAGCGCTAAAGCCCTCAGAGGGAAACTTCACGATTAGCTGGACCAATGATAGCCCTCACCAGAATGCAATATCTGCTGATGGCAGTCGTGCAACCCTTGTTTATATGGGAGAGGACTCAAGTTTTGAGCAGGTAAAAGCAACAAAGAAAAAGATTGCTGATTATCTCTTCTGGTCAGCCTCAAGTCCAGATCACGCACGAGCGGCACAACAGCGACTTGCTGTCTGGTTTCGGGGCGAGAATGGCGAAATTGAACTATATGATCCGTATCGCTACGTCAAAATTGATCAAACCGGTGAGTATTCCGAGTTCGATATAGGGAGGGAAGAATGACTTTAAGTCTTACGCAACTTCGGGACCACGTTGCTACAAAATTCCCAGAGGTTGAAATAGTCAACAATTCGACTCTTCGCTTCATGAAAGAACTGAAGGAAAGTCCATATGCGGTGTACTATTTTGATCTAACGCAAGACATTCCACGTTCCAAAGAGGCTCTGGCGAAATATATGGACCAAGTAATTGGTAGCCATTACTTCAAAGACAAGAAAAGTCTCCAGTGGAACAACTACCTGTACTTCATCACTCAGTCGGACCTACTGATGGATGACGAAGGACATAAAGTCAAAGAGTTAATTGAACGCGATAGAAATTATGCTAGAAAATTTGTTATTCCTATCGAAGAAATTGACTCTATCCTCGCCCCCCCAGTAGTTGTACCCAAATCAGCTACCCCACAGGCTAACGTCCTTAGTATTTGGTCTGAAATGCTAACTGATGTTGGCCTCGATAGGGCAATCTTGACTGATGTAGACATGCCGACAAGATTGTCTCTGATTGAGTCGTCGAAAACTGCACCTGCTTCGAAAGTTAAAACAAAGAAGCTCAGTGCTAAAACTAAATCAGAGACATTTATGCGGTCGTTGCAATTGAATGAATTTCGGGATTGTCCCCGCCAAAAAAGTTTTACCTTCGGGACTGTTAATCTTATCTTTGGTGCTAATGGTTCAGGTAAAACATCTCTTCTTGAGGCGATTGAGCTTTATTATTGTGGGAAAAATAAGCGGAACCCGAAAACAAAATCTCCGTATCAAATAACCGCAGGCTTTGAAGATGGAAAATCTGAAATTGTGACTGGAGGGCGCGGATTACAGTTGTTTCGAGATCGAAACCTCATGTGGTATGGACAACCGGAGACAAATACACAAAACCTCTATCAAAGCTTTTCTCAGTTCAATTTTCTTAATACCGATGCTGCTGTGAGCCTCACTGATTCTGTCACTCGTATAGAAGATGATCTTTCCAAACTGCTTGTTGGGCCAGAAGCTTCCAAGACGTGGCGTGATATAGAACGGGTTTCTGTCGCTGCGAAAGCGAAGAAGCGTGATCTTAATTTGCTTGAGACGCAAATCAAGGAAGAACTTTCTGCCCTGAACAAACAGATACAGGATTACAGCGAAATACGGCAGGAATCAGATTCAATACAAATTCGACTTGAGGAAATGATAAATCGGGTGGGGTGGAATCATGGCTACGCTGACAAGAAATACATTGTCAACTTGGTAGAGGATCTTTCTGAGCTAATTTCAATAGCGCACCAAGCAGCGGTCCTTAATTGGACTGAATCTCCAGTGTCACTCAATTCAATAGAGGAGTATATCCATAAGGCACGAATTATCAGCGACAAAGTTGAAAGAAGTCTTATTCAATTAGAGAAAATGCGAAGTTCCCATAGAAAGCTTGCAGATTCTATCAAACGTGATCGCGAGGCACTAGAGCTTGCAAAAGATATCAAACGGATAAAAGAATCTGGCGTTTTTAACTATTCCGATGATCGCAACAGACAGCGGCAGTTGATAGCCTCCCTTTCTGAGAAGCTTGTCGGGATCGACACCGATTCCTTGCGTGAACTTTTCCCTACCTATCTAGATATGGAATTGCTCAAAGGTCATGAGGTGGCTCTTGCCAGGCGATCTTCCTCTGAGGCGTTACTTGCCAACTCAAGGGTAGAATATCGGGATTTTTGCAAACTAAGAGATCAATCTCTCAATCTTATCCAAGAGCTTCAAAAGATTGCCGACCGAATAATTCATGATAGCTCAAACCCAGATGAATGCCCACTTTGTCACACCAATTTTGAACAAGGTGAATTATCTAAGCGCATTGGTATGAGTGGAGATGATCATCTAGCCTTGCTTGGTCAGAAGCTCCTTGATCAGATACAAGAGCAAGAAGGCGCGTTGAATGATGCAACGACCATTGATGTCGTATTGGCTTCGCTACTTAAGTTCGGTGAACGGACAAAACTTTCTTCAAATATTTCGATTCGCTCAGTTCTAGCTGAAGTTGCAAGCATTAAGAAAGAATTACTGGCAGCTCAAGACGAGCTATCCTTAACAGAAAGCAAATTACTTATGCTTGAGGAACAGGGCTTTTCCATGCAAAGAATGGTGGAGAGTTCTGAACTGTTAAGTGGACTTGAACACCCACTATCTAGTTTTTCACAAAAAGATATTGATCATCTGATTTTCGAAATCTCAGAATCCCTTCCGATATTATCAAATGATCTCGCTGACGATGGAAAAGCTATAGAGCAACTAAGACAAGTGATCGCAGATTCTCTGGGCACAACAAGTTCGGACGAACTTGACCTCAAAAATAAACAATTTCAGATCAAAGAAAGGATTGTGACAACAGAGGGTGTTTTTACAAAGTTGAAACATTTCACCTTATCAAATTTTCCTTGGCCTGGGGATAAATCGATAGCTGAACTTATTATTGAAACTGAATCGATCCGCGAGGTTGCTGCTGATATGCAACTTGCACTTGGTAAAGAGAGCCAGGCAGAAAATACATGTTCACAATCGATAACTCGAAGAGATGTTCTCCAAAAGAAGCTCAAAGATTTGCAGGTGAAATTAGATCGATATAAGCAAGCGCAGATCACCTTCAAGAGCATACTAAACGAGCATTCTTTGAAGTCTGCAATGGATTCAGCGCTTCAAGAAAATCGTGAATGCATCGAATCAATTTTTAAAACTATTCACTCACCCGCTGAATTTCGAGGTCTTGGATCAAATTGGTCGACACTTATTCGTGAAAAGGGTGGTGAAGAAGCCGAACTGAGTGAAATTAGTACAGGGCAGCGAGCGGCATTTGCGTTGTCAATATTCCTGGCCCAAAACGTACAGATCAAAGACGCCCCCCCTGTAATTCTTATTGATGATCCGATTGCGCATGTAGACGATCTCAACTCGTTATCATTCCTAGATTATCTACGTGAGATTGTATTGAAAGGGAAAAGACAGATTTTTTTTGCTACTGCTGATGACAAGTTAGCATCTCTATTTCAACGAAAATTCGACTTTTTAGGTTCTGAAGAATTTCATAGGATTAACCTCAGCCGGGAATCATGACAAATGAAATTCCTTATCTCTGACACTTTTACCGACAGCCTCGCCAAACTGACTGGCGAGGAGCAAAAAGTTGTTAAGACCACAGCCTTTGATCTTCAAATGAACCCCTCTAGCCCGGGGATGAGCTTTCACAAACTTAGTAATGTGAAAGATAAGGGCTTCTGGTCTGTTCGCGTTAGCAGTGACCTTCGCATCATCGTCCACAAAACCAAACTGAGCCTTCTGCTGTGTTATGTCGATCATCATGATTCTGCATACAATTGGGCCAGTCGACGTAAGCTTGAAACCCACCCCAAAACTGGGGCGGCACAGCTTGTAGAGGTAAGAGAAACAGTCCATGAAATATCAGTTCCGGTCTATGTCCCGACGGAAGCTCTTGCTCCATCAAAACCTCTCCTCTTTGCCGAAATCAGCGCAGAAGAACTGTTTAGTTATGGTGTCCCAGAAGAGTGGCTAGAGGATGTCCGGGCTGCCAATGAGGATACGATCCTCGATTTAGCCGATCACCTGCCGAGTGAGGCTGCCGAAGCATTGTTAGATCTAGCCATTGGAGTCAAACCGCTGATTCAACAGCCTGCTGCTGCCGACACCAATCCGTTTGAACATCCTGATGCAAAACGTCGCTTCCGTCTGATGACCAATGTCGAAGAGTTGGAACAAGCTCTCGATTACCCATGGGAGAAGTGGACTGTTTTTCTGCATCCTGCACAGCGGGAATTAATTGAGCGTGAATATAGTGGCCCGGCCCGTGTTTCTGGTTCGGCCGGGACTGGCAAAACGATCGTGGCACTGCACAGAGCAGTTTATTTGACCAGATCCAATCCCGATGCGCGTGTTTTGCTAACCACCTTCTCTGGAGCATTGGCCAGTGCTCTGCGCACCAAACTGAAGCGATTGATTGGCAACGAACCACGGTTGGGCGATCGGCTTGAAGTTCATGATCTCGATACCATTGGCCAGCGGCTTTACAACTTGAACTTTGGTAAATATCAAGTTGCCTCCCGAAAAGAAATCAAGTCATTACTGGCTGAGGCTGCCGCTAACGTTGATGGGCATAAATTCACATCTCGCTTTCTGCTCACTGAATGGGAGCTAGTAGTCGATGCCTGGCAACTGGGTGACTGGGAATCTTATCGTGACGTTGTTCGGCTGGGACGAAAAACAAGATTGCCAGAGAATCAAAGGGTTCAACTTTGGACGATCTTTGAGCAAGTGCAGGGTGAGATGAAGACTCGCGGATTGGTCTCACGCTCGGACATGTTCAGCAGATTGGCGGCCAAACTTACTGAGAGTAAAAACCCGCCGTTTGATTTTTCTGTGGTTGATGAGGCTCAGGATATCAGCGTGGCTCAATTGCGCTTTTTATCGGCACTGGGGGCGGGGAGATCGAATAGCCTCTTTTTTGCCGGTGACCTTGGCCAGAGGATCTTCCAGCAACCCTTCTCCTGGAAATCTTTAGGGGTCGACATTCGTGGTCGCTCACGCAATTTGAGAATCAACTACCGCACCTCCCATCAAATCAGGATGCAGGCCGATCGTCTCTTGGGTCCTGATGTTGCCGATGTTGATGGTAACGTTGAAGAACGACGCGGGACGATCTCGGTCTTCAATGGGCCTAAGCCATCTATTTTGGAACTGGAGTCGATCGAGGACGAGATTCATTCTGTCGGGCAGTGGTTGAAGGATCGTTCAGGTGAAGGATTGATGCCACACGAGTTCGGTGTATTCGTCCGTTCAGCCGCTGAGCTGGATAGAGCCAAAGCTGCGGTTGAGGCCGCCGAACTTCCCTTAGTCGTACTCGATGAGAAGGTTGAAACGGTCAGCGGTCACGTATCGATCAGCACCATGCACTTGGCAAAGGGGCTTGAGTTTAGAGCTGTGGTTGTCATGGCGTGCGACGACGAGGTCATCCCCTTGCAAGAGCGGATTGAAACCGTTGCTGATGATGCTGACCTGCAAGAAGTCTATGACACCGAGCGACATCTTCTGTATGTGGCCTGCACTCGGGCGCGTGATCATCTGTTGGTAACGAGTGGGGATGTGGCTTCGGAATTCTTGGATGATTTGACATGCACACCTGCATAATCGGAATTGACTGTGCAACCGAACCACAAAAGCGTGGGGTCGCCTGTGCCCGTTTCGAAAACGGGGTTTGCATAGTGGACGAAACTGCAACAGGACTTACCGATTCTCAAATCGCTGATTTAGTAATTAACTGCAAAGAACAATTCAAAAATGTCCTTCTTGCTCTAGATGCACCACTTGGGTGGCCCGAAGGTTTGGGTATAGGCCTTGTTGGACACCATGCAGGTCAACATCTACCTGGCTCAGCTAATAATCTATTCCGTCGTGAAACGGATCGCTTTATCAAGAAAAGGTTTAACAAGCAACCTCTTGATGTTGGCGCGGATCGCATTGCTCGTACTGCACACTCAGCATTAAGACTTTTGGCTGAGATATCTAAAAGTCTTGGCTCTGTTATTCCTCTCGCCTGGAGCAATACCTTTTCAGATGTCGTAGCGATCGAAGTCTATCCGGCCGCGACCTTACTTGCCTATGGTCTCCCGGCCGGTGGTTATAAAAAACAAGCTGATCGAGCAATACGACAATCTATAATCAATGGTTTACAGGAGTATTTATCGGTTCCAAACATTGAACCTCTGCTTCTAAACGCAGATACTCTTGACGCCGTTTTATGCGTCCTAGCTGCGACAGATTTTATCGTCGAGTCTACCTATCCGCCAATAGATAAAGAACTTGCTCGAAAAGAAGGCTGGATCTGGGTGAAAACAAGATCGGAGAATGGCGTTGATTAATGTCAATTCCATCCTCAAAAAATGCCTTTGCCTTGACCTTGAAACCACCCTTGAAGGCAAAATCTTCAAGATTGGTGCTGTTTATCAAGAGGGTACTTTTGAGCGGCAGGGCAAGTTTAATCTACAAACTGCCTTGGCTGAACTCGATCAATTCGGAGCAGGTGCCACCTATGTGCTTGGGCACAATTTGCTTGGCCACGACCTCCCTCTGCTGGAGACAGTTTCACCCAATCTCTCGCTGCTCAAAAAGCCGGTTATCGACACCCTTTACCTTTCGCCACTGGCATTTCCGGAAAATCCCTATCACCGTCTGGTCAAAGATTACAAACTCGTCCGTCAATCTATCAATGACCCGGTAGCTGATGCCCAACTTGCCGCATCGATCTTCGCCGACCAATGGGAGGCTTTCGAAGAGCTACGTCATCACAGCCCTCAGGTGATCGATTTCTATCGTTTCTGTTTTGAAAATTCAGAAATTAAAGCGGTCCGCTGGGATGGTTTGAGTGAGGTTTTCAAGTGCCTGGGAGCTGCAACCATCGAGCTGGAAGATTCGCTGAGAACCTTCAACGAAATTACGGTTGATAAGGTTTGTACAACAGCGTTGAGGACTGTCGCCAAACAGTACGTCTGGGACCCTGCGGAGTGTGCGACACTCGCATACTGCGTTGCTTGGCTACGGGTCGCTGGTCACAATTCGGTACTTCCCCCCTGGGTACGGCATCGCTTCCCCAGTACGGTTTCAATTCTCAGGCAGTTGCGAGACATCCCGTGCACTGATCCCAATTGTGACTATTGTCGTTTGAATCACGACCCGGTAGGGCAATTGGAGCGTTATTTCGGTTTTTCGGCGTTCCGTCCGGTTCCCGCAGCCCCAGATGGTTCGAGCCTTCAAGAATCAATTGTTCGCCATGGCATGAGTGACCAATCCCAGTTGGCTATCCTCCCAACGGGCGGCGGAAAATCACTTTGCTTTCAGATCCCTGCTTTGGTGCGAAACTTTCGACGCGGCACTCTGACGATTGTTGTTTCACCTCTTCAGGCGCTGATGAAAGATCAGGTTGACAATCTAGTCGCTAACACCGGAACCCCCTTTGCTGCCGCGCTTTACGGGATGCTGACACCACCTGAGCGTGGTCAGGTTCTTGAGTCGGTTCGAATGGGTGACATTGCGATTCTGTATGTTTCTCCTGAACAGTTACGCAATCGTTCGTTTAGGGAGGTTATCAGTCAGCGTGAAATCGGCTGCTGGGTTTTTGACGAAGCCCACTGCCTATCCAAGTGGGGCCATGATTTTCGCACCGATTACCTCTACGCCGCACGCTTCATTCGCGAATTTTCCCAAGAGCAAAAGGTTCCAATTCCAGCGATCGCTTGCTTCACTGCCACTGCTAAGAAGGATGTTTCGGAGGAGATCGTCGATTATTTTCGGCGCGAGTTAGGTCAGGAACTTCGTCTGTTTGAAGGGGGTGTCGATCGTAACAATCTACACTTTGAAGTACAGACCGTCGGTCGTGCTGAGAAATTCGAAAGGGTCTATGACCTACTCGCAGATCGCTTGGATTCGGAAGGCGCCGCTGTTGTTTATGCCGCCACGCGCAAAAGAACTGAGGAGATCAGCGAGTATCTGGTTAAAAAAGGGATTGTTTCTGACGCCTTTCACGCTGGGCTGAAGGCTCCGAATAAAAAACAGATTCAGGAAGATTTTATCGCCGGGAAACTTCAGGTGATCTGTGCGACAAATGCCTTCGGCATGGGGATCGACAAGGACAATGTCCGCCTGGTTATCCATGCCGAAATACCTGGTTCTCTTGAGAATTACCTACAAGAGGCCGGTCGTGCGGGTCGGGATCAGCAGGATGCCGAGTGCGTGCTGCTCTATGATGAACAGGACATCGAAACCCAATTTAAGATGGGGGCTTTCTCCGAGCTTACCTTAAACGACATCATGCAGATCCTGCGTGGCTTAAAAAAAGCCAAAAGAAATCGAGCGGGGGAAATAGTCATTACCACGGGCGAGATCCTGCGTAGCGACGCGGTGGATACCAGTTTTGACTCATCAGATAACTCGGCTGACACTAAGGTTAAAACGGCTGTTGCCTGGCTTGAACGAGCCGGGATCGTTGAGCGTAACCACAACAGCACCGGTGTATTCCAGGGGCGCCCTGCGATAAAAAATATTGAGGAAGCACGGGAGAAAATATCGGCACTGAATCTACCGGCGTTGACTAAACGCCGTTGGTTTGCAGTTCTTGCGGCGTTGATGAATGCAAATCCCGATGAAGGTCTTAGTGCCGACAAATTGGCAGAATTGCCGGAATTTCTCGACGAACCCATACCGGATGCCGAAGGGAAAAAATCCCTTCAGGAAAATTCTGATTCGCAACGTATTCTGCAAACCTTGAACGATATGGCTGAGGCAGGCCTTATCAAAAGAGACCTTTTATTGACCGCTTTTGTCCGTTACAAGGTTGGCAACCACTCGTTGTTGGCTTTGGAAAAGGTCTGCACCTTAGAAAAAGCGTTGCTGAAATTGCTTCAAGAGGAAGAACCCGATGCTGAAGGGTGGCTCCACCTCTCGCTGCGCCGTTTGAATCAACGTCTCCTGGATGAAGGATTCATTAGCATCCCTGAGTTCTTATATTCTATTTTCAATAGCCTGGCACGTGATGGTCGTGGCTTGGCCGGTCAAAGGGGTAGTCTGGAGCTGAAGTCCTTCGGCACCGATCTGTACCGCGTTAAGCTCCATCGTGGCTGGGATGCCCTAATAAAGACCTCAGAATTGCGCTCTTCTTTAGCAAAGAACCTGCTTGATGCAATCATCGCTAAGATCCCCGATTCAACCCCCGCTAGCGCAAGTATTCTGGTGGAGTTTTCACTAGACGATCTTGTTGCAGCTCTAAAAGGAGATCTATTCCTCTCTGGGCAGGTCAAAAATGAACTGGCCGCAATCGAACGTGCGTTGATGTTCCTCCACGAGCAAGAAGTCATCGTTCTCCAGCAAGGCCTGGCGGTGTTTCGGCAAGCCATGACAATTAAACTTTTAGAACAAAAGCGTCGTTACACCAAAGGGGATTACAGCCCACTGGCCGACCACTACAAGGAACGAACCTTTCAAGTTCATGTGATGAATGAGTATGCGCGCCTGGGAGCTGAAAAGATTCAGATTGCGTTGGGTTTGGTTGCCGCTTATTTCACCATGGACAAGTTTGATTTTGTAAAACGCTTCTTTGCTGGGCGCAAAGAAATTCTTGATCGCGCAACGAGTCAGGAATCGTTCCGAAGGATCGTCGACAATCTCGAAAATCCCGTTCAGATGGCAATTGTCTCTGCCCCAACGACCGAAAACATGTTGGTTCTGGCTGGCCCAGGGTCTGGGAAAACCCGCGTTGTTGTCCATCGTTGCGCCTACCTGTTGCGGGTTGAACGCATACCCTCCAAAAGTATTCTTGTGCTTTGTTTCAATCGGCAGGCCGCAGGGGAATTGCGCCGCCGCTTGTGGGACCTGATCGGTCCGGATGCTATTGGTGTGACGGTTCTTACCTATCACGGCCTTGCTATGCGACTGACGGGGACCTCCTTTGCCGATCGTCTTTCTAAACAAGCTGATGAGGTCATTGATTTTGATCAGCTTATCGATAAGGCTATTCGTCTCTTGAAAGGGGAGGAGGATATCCCGGGGGTGGTACAGGATGATCTGCGTGATCGCCTATTGGCCGGTTATCAGCATATTCTGGTGGATGAATATCAGGATATTGACCAGCGACAATACGATCTGGTCTCCGCCATCGCAGGCAGAACGCTTGATGATGACGATGCTAAGCTGACGATTATGGCTGTGGGTGACGATGACCAGAATATCTATTCATTTCGCGGGGCAAATGTCGCATTTATCCGTCAGTTCGAGGAAGACTATCAGGCAAAATTCCAGTACCTCGTCGAAAATTTTCGCTCTACCGCCAACATTATTGCAGTTGGAAATGCCCATATTTTCCAAAACCAGGATCGGATGAAGACCGAATATCCGATTCGTATCAACAAAGGTAGAGAGCGACTTGATGCTGGTGGTGACTGGACGCACCTCGATTCGTTTACTAAAGGTCGCGTGCAGATTCTCGCAGTTGAAAATCGCCAGGCACAGGCCAATATTCTGGTTGCTCAACTGGAAAAACTTAAAAAACATAATCCGTCCCTTCAGTGGTTTGATTGTGCGGTTCTGGCACGCACTCATGAAGAACTCGCACCTATCCGTGCAGCCCTTGAACATGTCGAAATACCGGTTGCGTACGGGCGGCAGGACTTGAGTTTACCAATTGGTCGCGTGCGAGAAATCACCCAGCTCTTTGATGCCTTGGAACCTTTAAGAAATGAATTAAAGCGGGCCAGAGATCTCGAGCATATTCTGGCTAAGATGCCAGGCCAGAATTCTGGAAAACCAAACATTTGGTGGGAATTGTTAACGGTTTGTCTGCAAGCCTGGCATGAAGAAACCGGTAATGCGGAACTGCCGGTTAAGCATGCCATCGATTATTTGTGGGAAGCCCTGGCGGAACAGAAACGGGAACGTTTTATGGGCCGAGGCGTTTTTCTGAGCACCGTTCATTTCGCCAAGGGAATGGAATTCGACCATGTCTATGTCTCCGATGGTGGCTGGGACGCACACAATGGCGAGGGTGAAGAGGAACGTCGAGTTTACTACGTAGCAATGACCCGAGCTCGGCAGACCCTGACTCTTTTCGAAAGAGATGATGATCCAAATCCATATTGTAAAGTTTTGGTCGATAAGCTTCCGGGGGATAAGGTGTTTTCGGTGCGGCCGGTCGTTGATAACCCTTTACCTGAAGCAATCTTACGCCGTCGTTACGAGATCGTCGGACTACGTGATGTTTATCTAGATTATGCAGGACGTCTCTCGGAGTCAGACGCAGTTCACCAGCACCTCACTAATATCGGGGTCGACTCATTGGTTCAATTAAAAGCCAAGGGTGAAAAGTTGGAAGTCTGTACCCAGTCCGGTCATCCCATCGCCATGCTATCCAAAGGGGCAAGCGAACGATGGACCAAAAACCTTAATCTCGTAGAGAGCCTGAAGGTTATTGCGATGGTTGAACGACGCGCTGATGATTCGCAAGATCTTGATTATAAAAAACTCCTGAAGGTTGATCGCTGGGATGTGCCTGTTTTGGAGGTTGTTTGGGCCGAGGGGTGTGATCTTTAGTGCTATTACCACCAGAATTTATCATAAATAAATGTCTTAACCTTCGTTTGGATGTTGAGGGTCGCCGTGAAATTGCACGAATCTATGGGTGCGGCGAACCTAATGTCAGAAGGTGGCTGAGAGACAATTCCTTCCCAGATGATGCGCTAGAGAAAATCACGGAGCACTTTGAAGGTTTAGGGGCGAATGATCTCGCTAGGGATATTCAGGGCATAAGTGACGAACCATACACTGCCGAATTGGCTGCAACCAAGTGGCTGCTTTTCTGTCAGGGAATGCTCGCTCATAAAGATGTCTTTCTGGCTGGTACAATAAGGGAGTTAAAGGATTTCTCTGAAGGACAGATTAGCTCCATAAAAAAAGTACGGAGTCTGCCGACTTCCCAACGATTTGATGCGTATAAAACATATTTCGCGGATACCCTTGCGCCCAAGTTTTGCTTGCCGATATCAAGTGTTAAGACCCTGCAACAGGGCACTGACTGGGAATCAATCAGGCCGGTTGCTTTGTGGTTTGCCGCTGAGTTACTCATCTATTTTATGGCTATGGCAGAAGTTGAGTGCCTAAATGCCTATTACAATATTCGTGAGTCAAAACTTATTGAGTGGGTCTTGCCAATACAGAAAAAAGGGAAAGCTGTCCTCCCTCTGAGGGTATTTTTCGGTAACTTTTTTGATAGGTGTATCTCCCGAGGAGACTTTCCGAACCTTGAAGCTATTGCAAAGAAACTCACTGTTGTTAATCGTGGTGATGCCGCTACCCATATAACTAAGGATAGCGCTCTGAGGGAAATCAAAAGAGCGAAGTATCAGGGCAAGGCCCCTACCTTCGAAACGGTCGCTGCATGGTTCGATGCCCTTGCTCCCGTTGGTATTTATCCCACTGACGAAGACAAAAAAATGGAAAAGCGATTACTGCTTGACGGGTTTGGAGCGGCAAGAATTTTCGATGGCTTCTATCGTGACGCTATAAATGAGATCTCGGAAGAGCAACTTCTTTCTCACTTCGAAAGATATGATGACTGGTACAAATTTCACTCTGAACGGTTCGAAAAGTCCGGGGGCGAAGTTGGCACTCCACCCCCGGCAAACTAATCACTCGTCGTCATCTTCATCGTCACGATCGTCCCAATCGTCAGGCCGTTCATCATATCCGCGTGATTCCCAGTAAGCATCATTGTTTTCATTGAGTTGATTGGAGTGGTTGTCCATATCGTCTTTGTGACTCATTTGTCTCTCCTTTTCTGCTGGTCTCTTTTCGCGACAATTGATTCAGCCGTGGCTGCAAAATCGCCTTTTCTGATCTGGCCTCCTTGTGTTTTTGCCTTTCCGCCCTTAATCCTTTTTACGTCTTCTACTGTAAGCTTGCTCATCGAAATATCCTTTCTATGGTTGGGTTGATGAGATAGTAAGAAGACTACTTGTCCTTGGCTTTAATTTATATGTGACAACGACTGTAAATCACAAATAATGTGGTATTCCGATAGGTTACAATTTAGGCTATAGTTGGTTTAGCGATGAAAGATCGTTTTCCTTGAAAAGGTCCCGATTGGATTCATTATGAAAATTGCATGGCTAACGGACGTCCACCTTGAATTGGTAAATCAAAAATCAAGGAAAGTCCTTTTTGAGGAAATTGCTGAGGCGCGACCGGACCTCATTTTGCTTGGTGGTGATATTTGCAACTCAGAATTTCTCGAAGCCTGGTTGTTGAAGCTGTACCAGAAAATTCAGGTTCCTATCTATTTCGTCCTAGGCAACCACGACTTTTACAAATCATCGATATGTGAGGTCAGAGGTTTGGCTCGCAGCATAACCAAAACCCATGAACAAATAAGTTGGCTACCTGAAGTAGGTGTGGTTCCACTCACCGATGATGTCGGACTGATCGGGCACGGATGCTGGGGAGATGCCCGGGTTGGCTCATTTTTCAACTCACCCCTCTCTTTGAACGATTTCAAATATATTCAAGAGCTGTCCAGTTTGAGTAAGCATGGACAACTCGAACAAATTAAGCGGTTAGGATCAGAGGCGGCTGAGTATCTTGAATCTGCGGCGGCAATGGCTGCTAAGAATTATGGGAAAGTCGTCGTGCTTACCCATGTTCCACCTTTTCCAAAAGCATGTTTTTACCTGGGCCGTCCGTCGAAAGAAGGATTGCCATTTTTTTGCAGCAAGGCGGCGGGTGATTCTTTGATAAAGGTTGCAGCAAATAATCCCCAGACTCATTTCTTGGTTTTATCGGGGCATACACATGATGCAGTCGAAGTGAAAATTACGGACAATTTAAAGATTATTGTTGCCGAAGCTGAGTATGGCAGACCCGATTTTAAGATGCTCGACTTATCAAATATCTTCAGTAAATGGCAAGGAGATGAACAACTATCACCTAAATAGATATACATCGATTAGGTATCTACCAGGCCACCTGATTGGATGCTTTGAAAATGACCACACCCTATGCACCTGGAAAGGAAACTCCTCTATACCCTCCTCCACTTTTATAAAGTGGCTACCCCTAGGGCAGAATCGGAGAGATGCAGAAATCTGCTTTGCCTTGAATACGACTACATCTTTTCTGGTGCCCGGCAGGCCCAAAACATTGCGAAGGTTGAAGATGTGGAGTCAGCCTGCCGAGGATCTTTGGGCCGACCAGCAGTGCCTCATACCCGCCCTGGCGATTAGGGATCTATTGAAAATCGACATTTACAGAGATGAGTTTGAACGAGATCTAGCCATGTCCATCGGAGATGGGTTTGCTGCCGAGAGGGTCATGCCGCATGACTTGGTTGATGAGGCAATAATTCTGACAGCAAAAAGCGATTTTTGAATTAAAGCAGCGTCTTTTCGATTTGCAAATTAGCTAGCTGATTTTTGTGTCCAGCGGTCTTTACCATCAGCAGATAGCTGTAAAGACAGTTCGATGTTTCGGTATACCTTGATAAGTTTATTAACCAACTTGACCATGTTGTCTACCGAAGGATCGGCAGGGTCAAATTTACTGAAAATTCTTTTGATCTTGTCTCCCTCTGACCGTGTTTTTATTTTTATCCCCAGGTACCGTTCGGATTGAGACGCAAGCATTCCAAAATGATACGTATCAGTAACTGAGCAGTTCCCTTTTGATAGACCTTTGCTCTTATAATTCCGGAGACAACTTTTCAGCTCGAAAGTAAAGATTTCTGGAAAGCGTTTGCATTGAAAATCCTCAACATAGAAATCATTAGCTGCCCGCAAAAGAGGAATCAAATCATCTTGAAGATCAACGGATAATGTTTCGTCATAATCAAGTGCAGAAAAAATCACGTGGTGTTTTTCGGCTAAATAGGCATGAAGAATCTCGTGAAAAAAGTCGTAATGTTGTAATAGGTCACAACTTGAAAGAAAATCTTCAGGTAAATTGATGGAATGAATCTTATTTTGAGAGCATGAGTAAATTGAGAGCGCGTCATCATCATCCCCAGGATATCTTTCAAGCGGCCATTTTATCTGACAAAGATATTCTTCTATGACTGTCTTAATGGCAGTAATGGCAAATTTCTGATTGATGCTGTACATCTGAACTCCTCGACTAATTAGACAATAAAATGTGAGCGCGCCCCTTGCACTAGAACATTGTTGCTGAACCAACTGTAAAAGGGATGGCATTTTCTATTGAATTTTCTTGCATGTTGTTTTTCTTTTTTGTGATTCATTCTGATGGTTTGTATGTCGTTACGAGCTACAAGGCTGATACATCTTGATACGGATTGCAAGGGTTTTTTTTCGTTAAAAATGAATAAAATCATATAGTTATCTATCGATAAATACCGACAGATAACTATAGATATCGATATCTATCGACAGATATAAATATCGATAAAATTTAAATATTTGATTTTAGGTGATTTTTTGAAGTATCAAATTCCGAAGAGGGTCTTTGTTCGACATGATCTGGTGGATGGATATCGCTACGCCTAGATGGGGGTCATGCTTGGAGATTTCTGCTCACCGGACCATGTCCAGCTCAATTTCTTTTATACACAACATTGCTGCCAACAAAATGACACATTGATGCAGACCATTAATAACACCACAGCGGCAAAGGGAAGGTTTGGTTCGGGGGACAGCGACCGCAAAAGGGCTGGTTTGTTAATCGTAGCTAATCTATCATCAGCATATACGACGAGGTGAGCGAGCATTCCATAAGTAAAATATCCAGAAAATCAATCAACATTATTCTTGACCCGCACACTTATGCTTTTGGGGAGGTAAGTGCCACTGCGGATTACTTCCAATTCCCGGTTTTGAATGCTTTTGAGGAAACAAAGCCCACTTTCAGACCCTGAAACGTATTTACTTTGATTAAATCAAAAGGGTTGAGGCGATTGATAAAATCCTCCGGGCGCAAAAACCATCCTAAGTTACTGAAATTGCAAACAACTTAATTCATGGGAGAGCTTTGCCACTGCCCTTATACTGAGACCTCCGAGCTAGAGGCCCTCTATTCGCTCGATAACATTTTTCACGGCACAGGCCGTCCAAACAGCTTTGCCTCTCGCGGTCAGAATTCCTTCTTTGCTGAGTACACGTGCAATGGCATGAAGACTCAGTCCTTCAGCCCTTAATGGAATAATACGTTCAATACAGTCCTTTGCAAATACATCCGCTTTGGATTTAATGGATTTCACCCCTGCTATACGTCCTCGCTCAGCTCCCGCTATTGTAAGGTTGTCTGGATTTCCTAATTTCACACCACGAGCCTTCGCGGCGGCGAGCGCGTCTATAGTGCGCCGACTTATGGCCCGGCGCTCTTCTTGCGCGACAAGTGCCATAATTCCAATCGTCAATTCATTTGCCGTAGGCATGTCCACAGCAACAAAGTTCGCACCAGACTTCTGTAGTCCTATAAGAAAATGTGCATCACGACTGAGTCTGTCCAGTTTAGCGATCAAGAGCGTGGCGCCGGTCGCCTTACAAAGCTGAAGAGCCTCTTGAAGTTTCGGTCGGTCATCTTTCTTTCCACTCTCGATTTCAACATACTCTTTAAGCAGAGTCCATTGACCGCCATTCAGATAATTATCAATGTTAGTGCGCTGAGCTTCGAGACCAAGTCCGCTTGCACCTTGTCGAGAGGTGGATACTCGGAGGTAACTAATATATTTACCCGTTGCCATATGCCTCCCCTAACCTCCGCATAGAATCGTCAGTCGTTCGTTTTCTGATTTTACATAGATGAATTCTCTTGTCAATTAACGATTCGTACGCATCAGGTTATATCGATTTTCTTTATCGCAAAAATTCACAATTATTTATGATATTTCACGATAATATCAATTGCGGTGCTACGGCTAGGATATTAGGCTTGCATTACCGGTTGAATTCAACACGAAACAAATTTCGACAAAGCCTGAGGCGTGGAATTAATTTGCAGAAAGACATGGAGACCTTAATGACTACACAACCAGATAACGCAAAACACCCAAACACAAGGGCACTCATTACAAGAGCAATTGAGACGTGCGGATTGACTCAGAAGCAAATCGCCGAGATCTGCAATGTCCAACAGAGTGTCGTGAGCGGCTGGAAGGCTGGAAAGATCGTAGCGAGATGGAAACAAGTCAGACCGCTAATCGATAAATACGGAGATGTGCAAGGAGAGAAGACAAGCAATACCTACTGCCGAGTCATGAACTCCACCTACGTTCTGGGTGGAGAGGTAATCTCGTATTTACAAGATGTTATGACGAGCACGTATATGCACGAAAGCAGTCTTGCAGCAAATAGTGCCGAGGACAAAAACATCAAAGCTATTTTGGAGCACAGCCATTCGATACTTAAAGATATGAGTAAGGCCATTGAAGATCTGGGCGAGATCCGTTTCGAAACGGAAGGTGAAGTTTATGGATTCATCAGCAAGTTCAATAAAGGTGATTCCAGAGATTTTTATGATGAATTCATAATCACTAAAAGAGTCCAGTCGAACATCCTCAGGTTGGCGCATAGATATGAAAAAGAATATGTGAAGATTTATGGAGAAAACATATTTGAATACACTTTTTATGCCCCGAAAGGTGATTTTAAAGATAAATACGCCTGGATGAAGTGGTCCGTAATCTCCTCTCTTGATGGGCTTCTTACTTGGGTAGTTAGCAAGCAGAAATGTGATAGAGGCATAACTGAAGTAGACAGCAACCATGAACACGCGGCATGGGTGTCTGAGATATATGAAAGCATAGATGCCGAAGAGTTGATTCGAAAATCCGAGAGTTACAGATTCGAACCTTCGCACGAATGTTTTGTCGATAGAGACATTCTGCTGTTTTCACTGATCCATGCATTCTCCAAAAATGGCTACGACATGGAAATTGTCAAGTCTCTTGGTCAATAACTAAAAAAACATAAAGGGGATTTATATGCTTAAAGTAAAATTCGTAGGTGCGGTTGAGGGCGTTTCTGGTTCATGTACCTGGCTACATCACACCGATTCGGACACTCAGTTTCTAGTCGACTGCGGTATGAACCAGGGAAGCACTCTTGATGCATGGAAAAACAATCAGCCCTTCCCGTTCAACCCGTCGCAGATAAAGTATGTACTGCTGACACATGCCCACATTGATCACTGCGGATTAATACCTAAACTCGTGAAAGAAAACTTTTGCGGCGTGATTTATGCGACACGTGCCACCCGCGAGTTGACAGAAATCATGCTACGCGACTCAGCAAAGGTCAACGGGACACCCAATCACATTAAACTCATCGAATCAATCAACTGGAGCATTCTCGACGATGACCTTGGATTTAAATGGGGACGAGTCATCAGAATGGCAGAAGGGCTTCGATTCTCGTTCCTAAGAAGCAGCCACATATTGGGCGCATGCTGTATCTCTGTTTCCTGGATGGTAAAAGATGCTGAGGAGAACTTTGACAAGGAGAGCGAAAAAAATATTTTCTTCAGCGGAGATATTGGTTCTCAAAGTGACGAGAACCCTTACCTTCCCCTGATGAAGGCAGGGCATAACCCTTTCCCAAATACCAACTTCATTGTGACCGAAGCAACGTACGGCAGCAGAATAAGGTCAACAGAAATTCAGTGTGCAGAAACACGAAGGAAACGACTAGCCGACACAATCCTTCATACCGTCTACAACAAGAAAGGGAAAGTTATCCTCCCTGCTTTTTCTTTACACCGTACCCAAGAGCTTCTGGCGGATCTTCATTGGTGGCTATCCGAGGGATGGGCAAGTTCTGACCAAGCTGATCTTATGGGGAAATTGGTAGATGGGAAATACGAGAACCCTCTTAGGATCTGCGTTGACTCACCCCTTGGATATAAGGTGACAGAAGCATACAAAAACAACTTATTTCAGCGTTCTCCAAACGGGAAGTACAAGTATTTAAAAGATCCTCCTTCCGATGACTCATGCTCAAAATTTGAGAGCTTTATGAATGATTTATTTGAGGCTCAGGGCAGTTTTTATAATTGCGGTAATCTTATAAAACTCTTCAATCCTGAATCTAAACAAAAGCCAAAAAATGTTTGCAATAAGCAGAAAAAGCAAATCAATAAATCGGAACGAAAATTTGAGGTATACCCTGTTATCGTGGCAAGCGCGGGGATGTGTGGTGCCGGCCCCGTTGCAGAGTATCTTGAACGGTTTGGCAACGATCCAGCGAATACCATCATTCTCACAGGCTATCAATCGGCAGGCACACCTGGCAGATTTTTAATGGAAAGAGCGACAATACAATGTTCTGACCCTGAGAGGTTACCTGAGGGCAAAGCTGAAGTCATAGACATGTCAGGATTTTATTCTGCCCATGCAGATCAAAATATGCTGCTGGATTCTCTTTTTTCCCTTGGTGGTTACAAACAAAGCACACCAGCAAAGGTGCTTATCAATCATGGTGATGTGGAAAGCAAAAAGAGTTTGGAAGAGGCCATTCGAAAAAGGATTGCGCTAAAGATACCAAATGAGCGGGTTGTAAATGATGTCAACATCGCTGATGCTCGATGGATTGATCTAAACAGTGATGAATATCTACCAGAGATTCCCGTCAGTGATGCATCAAGTGCAGAGGAGATAAAACTGAACATGGTAGAAATAAAATCTGAAATGAGGGAACTTCAAAAAATGTTGGCCCAATTGCTGGAAAGAATCGCCGCCTGATCTTTGGCCTCAAAAGCACAACTCTAAAACAGCCTTATCGTAACAATCGAGATCTGACCTGACAGACATTGTCTGACTGAGGGGCTTTCAGAGATTTTAGCAATCTCGATAAACCAGACATGAAAACGGCCACCTCAGAAATGGGGTGGCCGTTTTTGTTTTGCAGGAAATTTGAGATTCTGTTTTACTCTACTGAGGCCGATATCCTTGCCATGTGAGGTTCTGCTACCCACAAATAAAGGCCAGCCACAAAACAATGGAGATCTCATATTACCCTAGCATTTTAGTCCTACTTAGTTCTGCGATTTTTGCACAGCGAGTTCTTTCCTCGGCAAGGTAAGAAGAAGATTCATTTTTTAATTCCTCCCTTACAGTAGAAAGTCCATTATTCCAAGCATCCTGACGCTGATCATTGACCTTTTCAAACTTCCCAAGAATACCTTCTTCGTGACCTAATCTCTCCAACAAAGTCATTGAAGCCTCCTCAGATTATTTTTATACATTGGTTCTACCTGCTCCTTTAGCTTAATGGCTGGTCCAGTAATTCCATCACCATGCGGATTAACGCTGACCTCTGAACCACTTTTTAAACTTATGAAGTTGCCCTCGTAATGTTTAAGCATTGTCGCATCAAAAATAATTCTATTGCTTACCAGGCATTTTTTATATTCATCAATTGTTGAATATTCTGCCACCCAAATGAATTTGGGCATTTGCAAATGAGTGTGGATCTCTCTATAAATATCATCTTTAGAGTATACATTTACGGACTTTTTAAATGACCTGCTGGAAGTTATAAAAACTCTCCTAACTAATGTTTTGCCTTCTTCAAGGTTCAGAAGATTTTTCTCAAGGGAGGGTAAAAGTCTATCATATAAAAAGTCCACATCCAGATACATTTTTTGGTAGAAAGGGACAACTAATACATCAATATCTTCAAGCTTGATGTATCCATCATTCTCATAGTTATAAGCCTTCCTGTATGGAAGATGGTTGTCGTCGGACAGAATAACGCTTTCAACAAGGTCACAACTATCTACAACTCCTTGCCCCTCACTAAAAACAGAGTCAATATCTGATAACTCACCATGCCCAACAATTGCCACAGCATGCTTTTTTTCTCTCAATCCAGCGATGTATGGGATTCCTGATTCAATAAAAGTGTAAATCAACCTATTAAATTCTTCGGGTTTATATATAGCATCCTCAGAAGAAATTTCACGAACATATACTTCAGGGTCAAATCTGTTTTTTTGTAAAATCTGGGCAATCTGTTCTATCGTCGCTCCCCTAGAGGGGATTCTCCGTGTTGGACTGTCGTGAACAGTAATTTCGTGTAGAGTTTTTTCTGGATAAAATGGGTATTTTTGACTGAAGTATCTAACCACGCTCCAAGCAGCGATATGGGCACAAATTGAAACATTGCCATCTTGCTGCATCCACGGAAAGGCCCAAACTGTTAGTTCATTTCCTTTGAACAATACGGAATATTCTGCAAGGCAATAATAGCCTCCGCTGAAGTCTTTCAGCGCTTTTGGACAGAGATATGATCTACCTATCGTATATACTTTTGTATCTCTTAGAGTTAGGAAACCGGCATAGTTATTTTGTGAAGAATTGTCCTTATCGTAAAAAAGATGAAGCCTTACAGAGTCCCTAGATATCTTTTCAAACCTTTTAGAAAAATCATTATAGTAAGTATCTCTGAAGTCCTTATCTACATATGGATATTCTAAAATTATTTCATTTATTTCGTTTGATATGTGTTTATCAAGTTCATCTCTGACGAAGTCAGGCATATAGCAACCAACGTCTGCCTGAATATCCGCGAAATTTCTTCGATAAGCTTTGTAATGTATCATCCCCACCCCATTGAACATATTGGGCTATATAGCCCAATACGCATATTGACCCATATGGCTTATCTTGTTTTTAGAAAATGTATGTTTTGCAATATTTGCTGTCGGTTGTCAGGTGAAAGCTGCTTGAACTCTTGGAATGCATCTTTTATTTCATCGTCGACAAAAATAGCATCTTCTTCCCCAGAACCCAAAAGAAAATCGGTGGATACGCCCAAGGCTTTTGCCAACTTCGTAAGCGTGTCAACCGAAGGTGCTTTAATATTTTTCTCTAAACGGTTAATAGCTGGAGGAGAGATACCAATGATCTCGGCAAGTGCTTTTTGGCTAAGCTTCATCTCTAACCTTTTTGCTCTCATTCTCGTGCCGATCATCTCTTAGCATACCTCCATTTCGCGTAAACCCCTGTTTGAACGTAAATTATAGCACTCCGATACGGCGGTCAAGAAAAAAATAACCTAGGGACAACATTTTAATCTTGACAGAATAGTAACTGCTGGTTAATTTAAACATAACCAGGGTGTCTCCGTTGCCTTCCGCTCGGCTGTCACCAATACACTTTTTTGAAAGGACCCGTCATGGAAAAGCTAAAAGGGAAAGACCACGAAATTGTTTTTTTTATCGACAAAGAAAAGTTCAAAACTGACAAAATTGAGTTATCAGTTCGAGAAATCCTCCACGATTTTGCGAAAGAAGATCCCGATGAAACGACCTTAGCGCTCAGAAAGGGCAACGATCGACAGAAATTTCCTGATCTAAATGTTTTGATTTCTTTGACCAACGGGATGAAATTCATCGTTTTTCACAATGGGCCCACCACAGTCTCAAATGGGGATGTAACCTACGGCCCGGAAAGACTTCGTAAAGATTTGCTTGATCTGGGTCACTGTGTTGAGGAGGTGAAGTCCAATGGAATCACATATGTCGTGATACCTGGCTACGAAGTTGAAATGGGCAGATTTCAAGGGCATATAATCGATTTGGGGATACCTTCCACACCCGATTTTCCTCGCACTGCTGCCCCTTCAATCCACGTAAAAACAAATCCACAACTTCTCGATAAGAAAGACAGTATTCCAGGTGTAAGAAACATTACCGACAGCCCACTTGGACCAGAATGGCGTTACTGGAGCCGTAACTTTGGCTGGAACGGTACTGAGAAGTCCGCCCGGCGCCTCATGAATCAAATAAAAGGGGTTTTCGCAAATGTTTAATCATGAAACTTCAGTGGCCATGGCCGAGAGGACACATGTCCATCTCTCTAATTTTCTTATCCGCGCAGATCTTCAGGAGGATCTGGTTTTTGCTTTATGGACACCTTCTAGAGGGGGGAAGAGGTTTACAGCTCTTCTTCATACTCTTGTCCTTCCAGGCGAAGGGGATCGGCAAATCCATGGCAATGCCAGCTTCAATCCAAACTACTTTGAACGGATCTGTACCCTTGCCGTAGAAAAGAAATGCGGGATTGCCTTTCTGCACAGTCACCCAGCGACTGGTTGGCAGGGCATGAGCCATGATGACATTGTTGCTGAAAACAAAATGGCAAGTGCTGTCGATGCGATTACCAATCTCCCACTGGTCGGAATGACTGTCGGATCTGATGGCATATGGAGTGCACGCATGTGGAAACAGGTTGAAGGTCGCAAGTACCAGGGGAACTGGTGCCATTCCGTACGAACCGTCGGCCAAGGCCTCAAAGCAGATTTTAACGACTCACTTGTGCCGAAACCGGAATATAGCGAGTTATTTAAAAGGACTGTGACCGTCTGGGGCAAGGAAAACCATGCCAACCTCGCTCGGCTTAGAGTCGGAATCGTCGGCCTTGGCAGTGTGGGAAGCATTGTCGCAGAAACCCTTGCTCGCATGGGAGCAGAACGCTTTAGCTTGATTGACTTTGACGAGATCCAGGGACACAATTTAGATAGACTTCTAGGAGCAACAGCAACCGATCTCGGTAAGAAGAAAGTTTCTATCGCCCAACGCCAAATTAAGCGATCGTCTACTGCCAGTCGTGTGGAAATCCTGTCTGTGTCCTGTAGTCTAGCAGAAGAAGAAGGCTACCGCGCTGCCCTGGATTGCGATGTTCTTTTCAGTTGCGTTGATCGTCCCCGAGCACGTCACATTCTCAACCATATGGCATACAGCCACCTAATTCCAGTTATAGATGGCGGGATAGAGGTGCGCTTTAAGAATGGAGTGTTCAGCGGCGTCGACTGGCAGCTCCAAACGGTAGCCCCTGGTCGCCCTTGCATGGAATGCCTTGGAACCTACAATCCTTCTGATGTGGCATTAGAGCAAAGCGGCCAACTTGATGACCCTAGCTATATGAAAGGTTTGGGGGAAAACCACCGGCTCAAAAACAATGAAAATGTTTTTCCCTTCAGTGCGAATCTAGCATCACTGGAAGTTCTTCAGTTTGTCGCGTTAGTAACAGGCGCTGGAGGGATTCACAACTTCGGAGTCCAGCGGTATAGGTATTGGCCTGGTATCGTCGAAGCTGACGAAGGAAGAACCTGTAGGCCCGAATGTGACTGTATCGAGCTGGAAGGGCAAGGGGACCGGTATTTTCAACTTTTTGGAAGGGATTTGGGGGCAGAAATTGCCCGCAAAAGACAGGAGCAGCCAATAGAATGTGCCTGCATGGAAAATGTGTAAAACTACGGTCGTCTCAGGTAAAGCGAATATACCGTATTCGGGAGGCACCGATTCCCATCTATTTTTATAAATTTTTTGGAGAACACTATAATAAACTTCAGGGCCACCTTGATCACAGGATCAGGTGGCCTTTTCTCTAATGTGGGATATGTATGACTGGACATTTGCAGATATAGTAAGTTTTTACTGGTAGTAAAACGTCTTGGCTTTTGTGCTAAATAGATTTTCTGCGCCAAAAAACTGAGGACCCCTAAAATTACTGCATACCCTAATATCTGAAATTTGGAATCTGCCATTCGTAAGATGTTTAATCCATCTAAGCAGCACACTTCGAACGGGGGGGGGGGAAGAGATTGGTAAATTAGTCAGGAAAAACCCAAACCATGATGAAATGGTACAGCTTCCAGAGGAATGGCCTATAAGGTCGATGTGTCAAACTCAGCATGGCATGAGTCCTGCGTTGGTTCAGACCGCGTACCGATACTAAATGCCCAGCAATAGAATGTACGCAGATAAAGCATAAGGATTTTTAAAAGTGACGAAAAAGTGACTACCACCGATCAATTAGATACAAAATCTATGTGGTACGATTTTTCAGAAAACACCAAATTTCGGGTATTTAGATGATTGATAGTAGCCCACACAGGACAGGTCACGCGTTCGCAACGCGTAGGTCGAGAGTTCGATCCTCTTCAGCTCCACCATAAAATCAAGGGGTTAGGCATCTTGTGCCTAACCTATTTTTACCTCTGCTAGAAACTATGATAACGGCGGGGGAAGAGGATATTAACCCCGGCCAAATCTCCGGGCGTCTGCTCTAAGCTGAAAAATTAATGTGCCATGCCGAATAACCACCGAGGCAAAATGGAGAACAGTGACATTCTTCTCCGGAGCATGGACGGCATGGACAGCGATGCTGAATATAGCACCGGCGGCGGCCGCAAATACCGGCATTGATCCTTGCAGGCCATTACCGACAAGGCCCGCCATGGCCAAACACCAAGGGAACCCGTCCTGACCAGAACGCACAGTGAAAAAGCCGAGGTTTATTCCTGAGGATTCGATCTGCTCAACACAATAAAAGGCTCAACGTTCAGCTCGAATCCAGAGATTCGGCTTGGCAAAACGCGAAGAATGGTTCAATAAGGTGCTGCTTTGAATTTGTCTGAGTGGATCTTGAGGTTATTCAGGAAGGGACTTTGACACGAAAATACCTTGAATCCGCGGGCGTAAATACTAGAGGCATCAACAACCGCAAAGCACAATCACCTGAAACGTTAAGGGGAACTAAGCCCGCAGCTTCGGCCAGGGTGCGCGGCGCTCTTCGCCTCCCCAGGGCTTGCCCAAACTTTGACGGATCTGGGCACGGTCGACGTCAATCCAGCCCGTTGCACGTCGAATCTTTCTGACTTTCATATTTGCGACCAGAATATCGAGCATATCGTTGCGGACCATATCAAAACGACCATCGTCATACATCACGCGAACCAGCATGTAGACCTCCCCTGCCAAATGTTACTCTGACAGTAACCTATCTTTAATGCCAACGCAACTCCCGGGGATTTATCAAGTGATTGACATAAAAAATATACTCAGTATTATACCTCCCCGTCAGGCCTCTGGTCTGGAAAAAGCCCGGCAGCACCTCCCCCTCCGCTGTCGGGCTTTTCACCGATAAAAACCTTTCCTGCGCCCCCCTCAAAAAATTTCAGATTTAACAAATTAATTCTTGACTTGATTAAGCAGATGTCCGATATTTTCACTCAATGGACGCCTCGAGTGTCCTGAAGCCCGGTGACCCCCCCCCTCCGTCACCGGGCTTTTTTTATCTTCACTTCACACCCCGCCACCTGCACACCCCCTGAAACAAATCCTCCAACCTGCCAGGAGAGCTCAGGGTGATCCTCGAAAACCTGGCTAATGACGAGGATGCTCACGCCATGCAGTTGCGTTTTGCCTTGCGGTTTCCGGCTGGGACAGCGCTGGTCGACAAACGTTTTGACCTTGCGCCGGTCAATGAATTGCTTTCTCGGGTCAAACTTCTGCTTGAGCTAGCCACCCAGCAACAGCTCGACACCAGACAGGCACTTGAGATGGGGGTTGAACTTGAGCAGGAGTTTTGTACAACCCATATTGGCAGCAGTATGGAGTTCAGGGATGAAAATCTAAAGAAGATGTTTGCCGCTCTGGCCGAGGACGACAAGACCCATAAGCAGAAACGGGTGGATGCCAAAACCCGGCTTTCTCTGGCAGCCCTGAATACCCGAACCGACAATGGCCCGCCCTGAGTGCAGAACGAGGCTATTATCGGTTACCTTGAGGGTTGTATGCTGTCAGCAGATACGCGGCAACTGTTCGCCGGCCAGCATCTCAATCGCCCTCAGGCCACCTATCGCCGTGCGCATCATCACCCGCCCGCCTGAAACATCCGTCACTTCGCCGATGATCGCCGCCTGCTCGCCGAACTCACACCCCTGCATAGTTACGAGCACAGCGTCTGCCACTTCGGCCGCGACCAGCACCAGAAGTTTACCTTCATTGGCGACAAACAACGGATCCAGACCCAAAATCGCGCAGGCTCCGGCGACTGTAGCATTCACCGGCAGGGTCGTTTCATTTAGACAGATATCAACCCCGGATTGCAGGGCGATCTCTTTGAGGGTGGTCGCTACCCCTCCGCGGGTCGGATCGCGCAGCACGTGAATAGCTGCGCCATATTCGGCTAACAACTTAGCGACCAGGGCATTCAAGGGGGCGCTGTCGGACACAATCTCTGATTGCAGATCAAGCCCTTCACGACTGGCCAGCACCGCCATTCCGTGGTCGCCGATGCTGCCGTTGATCAGGACCTTGTCTCCCCGCTTCGCGGCATTCCCGGCGGGTTTCAGATCGTGGTCGAAGACTCCGACCCCCGAGGTATTGATAAAGATTTTGTCCCCCTTACCGCGCGGTACGACCTTGGTATCGCCGGTGACAATTTTGACCCGCGCCTTGTCGGCCGCCGCCTTCATCGCCGTCAAAATTTCTCGCAACTCTGAAAATTTGAGCCCCTCTTCAAGGATTAAACCCACACTCAACGCCAGCGGTCGCGCACCACTCATAGCCAGATCGTTGACCGTACCGTTCACCGCCAGATCGCCGATGTTACCGCCGGGGAAGAAGATCGGATCGACCACATAACTGTCGGTGGTAAAGGCGATACGGCTGGAGGTGATCCCTTCAAGCACAGCCGCGTCATTCTGTTCGGACTGCGCAACCTGAGAGAGGATCGGGATGATCAACTCGTCGAGCAGTTGATGGCTGAGTTTGCCCCCGCTGCCATGACCGAGCAGAATGATATCATTTTTCACTTGGCAGGCTCCTTGATTAAATTCCAACAAAACTGAACCATCGCAAAAGACGGCTCAAAAGGCTCCAGATGCAAGGCGTCCGAAAGCTGAGAAGTGAGGTGTAGCGGCAGTTAGGTTTTAACGTCAAAGCTAAGGAGAACGCAGCAGATGGAGTATTTTCAGCCGCCGTATTTATACTCTGCAGAGCAGGTGCCTTCTGACGACACCATACACGCTCCGATCGGATGTTCAGGGGTGCAGGCCTCGCGGAAGAGCGGGCACTGCTTCGGCGTGACCTTCCCCTTCAAGATTTCGCCGCAGAGGCAACCCCGGTGCTCTTTCGCCTCTTCGACCTCGACCGGCAAGGCGCTTAAGGCGTTGAATTTTTGATATTCGGCGCGCAGCTGCAGCCCGCTGGCGGGGATAGAACCGATGCCGCGCCACTCCGCATCACAGGGTTCAAAGACCCGCGCCAGAATCGTCTGGGCCTTGAGGTTCCCTTGCGGTTTGACGATGCGGCTGTATTCGCATTCGACCCTGGCCTCACCGGCAACCACCTGCTTCACCAGCAGCTGAATGCCACGCAGCATATCGACCGGCTCGAAGCCGGTGACCACACAGGGGATGCCATACTGCTCGGCCAGCGGACGGTAAGCGTCGGAACCGATCACCGCGCTGACATGCGCCGGGCAGATATAACCATCGACTTTGAGCTCGGGGTCGCTGGTCAGGGCGATCATCGGTGCGGGCATGGTCTTGTGGGCACAGAGTACAAAAAAGTTGCTCAGCCCGCGCCTTTCGACTTCAAGCAGACTGCCGCCGATGGTTGGAGCCGTGGTTTCAAAACCGACCCCGAGAAAGACCACCGCTGTGTCTGGATTCTTTTCGGCGATCGCAACCGCATCGAGGGGGGAATAGACGATGCGCACATCGGCACCCTTTGCCTTCTCGCGTAATAGATTACTGGTCGAGCCGGGGACGCGGATCATATCGCCGAAGGTGGCGACAATTGTGGCCGGACGCCGGGCATAGGCGACCGCCTGATCGACATAAGTGATCGGCGTGACGCAGACCGGACAACCAGGCCCGCTGATCAGCCGGACCTGCGTCGGCAGCAGGCTGCGGATGCCATGCTGGTAGATCGACATGGTGTGGGTGCCGCAGACCTCCATCAGGGTCATCTGACCGTCAAAGCCCTCAACATTCCTGGCGATGGCCGCGACCAGGGCCTTGGCCAGTTGGGGATCACGGTATTCGCTGCTGTACTTCATAGTTCAACGCCACCGCCCGCATCGAGAACTTCACGAAATACGGCGAGGGTTTTTTCCGCTTCTTCAGGGTCAATCCTCTCGATGGCGAATCCGGCGTGAATCAGCACATAATCGCCGACCGCCGCATCTTCCAGCATCATCAGGCTCGCCTCACGGCGCACCCCGTCAACCTCGCAAATGGCGAGCCCCTCGGTAATTTCGGCAATCATCATCGGTACGGCCAGACACATAGTTAACTCCAGTAAAATAAAAGCGAGAGGTGTGAGGCGGGAGAAGTGAGGCGCAGGGAATCTACCCTAAAGGCGTGGTTCCTTGGTTTTTCTCCTCACTCCTCACCCCTTACTCCTCACCATTAAGCCTTTGGCGCTGACCTGCTCTCCCAACCAGGCATACCACTCATCAAGCCCTTCGCCACTGTAGCAGGAGACCTCGAAAATCTTGATGCCGGGGTGGACGCGTTCGGCGTACTCACGACATCTGGCGATATCGAAACGGACATAGGGGAGCAGATCGATCTTGTTGATCAGCATGATCTCGCTGGCGCGGAACATCTGTGGGTATTTGAGTGGTTTATCTTCACCCTCTGTCACCGACAGCAGGGAGACCTTGAAATCTTCCCCCAGGTCGAAGGCCGCCGGACAGACCAGATTGCCGACATTTTCGATCATCAGCATCTGCACCGCATCCAGGTTGAAATGCTCCAGGCCGTGGCCGACCATGTGAGCGTCCAGATGACAACCGGCGCCAGTGTTGATCTGATGCACCGGCACACCGGTGGCGGCGATGCGGTCGGCGTCGTTGGCGGTCTGCTGATCCCCTTCGAGCACCGCGAAGCTGATCTCGTTTTTCAGAGCACTCAAGGTCATCTCAAGCAGGCTGGTCTTGCCACTACCGGGAGAACTGACCAGATTGAGGGTAAAAATCCC
Source organism: Geopsychrobacter electrodiphilus DSM 16401 (assembly GCF_000384395.1). Classification (NCBI taxonomy): domain Bacteria; kingdom Pseudomonadati; phylum Thermodesulfobacteriota; class Desulfuromonadia; order Desulfuromonadales; family Geopsychrobacteraceae; genus Geopsychrobacter; species Geopsychrobacter electrodiphilus. The sequence goes on from NZ_ARWE01000001.1 coordinate 3,120,974, forward strand.
CTTGTCAGCAAACAGGGTGCGGTTCGCTGCGGCCAGGCGATTATTCTTGGCGAGAATATCTTCTTCGATGCTGATGGTTTTGCGGCGCTGAACGGTGTGCTCCTCATGCGAGTGAGGAGCATCATGATGGTGATGATGGTCGGTCGGGGCACAACCACAGTCGATACACATGGTCAGTCGATCTCCATTTCTTTGATACGCAGATCTTCACCACACAGCAGATCGCTGGCGGCACTGCCACAGGCGGGGCAGCAGGTCAGCAAATCGACCAGGGGGTAATCGGTCGCACAATCACGGCAACGGGCCCGCGCCGGGATTTCTTCGATAATCAGACGGCTCCCCTCGAGCAGGGTCTCTTTGCTGCAGGCCTCATAACAAAACAGCAAGGCATCGGGGACTACGCCAGCCAGCGCGCCGACTTCAAGGGTAACCGAATGAATGATTGTCGCCGCCTGTCCCGTAGCCGTACGCAGGGCGATCTCGACAATACTCTGGGTGATCCCGAGTTCGTGCACAACGTTTCCCTTACCCTGAAAGAGGTCGTCCCGTTATCGTTCTCAAAATAACTCAAGGCGCTGTTGCTGCATCAACACATCCAGAAGTCCGGCCAAGAAAACCCGCGAGATGAAGACCGCACACTTTTTAACTATCTGTTTTTACAGCGACGCAAACAGAACGCCCACTATAGAGGAAACCCGAAACTAAAATCAAGCGAAGCAAAACGATTTTTCGCCCTTAATTCAGACATTTAGAGAATTAAACCGGATACGGTTCACAAGCACCGAAGGCCGCCCTGAATGAGGACGGCCTTCGGTGAAGCTATGGTTCAGGCTATGCTTTAAAAGTCGACCGGGAACCGGGGTTTGAAAAGGCGCCTTGTCATTTCAGCCTCGCGAATCCTGGACAGCTCGATATTCCGGTATTCTTGATTTTTAATATCCAGACAGAAAAACATCTGACCACCGTCTTTTTGTTTCCGTCCATACGGCTCAACCTCAAAAACATCAAGGTTCCCCTTGCTGTCTTCGACCTTGATCCGTACTGTTTGATTACGCCGCCCCGCCATGGAAAGAACCGTTTCAACACTCTGTTTTTCGTCCATCCTTAATTCTCCCCCTTTTGGTCGTTACAAAATAAAAAAGCCTGATGTCAAAGCAGACAGCAGACCTATATCCAGATTGCACCACCTCAAATAACTGTTTAGAACGTACCTCGCTTCACATTAAAAAACAAGTAAACCATTGATAAATAGATTTTTTCATCCACTTCGCCTGACATGTTATAACCGCCTCATGCGGGAAAGCATTGATTGAATTAAGCCTCGGACTCTGCTGGGATGAAGGGACCGAAAGCTGACTGAAAAACCGTCCTCGGCGTATAGCTATCAACCAGCTCTCAGTTAACCTCAGCGGCTCTACCCACCGGTTGTGGACCATCCTTCGGTAATTTCCAACTTCGCATTGCATCTGCGGCGACGTTAATCTACTGTTTCAGGCTATGATCTCCGCCCTTCCCACAACGTCGCCGTTTAAGCTATCCACCCGCCTGGTGCTGTTCAGCGTGCTCGCTACCGGCATCGGCCAGTCCATGACCTTCGCCCTGCTGGCACCACTCGGCCGTGAAGTCGGACTGGGGGAGGTACAGATCGGCCTGATTATAACCTGCTCTTCTCTCGCCTTCACCCTGACCAGCCCGATCTGGGGACGCACCAGTGATCGCTGGGGACGCAAGCCGGTGCTGCTTCTGGGCCTGTTCGGCTATACCTTCGGCTGCATCCTGTTCGCCTCGGTTTTTTTCTTCGGACTCAAAGGGCTGCTGGGCGGTCTGACTCTCTATCTGCTGGCGATCGGTTCGCGTGTACTGATGGCCTCGCTGATGTCGGCTGCCCCCAGCGCCGCCTCGGCCTATATTGCGGATACAACCAGCGCCGAACAACGGGTCGCCGGGATGGGCCGCCTGGGCGCTGCCAGAACCCTGGGCGCGATACTGGGACCGGCCATGTGCGGGCTGCTCGCCTTTCTCGGGCTGCTGGCCCCGCTCTATGTCGCCGCAGGAATCACCCTGTGCAGCACCATTTTGATCGCCGTGGTTCTGCGAGAGCCCCCACAAATAGCCCCCCGCTCAACAACCCTGCAGAAACTGAAGCTGTTTGACAAACGCTACTTCCCCTACATTCTGATCGGCTTTCTGACCTTCTTCGCCTTCTCGATGACCAGCCAGACCATCGGCTTTTACTTTCAGGATCGCTTCGTGCTCGACGGCAAGGCCACGGCTCAGGCCCTCGGCATGGGGATGATGTTTTCGGCGAGCATGTCGTTCTTCTCCCAGGCCTTTCTGGTTGGACGCTTAAAGCTCAACCCGATCCGGCTGATGAATCTGGGGCTGCCGGTGTTGATGATCGGTTATGCCGCGCTGCTGTTTGCCGGCAGTATCGCGGCCCTGGCCATGTTTCTCGGAATTTTGGGTTTGGGGCTGGGGATGGTATCGCCCGGATTCACCGCCGGGGCCTCGCTCTCGGTCAGCGCCGATGAGCAGGGTGCGGTCGGCGGCCTGATCTCGGCCTGCCCGGCCGCAGGTTTTGTCCTGGGCCCGCTGGTCGGGACCAGTCTGTACCAGCTGGATCACCGACTGCCTTATGTCTGCGCCTGCGGGCTGATGCTGCCATTGATCGTCTACGCCTGGCGGTTCGGACGCATTGAACAACAAACTCTGCGATAAACTGCTTCCCAAGCACGTTTGTGTTGCTTTATTGTTAGCAAGGGTTTACGAATGTCAGATTGCGTCGAATGAGTCTGCTTCGTCATTGCACCTGCAGTTTAAATCCGCACACAGCCATCGTCACAACTATTAAATTCGATTTTCTGGAGCCAGGATGACTCTACGCGCAAAACTGATCGCCGCGTTTGGCACCACCCTGATTCTGTCAATTTTGGTGTTCAGCCTGATCACTTACTTGACCTTTGCGCAGGACAAGATCGCCGATAAAGAGGAGATCTTTCGTTTACGCGCCGAAGTCGTACTGGCCTCCATCAGAAGTGCCACTGAACGTGCCCTGCTCGACAGCCTGCCCCATCAGACCATTGTCCCGCCGCGAGACAGGGATGACGGTTTAGGCGACACCAGTGCGGCGGACTCTCCAGACCCGCCAAGCGGCGAAACGCCCCTGCTCACCCTGGTTCAAATTTTGCCCTGGCCCAAGGATTCAACTCCCGTTGACATGTTGAATGCGTATCAGGTCAAGGCGCGCAATCTTCATGTCGCGACCAGTGGCCCGACTTTTTTCCACAATCAGGATCAGATCTACCTGCTCTGGCCTTGGGGAAAACCCGGGATGCCGGACCACCTGTATATTTTGCGGTGTGACAAACCCGCATTACAGAAGTTGATTGCGCAACGCGCTGCTACACAGCAGTTGATGTTGCGCATCTGGCTTGATGGAGAGATATTTCAGACGATCGATCGGCTGGATCAGCAAAGTCCGGCCCAAACTGCCGCCGCCTCAGAATTTATGAATCAACCAGTGACGGGAAAAGGACACTTTGTCGGTGGGCGAGATTTTCATCTCTTTGCTCCAACCCAAAGCCTGATGGGCTTGCAATTTCGCTATCTTATACCGAATACCGACCTGTTCCACAGCACCATCGCTTTTAAAAACCGCATCATTACGGCGCTGATTGTCCTGGGCTGGGCCAGTATCTGGATCGTTTTGATCATCGCGTATCGGATCACCAAACCACTGGGGATTCTCGATCAGGCAGCCCAGGATATTATCTCCTACAACTACGAGACCCCGCTGACCTTAAGTGGCGGCGGGCGGGAAGTGAAATCGCTCGCGGCCAGCTTTGAAACGATGCGCCAGAAGATCAAAGAGCTGGTGGTCCAGGACACCCTGACCCAACTCTATAATCGCCGTTATCTGATGCATGCTCTGGAGCTTGCGGTTGCCCAGGCCGAACGTAATCATGAGCCCCTGACCTGCATCATGATCGATATCGACAACTTCAAAGCGATCAATGATCAATATGGACATCAGGCTGGTGATGAAGTTTTGCGCAGTCTGGGAGGTCTGATGCAAAGTTGTACGCGCGAGTATGATATCGCGGCTCGTTATGGCGGGGAGGAGTTTACCCTGGTGTTACCGAAAACCGAGCCACAAACCGCTCAACAGGTCGCGGAACGCATACGCCGGACAGTTGAAAAATACCCGTTCACTTTCAGTGAACAGCAGATGGCCTGTACTATCAGTCTGGGGATCGCCTCCTTCATTGCGGAGAGTGACAGCCCGGATACCCTGATGGGTCGTGCTGACCGGGCCTTATATCAGGCCAAACAACAGGGTCGTAACCGCACGATCAGTCTCTGATCAGGATTTTTGCTTGCTGCAGGTATTGATTCCGATCAGCGTATAGAGCGGACAGTATCGGAACAGGCCGGTGAGCAGCGGCACGACGGCAAAGATCCCGATGATGATTTTGGTTGTTCCACCCGACACAATCGGATTATCCAGCACACCGATCGCAAGTAAAACTGCAGCCAGAACAAAGCGCAGCACACGATCAACTTGACCCACATTGGCCCATTTTGACATCAGAAGCATCCTTTCAAATCAGCAAAGTTGTTATTTCTTACAACAAACTCATTTATAATTCACAATTACATAGCGTGCAAGCGCTCAAAAACGGGCTCAACCCTCAGCCCATCAATCAGCCGCCATCGAACAGACGATCCAGTTCGTCAAAATCAAAACGGGTTTCAGCCAAAGAGCGGATCATCTCAATTTTCCCTACATCCTCGGCAGTCAATTTGTACACATCTTCAGTTATCGCCCGGTAAAGAACGCCTGTCGTGTGTTGGGTCGTGCGCATATAAGGGATCTTGCTCCGATCAACGATCTGCTGGGCAATCGGGCTGACCTTCGCCACCCCGGGGATCAGCAGGCCGACAATTTTATGCCGATGCTCTGGGATCTGGTACATGTTCGCCAGGGTGATCAACAGTTCATCGCGACTGCTGGTGACGATCAGCAGGGTGTCGTCGCGCAGCAGTTCGGTAACCCGTTGGGTCGAGGGGGCGCCGATCTGCAGAAAATGGATGATCCGCTTCGATTCACGTTTGTTACCGTGAATTTCGAGGTTGAGGATATTCGCCACCCGACGCAGGGTCGGATCGGCCAGGATCGGCTGATAATTGAAGCCCCCCAGCAGCCTGAACGGTTCCCGGACAAAGGCGCGGCTCAGATAGTCGAGGGTCGTGTCACGTTTCTCCGGGATCAGCTTGTTGACCAGCACCGCCCGGATCTCGACCTCTTCTCTTTCGAACAGGGCACGATCCAGATGGACCGAGTCAATCACGTTCCCGACCCCGCCGCCGGTCACCATCAGGACCGACGCATTCAAAATCCGCGCGACACGGGCATTAGACAGTCCGACCACCGAACCGACACCGGGATGCCCGGCACCTTCGATAATGATAAAATCACAGTGCTTTTCGAGGGCGGCACAGGCATCCAGGATGTTCTGCTCGAGGACCCGGGTATCGAGCTGTCCGTCAATAAATTTGCGCGTTGAATCACCTTCGATCACGACTGGTGACATATGGCATAGATCGCGCCCCAGACCGAAGACCTGACACATCAGCGCCGCATCCTTATCGACCGTCAAGCCGCGCAGCTGGATCGGTTTCGGGCTGATCGGCTTCATAAATCCGACCCGTTTATATTTTTTTTGCGCCAGATGTAAAAGAGAAAGGCTGACCGTGGTTTTGCCGGCGTTTTGACCAGATGCGGCGATGAAGATTTTACGCGCCATGGGATGCTCCTGCTTGAAGTAAGACACAAGCTTAACAGATTCAGGGTGTCGGCCGTGTCATAAAAAAAATGACCAATCGCTACGGCCCGGCGCCCGTCCAGGCAACGTTCCCGAGTTCAAAAGGGAACTTTCCATATCAGCCCCGAAAGAGTTCCTTTCCCAGACAATTACTCCTCTTTGACTCAGGTCAATTTAATCACAGACCGGTTCGACTAAACTGTCAAAAAAAATTCGCCGGGTTTGAATATAAATTCAGCTTATTAGGGAGGATTGGGAGCTTCGGCTTTTCATGCCTCATGACTGTTGTTGCCGACATCAAGGAGATCGAATGAAAAAAGTAATGAAGGTTGTTTTGCTTGGGTTTATTGCAATGGGGTTTACGGTTGCCTGTAACGCAGCCAGCTTGAAAGACAATAAGAATTTTGAAATTCTTAAAAATTTCAAGGCACAAGGGGTGACCAATGAACAATGCCTGTCCTGTCACAAGGAGCAGGATCAGGGGATTGTCGCCGACTGGGAACATTCCAAACATGCAACCGTCGGCGTTGGCTGTGTCGCTTGCCATGTGGTGCCCAAAAATTATCCCACGGCCTATAAATCACATCCCTTAAAAGGGGATGACTGGGAGATTCAGTTGGCGGTTTCATCAGTCACCTGTGCGAAGTGCCATGCCGCTGAAGTCACCCAATTCATGAATTCCGGACATGCAAGAGCGGGTTCTCAATGGCTTGCGGGGAATAAGAGCCCCCACGGCTATGCGATGACCAAACTCAGCTACAACTATGAAGGGATGGGCGGTGATAACCCCTCCTTAAATGGCCACACGGACATGGGCAAAGGAATCGACCCTGAGTTCAATCTCAATCAGGACAATCCCAAACTGGCGGCAGAGACGGTTGCAAATACCTGCGTCCAATGCCACGGAGCGGTGATTACCCTCAACCAGCAGGGAGTCCCGAATTCAGAGGTTTGGCCCAATGATGGGATGGGCTCGAATTATCCCGATGGTGGAATCAGCAATTGTACCGCCTGCCATAGCCGGCATAAATTCTCCGCAGCCGAAGCAAGACAACCCGCAGCCTGTGCCAGTTGTCACCTCGGGCCGGACCATCCGGATATCGAAATTTTTGAGTCAAGTGTTCATGGCCATATTCTTGCGACCAACCCGGAAGATTATGATTTTTCTACCGGAGAACAAATTCCAGGAAAAACCCTCAGAGGGCCGACCTGCTTTACCTGTCATATGAGTGGGATTAACGGCCTTAAGCCGACGCATAACATTTCGACAAAACTTAAATGGAATCTCTGGGCTCCAAAAAGTTTCAAAAGAACCGAAGGTGATGAAACCGCAGGCTGGGATTGGTATAAAGATAAAAAATTATCGCGCGGTAATCCCAAAGCAGGTAATCCCAAAGGACCTGAAGCCGCAAGAAGTGACATGATGCAGGTTTGTTCCACCTGCCACCAGACAACATTCGTCGATAACTATTTCGCCAGAACGGATGCGCAGGTAACCCTCTACAATCAGTACAACACGCTGGCAGATCAAATGCTTCAAGACCTCAAGTCCAAGGGACTAATTAAAGCGGACCTCTGGAGTGATACCTTTTTTAAACTGTATTACTATTCATGGCATCATGAAGGCAGAAGGATGAGACAAGGCGCCGCGATGGGGAGCCCAGACTATTCACATTGGCATGGGTCCTTCGAGGTGATGCAGGACATCAGAGAAATGAAGGCGCTTTACAACTACAGGTTGAAGCTCCTCGCAAAATATAAAGACCCCAAAAAGGTCTTTGAAGAAGAAGTGCCCATGCCGATGGCCCCCCACGACTGAGCACCAGAGAGCATTCTCGGCGTACTCCCCCAGAGGCGGGGGAGTACGCTGCCTGCCTACCTGACCTCCCGCCAAAACTTCTACTTGAACACCTCGGCAAACATCCTGCGCATCGCTTCCCATGATTTATGATCAGCCGCGGCGTTATAGCCGAGGGGCAGACCGAATTTTTTTCCCAGCGCATCTGAGTCGGGATTGGTAAAGCTGTGCACCGCGCCCGGCAGGTTGAGAAAGTCGAACGCCACCCCGTTAGCGGCCAGTTCACCGGTCAAGGCGGCGACATCCTCAGCCTTGATGAACTTGTCCGCCGCGCCGTTGGCGACCAGGATTCTCTTCACCTTAATTGTCCCCGGTTCGGCGCGATGACTGGCGGCCAGGCTGCCATGGAAACTGGCGACCGCATCCAGCTCGACCCCCTCACGGGCCATTTCCAGCACGACCGCGCCACCGAAGCAGTAGCCGATGGCGGCGATCCTGGTCGGATCGACGTTCGGCTGTTGTTTCAGCAACGCCAGGGCGGCGTCAAAGCGCGCCCGGGCTTCGGGCAGATTCTTCATCACCGCCGACGAAAAAGCCCCGGCATCCTTGGGATGATCGGCGGTTTTGCCATCGCCGTACATGTCGAGCGCCAGCGCCGTATACCCCAGCGCGGCGAGCATGTCGGCCCGTTTGCGCGCATAGGCATTCTGCCCCCACCACTCGTGCACCACCAGGACCCCGGGGCGCTGGCCGCGTATCGCATCATCCGTGGCCAGATAACCCTTCATGGTCGTCGCACCAGAGGTATAAGTCACCTCTTTCCCCTCAACAGCAGCAAAAGCAGCAGTTCCACCAAATACCGTTGCCAGTAGCAAGATCATTATCCGGATCATAGGTCTTCTCCTTTTCAGCGCTGCAGCATTCATGACTTGTAAGGTCACAATTCTACCACTTGTATCCTTTAACAACAGCCGGTTCTGAAAATTTCCAGCCTTTTTCTTTCACTCTCCTGAATCAGAGTTTTTCATGGCGCCACGCCGGCATCTTGCGGCGAATGTCGCTAACAGTATTGAGCTCGATATCCCCAACGATCAGCTCCCCCCCGGCGGCAGAATGATTACTGGCCTGGGCAACTATTTCCCCCCAGGGGGCAATGATCATGCTGTGCCCATAGGTCTGCCGCCCCCCGGGGTGGGTCCCGATCTGGGCCGGCGCCAGGACATAGGCCTGATTTTCAATAGCCCGCGCGCGTAACAGCACCTCCCAATGCGCCTGGCCGGTCGGCACCGTAAACGCCGCAGGGATCGAGAGCAGGTTGCAGCCCAGAGCGCTGTAGTAACGATAGAGCTCGGGAAAACGCAGGTCGTAACAGATACTCACCCCCAGTCGCCATTCATCAAGCTGAACAACCAGCGGTGTGTCACCCGCTTCAATCTGGGCGGATTCATGATAGCGACCGTCCGGCAAATCAACATCAAACAGATGCATCTTGTCATAGATCCCGAGACAAGCTCCGTTGCGGTCGTACACCGGGCAAGCATTGCGCAGCTTATCCTGGCGACCCTCAAGCAACACCGAACCGGCAATAATCGCCATATGGTATTTTTGCGCGGCAGCCGCCAAAAACGGCAGCACCGTTGCGGGACAGTCCTGCCGGGCAAAATCGCGCTTGCGCTGCAGATCCGGATGCATGAAAGCGAAGTTCTCCGGCAAGGCTGCCAGTTTTACTTTCTGCTCCGCGGCACGTTGCAACAGCAGATCGATATTCTCCAGGTTCAGGCTTAGCAGGTCACCGGTGTTGATTTGCAGACAGGCTACTTTCATAGAGAGACCTCGGGTAAGGGGGAGAAAGGGGCCATCAAGGGTTTATTCAGGTGTCTCATTGTATACCAACTGTAAATTTTGCGACTCGCTTAGGCTGGCAGATATCGGCCGCCCTATAGCTTTCCGCCAACAACCCCATTAAACTGAGGCCCATGTGTCTCATACTCTTAGCCTGGCGCTGCCACCCTGAATATCCCCTGATCGTTGCTGCCAACCGCGACGAATTTTACCGACGCAGCACTGCTGCTGCGCACTGGTGGCCGGAACAACCTGATCTGCTGGCGGGAAGAGATCTTGAGGCGCAAGGGACCTGGATGGGGATGACCCGCAGTGGACGCTTTGCGGCGGTGACCAACGTCAGGGAACCGCAGCTGGCCGTCCCCGCAGCCCGTTCACGTGGCGAGCTGACTTGTGGTTATCTGGGGAGCGACACCGAAACACAGGATTATGCACGACAACTGCAGAAAACCAGCGACCTGTATTCCGGCTACAATCTGTTGTATGGCAGCCAGAACGGGCTCACTTACTATTCCAATCGGCTGTCTGCCCCGCTCGCGTTAAAACCCGGCCTGTACGGGCTTAGTAACGCCCAACTCGACACGCCCTGGCCCAAGGTTCAACAAGGTAAGGCGCAGTTGCAGGCACTCCTTGCCAGGTCCGAGTTTGAAACCAGCGATCTACTCAGAATTCTCGATGACTCGCGCCTGTTTCCCGACGAACTGCTCCCTGCGACCGGGGTCAGCCTCGAACGGGAACGCCAGCTTTCCGCACTGCGGATCTCCGGCACTGACTATGGTACGCGCAGTTCGACCGCACTGTTGGTCAATCGTCGGGGGCAGGTCATTTTCCACGAAAAAAATCTGGCCCCGGAACCAACCAGCGATATACGCTTCAGCTTCGCCCTGCGATCATCTTAAAGTTATTCCTGATGAACTGCGCACAATTCGAAAATGCGCGCACGCGAGCCGGTCTATCGCAACCTGCGCGAGCTGGTCATGTCCTAATCCCAGATAACCAATTTTTACGTTTATGAATCATTAGATTACTACCCAGGGCAAACTATTCAATGATACCTTGGGCATCGCACATGACTTAGGCAGGGGATTTCATCCTAGGCGGGCCAATGATCAATTCAGTTGATAATGAATATGTACCTAAACGCCTAAGGGCTGAGATGCAGGTCAGATTTGGGAGTCCCGACGGAACCCTTCTGAGTGGATTTAGCATTGACTTAAGTACTGGTGGGCTTTTTCTGCAAACAAATTATCCATTAAATGTTGATGATATCTTGATTCTGCGCTTTAAACTGTTGAGGCAGGATGACACAATTTCATGTCCTTCAAAAGTTGCGTGGGTAAACACGAAAGAAAATCCGTATAACCCAGAGTTTGCTCCTGGAGTGGGCATACAATTTGTGGATATTCCCCTTGAAGAAGTAAATGCAATTGGCAGATTCCTAAAACACAATGATATCCAACCAAGCTGGTAGCGATTTTCTTGCAGGTGATTACGACCTGAAGTCAACATCTATTTAGATGTAAATACGGCCAACCTCATAAAGGGGTTGGCCGTTCCCATTGATGAGGGTGTTCGGCATCATGAAGCGAATACTGTTCTTACCCGCGCTGGGATTCGCCCACGTAACCAGATCACTAGTGCTCGCCAAAGAAATGGCGAAAGAGTTCGAGGTGAGAATCGCATTATCCAATTCGTTCCTGTCGCTGGCGGAGGAGTTGCGGATCGACACACGGTTAGTTGATTTACCGCTAGTCGATTACGAAAAGTTCTCACGGGGGGAACCGGTATTCGATACCGAGGAAAAAGTCGAACAGTTCGTAGTCACCTACGGCACGGTGATGGACGAATTCAAGCCGGATTGCGTTGTGAGTTCGATGCCAATGGTGGCAAGGATTCCAATCAGGGCACGGCGCATACCTCATGTTACGCTATTCAACGCCTGCAATCATCCGCAGTTCCGCATGTCGGACGAACTGACCGAAGAACAAGAGCGCGAGCGTATCAAGAGGGCCAGCCAGATATTGGGCCGTTTCAACGCAGTTGCGAGACGGATGCATGCCCCTGAGGAAAGATCGTTGCGGATGATCTTCACCGCAGACCTCAATATCCTTCCGGACTTGCCGTCGCTGTTTCCCATCAGGGCCCTGTCACCAAGTTTCTCCTACATGGGACCGGTCACCTGGCATGGAGCAGATAAACCTCTTGATCCGACCGTTGTAATTGACGCCAAAAAACCACTCGTCTATATGGCGATGGGAAGTTCCGATAATCGCGAACATATGAGGGTCGTCGCGGAGCGGTTGCGAGGTTCACAGTTCCAAGTCGTTATAACCACCGGCGGGGTTATGGAGGCACGGGAGATGAAATCTTACGAGCGACCCGGGTTCTTTGTCCGCGATTTCTTGCCGGGAGACAAGGTGATCGCATTGAGCTATCAAACGATTGTGATCTGTCACGGTGGAATCGGCACCGTTTATCAGGCCCTGGAAAACAAGGCTCGCGGGATAATCATTATACCGGCACATCGGCAGCATCGACGAATTGGCAACCGTCTAGCCGAGATCGGGCTGGGGAGGCTCGTGACCGACAGTGAACTGCCGGGAGTTGTTGAGATGGTCAACCAATTGCTGGCGCTGTCTGACCATCCCGCCCCAATCGATATTGGAACTGATCTCCAGACTTACACCGGTGCGCCCTTGGGGAAGAAACTCATCTCGGAGTTCATACACCAAACATAGCTCAAGACCCCGACCGGACTTCGGATTTTTCCCCAGTATAGTTAACGACTCAACCTACCCAGACGTGTCTGGAAATCACCACCACTAGAACGCCAAACGCCCACGGTTAGCAGATCGTGGGCGTTTCTTATTATGCACGACATTTAAGACGCTGTAACGAAGTAACCCCGGCTAGTGTCAGTGCTACATTTTGTTACTACATCCGAGACCTGGATATGAAGAAGCCCCGACCCAACAGGGGCTTACTTACGTTACCAGCTTAGTTCCATGGGGTCGGGCGTGCCCCCCCACTTCTGTTGAACTTATGTTCAAAAATCTATCAAATTGCGTTAGTACAGTTTATTTTGACAAAGTCAAAACCGTCCGAGATACTGGAAACAGGCATCCTTAAACCATCGACAGAAATGAACCCATGAATATCAACGACCCATTCGGACGAATGAAGGACAAGCACCAGCGGAATTACGAATCATTGTGTCTCTCGTTACAAAAAGTCGGCCTGACTAACCGGGTTGACGCTCAGGCTCTCTTGGTGAAATTACGCTGGCGTGGAATATGGGGACTAGCGTTCATCGTGCCGGTCACCTTGCTGCTGGCGCTGGCGCTGCCGGAATTTCGTATCTTCGTCCTGGCGTGCGGAGCTTTGCTAGTCTTCTGGTTGAGTAAAACCAGCGTGAATAGTCAAGAGTATGTCAAACGTTATATTCAAGAGGAACTGGCCGAGCATGACGAATCCACTTCCTTCTGAAGCGGGCTTACTTTTTCATCTTGCGGAGATAAAAACCGTCGGCCCCTGAGCCAAGCAGCAACATTATCCTTGGCTCAGGGTCAGGGCTAACAGTAACTTCCAGCGATGCCAAATCACCACTGTTGAAACACGAAACCCCGTCTGATGATCATAGGGGGTTTTCTTATAGGTCAGGGTCAGCGAGAACTCAACGATGCTCTCCACTCCAGGGCCGCTCTTTTGGGTGACTAACTTATAAGACCCTTTGATTGAGCAGTGGTTTGATCCCGACCCGGTCCTTGAGAAACCGCTGCTGTGCTTAGTTGAAACTGTCTATCTATTGCTGCGCAAATTAATGTTCTGTTGGATACGTCTATTCGTCCTGGCCCGGCACCTGCCGATAGATAAGGTGGTACACTAACCCGACCAATACACTGCCACCAACAATATTGCCCAATATTACTGGCACCAGGTTACCAAAGAGACCAGCCCAAGTAATGGTATTGGAGTTCACCCCAATGTTATCGAAGCTTTGCAATAGCATGGCGAGCGGAATAAAAAACATGTTGGCAATGCTATGCTCGAAGCCTGCTGCAACAAAAGCAGATATTGGAAAGACTACCGCTACTGCCTTGTCGATTACACTTCTTCCGGCAAAAGCCATCCAAACCGCCATGCACACCAGAATATTACAGAGAATGCCTTTAAAGAAGGCCGTCCAGAAAGGCAAGGCAACCTTGGCTGAAGCAATCTTGATATACTCTTGGGCAATTCCACCGTTGTTCATTTCAACATGATGTGAGAGAAAGACCAAGAGAGCAATTCCGACTGCACCAATAAAATTACCGCCGCAAACAATCACCCAGTTCCGCAGCAACTCACGTGTGGAAATTTTTCCATCAGCCCAGGCCATCGCCAGCAGATTGTTTCCGGTGAATAACTCCGCACCTGCCACTATGACAAGAATCAATCCCAAAGAAAAAGTCACGCCGCCGAGCACCTGTTTGGCGGCGAACCCTAGGTTAGGGTCTGATTTGACAATCACAAAATAAAGAGCGCCCAGACCAATAAAGGCACCAGCCAGCACACTCAGCATCAGCATAGGAATTAGTGGTAAGTGCGCCTTGGCCACGCCGATTGTTTCGACTCGCGCAGCGATTTCCTTGGGCGAAAAAACATCGAAACCAAAAAGCTCAGACATGAGGTACTCCCTCAAGACAATAACTCATTAATCGTACAGTTCTGTAGCCAACGGGTGGGCTCGTAGAGGAAAAGCCCCGGGCTCTTTTTTCATGCTCTCATCATTTTCTCATTACGCACAAAGATGATATGAATTTTAATTCCAAAGTATATGACCTTTTTACCTTGCTCACCACAAAGCCACAAATCGATCATACATATCCTAGACCAGCGCCGAGCTCACTTAGGTCATGGAACGAAAAACAAGCCCGAATCGCCAAATATTTGGCGAGGAAAGAATTTAGGGTGTGTTTTCCTTGCAGCGAATAAAATCTCACTTTGACCATGGTTTTGATTTTCATCAAATACTGAAATGGCCACTCCAATTCCTGAGGCGGCCATTTCAGTATTTGCAGGGGTGGCAGGAATTTCAAGCACGCCCTCCGCTAGACGTTGAAATCATACAAAAATTTATGTAGCCAAGTACCTGGAAGAGTGTTGCCAGATCAGTTTTTCTCCAGATCCTTCAGTCGTCAAAGATTCCGGTTGGCGATATTTCATTATCCAGATGTACAGAGAATTAGCATTAACCCCCTAATCTCTGTCAGTCTGTCTGGGCAACAGAATGGTCGGATTCCACTGCCACCTTGACTGCATCTTGTTTAAATTGTGACGAGTAGCTTGAATTTATTGGACACACCTCCATAATCGGGCACTATTCCTCGGTTTGTGTGTCCGGGATAGTGTAGGTCCTGCTCAGGGGATTATATTTTCAGCACAAAGAGTCATAAGCTGTTTGCTACCAATACATCACAGGGTGGGTTGGTCAGGATGTCAAGTGCGATGCCACCAAGTTTATAAGGCATCAGCTTAGGCCGGCTGTGGGCACCAATTGCAATCAGTTCAGCATTAAGCCCAACTGCTTCACGAAGGAGTCTGTTATCGGCTTCTCCTTGGGCCAATCGATAATGAAATTCTGGTTGTTCGCCGGCCGTTTTTTCAAGATCAAAGCTGTATTCCTTGACAAATTTTTCTAACTTCTCTTTTTCAGAGGCTTCAATAACATCACCAGTATATTGGGTAATTTTGTCTCCAATGTCGGTATCTGGGATATCGTAGAAGTGGACTAGGTTCACGATCCCTTTTGGGGCCAGTTTAAGGGCTAGGCGAAGCGCCTGGCCTGATCCAGCAGAAAAATTAGTGCCAACCAAGAGATTTTTGTACTCCCCAAGGGGTTTATCTTTGACCATCAAAACCGGCAGAGTTCCCTTACGGATAACTTTTTCTATTGTTGTTCCGATAAACTTGTCACGAAGTTTTGATTTGCCATGCATCCCCATGACAATAAGTTCCGCATCGACCTCATTTGCAAGTTTGATAATTTCGGCAAACGGTTCCTGATTTTCTTTCACAGTTATTGTGTGTTCTACATTTATCAGCTCTTTGTTACTGGCTAGGTAGCTGTTCATTTTTTTTATTGCGCTAAGATTTGGGGATTGTTCCATATTTGCCTTGCTGGTAAGAGATGATGGCAGACAAACATGAAGGATGTGAAGTGTGGACTTTAGCGATAAAGCGAGCTTGACTGCCCTTTCAAATGCGCGATCAGTTTCGCCAGCAATGTCAGTTGCCAACAGAATATTTCTCATCTCTTCCTCCCTTTTTTGCTTTCCAAGTATGATGCAGCGCCGCCCTGCAAATCGATCTTAAAAGTCCGCGTGCTTAGAGAATATCAGAAAAACAGATCACCACTGATTGACTGCTTACGATATTTGAAAGAAGAAACGGGTTGATCGCGGCAGTGTCCTGCAACTCACAACATATAGAGCATCAAAAGCCCACCTGGCGATCCGGGTGGGCTTTTCTGATAAGTCGGTCAGGATCTGCAGGAATTTTGCATTTCGGCCAATTTCAAACATTTAAAACTATGTAGGACAAAAATTAAGAAATCCATCTATTTGACCTCGACTCAGACCCAAGTATAGTTGATATCATCTGATTTTATACGGATCTCTGGGAATTACCTTTTAATGATGACTACCGACCAAACCATCCTCTTCAGTCTGATTACACTCATTTTAATTTTTCTCATATGGGGCAAGATACGTTACGACGTGACCGCATTTGCCGCACTTGTTTTGGCCGCTATGACCGGTGTCATTCCCAAAGACCAAATTTTCTCAGGTTTTGGCCACCCGGCGGTCATCATCATTGCCTTGGTACTGATCGTCAGTCGCGGTCTCTCTCGATCTGGTGCCATAGAAATGCTGGCGCGCAAAGTCGTCGACTCGTCGCGCAGCTTACAGAACCATATCGGCATTATGGCAGTTATCTCCGCGACACTTTCGAGCATTATGAACAATGTCGCTGCGCTGGCGTTGCTGATGCCGGTCGACATACAGGCTGCCCAGCGCTCCAAGCGGAGCCCGTCTCTAACGCTGATGCCGCTTTCTTTCGCCTCTATCCTTGGCGGCATGATAACTTTGATCGGCACTCCACCAAACATCGTTATTGCCACCTTTCGCGAAAGCGCTCTAGGCAAACCGTACGGCATGTTCTCTTTTGCCCCGGTCGGGCTTGTGGTAGCGATTGTCGGGGTGTTGTATGTCTCTTTTCTTGGCTGGCGGTTGATTCCGGCCGAACGCGGCAAGCACGATACTCTTCTGGAACTTGGCGATTTAAAAGCCTACATTTCAAACGCCAAGGTGCAAAAAGCCTCCAGTGCCGTGGACAAGAAGCTCAAGGACCTCGAACCGTTCGCTGAGAAGAGTGATGTCAATATTCTCGGCCTGGTGCGGCACGGCAAGCACCTACCCGGTTCCGCCCGGCGAGAAATCATCCGTAAGAATGATCTGGTGGTGCTTGAAGGGCGGCCTGATGCCATCGACCAGTTTGTCGGTGCCGCAGACTTAGAATACGTCGGCGCACATAAGCATGACAGCATGCTCGCCGAAGCAGTGACCCTAATGGAAGTCGTTGTCCCGAAAGGGGCTATGATCGAAGGCCGTAAGGCGATGGAGGTCCGGTTACTCTCCCAGCGTAACGTGACCCTGCTCGGTATCTCGCGGAAGGATCGGAGAATCCGTGAGCAGGTACGCAAAGTCCCAATTAAGGCGGGAGATATCTTGCTGTTACTTGGCCCGGAGGAGCAACTTCCGAATGTGGTTGATTGGCTTGGTTGTCTGTCACTAGCTGGACGTGGTCTCGAAGTCCCTCAGCGGAGCAAGGCGTGGGCGGCGGTGGCTATTTTTGCCGCCGCAATTATTGCCGCCAGTACCGGTTTGATTTACCTGCCAATGGCGTTGGCGGCAGTGGTTGTCGCTTATGTCGCTCTGCGCATTGTGCCATTATCACAAGTGTATGACTCGGTCGAGTGGCCAGTTATTGTGCTGCTTGGCTCAATGATTCCGATCGGCGCCGCGCTAGAGGCGCGTGGTGGCACAACTCTGGTGGCCAATGCAATTGTTGACTGGACGGCTGGCTGGCCGACCGTCGCAGTTCTTACCATCCTGATGCTCGTCACCATGACCCTTTCGGATGTGTTGAATAACGTGGCAACGGCACTGATCGCCGCCCCCATCGGCATCGATATAGCCACCCGGCTTGATGCCAACCCGGATTCTTTCTTGATGGCGGTCGCCGTCGCAGCATCCTGTGCATTTCTGACTCCCATCGGTCATAAGAACAACACCATCATCATGGGTCCTGGTGGCTATAAATTTGGCGATTACTGGCGAATGGGTCTGCCTCTGGAGATTTTGGTCGTGCTAGTTGGCATTCCGACGATTCTCTTGGTCTGGCCTCTTTGAAATTCACGAGAACAATAACCTTCTCATAGATCACGATCCAAAATATAAAAAACGGCCCAACCTGATTCCAAATGGTTGGGCCGTCATATATGTTGTGCTGGGTGCTCCGGTCGATACTTTAACGTGCGAAACAGAGATTCCGAGAAGGGATTGTCGTTGCCGACACCAGGGCGACTGAAGGAAGGCATAACGCCCAACTGCTGAAGTGCCGCCAGCATGGTTGATCCTTTCATGGGGCTGCCATTTTCGGAATGTAGAATCAGACCCTGCGAATCAACCTCATACTGACCAGCATCGGCCAGACGGGAAACAATTTGCCAGGGTGAAAGATCCCGGTATTCAGGGGCATTGGCCACCGCAAGGACTTGCTGCCTCTCGACATGTGACAGTTGATTCGGGGGCGCAGTTCGTGGGCCGTTACGTCGATCATACCCACCATTCTGGTCCCGCCATCTTTGTACTGTACGACTTGTTAACCCAAGCATTTTGGCCACCTGTTCCAAACGAGCGCCCCGGCACATCGCGTCTTTGATCAGGAGGAGAACCTGTTTCCGGACTAGAGGGTCGTGTCGTCGTCCACCCAAAGGTCCCGGGCTTTTTTTCAGGGCCAGCAGAGTTGCCGCTTCTGCCAGAGCCTTGTCCTTGCGCAGAAGTTCCTTTTCCAAGTCCTGGATACGCTTACGCTCATTGCGCTTACCACCAAATGTCTCTAGACCAACCAGCATCTGATCGTGCTATTGCTGCGTGTGGGATTATGCAAAACTCGGCTGCGTAAAAAAGGGCCTAGGTCTTCCTCCGAAAGCGATGTCGCTTCTAAGACCGCAGCCAGTTTTTCTTCAGGAGTCCAATCATAGGGACGTTTCATCTTTGATATCCTCCGTATAGATTTGGAAAACGATGGTAAATCTGGCTGGTCCGCAACATCCACCGTATCTGTTTCGCTCATCCCGCGATAGAGAGTGCTCCATGATACGCCAGCTTCTTGTGCAGTCGAAGTTTTATTTGCCCCGTTAAGCTCCGCAGCCTTACGGATCATAAGGGCCCTGAATGATCTGGTATACATGTGCCTCCTGACTGCCCCCAATTTTGAGTTCAGTTAGAGGCGACAACAATGCTGACACAGGGAGATCTTGCTTCACCTTAGGACTTAAAACACACCCAACATCAGAGCCACCGTCTCAAAAATTCTAAGTTATGCCGCATCAAGCGCCATAGTCAAAAACTGGTGTTCTCCATCTCTAAACTATCAGGATTAATGAAATGGAGCACCAGAACTATACATAAAAACGCCCCGACAATTCAGTCAGGGCGTTACGAGGATTAATTCTCTTTGAATCCCTTTTTAAATTTAGCCAGCTATCATGTGAGCGATGAATGGCCACGCCACCAACACCGCAGTGCTAAAGGCAGTAACACCAAGACAGACTAAAAGCACTCCAAGCCAAATGTTAGCAAGCGGATTAACAGCTTGAGACACAGTAGTGACTTCGTTAATTTCTTGGCCGATTGTCGTTGTGATAGAATTGGTCATGGCGTCCTCCTTAGCGGGCGTGGGAGACCTACCTCCCATTCAATTATGGTGAAACATTCTCTTTTATTCCATCCTTCTTGATATATTGATATTCCAAGGAATGTGCCAGAAATTCAAAAAACCATATATTTATATTTTATCCTTAAATATCGGTGACTTATAGCGAAATTTAAACTCTCCATAAATAAGCATAGAAACAGTCTTTCGTTGCAGTTGCAACAAAGCTTATTGTTATTTAGGTTAGCAACTTGTGTTTAGGATAATGAACCACTCCTAATTTTGCTGATTGGTGGGAGTTTAACGCTTTTTACTGCCGAAATGAGGTCCTCTCCTTAAAATGTTGCTTTAGCCGTTGCAATATATAAAATGCAACAACTTCATCACAAAGCCGCCACCTCTACATTCTCAAGCAAGCTCACTGGTTTGCGTTTGGAATTGCTTGGCAGGTTAATTTCTTAGGCGGATTCAATTCGCTAGTGCAACCGGTGGATTGATTCCAAAAAATACCTGATTGGGGGTTTTAAATCCAAGGCATTTTCTGGGGCGGTTGTTGAGTTTGTTCATCACTCTCTGAATCTCTTCGTCAGTCACTTCAGCGAGATCCTTGCCTTTTGGGAAGAACTGGCGAATAAGGCCATTGGTGTTCTCGTTTAAGCCGCGTTCCCACGAATGATAAGGGTGCGCAAAATAACCGCTAGACTGAAGCATCTCGTCAATGTCCAGATGCAAGGCAAACTCTTTCCCGTTGTCGTAAGTCAACGTTTTCACGTGTGAGGCCAGCGGTAGTAATCGTTTCACTATGACAGCCCGAACCTTTTTTGCTGTCCGATCGGGTGCCTTGCCAATCATGCTCCAACGGGTCTTGCGTTCCACGAGGGTAACCAAAACAGCGCTGCCTTGTTTGCCAATGACCGTATCGGCTTCCCAATCACCGACTCGACTCCGTTCGTTGACCACCTCTGGTCGTTCGTCGATCGAAACGCGCCCTTTGAGCTGGCCACGACGATCTGGCGCACCGTAACGCTTTTTACGTTGTTTCTGACAGCGCAGATATCGGTAGATGTCACCACCAGCCCGCTTGTCACGAAGAACATATTGATAAATCCACTCGGGACTAACATGGAGACATTCTTCCTGCCGCAGCCAATAGCTGACCTGCTCTGGACTCCAGTATTCGCGGGTCAACTGCTCGACGCGCGCCCAGGACTCGCGAGTGATACGGCAAGTGACCTTTTCCTGACGACGACTTACAGCAAGACCATCAGCCTGCTTGGGTCTGTAGCCTCTCAACCCACAATTGCGTGCCATCTCCCGGCCAATGGTGGATTTATGGCGGCCAAGAACCTTGGCCATTTGCGCCTTCGATTGACCGGCTGTTTTCAAGGCGGAAATCTGATATCTTTCTTCTCGGGTAAGCTGTGTGTAGTGCATCATCGCGCTCCTCTAACTTTGGTCGGTGAAAGAAGCCGTGAGCCTACCGCAGCTTATCCTTCAAACCAAACTATTAGAGTTGCACTTACAACTTGAATCCGGGTTAGAAATCACGATCAAAATACAAAAAACGGCTCGATCTGATTCCAAAGGGTTGGGTCGTCTCTTACATGTTGTGTTCGATCATGTTCCTGCTTCATCGAAGTACTTAAAACACACCCACTATCAGGAGGCCATCTCAAAGCTCCTGATCAATAAGAACGACACAGGGGCCCCCATTTGGAAGGTTGGCCGTTTCGGTGTCTTATTGATGGTGATTTACGGCGGCGTCTCCAATCTGCGCGCGTCACTGCAATTTTTCCTCATTTTACAGACAGCGTTTTTCAGTTGGTTGCTCAGATTGCCAGATGGTATTCCTCTAAGCCTGACTCCGTAGAACTGCCAAATTTTCCAAATGAATTCTGTTTTCATTCGCGGTGTCAAAATTAACACGCACTCCATCTTTTATCATCAGCAGGTAGTCAATTGTTTTCTGGATATCCAAATTTGTTATTTCCAGGGTATGACTTGAAAAGATCTTTCTGGTGGGCAACGAAAGGTAGAGTTTGAGTGTTTCGATATAGGTATCCAGATTTGGATCTTCGACGTAAATAATTGGGCTTTCGACGTTATCACCAACATACAAGGCACCTTCAGCCCAATCGAAAATAGATATGCAATCTCTTGTGTGTCCGGGACTGTGAAATATTTCGATCTGATCGTCAGGGAAGGAGATCGATTTATCGAAAACCAGTGAAGGCAGAACCGGTTCAACCTTACCGCTTATATATTGCCCATTATTGTCAATTTGACTCTGCCAATTGTTGAGCAGATCCTCACGACAAAAACGGTGACCAACGATTGTTTTATCCTTGAAGGCAACATTGCCCCATACATGGTCCCAATGGAAATGTGTGTTGACGACTAGGACTTCTTTCTTCGGGTCAAGCTTTTCCAGGCGTCTAACTATTGGCTCCATGCTCAGGGAACCACAGAACGTATCAATAACAAATAATCTATTCATTTTTTCTATCAGGAAAACACATGTGTAATACTCGCTAATTTCATTATATATGTAGGCTACTGAGTTACCTGTAATAACTATTTCTTCCATTTTTACTCACAATTAATCAAAGTTAGTTTGCTTCTTCAAGGACGAGATCTTCGTTAACAACGATTGACGCAGTGAAGAAACCTGTCTTGGGTTAATTCTATATTTATTTTACGGAAAGAGTCGATGTGGTATGTGGCATTCTCGCAATCCTGCATTGCGAGAAATGCCGACCAGTTCACCAGCCGCTGTACAAAATCAACTTAACTCACTAACAGAGCCTTTTTATTTGTAAGTGATAAAAAGGGGACAGATTTATTTAATCTAAATTACGGGGTTTTGCAAAGTTGCAACCACACCCAAGAACAACAAAAGCCACCCTTCAGCATCAACCTGAAAAGCGGCTTTCAAAATTCACCTTGTCCTAAAACCCCGAATAATATCCCCACAGATCAGTGTGTTATTTCAACTAGTTGCCGCCATATGCTCCCAGCGCGACTGACCTGTCAACCAGCTGCCGTCGCTGGTGATTTTCAGACAGCCTATTTTCGCGGCAAAGCCCTCAATTCAGGCCTTAATGACGATCAGCAGGCAGCGGGAATCTGGATTGATTCAGCGCGGCGGGATGGCGGGGACCTGACGCCAGCCTTTTGCCAGCATGCAAATGTGAAAATAACGTTGTTCATCATACCAGCGACGTTGCACATCGTAATAAAAGGGCGGCGGCTCACCATACCAATAAGCAGAGTGACGATAATAATGGCGGTCGTAGAAGGGAAAGCGCGGGTAGAAGTGGGGGCTAAAATAGTCGCTATTCTCGGCCTCTTGCCGGGACAACCTCAGGCATTCGTCGGTTGCCTGCTGTAACTCTGCTTGACTGAGTCCCTCCGGGTGTTGCCAGACCAAAGGAACCCCGCAGCCACAGAGAAGCAGCAGACAGAACCAGAGCAGGAGATGGGAAAGATTCCAGTTGAACCTGACGCATTTCATGGCTCAATTATAGCGAAAAAAACTCAAAATACTCAAAATCTGTCGAAGATCAGATTGAGCTAAATCCCGACCTGCGGGAACTCATCACCCCTCAACCTGGAGTCATAGGTCCCCTGCTATTTCAGACCCTTAACCGCTGAGGAGAGGGCAATCTTTCTCTCTGTCGCATACAGCTCATGATTCTTCTCGATATCCTTGATCGGATAAAGATAGTTCACCATCAATCCATAGGCCTGCATGAGCCCCTTCTCTGACAGGTCACCGAGCCAGTTGACCCGCTCGATGCGTGCGCCGTTGCCGAGGTGAAAGCGCTCGACCGGGTCGATCGGCTGCCCGTCGGCGCGGGTGGTGTGAAAATACTGGTAGAGCAATTTCTCCAGCAACGGTCGCACCATGGCACAGAATTCACCGTTCTGGTGCCAGCCCGATTGCTCAAGAAGCGCAACGAGATCAACCGGAGACCCCGGCTCAGAATCAGTCTCCGTCAGCCCTTCCATCACCTCTTCACCGAGCAACTTCGCCACTTCTTCGGCACCAGCTCCTTTCAGCCAACGGGAAAAACCGGGGATCGGCGACAGGGTCGAGAAGGTTTTGATGTCAGGCAGTTCCGCCTTGAGGGTTTCGACCACCCGCTTGATCAGAAAGTTGCCGAAACTGATCCCCTGCAGCCCCTGCTGGGCGTTGGAGATCGAATAAAAGATCGCCGTATCGGCGTCCTCAGGGGGCACATGGGGCGTCGATTCATCGAGCAGGTTCTGGATGCTGTCGGAGAGACCGTTGGTGAGGGCGACCTCGACGAAGATCAGCGGTTCGCCGGGCATATTGGGATGGAAGAAGGCATAGCAGCGGCGATCGAGGTGCAGCCGGTGACGCAGGTCCTGCCAGGAATGGATTTCGTGCACCGCTTCGTAGGCGACCAGTTTCTCGAGCAGGGCGGCCGGTGATTGCCAGTCGATGTGACGCATCTCGAGCAGGCCAACATCGAACCAGGTGGCGAGCAGACGGCGAATCTCCAGATCCAGCGTCGCCAGTTCGGCATCGGTTTTGGCAAAGCCGATCAGATCCTTGCGCAGGTCGACCAGAAACTTGATCCCCTGCGGCAGGGTATTGAACTGGTGCAGCAGTTTGAGTCGTGGCGTAATCAGTAGATCGCGCAGCGCCTCTTCAATTGGGCCGCAGTCGGTATCATCGGTCCCCAGATAGCGTTTGCACTGTTGGCGCAGCGCCTGCCGGTCCGGGCCGAATTCACGCGCCAGGAGACGCAGAAACCGACTGCGCCCCGCGCTCGTAAGGTTCTGGTAAAGCCCGCCAATCTCCATGGCGTGCTTGCGTGCCGAGACCTCTCCGCCCCGCGCCTCGATCCAATTCTGAAACTGGCGACGCAAAATGTCTTCGTCGCCTTTGGGGAGATCCGGATTGAGCTTCTGGTTGCGGTCTCCCATCAGGCTGCCGGTGAGACTTGACCAGCTGCGCCCGATCGATTTCAGGCTGTTTTTGAACATTTCAAAGTCCTTGTCTGTTCCTATCTCAAACCAGAGTTCTGGCATTCCGCCGAGATTCGTAAAACCTGAACAATGTCCATGTCCAGGTTTAGCCCTTTTTTATCTGCCTGGCCGCAATTATCTCCAGCACCAGCTGCAATCCGGTCTTATCACAAGGAGACAGATCGATATCCGAGGTGCCAAGTGGCGCTGTCCGCGAGCCCCAGGTCAGCAGATGCGCGCTCCAGGTGAGGCCGCCACCGAAGGCGGGCATCAGGATCTTCGCGCCGGGAGCGACACGGCCCTCTTCAATGGCTTCGACCAGGGCCAGCGGAGCGGTCGCGGCCGACATGTTACCGTAGCGCTGAATATTGATATAGACCTTCTCATCACTGGCGCCCATGCGTTTGGCGAGGGCATCGATGATGCGCAGATTAGCCTGATGCGGCACTATCAAATCGATCGCCTCCTTGGCCAAACCCTCTTTTTCGAGGACATTGTCACAGGCACGGCTCATGCCGACGACGGCGCGTTTAAAGATTTCGGGGCCATTGAAGTTCCATTTCGTTTCACCGAGAATCACCCCCTGATTGGCATATTTCTGTCCCCAGCCGGCGACATCGAGGATATCGCGGTTCTTGCCGAAGCAGCCGAGGGATTCTGCCACCACTCCCGCTTTATGCTCGCTCCCCTCCAGATAAAAGGCGGCGGCACCATCGCCGAACAACACCGCAACGTCACGGTTCGACCAATCCATCATACTCGAAGTCACTTCGGCCCCGATCACCAGCGCACTCTGGACGACACCGGTCCTGATCATCGCGGTTGCGACACTCAAGGCGTACATGCCACTGGTACAGGCGGTGTTCAGATCCATGCAGGCGGCGTTGTCGGCACCCAGCAGTTGCTGCACGCGGGACGCAGAGTTCGGCACTATTTGATCAAATGAGCAACTGCCGAAGATTATCAACCCGACCTCAGCCGCCGTTTTTCCCGCCGCGGCCAAGGCCCGCGCACAGGCAATATGGGCCAGATCGCTGACCGGGACGTGGGAGATACGGCGTTCTTTCATGCCGGTCCGGCTGACGATCCAGGCATCATCTGTTTCAAGAAAGGTTGAAAGATCGCCATTGGTCAGGATTGCGGGCGGGGTGCATTTCCCCCAACCGGTGATATCTGCGTAACGCATCATTGCCTCCTGGGCAGGGTTAAAAAGCGCGAATAAAACGAACAAAGCTGCTTTGACCCGGCGGTTTTGTCACCGCATTTTCAACGAATACTCCAGTCTGGAATAATCGATAACATCCTGAACCCGGTACTCGTCCTTGAGCATCTCAAACACTTCATAGCGGCGCTCTTTGTGCCGACCAGGGCCGAAAATGGTGTACCTCCAAGATGGATCGAGACGTCATTGACCTTCACTCAAAACTACGCTGGAAGTTGACCGACCCTGTTTTTGTGCTTTTGCGAATAATGTAATAACCAGCCCCTGAATACTATCCAATCAAAATCCTCGGGTCAAAGCCTATATCCGAGATCCGGGTTTTACCCTATGACAGAGAGAGAACGAAGCCTTGGCCGGGAGTTGTCAGTCACAGTCTTGGTCCGTGGGCAACCGACCGCTTAAAGGCCGCACTTTATTCATTGCTCTTTTTTGCTGATTAAGACCCTTGACAAACATATCAGTTTTCATATTATATGCGTTATGCAAATTTCGCATATCGATAATTTTCTGCCGCTGTCCAACGTCACCGGTGTCGTTTTTGCCGGAGGCCGCAGTACGCGGATGGGGAGCGACAAAGCAGCCCTGCTGATTGACGGTCAGTCGCTTTTCAGCCGGGTCGCCCGCGCCCTTGGCCAGGTCTGCGCCCGGCGACAGATCGCCGGTGAACGCCCCGACCTTGCGACGAAAGAACTGCCGGCCTTCGCCGACACTTACCCCGGTTCAGCCCTTGGTGGTTTGCATAACGCCCTCGAACATGCATCGACGGAGTGGGTGCTGGTGCTCCCCTGTGACCTGCCCTGCCCTTCTCCACAGCTGCTAAAAACCCTGCTTGCGCATCGTCGGCAGGACGTCCAGGCGGTTATTCCACGAACCTGCTACGGCGATGAACCCCTGATCGCCTGTTACCGCCGGGATATTCTGCCGCTGGTTGAAGCGCAGTTGCTGCAGCAGAACCTGCGCATCAAAGATCTGCTGAAGCATCTTCAGGTTTGCTATCTGGAGGAGGCCAAGCTGCCTGCCGGTTGGCGGCGCGCCTTGACCAACCTGAACCGGCCGCAGGATCTGGCGCGCCTCCTGTCTCCTCCGGTTGTGACCCTGGTCGCGCGCAGCGGCACAGGTAAAACCACCCTGCTGGTCAAACTGATCGCCGAGATGACCGCCCGCGGCTGGACGGTCGGTGCGCTCAAGCATGACGCCCACAAATTCGAGATTGACCACGAAGGGAAAGATACCTGGAAGATGGCCGCGGCCGGGGCGGCCATGACCGCGATCAGTTCCCCAACCAAGACCGCAATCATCCAGCGCCATGAACTTGAGCCACAGTTGGAGCAGTTACTTGCGCCCTTTACCGGCAAGGTCGATATCCTGCTGACCGAAGGCTTTAAAAAGAGCAGTCTGCCTAAAATAGAGGCACACCGCCAGGAGTTACACCAGCCGCTCCTCTGCCGCGGTGAGATCGATGATCCAAGTTTGATCGCGGTCGCCAGTAACACCGTGCTGCACCTGGACGTCCCCTGCTTCGATTTGAATGACGCCAAGCTTCTGGCCGATTTCATCGAGGAACGGTTCTTGAAGTGAACAGGATTCAGGTGCGCGCCAAGGTCTGGCTCGAAGTCGACGGCGAACCGTTAATCGGCTCCGGCCGCGAACGCCTGCTGCTGGCGATAGAGCGTTGTGGCTCGCTGAATGCCGCCGCCGCCGAACTCGGCATCCCCTACCGCAAGCTCTGGGCACAGCTCCAGCAAATGGAGGATCACGCCCCGTTCCCGCTGGTTGAACGTTCCAAGGGGGGCAAAGGCGGCGGATCGACCCAACTGACGATCGAGGCGAAAGAGCTGTTGCAACGTTTCGCACGGCTCAAACTGGGACTGAACGAATTGATTGACGAGAAATTCGCTGAGGAGGATCTGCGATGAGGATTATCCGGCTGTGTCTGCTCATGATTTTACTGCCGACCCTGGCCCAGGCCACTGAACTGTCGGTGTTTGCGGCCTCATCCCTGACCGAAGTTCTGCAAGCAGTCGCGCAGGCGTATCAAACCCAGCATCCCGCCGACAAAATTGTCCTCAACTTTGCCGGCAGCCAGTCCCTTGCCACGCAGATCGAACAGAGCGCACCCGCCGATCTGTTTATTGCCGCCAACACTGCGGCGATGGATAGATTGCTCAACAAAGGGCTGGTCGAGAATCCACGCACTCTCCTGCAAAACCAGCTGGTTCTGGCGATTCAACCTGAACTCAAGGCAAAAATCACTTCAATTAAAGACCTCGCTCGGTACGACCTGCTCCTGGTGATCGGCAACCGGCAGGTCCCCGTCGGCAAATACACCCGTCGACTCTTCGCCAATCTGGCCGCTGATCCCGAGTACGGGCCTGAAGTCGTGCAGCAGATCGAAAAGAAGGTCGTCAGCCAAGAGAATATGGTCAAGGCGATTGTTGCCAAACTGCTACTCGGTGAGGCCGATGCCGGCATCGTTTACCAGAGTGACCTGTCCGCCGATTCCGCGCGTAAATTAGTGGCGGTTCCCATCCCGAGCCGGCACAATCCGCTGGCGACCTATCCGGTGGCCATGACCACCGGAAGACACGCAGATTGTACAAAGCTGGTGGAGTTTCTCTTCAGCCCTGAGGCGCAACAGCTCTTTACCCGCTATGGGTTTCTGACGGGTGCCCGCGAGTGAACCGGCCCCGCCTTTTCTCTCTGTTTCTGGCAACCGCGGGGTCGCTGCTGGCCGCCCTGATCCTGCTGCCGATTCTCGCCCTTTTGCTGGCCAGCAGTCCGCGAGAACTGCTAAGCCTGCTGTTGCGCGGTGAAGTCCAGCAAGCCCTCTGGATCACGCTGCTCTCGTCACTTCTGGCACTCCCGCCGATATTCCTCCTGGGCCTCCCCGCCGCCTACGGCCTTTCGCGCATCAACGGCAAAGTGCGCCGGATTCTGGAGACCCTGCTCGAACTGCCGATGGTGATGCCCCCGATCGTGGCCGGTCTGTCTCTGTTGCTCGCTTTTGGCCGCCGCGGCCTGCTCGGCAATCTGCTGATGGATATCGGGCTGAGTATCCCCTTTACCCTACTGGCGGTTATCATCGCCATTCTGTTTATTGTCACACCCTATTTCGTGCGGCGCTGTACCCTGCTCTTCGCCGGGGTCGATCCTAAACTTGAGGATGCGGCCCTGCTGCTTGGCGCCACCCCTTTTCAGACCTTTCTACGGGTCTCACTCCCCCTGGTCCGTCGCGGCCTGGCGGCGGAAGCGATCATGGCGCTGGCCCAGGGGGTCGGGCTGTTCGGCACCATTATCCTGTTTGCGGGCAATCTCCCCGGCCGCACCCAGACCCTGTCGCTGGCGATCTACACCGCCTTTCAGTCGGATCCACAACAGGCCTTCGGCTTGGGCGCGCTGCTGTTGTTGATCTCTTTGTGCCTGCTGACCGCGGTAAAATGGGTTGCGCCACAGGAGTCAACCCAATGAATAGCCTCAGGTGCCGCGTCCAATACCCGCTCGCGCAGTATGAGCTGGTGGTCGATCTGACCGTGAAGGCGGGTGTTACCGTGTTACTCGGGCCCAATGGCGCCGGGAAAAGTAGCCTGTTGCGACTGATCGCCGGTCTGGCCAAGCCCAGAGCCGGGCGGATCCAGTTGGGTGAGCGGCTGTTATTTGATGTCCTCAAGAAGATCGATCTGCCCCCCGAACAGCGGCGGATCGGCATGGTCTTCCAAGATCTGGCCCTCTTCCCACACCTCAATGCCAGGCAGAACATCGCTTTCGGGCTGCGGATTCGATCTCTGCCCAAGGCTGAGATCGAGAACCAGGTTGAGAGCATTCTCGATAAACTCGGGATCGGCCAACTGGCCGAACGCAGTGTCACCACCCTCTCGGGTGGCGAACGACAGAAGGTCGCCCTGGCACGCACCTTGATCACCGGTCCGCAATTGCTGCTGCTCGACGAACCGACCGCGGCCCTCGACCCGTCGTCACGCGGGGCGATCCGACGCTGGCTGCACCAGATCCTGGGAGAGCTACAGATTCCAACCCTGCTGGTGACCCATGATTCCGAGGAAGTTGCCTGGTTTCGCAAACGCGTCGCAGTCATCGAGAATGGGCAGATCGTGCAACGCGGCAGCTATCACCAGCTGCTGCGTGAACCACAAAGTGACTTTGTCGCCCGCTTTGCCGGGATCAACCTAATCAGCGGCGAGGTGATTGAACAGGGGAGCGAGAAATCTTTTCACAGCGCTGGCGGCACCCGCCTCCTCGGACAGTTTATCAGCGTACTCCCCGGACCTGCGACCCTGGCGGTTGCCCCCTGGGAGGTCTCGCTGTTTGCCGAGCCACCGGGCGGGAGTCCACAGAATGTTATTCCCGGCCGCGTCAGTGAACGCATTGTCCTGGGCGACCGGGTCCGGGTCACCCTGCTCGGTAAAGAAAAGCTGGTCTCTGAAATCAGTCACCGGGCCTGGGAGAAGATGGGATCCTTCGACACCGGGAGTGAACTGTACGCCGTTTTTAAAGCGCGCGAAGCGCGTATCCTGAGCAACTAAGTTGCTTGAATAAATAAGGAGTAACCATGAATGCAAAGATTGTCGCAACCTGCATCAGCACCAACAAAGGGGAACGTAAAACTCCGGTCGAGCTGGTTGAACTGCGAAAGGAACATGGAATTATTGGCGACGCCCACGCCGGGGACTGGCATCGTCAGATCAGCCTGCTCGCCAGCGAGAGCATTGCCAAGATGCAGGCGCTGGGGCTGGATGTCGACAGCGGCGACTTCGCCGAGAACCTGACGACCGAAGGGATTGACCTGGTCAATCTGCCGATCGGCACCCGTCTCAAGGTCGGTGAGACCCTGCTCGAAGTGACCCAGATCGGCAAGGAATGTCACAATCGCTGCGCCATCTACGAGCAGGCGGGTGATTGCGTAATGCCGAAAGAAGGAATCTTCGCACGGGTGATTGAAGCTGGGATTATCAAGCCCGGCGATACGGTCATTCGCCTTTAAGCCCGTCAGGAACGATAGGAAAAACAGATGCTCAGTTACGATGAAGCGATCAAGCTGGTCCTCAAGAATATCACCCCTCTGCCGGCGATCGAAAAACCCTTGGAAGACGCTGGCGGACTGGTTTTGGCTGAAACGGTGAGTGCGCGCTGGGATCTGCCGACGGCGGACAATTCAGCGATGGACGGCTTCGCCCTGCACTATGAAAGTCTGCCAGCCTCGCGCCGCCTGCCGGTGACAGGGCACACCTACGCCGGACACCCTTTCGCGGGGACGATTCCCGCCGGTGCCGCGTTGCGCATCATGACCGGAGCACCAATCCCCGCAGGTTGCGATACCGTGGTCCCGCTTGAGGATGTGAGTGAAGATGCAGAGACCATCTGTTTGAATCGAGAGCTGGTTCGCGGCCAGCATGTGCGCCACGCTGGAGACGAATTCCGCAACGGGGACCTGCTGCTCGCAGCTGGCACCTGTCTGTGGGCCGGTGAGATTGGCCTGCTGGCTGCGGCCGGCATCTCGCGGGTGCGCGTTCATCCGGCGCCGCGCGTAGCGATTCTTTCGACAGGCGATGAACTGGTCGAACTGGGAGAGCAACCCGGCCCGGGACAGATCATCAATTCGAACCTGCATCTGCTGACCGCCCGCCTGCGTGAAGCCGGAGCCGAAGTGATTCCGCTCGGCATCGCCCGGGACGATATAGACGATCTCGACCACCGACTGCAATCAGGTCTGCAAGCCGATCTGCTCTTGACCAGCGGCGGCGTCTCGGTCGGCGACAAGGATCAGGTTCAAGATGCCTTTATCCGCCTGGGATTCGAAAAAATCTTCTGGAAGGTCGCAATCAAACCGGGCAAGCCGGTGCTCTTCGGCAAGATCGGTAACAAACCGATTTTTGGCCTGCCGGGGAACCCCGCCGCTTCGGCAGCTACCTGTGAAATTTTCACCATCCCGGCGCTGCGGCGACTGGCAGGGCATCCCGATCCTCTGCCGCCGTTGCTCAGCGCAAAACTCAGTCGGCAGGTCGAGGGAGGTGGCAAACGGCAGGCCTTCCTCTGGGGAGAACTGCAGCGCAAAGGGAATGGCTATCTCTTCCACCCCTCAATCCGACAAGGATCGGGGCAGAATCGTTCACTCCAGGGATCCTGCGCACTGCTCCCGATTGCAGCCGGGGCACCCGACCTCGAAGCTGGCACCCGGGTCGAAGTGCTCCTCATGCGCCTCCCCCGGGGACGTAGCTATACTGAATAGAGACGCGTTGTTTTTTTCTGATTTCCGATGTATCGTGTCGCTCTCAGTAGCAAACAGACTGAGACTGCTATAGACCATCGATTACTATTCCCCGGAGCGGGGAACACCTTTAAGGAGAGAGACCATGTTCGGACTTGGCACGCAGGAACTTTTAATTATTCTGGTTCTGGTAATGATCGTTTTCGGCGCCGGAAAACTGCCCCAGGTTGGAGGCGCACTCGGCAAGGGTCTACGCAACTTTAAAAAAGGGATGAATGACGCCACTGACGGGATCGAAGAGGCGGAAGTCACCGAGATCGAAAAGAAAGAAAAGAAGGACGAGCAAACAGAAAAGAAGGACGATCAAAAACAGAGCTGAGCCCGACAGGGCATATATTTTACAATAAAGGAGTGGCCGATGTGTGCCGCTCCTTTTTGAGTTGGACAAAGGATCTCAGCTGACAGCTCAAGCTGGCATCAGCCCTTTGCGAGTTCGGCTGTCATCTGTTTGAAACAAAGTTTTTTTCTGAGTACCCCGTCCTCGGCAAAAACCCTCAGCCGCCGATCCCCTGCATCTTACGGATTCGCGTTTGAACCCCTTGCTCTTCGGCAAGATGATGTCTCTCCGGCTTGATCTCGACCGCGCCACGCAGCAGCCTGACGAGGTCATCATCACTGCATCCCGCACGCAGAGGGGTGCGCAGGTCAATCTCATTCTCACAAAAGAGACAGGGGCGCAAAAAGCCATCCGAGGTCAAGCGCAAGCGGTTGCATTCCCCGCAAAAGTGTTCAGACACGGCTGGAATCACCCCGACAACTCCCTTGGCCCCGGCGTATTGAAACAGCCGCGCCGGTCCGGCCGGCCCCTTGCGTGCAAGCTCTTGCAGGGGGGCAATTCCGCGTAACACTTCGGTAATCTCAGCCGCAGAAAACCGGCTTTCGGGAGGATAATCAAGGCCGCCACTCACCGGCATGAACTCGATAAAACGCACCTGCCAGTTGTGCGCAAAGGTCAGGCGCGCGAAATCGGCAATCTCATCGGCATTAACCCCGCGAATCGGCACCATATTGAGTTTGAGTGGCAAGAGACCTGCGGCTTCGGCGGCGTAGATCCCTGCGAGTACCTGCTCAAGTCCGGGACGCCGGGTGATCTGCTCAAACCGTTCCGGCTTCAGGGTATCGAGGCTGACATTGACGCGCTGCAGCCCGACGCTTTTGAGTTCACCGGCCTGCGCAGCCAGCAACAGGCCGTTGCTGGTCAGGGTCAGTTCCGGCTGCTGGGGCAGTTGGCAGAGTCGCTCGACAAAGGAGATCAGGCCCTTGCGCACCAGCGGTTCACCGCCGGTCAGACGAATCTTGCACACTCCCTGTTCCACCGCGATACGGGCGACGCGGAAGAGTTCTTCGAAAGAGAGGACCTGACCGTGACCGACCGAGGGAACACCCTCTTCCGGCATACAGTAACGGCAGCGCAGGTTGCAGCGATCGGTCACCGAGATACGGAGATAATCTATTTTTCGATTGAAGGTATCGCGCAAGAGAAAATTGCCTCTGAGGGTTGATGTTCACTGGGAATAAGAATACTCTCTTTCGCCTTTGTCAGACAAGGCAATTGGTAAATTTTACCGCCCCGTCAGACTTGTTTCACATTGAAACATCGTGTTAATCTGTTTGTCTTTTCACTGTGACGAGATCAAGAATATTGGAGACAAAAATGAGTAAAGCACTAGGACTTATGTCGGGGGGTCTGGATAGCAGTCTGGCCGCCATGACCCTGATGCGTCAAGGGATTGAAGTGACCGGCATCTCGTTCGTCACACCATTTTTCGGCGCCAGTAAAGCAAAGTTCGCTGCCGAAAAAATCGGCTTTCCGCTGATCGTCAAAGAGATCAGCGACATCCATCTGCAGATGGTCAAAAATCCGAAATACGGGTACGGTCGCAACATGAACCCCTGTATCGACTGCCATTCGATGATGTTTCGCCTGGCGGGAGAGATCATGCAGGAGCAGGGCTTCGACTTCCTCTTTTCGGGTGAAGTCCTTGGCCAGCGCCCGATGAGCCAGAACGCCAACGCCTTGAGTACCGTCAGTATCTACTCTGGTCATGCGGACAAGGTATTGCGACCACTATCGGCCAAGCTCCTGGCGATCACGCCGATGGAGGAGAGTGGTCTGGTCGATCGTGAACGCCTGCTCGATATCCAGGGACGCTCGCGCAAACGCCAGCAGGAGTTAGCTGTAGAATGGGGTTTTCCCGAGTATCCCTCCAGCGGCGGAGGCTGTCTGCTGACCGAATCCGGTTTTGCCGATCGCCTGCGCGATCTGCTTGAGCATGATGAACAGGCCAGCGTCAACGACGTTCAACTGCTCAAGGTCGGCCGTCAGTTTCGGCTGTCGGACAAGTGCAAAATGGTCCTCGGGCGCAACCAGGCTGACAACGATGCAATCCATCTTCTCGCCACCGGCGACCGCCTGCGCCTGCGCAACGCCGATTTCAATGGTCCCTCAGGTCTCCTCTGCGGCGAATCCAACGAAGCCATCATCCAGACCGCCGCGGCCATCGTCGCCAGTTACGGTAAGGGAAAGGATGAGCCCGAGGTCAGAGTGATTCTGGACCGCAATGGCGAAGAGCAAACCGTCCTGGTCGCACCCCTGAACCGCGAAGACTCGATTAAACTGCTGGTGTAGATTTCAGCTACAGAAACAGACAAAGGCCCCGGCGAAACAATTCGTCGAGGCCTTTGCTTTTACGGATCCGCGCCGCCAAAACCCCGCGAAAGCATATGACATTTTATGGAAGACGAAGCATTAGATGCCCGTAGTAAATGACCTGACGACACTTTCGGACACCCCACCGCGGCTGTCCACAGAGCGGACTTTCCAGTAATAGGTTGTATTCGGTAACAGGCTGGTCGACTGATATCCCCCCGACGGGTTTGGCAGCACTGAGGCCGGCGAGGCGTTGCTGCCCCCACAGGAGACCAGGCAGAACGCCAAGCCCAGAATCAGAACCAGCCAGAGCCAACCCTTCAGCCGCCGTGCGCCCCACAAACCCCAGAAGATGCCACCGCCGGCCAACAGGAGCAGCCCCTGAGGAAGAGCCGCTGTAATCGGGGTGCTGTCCGAGAAATCGCCATGCGCCGAAATCAGCAGAAAATCGGTCACCTGATCGCCATCGAGATCCATATCGCGATGCCAGCTGAAGTTGACCGGACGTGCTATGCCGACGGCTCCATCAACGGGAAGAAGCAGGGTAGCCGCCGGTGGCGCGTTATTCCCTAGCCCTTTCAGGGTCAAGGTTTGCGAACCGGCAGGATCACTGCTGAAAACGGTCAAACTTGACGTGTAACTACCCAGCGCCTGAGGCGCAAACCCCAGCTCAACACTGCAGCTCGCGCCGCCGCTCAGCGACCGTCCGCTGCACAGATCCTTGACAACACTGAAAGCCGGATCAAGCAGGCTGGCATCAATACCGCTGATGACCAGCGAACCGCCGCCGCCATTCTTCAGCAGCAGAGACAGGCTGCGGCTGTTTAAGGGCGCAACGCTGGCAAAATCGATGATCTTATCGCTGCTCGGAGGGGTCGGATCGATCATCACCAGCAGCGGATTTATCCCCTGCAGCTGATTATAGGCCGCTGCGACATTCAGCAGCCCATGGCCATACACGTCATCCGCCCCCGGAGTGCCCAGATCAGACGCCAGCTGTTCTACGGCTGTCTCCAGGCTGGTCATGCTGGTTGAAGGTCCAGGAAATGCCTGGCGTAACAAGGCCAACGCCCCGGCAACCTGGGGTGCCGAGAATGACGTCCCGTCAACACTGACGTAGCCAGAAAAGAGGCCTGCACTGCGGACTGACATTCCGGGGGCCACCAGATTGGGAAAAACCTCACCCGGCGCATCGCAGGGGGAGGGCCCGCGCGCACTGAAAAAAGCGACCTCCTTGTTTATATTGATAGCACCAACAGACAGGACACCGCTCATGTTCCCGGGTGGTATGCTAGTGCTGGCAAACGGGCCGGTGTTGCCCGCCGAAAAAATCACGGCAACATCTGCCGCTATCAGATTGTTCAGGGCGATCTGCATATCATTCAAGCCGAGGCCTGAAGCGCTCAAACACTGATTGAGCACACTTTCATATCCCCAGGAATTATTGACGATGTCGGCACCGTCATCGGTCGCGGGATTATTGTCGGGATCAAGAGCCCAGCCCAGCGCCTGAATAATCTTGGCGCTATCGGCCGCGCCGGTATCGGGAAATATTTTGGCCGCGATCCACTGCGCGCCCGGGGCAACGCCAATGGCACTGCCACCGTTGCGGCCACCGACCATCACCCCCATGACGGCGGTTCCGTGCCCTTCACTCAGAGGATCGCCGGTAACTGGATCATAGGGCAAACTGCTCGAACTGTAAGGATCGAACCAGCTGTTTGTACCTCCCCGCCAGTTGCCGCTGAGATCGGGATGCGTCACATCGACCCCGGTATCAAGGCTGGCGACCACCACCCCCGTCCCATCAAACCCCTGCGCCCAGAGTTGCGGCGCACCGATCATATCAATGTTCCATTCAACAGCTGCCGTCGCAGCGGGAAGAACAACCGGGCGCGGCACTGTCTGGTTGACACTGATCAGTTCCACCCCGGGCCAGCTTTGCAGTTGCGCGATAAGTTGCGGACTAGCCGAAAACGCCAGACCATTGATCAGCCAGAGCGAAGTCGTCTTTTTTACCCCCTGCTGGTGTAAATAGTCGATCAGAGCCCCCTGCCCTTGCTGAGTCTCCTGCTTCAAAGACGCAATCAGGGTCCGCCGCGCAGCTTTGCGGGTCAGCCCCTTCACGCGTGACCTTACATCGGTGGTCGTCATCCGCACAATCACCGCGACCGGTTCGCGCGACGTCTGCAAGACAGCTTGAAGACTTGGAGACAGGGGCGCAGCCTCCAGTCCCGAAGCAAGGCTGAAACAAGCGAGGATAAGCAGACAGAAAAAACGCATCATTTAGAATCCTTTTGCCGAATATCTAACTTCACGCCGCAAATAATCTGATTTCTGGTATTCCAATCGCAGTGGGACCAGCGCCAGAGTCGCCGGATCCATGAAAAATACTGCACCCTCGCCCTCCGGTCTGCAGTCTGACTCGCCCATCATAGTACCATCCCTGGCATTCTGATACTGCCGGAACGCACAAAAAAGGCCCCATCGGACAATTGCCGATGGGGCCTTCTGGTGCTTCACATTGGGGTGGGACGCTTACATCATGCCGCCCATGCCGCCCATGCCACCCATGCCACCCATGCCACCAGGCATGCCGCCGCCAGCAGCGCCAGCATCAGATGGCTTATCAGCAATCATCGCCTCGGTGGTCAGCATCAGACCAGCAACCGAAGCTGCGTTCTGCAGTGCGGTGCGAGTTACTTTGGTCGGATCGAGGATACCGGCCTCAAGCATGTCGCAATACACATCATTCTGCGCATCAAAACCATAAGCGCCCTTCCCTTTGGCAACCTTGTCAACCACGATAGCACCTTCAAGACCGGCGTTGATCGCGATCTGACGCAGTGGCTGCTCGAGGGCACGGAGAACCAGATTGGCCCCGAACTGTTGCTCGCCATCGAGCTTGAGCTTCTTGACAGAATCAATACAGCGGATCAGAGCGACACCGCCTCCAGGGACGATCCCTTCTTCAACCGCAGCGCGGGTTGCGTGCAGTGCGTCTTCGACGCGCGCTTTCTTCTCTTTCATCTCGGTCTCGGTGGCAGCGCCAACCTTAACCACTGCAACACCGCCGACCAACTTGGCCAGACGCTCTTGCAGTTTTTCACGATCGTAATCGCTGGTGGTCTCTTCGATCTGAGCACGGATCTGCTTAACGCGGCCAGAGATGGCGGCCTCTTCACCGGCACCGTCGATAATGGTGGTGTTATCTTTGGTGATAACGATGCGCTTGGCGGTGCCGAGCATATCGAGAGTGGCGTTCTCAAGACTGAAACCGACCTCTTCAGAAATCAGGGTACCACCGGTCAGACAAGCGATATCTTCGAGCATCGCTTTGCGACGGTCGCCGAAGCCCGGAGCCTTAACTGCCGAGATATTCAGGGTGCCGCGCAGCTTGTTGACGACCAGAGTCGCCAGAGCTTCGCCATCGATATCTTCGGCGATGATCAGGAGTGGACGACCCTGCTTAGCAACCGGCTCAAGCACCGGGAGCAGATCTTTCATGGTGCTGATCTTCTTGTCATAAATCAGGATCAGCGCGTCTTCCATGACCGCTTCCATGCGCTCGGCATCGGTCACGAAGTAAGGGGAGAGATAACCACGATCGAACTGCATCCCTTCAACAGTCTCGAGGCTGGTATCCATCGACTTGGCTTCTTCAACCGTGATAACGCCTTCTTTACCGACTTTTTCCATCGCCTCGGCGATGATGTTGCCAATGGTCGAATCGCTGTTGGCCGAGATGGTTCCAACCTGGGCAATCTCGGTGTGATCCTTGATCGGCTTGGACAGCTTCACCATGGCCTCAACTGCGCAGGCAACGGCCTTGTCAATGCCGCGCTTGATCTCCATCGGATTGTGGCCAGCTGTGACCAGCTTGACACCTTCCTGATAAATCGATTGAGCCAACACGGTCGCGGTGGTGGTGCCGTCACCGGCAACGTCCGAAGTTTTCGAAGCAACTTCCTTAACCAGTTGGGCGCCCATGTTTTCAAACTTATCTTCCAGTTCGATCTCCTTGGCGACAGTGACGCCGTCCTTGGTGATCAATGGAGCACCGTATGATTTGTCGATCACAACGTTGCGCCCCTTAGGACCGAGGGTCACCTTGACGGCATCGGCCAGAGCGTTAACGCCGACCAGGATCTTGGCGCGGGCATCTACCGAAAAAAGAATATCTTTAGCCATAATATTTATTCCTCCCAAAAATAGTTTTTTAAGTGTGTCTGTTCTTTATTTCTCAACCACGCCGAGAATGTCATCCTCACGCATGATCAAATATTCTTCGCCATCGATTTTGACTTCGCTACCAGAATATTTGCCGAAGAGCACGCGATCGCCGACCTTGACGTCCATCGGGATCAGCTTGCCATCTTCATTCATTTTCCCCTTGCCAACAGCAATAACCTTACCTTCTTGCGGCTTTTCCTTGGAGACGGTGTCCGGGATGATGATGCCACCCTTGGTCTTCGTTTCCTCTTCAATGCGCTCAACAATGATCCGATCCTGCAAAGGTCTAAGCTTCATTTTGTTGCCCCTTTCCTTCTGCTATTTGATGATTTATGACCATGTTATGTGGCCGGTTCAAGACGCCGGAAGCCGAAGCTGGTTTTAAAACAGGCGACGGCCAAAAAAGTGTTAGCACTCACACAAAGACAGTGCTAACACCACAGGATAATAATCGGTTCAAAAGAATTGTCAAGGGGTTTATTAGCACTCAAGGCAAAAGAGTGCTAACCGATACAGGGGTTGCTTTGTCAGCTCCCGGTGAGAGCCTCTTGCAGTTTTTGTGACATGCTGTCTGAGATTTTCTTGGCAATTTGGCGACGGGCACTACCCAGAGTAACGCGATCTTTTTCGTAGAACACTTCAACAGGATAATCTAATTGCAAGGTGGCGTCAGCCTGACCGGACTGAAAGAGACGAATTCGGCTTTTGGCTCGAATCGAGGCCATGGTACTCCCGGCATCTTCGACATAAGCAAAGATCTCCCCGGTGATATAGTCATGAGCCTTCAGCCAGGTGGGGTCAATCTTATCGAGACCCTGCTTGAGGATAATATATTCGAGCCCGGTACCCGATTTTGCGGCGTTGAGATTATCGACAAATCGATCAAAAAGCCCCTCGGTAACTTCGGCAGGGACCATAATGGTAGTGAAGGGGACCACAAAAATTGTCTGGCTCACCTTACGCGGCACGAAAGTTTCTTTTTGTTCGGTCTTTACCCCTAAAGAACAGGCACCCAGCATAAATAAAAGAACAACTGAACAACATAATGACTTCACTGATTAAACTCCTTAAATTTTTATATTTTCCAAGGTGCGAAAACCACCCAAGTCACAGCTAATATCCATTTAATCCCTCAGCTACCCGCAGAAACTCAAGCGCTTCTGCCATGTGAGCGACAGAACCACCAAAGCCTGACTGAAATAATGCCGCCTCCTGTTCATCATAAAAGCTCAACAATGAAGGCTGGCAACAAGGAGCGGCCAGCGAGTTGACCAGGAAAAAGGCGCCAATAGCGGGGAACATGCGTCCACTTATCTGGTCGCCGACCAGA
Source organism: Geopsychrobacter electrodiphilus DSM 16401 (assembly GCF_000384395.1). Lineage (NCBI taxonomy): Bacteria > Pseudomonadati > Thermodesulfobacteriota > Desulfuromonadia > Desulfuromonadales > Geopsychrobacteraceae > Geopsychrobacter > Geopsychrobacter electrodiphilus. The sequence goes on from NZ_ARWE01000001.1 coordinate 3,161,133, forward strand.
ACAGAAACGCCCCCGTCTTGCTGCATAAATTGGCGCAGCCCGCAGGCCGCACAGCAAGCAACACTCACCGTGCCATCAGCCTGATGAAGTTCACAGCGCTGATGGGGTAAAATGGGACGCTCACAACCTGAGCAACTAAGTTCAGACGGCCCCCTGACCAGCGGCTTTGCGACGGCACCACCATGAATACGCAAAAGCAGGTTCTGCTCAACCAGACGGTCCAGATCCCGGTGAATTGTCATCCGCGAAACCTGGAAATGACGCGCAAGCTGACCAGCCGAGATCCCGGATTCGCGGGAAACCAGGGTTAAAATTTGAGACTGTCTTACCTCTGGAGTCATTAAGAACTCTAACGTCTTAAATGTTAGACTACCGATCGAAGAAGCGAACGTATTTTAACATAAGATCATCACAAAACAGGGTCATAATAGACCCGGCTTGTCTAAACTAAAAATGATTTATCCTCAATAAAACTTTTTATCTTTAATAAATATTGAAGTTGACATTTTGTACCATGTCCGCTATACCCGAGAGGATATAAAACCCTATTCTATTTTGTAGGAAATCCATGGAATTCAATATTGGTAAAAAGATCAAGTATCTCCGCAAGGAGCGTAAACTGACCTTGCAGGATGTCGCTACAGAAACCGGCTTCTCTCCGGCACTGATCTCACAAATCGAGAACAATAATGTCTCTCCGCCAATCGCGACCCTGTCTAAAATTGCGCGCTTCTTCGATGTCAAGATGAGCTTCTTTTTCGAAGAAGGTGAAGCGATAGCAAAATACGAAATTGTCCATAAGACGGATCGGCGCATTGTCAGTCGGGTCATCTCGAAAGATGGCACCGGGCACGGATACACTTACGAAACCCTTTCATACCGCAAAAGCAACAAGAAGATGGAACCTTTTCTGTTAACCGTCTCAGAGCGCGCAACCGAAGAAACGCTCTACAACCACGAAGGGGAAGAATTCCTGCTGATCCTGAAAGGCGAAGCCGAACTCCTGCTCGACGATGAACGTTTTGAACTTAAAGAAGGCGATGCAGCCTACTTCGATTCATCGGTCAAGCACCGCCTCCTCTCCAAAGGAGAAGGCACAGTCGAAGTTCTGGCTGTTGTCACCCGCTGATCCACCTATCGCTTCTAATCAGAGGACATCACAACTCAAGCGTAATCCTCATCCCTTAATAAAAATAAAAACGTAGACGAAAGGAACCGCTATGAGCAGTTTCGAGAAAAAAAACCTGTCAGACTGGGAAACCCTGGCCAAAAAAGAGCGAAAAACCGACGACCTCACCAGCTTCAAATGGGAAACCCCGGAAGGGATTTCAGTTAAACCACTCTATACCGCAGCCGATACCGCGGGGCTGGACACCGCTGACACCCTGCCGGGGATGGCCCCCTTTGTCCGCGGACCGATGGCCACCATGTACGCCGGACGACCCTGGACCGTGCGCCAGTATGCCGGGTTCTCCACCGCAGAAGAGTCGAACGCCTTCTATAAGCGCAACCTCGCAGGTGGGCAGCAGGGACTTTCCGTTGCCTTCGATCTGGCCACCCATCGCGGCTACGATTCTGATCATCCGCGGGTTGAAGGGGATGTCGGCAAGGCCGGGGTGGCCATCGACTCGGTCGAGGATATGAAGATCCTCTTCAGCGACATCCCCCTCGATAAGGTTTCGGTCTCAATGACCATGAACGGCGCAGTGCTGCCGATCATGGCCAACTACATTGTCGCCGCTGAAGAGCAGGGGGTCAGTGAAGATAAACTGGCCGGCACCATCCAGAATGACATTCTTAAAGAATTTATGGTGCGCAACACTTACATCTATCCCCCCGCGCCTTCGATGCGTATCATCGGCGATATTATCGAGTACACCAGCCAGAGAATGCCGAAGTTCAACTCGATCTCAATCTCCGGCTATCATATCCAGGAGGCTGGCGCCAACAACGCGTTAGAGCTCGCCTTCACCCTTGCCGATGGTGTTGAATACGTGCGCAGCGCCGTCGCCAAAGGCCTGGATGTAGATTCCTTCGCCCCCCGGCTGTCATTCTTCTTCGCCATCGGTATGAACTTCTTCATGGAAGCCTCCAAGCTGCGCGCTGCGCGTTATCTCTGGGCCAAACTGATGAAAGAGTTCAATCCAAAGAATCCCAAATCGTCGATGCTGCGTACCCACTGCCAGACCAGCGGCTGGTCGCTGACCGAGCAAGACCCCTACAACAACGTCATCCGCACCACCATTGAGGCGATGGCTGCGGTTCTGGGAGGCACCCAGTCGTTGCACACCAACGCCCTCGATGAAGCGATCGCCCTGCCGACCGACCACAGTGCACGCATCGCCCGCAACACCCAACTGGTCATTCAGGAGGAGTCGGGAATCTGTAATGTCGTCGATCCCCTCGGCGGATCCTACTATGTCGAGAGCCTGACCAAGGGGCTGATCGATGAAGCACAGAAGATTCTGGATGAGATCGAAGGCCTCGGTGGCATGACCAAAGCAATCGAAACGGGGATGCCGAAACTGCGTATCGAGGAATCGGCGGCCAAGAAGCAGGCTGCCATCGATTCAGGCCGCGATGTCATCGTCGGGGTCAACAAGTACAAACTGGCCAAAGAAGACCCGATTGAGGTGCTTGATGTCGATAACGCTGCAGTTCGTGAGGGACAGATCGCCCGACTTAAAAAGATGCGCGCCACACGCGATGAAGCGGCATGCCAGCAGGCACTTGCCGACATCACGACAGCATGTGAGAATGGTAGCGGCAACCTGCTCGATCTCAGCGTTAAGGCTGCACGCCTGAGGGCTTCGATCGGCGAGATCTCCGACGCCATGGAAAAAACCTTCGGCCGCCATCGCGCCGAGATCAAACTTGTTTCAGGAGCCTACGCATCCGTGGTTGAAAGCGACAGCGATTTCAATGAACTCAAGCAGCGAATCGACGCCTTCGCCGAAAAAGATGGTCGTCGCCCGCGCATCCTGATTGCCAAAATGGGGCAGGATGGTCATGACCGCGGCGCCAAGGTCGTCGCCACCGCTTACGCCGACGCCGGCTTCGACGTCGACATGGGACCGTTGTTCCAGACCCCGGAAGAGGCTGCCAAGATGGCCGTCGAAAACGACGTCCACGTGGTCGGCGTTTCCAGCCTCGCAGCAGGGCACAAAACCCTGGTCCCGCAGCTAGTGGCAGAACTCAAAAAACTCGGAGCCGACGATATTGTCGTCGTCTGTGGCGGTGTTATTCCACGGCAGGATTACACTGAGCTGTATGCCGCCGGCGCCGCCAAAATTTTCGGTCCCGGCACCCCGATCACCGTCTCGGCTGGGCAGACATTGGATGCTATTGAAGGGAAGTAGGTCTCAATCCGACAAAAAGCTAAACTCAACTCGCGCAAAGTCTCAAAGGCGCCAAGAAAGCCCATAAGAACCTAAGATATTTTGGCCTTCTTTGCGTCTTTGCGACTCGCCTAAAAGCGTCTAATTCTGGTTAGTGAGCAAAAGCGAACGAGCGCGAGGTCAAGGGTTATAAACTTTGCCAAAAATCAAACAAATAGCCGAAGGCGTGCGCACCGGCAACATCCGCGCGCTGGCCAAAGCGATCACCCTGATCGAAAGTCGCAACCCCGAGCATTCGCGAGCTGCCACCACCCTGCTTGACGAGTTATTGGCCGATTCGGGCAAGGCAATCAGGGTCGGCATCAGCGGCGTCCCCGGCGTCGGTAAAAGCACCCTGATCGAAGCGCTGGGGATGATGTTGATCGCACAGGGGCATCGCATCGCGATTCTCGCGGTCGACCCCAGTTCACAGATTTCCGGTGGCTCAATCCTCGGCGATAAAACCCGTATGGAACTACTGTCCCGCGAAAAGAACGCCTTTATCCGTCCCTCCCCCAGCAGCGGCACCCTTGGCGGCGTCGCGCGTAAAACCCGTGAAACCATGCTGCTCTGTGAAGCCGCCGGGTACGATATCATCATCGTCGAAACCGTCGGGGTCGGTCAGTCGGAGATTACCGTCGCTTCAATGGTCGACTTTTTCCTGCTGTTGCAGCTCAGCAATGCCGGGGATGAACTGCAGGGGATCAAAAAAGGGGTGATGGAGATCGCCGACGCGATTCTGATCAACAAGGCCGAAGGCGAAAACCGCCCGCGCGCCGAACTCGCCCGTCAGCAGTACGAAAACGCCTTACATCTGCTAAAGCCCAAAAGCAAAAACTGGCAGGTTCCGGCCCTGATGTGCAGCGCCCTCCACAACCAGGGAATTCAGGAAATCTGGTGGACAATCACCAATTTCACCGAGACCCTGAAGCAGAGCGGCGAGTTTGATGAAAAACGCCGCCTGCAGGCTCACGACTGGATGTGGACCCTGGTCATCGACGATCTCAAAGATCTCTTCACCCGCGACACAGCCGTAGCTGCGCTACTGCCTCGCTTGCAGGCTGGCGTCGGTCAAGGCACGACAACCCCCAGCGGCGCAGCCAGGCGGCTCATTGCGGCTTTCCGCAGAAACCTCTAATCCTCATACGGAACTCATCCAAAGCTAACAATCGGGAGCGATAACCATGACCAAAAAAATTAACCACATCGGTATTGCAGTAAAAAACCTCGAAACGGCTGTCCCCTTTTATCGCGACACTCTGGGGATGACCTTCGAAGGAACCGAAGAAGTGACAGAACAGAAAGTACGTGTCGCATTTCTTAAAATCGGAGAGAGTCGCATCGAATTACTGGAGCCGACCTCAGCTGACTCGCCGGTGACCAAGTTTTTAGAAAAGAATGGCGAAGGGATTCACCATATCGCCTACGAGGTCGACAACTTGGCCGCCACGCTTCTTGAACTGCAGCAGAAGGACGTACGCTTGATCGACCAAACCCCGCGCACCGGGGCGCACGGTGCAAGCATTGCCTTTATTCACCCTAAAGCCAGTGGCGGGGTGTTAACTGAACTCTGCCAATCAGCTCGGCACTGACAAACAACGTTATAAATACAATTTCTTCTTTTATTGCCAAATGTTAAGGCAAGTTAGTATTTTTTATCTTGACTTAATTTCGGGTAAAAATATACTGACCTCGCAATTATAGAACAGACTTGGGGGCAACCTCGCCCGGTTCAGTCTTGACAGGAAATGAAAGACTGATAAACTCCGCGGCGAAACGTTACCAACCAAAGTAGCCGGGAGATTTGCTCTATGAAATTTTGTTTTCTACTCATATCGATGCTTATCACCATCGGTTGTGCAAACCCGGCCCTCGCACTTCTGAATGCCGGCGATACTGCTCCTGATTTCAACGCGCAGACCCTTGATGGCCATGAGGTTTCTCTCAGCAGCTTTAAAGGAAAACTCCTCCTGATTGAGCTGGGGACCACCTGGTGCCCAGCATGTAACGAGTTGGCGCACCAGATTGAAAAAATACGGCCGTTCCTCAAAAAAAAGGGTGTGACTTTTATCTCGGCCTACCTCGCAGACTCCGCTGCCAGCATCAAGTCACACCTGAAAGACGAGGGTCTCAAAGCAGCAGATGAGACTATGATCGACGACGGTGAGGCGCGCACCAGCTACAGCATATTTACCATCCCGCGCCTGCTGTTGATCGACAAAGATTTCAAAATTGTTTTCGATGAAATGATGCTCGACAGCAGTCAACTAAAACAAAGGATCGATGCTCATCTTCAAGGCAGGAGCTGAGCAGTAACAACTAAGGGTTTGCGCTTGTCATACTGGTAACTGTGTTATATAACCGACAAGCCTGTGGCACAAAAGCAACAACAACAGAATAAAACACTGCTTCAGCATTTGACCATATGCTACAAAAAAACAACGGGATTCCGGCACATTAAACGCCTGGAGTTAAAAGCCAAACATGTTGGCATCTTTAGTGCTCTAAGCATTCGGTGTCCATAGGGGAACAGTCCGTATGAGCTCCCCTTGGTTCTATTTTAATAGAATGGCAATAACAAGCTCCAGGGAGGGCTTCAGACTTGATCAAAACCATCACCACCCTTGCCCTGATAATTTTGTTGGTCTCAGCTCTGAGCGCCTGTGCGCCGTTCAAGAAATCCCCCACACGGGTCAAGTGCCCGGCCTGCGGTTATGAATTTGATGTTCCACAGTCGTGAGCCACTCGGTATCGACGACTTTTGAGCAATTTATAGATTAGGTTTCAACCGACCAGTAGGTCACAAATCGCCGAATTGTTCGGCACATTCCTAACCCTTTTGTAAGGAGGAAACACCATGAGTAAGTTTCTGAAAGTTATGATCGTCCTGCTGACGATCGCTGCAATGGCTTCACCGGCCATGGCAGAAATCAAATTGAACGGCTACTACCGTCTACAAGGTACGGTACAGAGTCCTACCGATGGTTCCGCTGCAGCGTACCAAGGTCAGTTTGAAAATTTTCTCACCACCCCCGCTAACAAAACCGCTGGTAACAACGCCTTTTTTGACCAGCGCCTGCGCCTGAAAATGACCGATAACCTCAACGACAACATCAGCGTTGTCTATTACGGCGAACTCGACGCCCCCTTCGGCGCTAAAAGCAGCAAGCTGTCTGCCGGGAATGGCGGCCAGTTGAGCGCTGATGGTAACATGCTCGAGACCAAAAACTTCTATGTCGACTTCAAAGTTCCGAGCAGCGACTGGAGCGTGCGTACTGGTATTCAGGGCTTCGGCTTCGGTCACTACGAAAGCTTCGTCACCGATGACGACATGACCGGCATCTCGACGCGCGGCACTGTTGGTCCGATCGCCTTGACTGCTGGCTGGTTCGTATGGAATCGCGGCCAATTCAGCGAGTCCGCAGGCGTTAACTTCTACTCCCTCAATGGCGAAATGAAGGTCAACGATCAGCTCAAATTTGGCCTGACTGCCGCTGACGTTAAAAACGACAGCGCCGCGGCTAAAAATGGTACTGCAGCTAAAACCGACGACTGGTACTATGGCGCCTATGGTGACTTCACCATGGCTAAAATTGGCTTCGCCGGTTCGTTGCTCTTCCGCAACGCTGTTGGCCAAGACAATAACTTAACTGATGGCCAGACTTTCATGCTCAACCTCTATGCCAAAGCCAAGCTCGCTAACGCCGGCAACATCAAGGTGCACGGCATCTACATCCCGGCCGACACCAGCAGCAAGCAGAACGACCGCTTCTCAGCCAACCAGGCTGGCTATGAACTCCCGAGCGACAACCTGATGATCTTCGGCACCGATGCCTATTACAACAACGGTTCCCAGGGTGGTCTGGCCGTATATAGCAGTGCATACGCAGGCTATGGCCTGATGGCTCTGATGGTTTCGGGCGACTACAAACTGCCTGAGGCTGCTTACCTCAAATACGGCGCCGGCTACTTCATGGCAGCCGACAAGTCACCGACCCACGGTGTCGCTAAAGACAATGCAAACCTCGGCGCTGAATTTGATGCCATGGTTGGCAAGAAATTTGCTGAAAAATACGACCTCAGCCTGCGTGGCGCTTACGGCCTTCTGGGCGACTTCTACAAGGTTGGTGGGCAAAGCCCGGATGACCTTTACAAAGTCGTTGCAATGCTGAACGTCAGCTTCTAATTGCTCAAAAAAAATTAGTTATGCTAGTATGCGGTCGGGCCTCGTGCCCGACCGTTTTTTTGTTCATGTCCCCTGTCAGCCCTGGAGCCGATCAAAAATGTCATCACTTAAAACTCTGACGTTTCTCCTGCTTCTCACCTGCACCCTCGGCGTCCCCTCAGTGGCGAAAGCCCTTCCGTCTGAGATTGCCCACAACCTGAAGCCACTTGACGGGGTAATTGTGTTGCCGATCGATGGCGAGTATCTGATTGACCTCGACGCCTCCAAGGGTGTGGCTGTGGGAGACATCTTTTCGATCATCACCCCAGGTCCGGCAATTATCCACCCGGTAACCGGCGCGGTGATCGGCTCTCTCGACAAGGTGGAGGGTTGGCTCGAAGTTACCCGGATTAAAAGTGGTTATTCCTACGCCCGACCGCTGAACCCAAAAATCACATTCACCAAGGGAACCCGGATTCATCGCTTCAAGGACCTGCCGGCGGTTTTCTGGGATTATAGCGGCAGCGGCGAAAAGCTCTTCGATGAGTTGCGCACCGCCCTCCCCCAACTGGAATGGAACAGCTATGCCAAAGATCAGACTTCACGTCCGACTGAGCCTGCGCAGGTGGCTTTTGCCACCCCGGTGCTGACCTTCATTGATCAAGGGGGACAACTTCAGGTGAGAGGCGCGAGCTTTCAGCTGCTTGGGCAGTATGCCTTGCCCGCCCTGGTCGCACCGACGTTACAGGGAGCAACCGCTGCGACCTCGCTTCTCCCGTCGGGCCCGGTAGCCGCAATGACCTCTGCCCCCAAGTCCGGGATCGTGATTTCCCACCAGGAAGCAACACCGGGCGGAATCGTTCTTAATCAGACCCTGAACACAGATAAAATCTGGTCAGCAGCTGATTTCAAGGGGAACCCGACCGGGCTCGAGATTGCAGATTTTGATCAGGACGGGCTAAACGATATCGCCATTCTGCACAGGAACGACCTTGAAATTGGTCAGATCACGAATCGCAAATATCAGCGGACAATTCTGCTTCCGCTGACAGGGATCGAGAGAGCCCTGACCCTTTCAAGCGCCGATCTGGATGGCGATGGACGACCAGAGCTCTTCATCAACGCAATGGATGGCGTTAAAGTGGATTCCCTGATTGTTGCCTTTAAGGATGGTAGATTCCAGATCGTTCAAAGCAACCTCCCGTGGTTCCTGCACGCTATTACTAACCCCGATGGCAGTAAAATTGTTTTGGGGCAGCGCCTCGGCAACCGCGTCGATATTTTCGACCCCAAGGTTGTCAAGATCGAATTCAAACAAGGCGGCTATGCCAGCGCGGGGGAGTATCCCCATCCCTGGCAGACCACTATTTTCTCGTTGCAACCACTCAATAGTGCCGATGGCAAGCCAATTTTCGCTGAAATTTCGAACAATGATCAGCTCAGACTATTTTCACCACAAGCGGAAGTGTTGTGGGAAAGTTCAACCAACTATGGCGGAAGCGTGGTCTCTTTTGCGCAAGGGGATAAAAGCGGAGCAAGAGATGCGGCAACGATGTTCATCTCGGTGCAACCGCGGATGGCCTTGTTGGATAGCAACACCATTCTGGTTCCCTCGAACGAAGGCTGGAAACTCTCTAAAGCTTTGCAATCAATCGGCCCTGGCCAGATTACGGCGCTACGCTCAGACGGCAACAGTATGGTTGAACTCTGGCATACCACGCCGCAACAGGGCAGCCTTGCTGACTTTCAATATGCAGACATCGACAATGATCATAAACCTGAGGTTGTCCTGCTTATGCATTACAAAAGTGCAGGATTGCTCAGTAAAGGAAATGCTGGCTTAAAAGTTTTCGAACTCAACTAGTCAGTCTGACTAGACTTTTTAGCACCAATTAATACCGGGCTCCTCATTCACTTTGGATGCCCGGTATTTTTTTACCTTTCTCTCCCAAGCCTTTCAAACGGCCACTTATATTACGCAGTCAGACATCATACCTGCCAGGCAACCCAGCCATACCAGTTAAGCTTTAATTGGAAGCTCCTCAAAATATCTAATAGTCGACACCTGGCTGTTGGATATTCTTCACCTTATCTGTTATTAATTTACATAAAATCTACAAGCGCTTGATTTTAAACATTTTTATTATTGGCACAAGACTTGATATATAGCTTGGTCAAGCAGCACAAATCATTTAACTTTTCCTTTCAAGGAGATGACCATGAAAAAGAACACTGCATTAACCGTTACATTCGCAAGTCTCTTCGTCGCCGCCAGCTTTTTAACCTTCAGTGCTGTCAATTTCGACCAGGAACTCGGAGCCCGGGACGGCATCAACAGCTACGCCGCTGTGAACTTTGACAAGGAACTCGGTCCCCGTGATGACATCAACAAATACGCCGCCGTGAACTTCGACAAAGAACTCGGTCCCCGTGATGACATCAACAAATACGCCGCCGTGAACTTCGACAAGGAACTTGGTCCCCGTGATGACATCAACAGCTACGCCGCTGTGAACTTTGACAAGGAACTCGGTCCCCGTGATGACATCAACAAATACGCCGCCGTGAACTTCGACAAGGAACTCGGTCCCCGTGATGACATCAACAAATACGCCGCCGTGAACTTCGACAAGGAACTCGGTCCCCGTGATGACATCAACAAATACGCCGCCGTGAACTTCGACAAGGAACTCGGTCCCCGTGATGACATCAACAAATACGCCGCTGTGAACTTCGACAAGGAACTCGGTTCCCGTGATGACATCAACCGCTATGCTTAAATGAGGCTGAGCACCTAGTTCTGTCATGAGTTTTATTTAGAAAATATTTTTATTCGTTAAATAAAAGGGCCCTTCAAAATGGGCCCTTTTTTTTCGTCAACAGATATGCTACACACGCCGCTATGGCTCTTATCTCTCTCAATAATCTCTCCCTCGCGTTCGGTGGTTCCCCACTCTTTGACCGCACCGCCCTGCAGATTGAACCGCGTGACCGGATTGCGCTGATCGGGCGGAACGGCTGTGGCAAATCAACACTGCTTCGCCTGCTCAACGGCGAACATCGCGCGGACTCGGGTGATATCATGCGCCAGCAGGGGTTGAAGACCGCAATCCTGCAGCAGGACGTCCCTCTCAACTTCGCCGGCAACATCAACGATGCGGTGCTGCGTCTGTCCTCTGGCAACGAGGGGGATGGCCGCCTCGAAGCGCTCCTCTCGCGCCTCGATCTCGACCCACAACTACCGGTCGCCAGCCTTTCAGGCGGAGTGAAACGCCGCGTACTGTTGGCGGCGGCGCTCTACTGTGAACCGGACCTGTTACTCCTTGATGAACCAACCAACCACCTCGATATCGATTCAATCCTCTGGCTCGAGCAGTTTTTAAAGCGTCTGCAGACCACTCTGGTCTTTGTCAGCCATGATCGCGCCTTCACCGCCAGCGTCGCCAGCCGCATTGTGGAACTCGACCGCGGACAACTGTTCGATTACCCCTGTGACTATCCAACCTATCTGGTCCGGCGTGAAGAGCGCCTGCATGCCGAAGACGAGCTGTGGCGGCGCCAGGATAAAAAGCTGGCCGAAGAAGAGGTCTGGATTCGCCAGGGGATCAAGGCACGGCGCACCCGCAATATGGGGCGCGTAAGGGCGCTCAAAAAAATGCGCGACGAGAATCGGCAGCGCCGCGCACGCAGCGGAGAGGTACGGCTTAGTCTCGACACCGGGGAACGCAGCGGTCAGATGGTCATTGAAGCTAAAAACATCAGCTTCAGCTATGCTGATAAAGCTGTGGTGAGTGACCTGTCAATCCGTCTGATGCGCGGCGACCGGGTAGCGATTCTGGGTCCCAACGGCTGCGGTAAATCGACGCTGCTGAAACTCTTATTGGACAAGCTGAAACCAACGACTGGAACCCTGCGCCAGGGAACGAACCTGCAGATTGTCTATTTTGATCAGCTGCGCGAACAGCTCGACGAAAACGCCAGCGTCAAACAAAATGTCTGCGGTGATCATGACACGGTCGAAATTTCCGGTCAGCAACGCCACATTTACGGTTACCTGAGTGATTTTCTCTTCACTCCCGATCGCGCACGCACCCCGGTGCGGGTCCTTTCAGGCGGCGAGCGCAATCGCCTGCTGCTGGCCAAACTCTTCACCAAACCCGCCAACCTGCTGGTACTGGACGAACCGACCAACGACCTTGATGTCGAGACCCTCGATCTGCTTGAGGAGCTTCTGCTCGAATATCAGGGGACGCTGCTGCTGGTTAGTCACGACCGGACTTTTGTCGACAATATTGTCACCAGCTGCCTGGTGTTTGAGGGGGATGGACGATTCAGTGAGCATATCGGGGGGTACACCGACTGGCTCGAGTCCAGCCAACCTGTCAAGAAGCCGATCGAGGAAAAGACTAAGCCGCAAAGAGCTAAAGAACAACGCCCCAAACGTCTCAGCTTCAAGCAGAAACACGAACTCGAAACCCTGCCCCTGCTGATTGACAAACTGGAAACAGAACAGGCAGCAATTCACGAATCGATGGCTGACCCGGCGCTCTACCAGCCCGGCAAAAAAGCGCTGAGCGAGCAACTGAACGCCCGCTTGCCCGAAGTGGAGAAAGAACTTGCCCGCGCCTATGCCCGCTGGGATGAGTTGGATGCGCTGAACGATAACGGAACTACAGGTTGAGTTTCTCCCCGCAATATTTACAAAACTCCGCATCAGGATCATGTCCAAAAGCACTACATTCCGGGCATGATTGGGTGGTTATCTGTTTTTTGAGCGCCAATTCCGCGGTCACGATTCCAGTCGGAATCGCAATAATTCCATAGCCTAGCACCATGATAAAAGCTGCTATCGCCTGGCCCAGATCTGTCCTGGGAGAGATGTCACCGTAGCCTACAGTGGTCATGGTCACAATGGCCCAGTAGATAGAGCGCGGAATACTGGTAAAGCCGTTTTTTTCCCCCTCGACCAGGTACATCACCGCTCCGAATATCACCACCAGCGTAACAATCGCCAACAAAAAAACAATGATCTTCCGCCCACTGGAGCGTAAAGAGCGCAACAGCACCTCAGCCTCGCCAACAAACTTGACCATCTTGAGGATTCGGAAGATACGGAGCAGACGTAAGATCCGAATGGAGAGAAGAACTTGCCCCCCTGGTAACAGTAGTGCCAGGTAGGTTGGTAGCACAGACAGCAGATCGACTATTCCAAAAAAACTTCGCGCATATTTCAGAGGATGACCAATGCAATAGAGTCTGAGAACATACTCCAGAGTGAACAAAAGGGTAAAAAACCATTCGGCAATATAGAAAATATTTCCATACTGGGCACGAATGCTGGCGACACTGTCGAGCATGACGATCAGCACACTGGCAAGGATGCTGAACTGCAGTAACAGATCAAACATTTTTCCGGCAGGGGTATCAGCCTCGAAAATGATTTCGTGGAGTCGCGATCGGAGGGGATTTTTCAAATGCGAAGTCATGAGGTCCAACAACCGACAGAGAAGTGATCTTTCGTATTGAAATACAAGGTTACCCGATTAAGACCAGATGAAAGCCGGCAGGGGTAGAATTCATTTTACCATCAGTCAGGAAGTGCTTCATTCAGCAATTCCAAGATATGCACGGCCCGCTGTTTGCCCCCGGCATGGTTGATCGAATCCTGCAGCTGCATGATGCAGCCCGGACAGTCGGTGGCGACTAACTCCGCCCCGGAGGTTTCAATGTTCCCCGCCTTTAGAGCTCCAATTTTCTTACTGTTTTCATAGTGGTAGACCGAGTAAGTCCCACCCAGCCCGCAGCAGGTCCCGGCATTTTCCATTTCGACATACTCAACCTGCGGCAGGGCCTTGAGCACGGCGCGCGGTTCCTGGGTGATCCCCTGGGTGCGCAGGTGACAGGGATCATGATAGGTCACAACCTTGCGCACCGCCGCCCGTGGCAATTCGGCCAGTTTCTCGGCCAGGCCCTGTTCAAGCAGAAAAACAAAAATATCGCGTGTTTTAGGTCCTAACTCGGCGCACTCACCTTCCATGTCCCCATAGACCTTGACCAGCCCGGCGTTGCAGGAAGCACAGGCGGTAAGAATGAAATCGACCGGCTCACGCGTAAGGGCCGCAAAATTCTGCTCGGCGAGCGTTTCGACCGTGCTGCCGGCTCCGGCTGCGACAGCTGGCAGGCCGCAGCAAGCCTGATCCTTGGGGATAATAACCGTGATGCCAAGAAACTTGAGTGCCTTCAAAAAGGCCTCACCGACGGCCGGGTACATGTAGTTGATGCCGCAACCGGTGAAGAAGGCAACCGTCGGCTTGCCCGCCTCCCCCTCGATGCGATCAGGACAGCGCTCGCGGAAGGGTTTGTCAGTAAATGGCGGGAGCGTGCGCCCAGACTCGAGATAAGGGACCGGAAAACGCAAACGCAAGCCGCTATTTTCAGGCAGCTTCTTAAATAAGAGGTTCGACAGTTTACCGCCGGTCTTGGCCAGAGCGTTCATCAACTTCGGCCGCCCGATCACTGCCGCCACCCCTTTGCCAAAGGTCGACAGCCCCTTCTCCTGCGCAATCCGCCGCCGCGCGGCGGCGACAATCTCTTCGGTCGGCACCTTGTTCGGGCAGCCTGCACCGCAACTCCCGCAGAGGAGGCACTGGGAGAGATCTTCCATCACCTTGGCGTCGAAATCGATTTCACCATCAAGCACCGCCTGCGACAAGGCTATTTTACCCCGCGCAACGCGGCCCTCACGTCGTTCGGCACCAAAAACCGGGCAATGCGCCCGACAGGCTCCGCACTTTACGCACTGTTCAATCTCTTCGCGGTAAGCTTCTAAGTCTTTTAGTTTCGCCATGGTCTCAATTATCCAGAAATATCTTCCCGGGGTTCAAAATATTATTCGGGTCGAGGGCCTGCTTGATTGCTTTCATGTAGTCAGCGGCCTTGGGAGTTATCTCAAGCGGGATGTAGGGCGCCTTGGCGATGCCGACCCCGTGTTCGCCGCTCATGGTGCCGCCGAGTGTGAGAGCGCCTTTGAAGACCTCCTCGATCGCTTTTTCCGCCTTTTCCGCTTCGCCCGGAATCTTCTTGTCGATCATGACATTGACATGGATATTACCGTCACCGGCATGACCGAAGTTGACGATGGGGATGCCGTATTTTTCACTGATCGCGTCAACCTTGCGGATCATCTCCGGCACCTTGGAGCGCGGCACACAGATATCCTCGTTGAACTTGTCAGGGTTAACCTTGCGCAACGAAGCCGAAACCGAACGCCGGATCTGCCACAAGGCTTCACTTTCCGCAGGAGTCTTGGCGATGCGGGTTTCAACCACCCCGAGGGGCTGGATAACCGCGGCGATTTTCTCGACCTGTTTGGCGAGGAATTCCCTGTCGCCGTCGACTTCAATAATCAACAGCGCCCGCGCTGCCTCGGGTACCTCGAGGTTGGTCGCCTTCCGCACACAATCGATGGTGCGCCCGTCCATGAATTCAAGGGTGGTCGGGATAATTTTGTTGCCGATAATCGCCGACACGGCCTGAGCAGCTCCGTCGATTGAAGCAAACATCACCAGCATGGTCTGCTTGGCTTCGGGGAGCGGCAACAGCTTGATAATGATGCGGGTGATGATGCCGAGTGTCCCCTCGCTGCCGCAAATCAGCTTGGTCAAATCGTAGCCAACCACGCCCTTCATGGTCGGGCCACCGGTGGTGATGATGTCGCCCTGAGGGGTAACGATTTCCAGCCCGATGATGAAATCTTTGGTCACACCATACTTGACGCAGCGCGGCCCGCCGGCACATTCGGCGACATTGCCGCCGAGGGTCGAAAACTTGAGCGAGGCGGGATCAGGCGGATAAAAGAGTCCGAGCTTTTCCACCACCAGCTGAAACTGTTCGGTCACCACCCCCGGCTCAACGGTTGCGACCAGATTCTCACTGTCGATCTCAAGGATGCGGTTCATGCGCTCGGTCACCAGCACGATCCCCCCTTTGGTCGGCAGACTGCCTCCGGAGAATCCGCTCCCCGCACCCCGCGGGAAGACCGGAATCTTTTCGGAGTTCGCCATCTTCATGATCAGTGAGATTTCAGCGGCGGTCGCCGGGTGCACCACGACGTCCGGCAAAAACTTCTGCTGGGTGGCGTCATAGCTGTAGCAGAGCAGGTCAGCTTTTTCGGTGGAGACATGCTCCTTGCCGAGGATACCGGTCAAAATGCGGACGATACGGGCTTCGATCATTTCAAGTTTTCCCTGCAAGATGAGTTCAAATGAAAGGGGCGCGCCGTCTCAAAAGAGTTCTTCGCACCCCGAAATTGTTTATGCTGCCATTATTCTACAGGTCAGGAGAGAATGTCCATCTGATGAGGCGGGGAATTTTTACTTCACCCATGCCCTCAAAGTCTTAGAGAAGTGCCAGCGCCCTGCCGACTCAGCGCCGATTTACGCAGGATCGGCAAATGTCTTCACTTTTACGAACTGATGCGGCAGCACCAGTCCACCATCGGGGATCACCAGGGTTTTGGGCATTGAAGACAGGTTCGCATGCGCCATGTCAATCGCCTGCTGAAGATCGCGCGCCTTCTCCATCCCCATTCGGGCGGTAATTTCCGCATCAAATTCACTGACCATGATCACGCGAAAACGCCGGGCCTTCGACAGCAGTGAGTGGGCGGTTTGTCCATTGATCTGATAGTTCTCACGCAGCGCCGCTTCAAACTGAGCCAGATCCTGATAATCGAACCAGGGATAAAAATGCTCATGCCCGAAGCCGTCGCGGCAGGCCGCGAGCAGGACGATCGTCCCTCCTTCGCGCACCGCCCGACAACCATAATCCAGCGCCTTTTGCGCCTGAATCAAGTTGATATCCTTCGGTTCACCGCCACTGGAAATAATGGCCAGATCGACCCTTTCGGTCCGAGGTTGATATAGATCCTGCACCTGCTCACAAGCCGCCAGATGCGCTGCCTCAAGTTCACCGGCATAGACGCCGAGAATCTCCTTTTGCGGAGAGAGGACCGTATTAATCAACAGATCACAGCGCACCATGCGTGCCGCTTCAAGCAGATTATGATGCACCGGATTATCGTCCAGAACCCCGGCGGTCGCCTGCGGATGTTTGCCCGTTTGCGGCGCCTTATTAAACACCGAAAAATGACTCGCCATGCAGGTTTTACGTGCCGCCACGCCCGGAACCAAGCCTTTGCGTCCACCGCCAAACCCGGCAAAGTAATGAAACCCGACGGTGCCGGTGACAATCACCCGATCCGTCTCGACCACACGTCGATTGACAGCGACCGGAATTCCGGCGCTGGTTTCACCCAGTTCAACTAACTGCGCGGGGTCATCGCAGGCATGATCAAAAACCTTGATCCGTCCGAAGAGCGGGCCAAGAATTTTACGGTGTTCAGCCTCGGTCTGTGGACGATGGATCCCCAGGGCGATCAGAATGCTGATATCGGTATCTGCGATCCCGCAAGCATTCAACCTTTCGACCAGAATCGGCAGATAGATCTCGCTCCCGGTATAGCGCGTGATGTCGCTCGTGACAATAACAACCCGCTCCCCCGCCGAAAAGATCTGTTCAAAGGGAGCAACCGCGAGGGGGCGATCGAGAGCCCGATGAACCTGCAATGCAGGATTTTCAGCCGGAGGGGGAATACACGGCTGTAACAGCTGCGCATCAAACGGAATTTCGCCCTGCAATTTCCGGTTGCCATATTTCAGCTCTATGTGCATAAAACTCCCTTATAACCTGACTTTAGCGCTGTTCCCTACCTTGCGGTTGTCGCATTATTTATGTTAAGAACAACAATCCTATATCTGCTTCCACAGGAGGGCCAGAAATGAAGCTCGAAATCCTTCCAGTTCCATCCCCTAAAGAGAAGATCAGCGATGAATCGCAGCTGGTCTTCGGTAAAAAGTTTACTGACCGCATGTTCATCATGGAGTTCGACCGAGCGAAAGGCTGGCATTCGGCACGGATCCAACCCTACGGTCCTCTCGCCCTCGATCCGGCGGCCACGGTCCTGCACTATTCGCAGGAAATTTTCGAAGGGCTCAAGGCCTTCCGCCGTCCCGACGGATCAATCGCCCTCTTTCGCCCCAAGGATAATATTGCACGCTTCAATCGCAGCGCCAAAAGAATGTGCATGCCTGAGGTCGATGAAGAGTTCTTTCTCCAGTCCTTGCTGGAGCTGATCCGACTCGAATCTGACTGGGTTCCCAGAAGTGAAGGGACGAGCCTCTATATCCGCCCAACCATGATCTCCAGCGAGGCCTTCCTCGGCGTGCGCCCGGCGGATCAATATCTCTGTTATATCATTCTTTCGCCGGTCGGTGCCTATTACAAAGGCGGCGTTGCTCCTGTCAAGATCTGGATTTCAGATAACTATGTCCGTGCCGCCCACGGTGGCACCGGCGAAGCCAAGACCGGTGGCAACTACGCTGCCAGCCTGATGGCGGCCAAAGAAGCGGCCGAAAAAGGTTATGATCAGGTGTTGTGGCTGGATGCGCGTGAAAAAAAATATGTCGAAGAGGTCGGCAGCATGAACATGGTGTTCTTCTACGATGGCAAGATCGTCACCTCACCGCTGGCCGGGACGGTCCTCGATGGCATCACCCGCCGCTCGGTCCTGAAGCTGCTCAAGGACATGGGCTACCAGATTGAAGAACGCGCGTTATCGGTTGACGAGGTGATGCAGGGTGCCGCCAGCGGCAAACTTAAAGAGGCCTTCGGCACCGGCACGGCCGTGGTCATCTCTCCGGTCGGTTCATTCTGTTACAAGGAGAACTGCGTTCAACTTGGTGACGGAAAACCGGGGGAACTGACCATGAAACTGTACAAAAATTTAACCGATATCCAGTATGGTCGCCAACCTGACCGCTACGACTGGATTGTCGATATCTGATCTTTTATCGCACATAAGTATCATCAACTCCCGCAGCCGCAAGGCTGTGGGAGTTTTTTGCTCTAAAGACGTCCACTCCTGCCTGTTTTTTAAACAGAATCATTCACTAATATCCGTAACATACCGATTTTATATATTTTTTTTTCTGGCACGCCGGTTGCTAAATCCAAAGGAGGCACTGAAGCCTATGTTTTCCCGGAGGATCGAAGATGACCCGACTGCGCACATGTTTTTTAACCCCGCTCATTTTGACCCTGTTAGCCAACCCGGCCCTGGCTGCCGACCACCTGGATAGCGGCGATACCGCCTGGATGCTGATCTCATCGGCGCTGGTGCTGGTAATGCTCCCCGGACTGGCCCTCTTTTACGGCGGCATGGTCCGGTCAAAGAACGTGCTGTCGACCAGCATGCACACCTTTGTGGCCATGGCGATTATCGGGGTGCAATGGATCGCCTTCGGCTACAGCCTGGCCTTCGGCGGGTCTGGTCCCCTGATTGGTGGCTTCGATCATATTTTCCTCAACGGGATCACCCCTGAAAGTCTCAGCGGCACCATCCCGACCTATATTTTCGTCATGTTTCAGGGAATGTTCGCCATCATCACGCCAGCTCTGATCTCGGGCGCGGTGGCTGAACGGATGAAGTTTTCAACCTACTGCGTCTTTATCCTGCTCTGGTCAACCCTGGTTTATGATCCCCTCTGCCATTGGGTCTGGGGCAGCGGCGGTTGGTTGGCGGCGGCCGGCGCCCTCGATTTTGCCGGCGGCACGGTTGTCCATCTCTCCTCAGGGATTACCGCCCTGGTGCTGGCGTTCTTTCTGGGCAAACGGATTGGTTATCCGCAAGAGCGCATGACCCCGCACAACCTGCCGATGACCCTGCTGGGGGCAGGCCTGCTCTGGTTCGGCTGGTTCGGCTTCAATGCCGGCAGCGCCCTGACCTCAGGCGGCAGCGCCGCGCTCGCCTTCACCACCACTCAAACCGCCGCAGCGGCCGGGGCACTGTCCTGGATCTTGATCGAATGGTTTCACGCCGGAAAACCGAGTGCCCTAGGTGCAGCATCGGGAATCATTGCCGGGCTGGTGGTCATCACCCCGGCCGCCGGCTTCGTTTCCCCGGGCTGGGCGCTGCTGATGGGTCTATCCGCAGGTCTGGTCTGCTACGGCGGCGTGATGCTGAAACACCGCCTGGGGTATGACGACTCTCTCGACGCCTTCGGTGTACATGGCATGGGGGGAGCCTGGGGTGCCATCGCCACCGGTATATTCGCCAGCGTCGGCGCCACCGGTCTGATCGGCGGGAATTTTCATCAACTGTGGGTTCAGTTGATCAGTGTGGCCGCCACCATCGCTTACGCCGTGAGCGTTACCCTGATCCTGGTCTTTATCCTCAAGAAAACCATGGGTCTGCGTGTCGAAAAAGATGATGAGCGCATGGGTCTTGACCAGACGGCCCACTCCGAAACCGGCTACAATTACTGAGTTGCTCCTGAAGAAGCCTGGTGCTGAACCAGGAGTACCGCGATCCGTCATAAAAAGGGAGCTGGCCAATTCGGCAGCTCCCTTTTTTCAGCTAGAAACTCGGATGGGTGCCATGACTGTTTCTGGTTTGGAAACCAGCTAGATTCGGTGCTCCTGCACATATTCAAATGGTGACATGCTGTAGCTGTAATAACCGACCCCCTGCTGCGGGGCGAGCAACTTCTGCAGACGATTCCGGTTCACCGAGTGCTCCGGCATATCGAGCGCCAGCTCTTGATCAAACCAACCAACTTCAAGGCTCTCCTCACTCGTAGTCGCTTCACCGCCAGCCAGGCGAGCCGCCAACCCGAAGATGATTGATGAGGGCTCGGGTGACAGCTTGCTGAAGATGGCAATCAAGCGGACAACCTCCACCTCGTAGCCCGACTCTTCGAGAACTTCGCGACTGGCTGCGGCGAACAGATCTTCCCCCTGCTCAACATGCCCTTGGGGCAGTTCCCAGCCACGATGGGGATGTTTGATCAGCAGAAGCCGACCCTCCTCATCACGCACCACGACACTGACAATGACCGTATGGAGGGGACGATTCATCCTGTTTTCTCCCTTGGCTCCTGAGCAGGGACGCCCTGCTGCTGTTCGAGAAATTGCAACTGATCTACCCCTTTATATAAACCGGGATAGCCGCCTGCCGCCAGCAGTTCCGCAACCAGGCCTTCAGGTGGCAAAGGCGGTGACGCGGTTTCAAGGCGCATCAACAACTGGCGCGTACGCAGGCCATCAAACCAATGATGAAAGGCCGTCAACAGCGACCCCCGTCCGGCATTCTGCTGTAACCTGTCCCAGGCCGCAGCGAAACCGGTTTCGTCAAGATACTGCCGTAACAGCGGAGAGAGCTGTTCGGCACATGCAAGAAGCCTGTCCGCCTGCGCAGCTGGTTGACTCTGAATCAAAGACAACCAGCCATTCAACACGGCAAACCCGGCGTGGGACACGAACTGATAAAGCTGTCGCCCCTCTTCAACCTCGGCCGAAAGCGCCTGTCCGGTCCCGAAGGGGACTCGCGCCGAATAGCGTGCCGCGGGTTTGACCAGGGTCCCGCAGAGCGCGGAAACCCCACCTGTCTTCACCAGCTGCTGCAGGAAATAAAAATCCTCTCCTGCGAGCCGCCGCTTCATCCCGCCAGCCGCCACATAAGCCTGGGCACGACAGGCCAGCGCGCTGCCGAGGGCGATAAAAGCATAGGGGGAGCCGGCCAACTGCAAGCCGAACTGATAACTGCGCAGGTAGAGTTCATAACGCCGCATTGCTGCTTCCTGCGCCGGTGTATCCGCAGTTTGATGACGGAACGGCAGATAGGTGCCCGCGCTGGAATTGCGGCGAAAGTGAGCAAAGATTGCGGGGAGATAGCTGGCATCCACCAGGGTGTCGGCATCCAGAGCGATCACGAGCGGGCTGGCTGTCCAATCCAGGTGCGAGAGGGCCAGATCACAACCGATCTTGCGCGCCAGCCCGACCCCGTCTTTGTCGGGCAGCTCACGTCCACTGCTGCAGGCGTCGACCCATGCAAGGTTCAGCCCCGGACAGGGTTGCGTTTTCAGCCAGGCGAGGGTTTTCCGGTTATCGACTTTGTGAGTGGCGCTGGCAGATGCTCGATGATTGACCACCACCACAATCAGGGTTTCCGCCAACGCCGAGAGAGGATTTCGCCCCAGCGCTGCAAGCGTCTCAGGCAGGGTTTCAAATTCGGCCAGGGCGGGGATGACAACAACCGCGGTGAAATCGGTACGCAAACAAGGTTCAATTTTCCAGGGGGAGGTCAGAGCGCGCGTGCGAAGGTATTTTGCGAGCTGCAGATTGAGCAATTGCTCAGACATTTGGTAAATCCTGCAGAACCTGGCAAAGGTCGGCAAATGGCTCACCTTGCCCATCAAGCCAATGGATTTTCATCCCCTGTTTCTCCATGCGCCGAAAAAAGGTCTCCTGGCGCTTGGCAAACTGGCCGATAGCGCTGCGCAGCTGTTGAACCATATCGTTCCGGTTAAGATGCCCCTGCAGATGCTGCGCAATAAGACGATATTCCAATCCGTAGAATTCAAGCTTTGCCCAGGGGACCCCCCCTTCATGTAGTTCCGCAACCTCAGCGATCATCCCCTGTTCAAAGCGCTGCTGCAAACGCAGGGCAATCCGCTGGCGCAGAACCTCGTGCGGCCAGCGCAGACCAAAAATGCAGGGATGGAGCGGGGGGAAAGGTGGAAGGTCTACGGAGTTCTGTTCGCCGACGGCGATCTCAATCGCCCGTAACAGCCGCTGACGATCGTCAAGATCGGTGCGATTGTGGAGTTGCGGCTTTAACTGCATCAGGCGCAGACGCAGCTGATGATCGGAAAGGGGTTCAAGCTCGGCGCGCAGCGCGCGATTTTCGGGGACTTCAATCAAGCGATAGCCGCGCAGCACCGCGTCGAGATACATCCCGGTCCCGCCACAGAGCAACGGGAGTTTTTCGCGCTGATGAATCGCTGCGATCGCAGCGAGGCAGTCGCGCTGAAAGTTGAAAACATTGTATTCCGCACCCGGTTCGACGATGTCGATCAGATGGCAGGGGATCTCGCCATATTCGGCGAGATCCTTACCGGTCCCCAGATCCATCCCGCGATAAACCTGACGGGAATCGGCGGAGATAATCTCGGCATCCAGCTGCCGAGCCGCCCGCACGGCAAGGGTCGTCTTCCCGCCTGCGGTTGCGCCCAGAATAACCAGCAGATTGATGGGTTTCTGACTGCCGAACATTCTAACTAGCCCGGGACCGGAGCTTTGCGGCGCGGCCGACGACGTCTGCGCTTTGGCCGATGTTTCTCGTCCGAATCAGGCTTCACCTCGGGATCAAGGGAGACCTGCCAGCTGGCGTAGGTATCGTTCAGGCTGTGGTCGATCTGACACCAGAGCGCAAACAATTCTAAAATTTTGGGGGTGAAGGGGTGGCGCAAAAAGCGGGCGTCCCCTTTCATGCCGCGTCCGCGCGCCAGGCGGAAACAACCGATCAGCAGATCACGCGCCTCACAACGGATCCCCTGGGCAATGCTGTAGTGAATGCAGTGAGGCCGCAACAGCTCATCGGCGACGGCAACCGCATCATTCAGATGCAGACTGCGCTCCGTCGGACAGCGCTCGAAAAAAGCCGCCAGGGTCAGGCCCGCAAGGACAATGCTTTCGCGAATCGGTGTCCCTTCAGCGGTGCGTTGATCGATAAGCTTTAACAGTTCGATGGTCTGCGGCACAAAGGGGATAGTCCCGAACAATTGATCCAGCAGACCGAAACGCTGCGCCAGTTCACAGAACTGACCCGCGACCTGATGGCGGAACAGCTCCATAATCTCTTCACGCAGGCGCGCACTTGAGGCGGTTGAGAGCAACTGACGGCGCTGATCAATCGCAGCGATAATCTCATCATCAATAGTAAAATCTAGCCGCGCCGCAAACTCCAGCGCCCGCAACATCCGCACCGGATCCTCTTCAAAGCGAACCAGCGGGTCGCCGATCATGCGCAGTCGCCGCTCCTCAAGATCCTTCAGCCCGCCGACATGGTCAATGACCGAAAAGTCATCGATATTGTAAAATAGTGCGTTGATCGTGAAATCCCGACGAAAGGCATCTTCGCGTGGGGTACCAAAAACATTCTGCACAAAATGAAAATGATCATCTCCGTCTTCGGGGAGCTCATCAGCTGACGGATTCCTTCTGAAAGATGCGACCTCAACCAGGAGGTTCCCACGAAAGCGGATATGTGCCAGACGAAAGCGCCGTCCGACCAGAAAGCAGTTACGAAAGAGCGACTTGACCTCTTCGGGGGACGCATCAGTACCGACATCAAAATCTTTCGGGGTTCTCCCCAGCAGCAGATCGCGCACACTTCCTCCGACCAGATAGGCAAGATGCCCCTGGCGATTGAGTCGGTAAAGCACTTTCAATGCATGCTCATCGACATGCTGACGTGAGATACAGTGTGCGGCACGCGGTAGAATTACAGGTGAGACTGAGCATACGGACATGTCGGGTTCAGGATTTGATTTGATCATCGTCAGCTTTCTGCATAGGAATTTTCTGGTGCAAACTATAGCAGAAAGCCTCTGATCTCCCTATCAAATCTTGTTCAGGATGTTAATCCAACTCTGGGCCATTGCAGAGAATCCTATCTGCGGGCTGCGGTTACTTAACTCCTTGCCAGGGGTACACCTGGATACTTTGAATCGACCCGCAAATTCCGTCTGCCATCTTTTGCGAATACAGGGTCCAGCCTTAAGAGAAAAACGACAGGGAAATCATTTCGAAGATGAATCCAGAATTATCAAAATGTAAGCATACCGGTCTTCAGTTTATCTTGCTCATATAGCGGGTTTCGTTATAATTAACGTTTAGTTCATGAGTAAAAACTATTCTTTCTTGGTAACAGTCTCAAAAATATTTTGGGTGCCAAATCCTGATGCGGGGAAACGATAATGACCGGGTTCAACTTCGCCACTAAATTCAAGCGCCCGACACTATAAAATAAACAAGCAACAGGAATGACAGTTTATTGACCCGAGGCTGAACCACCCCTGTTCAGCCTGCTGATGGAGAATGAGACGATGAGTCAGATCATTATCGGCGTGGGAGAATATGGCGTCTCAAACCGCCCCGGCGACGAGATCAAAACCTTTGCCCTCGGCTCCTGTGTTGCGGTGATCTTTCTCGACCCCAGGACCGGTACCCTGGGTATGTTGCATGTCGCCTTGCCGGAATCAGAAATCAACAAAACCAAATCCCTTGATAAACCGGGCTATTTTGCGGACACCGGAATTCCTGCCCTGCTCGCGGAGATGGCCAGGCTCGGGTGCAGCCCTCAAGGCCAGGGAATGGTGGTCAAGCTGTGCGGTGGAGCGAATATTATGGACACCAATGAAATCTTCCAGATCGGGAAGTGCAACGCGCTGTCGATCAAGAAACTTTTATGGATATATGAGATGGATGTGGTGGCGGAAGATCTGGGGGGAACCTTCAGCCGTTCGGTATCTGTTTCGGTGGAGACCGGAGAGATCATTCTCAGCTCGCCCGGTCGTCCCGACTGGAAGCTTTGAAGAGGCACCAAATGAAAAAACAACCCCGCCGCAAGCAGCGGAGTATCAACAGCCTTCACCCTTTACTCTAAATACGCGGCAAGCTGCAGGGAATTAGTCCCATCTACGATTAAACCTCTAGCTACGCCATAAAACTACGTGAAGTTGAGGTATACTTTACGTCCTCTAATATTGCAATATTCTCATGCAAATTAAGAGAGCAGGTGGATCGATCTTTTATAGGAATACACTTTTGACCCCGATAAAAAGAGGAAATCTCATGCGGATGGCGTTGCAGATTCTTTTTATTAGCTTGTTTTTTTGCCTGTTTCCTTTGGGGTTTGCTTGCGGTCAAGAACAAGGGATACTCCTGTCGGCGGAAGAACAGACGTACCTTCAAACTCACGATACAATTGTCTTTATCAGTCAAACCGACTATCCGCCGTTTGAGTTTCGTAATATTGACGGGGTGTCCGATGGTATGACCCTCGAACTGATCCGCTGGCTTGCTACCGAGATTGGTTTTCACTGCAGGTTCAAGAATGCTTCCTTCCTTGAGGCCCAGCAGGCTGTTTTATCTGGCGAAGCTGATGTCTTGACCAGTTTTTTTTACAGTGAAAAACGGGATCAATTATTCGATTTCACCCAACCCCTCTTTGAGGTTCCCGCCTCGATTTTTGTGCTTGCCGATAGACCCGATATCGTTCACCTGCGGGATCTGTCAGGAAAACGTGTTGCTATCCAGCAAGGGGATTACGCAAAGGATTTTCTCGATGCTAAGGGAATTAACTTTACGATGGTCTCGACCAGGGATTTTGCTGAGGCTACCGATACGGTTATTAAGAGGACTTCCGATGCGATCATCGGTGATGAGCAGATTGTTCTCTATTTTCTTTACAGCCATGGCCTGATCGACAAGGTCAAAAAGGTGGGCGAACCCCTCTACACCGGTATTGACTGTATGGGTCTCAAGGATGGCAACCGGGTTTTGCGGTCCATTCTAAATAAAGGGATTTCCCACGCCCGCAAAAGCGGGGTTCTCGACAGCCTGACCCGCAAATGGCTCGGCACAAAGTATCCTTCCCGAACTGATTACTGGGCCAAGTTCTGGCCTTACCTGGCAGCTGTTTTAGGTTTGATTTTGCTCGTTGTCGCCTGGAATATTCGCTTGCGCCGGGCGGTAGAACTAAAAACCAGACATCTGCGTGAAAGTGAGCAGAAGTTCAAAACGATTTTCGACCAGTCTTATCAATTCATCGGGCTGATGAGCCCGGATGGCACCCTGCTCGATGTCAACCAGACGGCGATAAAATTTACCGGCCAAGAAAAAGAGAGCCTGCTTAATCGTCCCTTCTGGGAAACCGCCTGGTGGCAGCATTCCGCCGAATCCAGAAGTCAAATCCGCGACGCAACAATGCGTGCCGCTAAAGGGGAGATTGTCCAGCTTGAAGCGACTGTTTGTTCTGGGTCCGGAGAAATCCATACTTTTGATACCTCGATTACCCCGCTTTTTAACGCCAAGGGGAAGGTGACACTGCTGATTCCGGAAGGACGGGATATCACCGAACGCAAGCAGGCGGAAGCCAACCTGTCTCAACAAAAATCCTTGTTTGAAGCAATCTTCACCTGTATTCCGGATGCCATAGTCTACACCAATATTGAACGTGAACTGATCGGGATCAATCCGGCGTTTTCGTCAATATTCGGATTCTCTATGGATGATCTGGCGGGGAAGAAAACATCCTTCTTATATGAAAATCTGGAAGAATATGAGAATCAGGGCAGGATCCGATTTAATTTGACGGCAATCGAACGCACCCTGCCTTATGAGGTCCGTTATCGCAGGAAGGATGGTTCAATATTCCCGGGAGAGACCTTGGGGACAACAATAAGGGACGCTAGCGACACAACAATGGGATACATCGGGGTCATTCGTGACATCGCCGACCGCAAACTTGCAGAAGAAGAAAAACGGACACTCGAACAGAACCTCCAGCAGACCCAGAAACTTGAAAGCCTCGGCGTACTCTCCGGCGGCATCGCCCACGATTTCAACAATATCCTTGCCGTAATCATAGGTTATTGCGGTCTGATAAAGTTGAAATATGAGTCGGCAGAGAAGAACATCCCTGAAATTGAAAAAGCCGCTAAGCGAGCTGCCGGACTCTGTCGCCAGATGCTGGCCTACGCGGGAAAAGTACAACTCACCAAGACCAAAATCAATATGGTGACGAAGGCGGCCGATATAGTCGGCATGTTAAAATCTACCCTCCCCCATAATGCCGTCATTAAAACCGATTTTTCAGCCAAAATCCCCCTTATAGAAGGTGATGCCAGCCAACTCAGGCAGGTCGTCATGAACCTGATTATCAATGCGTCAGAGGCTATCGGCACAGAACAGGGCGAGGTCAGGGTGTCGCTCACCAGGATTAAGGTTGGATCTGGTAAAACCTGCGTGGATTACCACAGCAAAGCTATCCCCCCTGGCGAATACGTCTGCCTGGACGTCACAGACAACGGCTGCGGCATGGATGAAGTAACCAAATGGAGAATCTTCGAGCCGTTCTACACAACCAAATTCACCGGCAGAGGTTTGGGAATGTCAGCGGTACTCGGCATCGTCAAATCACATGCTGGAGCTGTGCAGCTCTTCAGTCAGCCTGGTCAGGGGACAACCTTCAAAGTGTATCTTCCCGCCCTGACAAGTGAAACTGTCGGAGATGAAGATCAAACGATATCCACCCCTTCAGCCCTATGGCAGGGAAGCGGCACAATACTGCTGGCAGAAGATGAAAAGCAGGTCCGACTTATTGCGAAATCATTGCTCGAAATGTTTGGATTCTCTATTCTGGAAGCCGCGAATGGAAAAGAAGCATTGGAGATCTACCTGAAAAACGCCGCAGCGATCACCCTCGTATTAACCGACATGGGTATGCCGGTAATGGATGGTTATCAGTTGTTCCATGAGCTGAAAAAACTCAACCCGGAACTCCCTATCATCATCTCCAGCGGTTACGGTGATACCGAAGTCAATTCACGCATAGGGCTTGACAATATAGCCGGGATAATCAGCAAACCGTATAATATGGATCAGTTACGGGAGGTTTTGAAGACGGTTTTGGATGATGCGAAATTACCTCAGAAGGGCACAAATGGCATTTAAGGATGTGGGAGAGGATGGAGACTTGGGAATGACTGCGATGAGCTACCCATTGTGTTACCCAATAATAAAAAAGAGGTCACAGCAAAAGCTGCAACCCCTTGATTTTTCATGGTGCCCAGGGACGGAATCGAACCGCCGACACGAGGATTTTCAGTCCTCTGCTCTACCGACTGAGCTACCTGGGCGAAATGAGCCCCGTTTATATCCAAAGGGGCTGAGACTGTCAAGCAATATTTGCTGACACCTGCAACCGGTGATGGCGAATCGATGACCCTCGGACGGTAGCGAAGCGGTTATTTTCTCTTGATTTTTGCATGAGGCAAGGCATAGTATCAACGTTCATAGACTTTATCGAGGATCCATCACATGACTTATGTCTTTAACAGCGCATTTTCTTTTTACTGGTATTTCGGCTTTAGCGGGCCGTCTGCCGGGAATAAGAATCTGTAGCGGGCATGAGCTAGCGGATTCAGACCATGGCAGAACGGCACAAAGGTTCTCCCATGGTCTTTTCTTTTTTAATCTGTTGAAAAGTAGAGGCCGCCGGCAGAACCGGACGGCCTTTTGCCTTTTCATCAGCTGTGGACAGGGCCATTGACCAGTTCTGTCCATAAAAAGGAGCCCTCCAGTATGATTATTGTTATGAAAAAAGGTGCCGACGCAAAGCATTTGGCCGATGTCGAAAAACGGATTCTTGAACTGGGTTATCAGCCCCACGTCATTCATGGCGAGACCCGCAACGTGGTCGGCGCCGTTGGCGACGAAGAGGGGAAAGACAAACTTCAAACACTTGAGCTGCTGCCGGGGGTTGAGCGCGTCGTGCCAATCATGAAACCGTACAAGTTGGCCAGCCGGGAAATTCAGGCCCTGTCGAGTGAGGTTGAAATCGCACCGGGGATCGTCATCGGCGGCAACGAGTTCATGGCGATAGCCGGTCCCTGTTCCGTTGAGGGACGCGAGCAGATCTGTTCGACGGCCCAACAGGTCAAGGCAAGCGGCGCTCGTCTGTTGCGCGGCGGAGCGTTCAAACCACGCACCAGCCCCTACAGCTTTCAGGGGATGGAGGAGGAAGGGCTTAAATTACTGGCCGAAGCGCGCGAGTTAACGGGTCTGCCCATCGTCACCGAAGTCGTCAACCCTCGTGATGTGGAACTGGTTGCCCGCTACGCCGACGTGATGCAGGTCGGAGCACGAAACATCCAGAACTTCGCGCTTTTGAAAATGCTCGGTCAGCTCGACAAACCGATCCTTTTGAAGCGTGGTATGGCGACTACGGTGCAGGAGTTTTTGATGAGCGCCGAATATATTTTATCCGAAGGGAACCGCAAGGTTATCCTCTGTGAACGCGGCATCCGCACCTTTGAAACGGCTACGCGTAACACCCTGGACATCTCCGCGGTGCCGGTATTGAAAAGCCTGACGCACCTGCCGGTATTGATCGATCCATCGCACGCCACCGGACATGCGCACCTGGTGGCGCCAATGTGTTATGCCGCTGCGGCCGCAGGTGCTGATGGAATCATTGTCGAGGTCCATCCATGCCCCGAAGAAGCCGCCAGTGATGGCCCGCAATCACTCCGCCCTGAAGATTTCAGCGCGATGATGAAGAGACTCAGACGTTTCGTTGAGGCCGCCGAGCGCAGCATGGCGAGCGGAAATTGAAGCAACAGAAAGAAGACTCATGTTCCTGATACCGCTTAATCAACTTGAAAGTGTCGAACTGGTCATTCATAGTCTGAAGATCGCTTCCGGTGAAGCTGACTGTTCAACCTGCCCGGTACACAAGGTCTGCATGAAACAATGTCTGACGATTGCCGGGGCCATTGAACAGATGCTCTTCACCGAGACACTGCCGCAACTCGATCGTCCCCAGGCGACCGAACTGAGCAGTTCACCCCCTGATGAGGATCCGAAAGATGAGCCACCCAAGGGGCGAGCTCGCTTATCGGTGGTGAAATAAATCTTTACTTGATGACCAAGGATACAACACGCCATGACACAACAGGTCTATAACTTTGGTGCCGGGCCGGCAATGTTGCCGCTGGAAGTGATGCAGCAGATTCGCGAAGAATGGCTCGACTATCGGGGGATGGGGGTTTCGGTCATCGAAATCAGCCATCGCTGTGAACAATTCGATGAAATCATCACCAGCACCCAAAAACTGTTCCGTGAACTGACCGGCCTGCCCGACAACTATCGCATTCTGTTTATGCATGGTGGCGCGCGCATGCAGTTCGCTGCAGTACCGATGAACCTGGCGGGACGGGTCACTTCGCGTAAGGCCCTCTATTGTGAAACCGGCAACTTTGCCAAGATCGCGGCCAAAGATGCGGCCCCCTTCGCGGCAGTCAAAACCATCATCAGTGGTGCCGACTCTGGTTACACCTCCATCCCGGCTCTCTCGTCCGAGTTGATTGAACAGGATGCAGCCTACCTGCACCTGACCAGCAACAATACGCTCTACGGCACGCGCTGGAACAACTTTCCCGATGGCGGAGACGTCCCGCTGATTGCCGATATGACCAGTGAACTCTTGTCGCGGCAGATCGACTTTTCGAAATTCGGCCTGGTCTTCGCCGGACTCCAGAAGAACCTCGGTCCTTCGGGGATGGCGATGGTCATCGTGCGCGATGATCTGCTTGAGCATGCAGGACCGCAGGTGCCCATACTGATGAATTACCAGCAATGCGCCAGGGACAACTCCCTGACCAACACCACCAATACCTTTGCCATCTATGCCATCCGTCTGGTTCTGGAATGGCAAAAAAAGCAGGGGGGGATTGCCGCCATCGAGCAACGCAACCTGCGAAAATCGGCACTCCTTTATGCCCTGCTGGATGAGTCCGATTTTTATACCGGCGTCGCCCACCCCGATCATCGCTCGACGATGAATGTCACCTTCCGTCTGCCGACCGAAGCGCTTGAAGACAGATTCGTTGCACAAGCGGAGGCTGATGGTCTCTATGCTCTGGCCGGACATCGCAGCGTAGGGGGCATTCGGGCCTCAATCTACAATCCGATGCCGGAAGCCGGAGTGCAGAAATTGGTCGATTTCATGCGTAATTTTATGCGCACGCAGGGCTGATCTGTCAGCTCGATCACCAGTCGACTCGCTCAGCTCCCGAGCTGCGTTGGGGACGAGGTTGTAGATTACGCAGCTTGAACCAGGTCCCCCCATAAACAGCCTTCTTACTCTAGAGAGTGCAATGACGACTACTGGTACCCACAACCGCGGACTGCTACTGACTCTGGCATCTTTTATCATCGTCGTTGCCGGAATGCGCGCGGCACAAAGCCTGCTGGTCCCCTTTCTGCTCGCCATTTTTATCGCCATCATCTGTGCCGGACCGATGCATTGGCTGCAGCGACACCGGGTTCCGTCAGGACTGGCCGTTTTCCTGGTCATTCTGACGGTGGTCGGGTGCAGCCTGACAGTTCTCATTCTGGTCGGTTCCTCGGTCAACGACTTCACCCAGTCCTTACCCGAGTACCAGCAGAGCCTGCGTTCTCAGGCGCTGGCCCTGGTCACCTGGCTTCAGGGACTGGGGATTAAAATCTCGACCAGTCTGATTACCGATTACTTCGATCCGGGGAAGGCGCTGGAGATCGCCGGGAATATGCTGGCGCGTACCAGCGGCGTGTTAGCCAACACCTTCATGATTTTATTGACGGTGATATTCATTCTGCTCGAAGCTGCAGGCATGCCGGCAAAACTGCGAGCCGGGCTCGATAACGCCGAAACCTCGCTGCAATCCTTTGAACGCTTCAATACCGGGGTTCAACAATATCTGGCGATCAAGACCCTGATCTCCTTTGCCACCGGGATAATCATCAGTCTCTGGCTGATGTTTCTCGGGCTCGACTACCCGCTCCTCTGGGGGCTGGTCGCTTTTCTGCTCAATTATGTGCCGAATATCGGTTCGATCATAGCGGCAGTTCCGGCGGTATTGCTGGCCGTGGTTCAACTCGGGCCTGGCTCCAGTCTGATGGTTGCCGCCGGCTATCTGGGGGTCAATCTGGTGCTGGGGAGTGCCCTCGAACCAAAACTGATGGGTCGAAAACTCGGAATTTCAACGCTGGTGGTCTTTCTCTCTTTGGTCTTCTGGGGATGGGTTCTCGGCCCGGTCGGCATGCTCTTGTCGGTACCCCTGACGATGATCGTCAAGATTGCGCTTGAAGTGAAACCCGAAACACGCTGGCTGGCACTGCTGCTCGGTTCGGAAATCCCACAAGACGTGACTGAAAAAGGCTGACGCCCCCCTTTTCTTTCGCCGAATCTGCGGCATACTTGGGAACAGTTGATACATTCGTCGAACTCGATGCCTGACGAACAGGTTCGCATCCATAAAAAAGGAGCAGTCGATGATCCCAAACATTAAAAACATTCTCTACACTACCGGCCTGGGGAGTGGAACACCTTACGTTTTCCGCTATGCCTTAAGTCTGGCTCAGAAATATGATGCCAAGATCCATATTATTCATGGGCATGAACAGATGCCCAGCGCTGCCCAGAACATGGCAGACCTCTATGTCGCCAAGGAAAAGCTGGCCGAAATTTTTGAACAGTCGTTGCTCGATGCGGAGAAAAAGATTATTGATCGGCTTAAACTCCTCTGCGCCAAGGAGACCTCCAGCGACCCTCAGGGGCTTGAACGGGTCGCCAGCGTTACGATCGCAAAACTCCCGCCGAAACAGGCTATCCTGGAAGAGGCTGAAAAGCGAAATATCGACCTGATTGTCATGGGCTCACACCGTCATTCGGTCCTTGCCGATGCCATGCTGGGGACCACCACGCTCAAGGTTCTGCATCGTTCCACCATCCCGGTGATGGTCGTACGTATTCCTGAGAACTACCAGGAAGAAGGCTTTTAATCCGCTCAACACAGGGAATCCACCAACGCCAAACGGCCGTCACCCACTGAGTGACGACCGTTTGGCGTTGAACTATCGCGTTTCGTAAAGCTAGTTACCCGTTCTTCGTATGATCACCAACAACATCATTTGGTATCGGCTTTTCCACTCCCTGAAGAAGTAAAAACCGAACCGAGGTGAACCGTATGAAAATCTGGGTAGGCACTGGCACCATGTTCTGAGAAATCGAGTCCGGCTAATTCCTCTTCTGCGCTGACACGCATACCGATCACCAGATCGATCAATTTAAAAACGACCAAGCCCCCGATAAAGGCCCAGGCAAAACAGGCACCAATCCCAATCAACTGCACCCCAACCACCTTGAGCGAGAAACCACCGTGATCAAACAGGCCAGCAGCCAGAGTCCCCCAGGCACCGCAGACGCCATGCACCGAAATCGCACCGACTGGATCATCAATTTTAATCTTGTCAAAGAAGAGAACCGAAAAAAGCACCAGAACACCGGCAATCAATCCAATAATAACCGCCGATATCGGCGTCACATTGGCGCAACCCGCGGTAATACCAACCAGACCGGCCAATGCGCCGTTGCAAGTCATCCCGATATCACTTTTACCATATTTAAACCAGGTCGCGAGCATGGCCGAGAAAGCACCGGCAGCACCGGCCAGTGTGGTCGTCACCGCGATTAAAGCTATTGAACTGTCCCCGGTGGTGGTGGAACCTGGATTAAAGCCATACCAACCGAACCAGAGAAGAAAGACACCCAGCGCCGCAATCGGGATATTGTGCCCAGGGAGCGGACGAACCTTGCCATCTTTGCCAAATTTACCCAGACGCGGCCCGACTACAATCGCCCCCGCCAGAGCCAACCAACCGCCGACCGAATGAACGACCGTCGAACCGGCGAAATCAATGAAACCGAGCCCTTCCAACCAACCACTTCCATGGTAGAGCGATCCCCAGGCCCATCCACCGAAAATCGGGTAGATCAGCGCTGAGACAAGAACCGAATAGACCAGATAAGCACTGAACTTGGTCCGCTCTGCAACCGCGCCCGAAATGATGGTCGCCGCCGTCGCGGCAAAAACGACCTGGAACATCCAGAAGGCATAATTCCACGGGGCATCATTACCGACCGCGCCGCTGAGGAAGAAGTCGGTTGTACCGAACAGGCCATTGGTCTTCCCGAACATCAGGCCAAAACCGACGGCCCAGAAGGCAATGGAACCGACAGCAAAATCCATCATGTTTTTCATCATGATGTTGCAGGCGTTCTTGGCCCGCGTGAAACCGGCCTCAACCATGGCAAATCCGGCTTGCATGATAAAAACCAAAAAGGCGGCAATCAGGGTCCAGACAAAGTTAAGGTTGGTCTGAACCTCTGCTGCCGTTATCGGTGCATCTCCAGCAAAGCCGAGTAGCGGCAGTGCCAGCAACCCCAGTGTCAGCAACAAAATACGCTTATTCATGATTTTCTCCTTAGTACCTGTTAGTTGATAATTTCACAAAGAATCGACACCGGTCTCGCCGGTACGGATACGAATTGCCTGCTCAATCATGCTGACAAAAATCTTGCCGTCTCCGATGCGGCCGGTGCAGGCTTCTTTCTGCACCGCGGCGACAACCTCAGCGACCTGGTCCGCCGGGATCACCAGCTCAATCCTGACCTTGGGGATAAAATCGATCTGGTATTCGGCGCCACGATAGAGCTCGGTGTGCCCCTTCTGCCGGCCGAATCCGCGAACCTCACTCACCGTCATCCCGTTAATGCCCAGATCGGTCAGGACCGATTTAACATCATCCAGTTTGAACGGCTTGATAATGCACTCAACTTTCCGCATGATTTTTCTCCTTCATAGAGATTTTCGAACCAAAAAAAGGCGCTCTACCCCTCGGACTGAGGGATAGAGCGCCTTTGCTCAATGTCGATATAAAGCGAAACATCATTGTTCCGCAAAAGTGTATACCTATTGGTACTTCGTTTTAGCGAACGTCAATCAACTAAGCAGTGACCATGCCAATTCGCTAACCCTCTGATATTGTGCCATTCAATCCGATGCCTTGAATATCTGTGCACAATAAAGAGGCAGATTTTAAACAGCCTGAACGCTGGCTGAGCATACAGGCCTAACCATAAGCCAAACTCAACCACTTGACAGAAGTCAAACGATCGTTTTAAATGTGCGTTTAATATTCCAAGGAAAACACATGACCCCATTCGATACCAAAACACGACTCCTCGACGCTGCGGAGAGCCTTTTTTCAAATCACGGCTTCGCCGGCACCTCAATGCGCACAATCACCACGATGGCTAACGCTAATCTGGCGGCGGCAAATTATCATTTTGGTCACAAAGAAGATCTGCTGCGAGCAGTTCTTGAGCGCCGCCTGCTGCCGCTCAACCAGATCCGCAACCAACGGATTGACAAGGTTATAGCAGATGCGGCAGCGGCCAACAGACGTCCCGGAGCAGAGGATCTGTTGCGCGCATTTATTGAACCAACCATGGCACTCCGTCACAGCGAGAGCGGTTCAACCGAATTTGTGCTGATGATTGGCCGGTCACTGACTGCCGCCGACCCGGCGGTCCGTGACCGATTTCTCGAGCTAACGCGCCCTCTGATCAAAAAACTCCATCAGGCGCTATGTCTCGCACTGCCGCAACTGCCCGCCGAGCTCCTCTTTACCCGACTCTTTTTCACCATGGGAGCGATGGGACATTGTCTCTGTTTTGCCGGAATAACCCATCTTTTTGGAATCGACACCGGGTGTGATCACCCAAATGAAGACAGACTGGCCCAAAACCTGATCAGCTTTGTCACGTCCGGCCTGGAGGCACCATGCTGAAATTTCAATCAGCAGCAATTATGCTGTTCTGCCTGCTGGGAGCCTGCGCCCCCCACGCGCGTCAGAGCGCGTCCCCGCTGGAGATGCCGAATAAATTCGATTCATCCTCCCTGATCGTACCGGTGACGACCGGACGCTGGTGGCTGGCCTTCAATGACCCGAACCTCAACCGCCTGGAGGAAAAACTCTTCGCCGCCAACCTGAATCTGGCACAGGGGCATGCCCGCCTCCGCCAGGCAGAGGCGTTCATGCAACAAGCGCGCGCCCTTCGCTATCCGAACCTGGCCCTTGAAGGACAAGCTGGCCGTAGCAGCCAGCCGGGAATCACTGGAGATATGCAGGGAGAGAGTTACCAACTCTCTGTCTCAGCCGGTTTTGAACTCGATCTGTTCAACAAGCTCGCCTCGCGGAGTCAGGCAGCAGAGCTCAACTACCAGGCCTCGCAATACGACCTGCAGAGCCTCTACATGAGCCTTTCTGCGCAACTGGCCGACCTCTACTACCTGGCGATAGAACAACGCGCCCAGCTAGCCCTGACCGATGCAACCATCTCCAGCCTCAGAGATAACCTGCGACGGGTCGGGGACCGCTATCGTCTGGGTTTGACTGCGGCCATCGATCTGTACCAGGCCCGCCAGAATCTGGCCACCGCCAGGGCCGGGCGACTCAGTTATGAGCAGGGACTGAAAGTGACGGAGAATGCCCTCGCCGTCCTGCTGAGTGAATACCCTGAGAGCCATGCCTTTTTGCAGCAGGCTCATCTCCCGGTTGCCCCCCCGCAGCTCCCGGCCGGGATACCGGCAGACCTGCTGAAGAATCGTCCCGACATCAAGGCCGCTTTTTTACGGGTTGCGGCACGTGATGCCGAAATCGCCGCTGCGATTGCAGAGCGCTTCCCCAGCTTCAACCTGGTCGGCAACTATGGGCTGTCACAGACCAACCTCACCGGAAGCCTGATCAGCGGAGATTTCTGGAGTCTGTTGGTAAAATTCTCTCAGCCACTCATCGATGCCGGCCGAAGAAAAGCCGAGGTCGAACGCACCAGAGCGGTTTTTTCTGAAACAGTCGCAGCCTATCAGGCGACCGTTCTGCGGAGCTTCCAGGACGTCGAAGATGCCTTGAGCGGCAACCGGACCAGCGCCGGGCGCATAGAACGTCTGAACGAACAGGTTGCGGCGACCGATGCGGCACAGAGGCTGGCCCTGGATCGTTATCTGAACGGGTTGACCGACTATCTGCCTGTCCTCGCCGCACAAATTTTCAAGTACAACAGCCAGAGCCAGCTGCTGGCGGCAAAACGCCAGATCTTATCCCAACGGATCTCCCTGGCCCGTGCCATCGGCGGGAACTGGATGGCCGAACAGTTAAAATCCGACCATAAACAGCTTGCCGACCAAGGGACGGGCCAATGAGCGAAAACACCCCAAAACGTAATCACCTCAAGTGGATTCTGCCAATCCTGATCCTGATTTTGGCCCTTCTCGCGACTCGCGCCCTGCTTAAATCACGCAGAGCCCCGGAAAAACTGGTCCAGACCGATCGCGGCTTGCTGGTTAAAACCATGCCGGTCGTGCTGGGACCCCAACAGGCCAGAGTCATCGCCACCGGCACGGTCAAGGCTCAATATGAAATCACCCTCTCAGCCGAGATCAACGGGCGGCTGACCTGGGTCTCACAACGCTTTGTCGAAGGAGGGTTCTTCGGCAAGGGGGACAAGATCCTCGAAATCGATTCGCGAGATTATCAACTGGCGCTGCAACGGGCTGAAGCCGAGCTGGCGCAAGCCAAAGCAGCACTTTTGACCGAAGAGGAACAGGCCGGTATTGCCAGACGTGAATGGGCGAGGCTGGATCTTGCCGACAAGGGGGAGCCAGGCGCCCTGGTCCTGCGTCAACCGCAACTGCTGAGCGCCAAGGCCGCCTTCGCAGCAGCCGAAGCGGGGATTCAGCAGGCACAGCTCAATCTGCAGCGCACCCAGATTCGTGCACCATTCAACGGGCGTCTCCGCAGCAAAACAGTCGATCGGGGTGAATACATACGCAGCGGGAACCCGCTGGCGGTGCTGGCCAGTTCGAATCGGGCCGAGATTATCGTGCCGCTACCGGTTTCCGATCTCCAGTGGCTCACCATTCCGGCCGCCGGGAGCAAACAACAAGGCTCCTCCTGTACCATTTCGCTCACAATAGATGGCCAACGCCACCAATGGCAGGGGAACATTCTCCGCTCCTTCGGGGAAGTTGATCAAACCACCCGCATGGCCAAGATCGCCATCGGGGTCGACGATCCTTATCGAATAAAGCATCAACACGCCAAGGAGAAGCTGCCGCTGGAGAATGGGCTGTTTGTCGAGGTGGCCATCGCTGGCACAGAATTGGGGCAACTGGCCAGTATCCCGCGCAACGCTCTGCGCGAAGGCGACCTGGTCTGGCTGGCCGACGCAAAAAACCAGCTTGAAATCCGCCCTGTCCATGTTTATCGGCGGCAACAGGAAACCCTCCTTATCGATCGAGGGCTCACTGGCAATGAACGCCTGATTTTAACCAGTATTTCGGGTGCGGCCACGGGAATGAAACTGCGCCTGGCAAACGGGGAGAAATCACAATGAAAGGGGCCGTGCGCTGGATGGCCAGAAACCATGTGGCGGCCAACCTGTTAATGCTGATACTGATTCTTGGCGGAATCATTAAGGCGCCGCATATCAAACAGGAAGTCTTCCCCGAGGTATCTCTCGACCGCATTCTGGTGAGTGTCGCCTACCCAGGTGCCGGGCCGGAAGAAGTTGAAGAAGGAATTTTGCTCAAGATCGAAGAGGGCTTGACCGGAGTCGACGGCATCAAGCAGCTCAAGTCGACTGCAACGGAAGGCTCCGGAAGCGTGGTTGCAGAACTCTACGCCGATCAAAACCCGGATCAGGTACTGCAGGACATCAAAAGCGAAGTCGACCGCATCACCACATTCCCCGAAAACGCCGAAAAACCGGTCATCAGCAAACTGCTCACTCGGCGCGAGGTCATTTCAGTGGTCGTTTCGGGTACCATCGGCGAACGTGCCCTGCGCCAACAGGCCGAAAACCTGCGCGACGAACTACTCGAACTTCCCGGCATCACCCAGGTTGATCTGGGCGGCGTGCGGCCATTTGAGATTTCAGTCGAAATCCCTGAAGATCACCTGCGCCAGTATCATCTGACCCTGGAGCAGGTGGCGGCACGCATCCGCAGCGCTTCCCTCGATCTGCCCGGCGGGTCGGTCAAGACCAAAGGCGGAGAAATTCTGCTGCGCACCAAGGAGCGCCGTTATTTCGGCCCTGAATATGCCGACATCGTGATCCTCAGCAAACCCGACGGCACCCAGGTGAGGTTGGGAGATATCGCCCATGTCGTTGATGGCTTTGCCGACACCGAGGAGTATGCCCGATTTGACGGTCAGCCCGCGGCTATGGTCAAGGTCTACCGGGTCGGCGAACAAAAGCCGACCGAAATTTCACAACTGGTGAAAAATTATATTCAGCAGAAACAACGGCAGCTCCCCGCCAGCGTCAAACTGGCCACCTGGAATGACACCTCTGAAGTTTTTCAGAGTCGCATGTCGCTGTTACAAAAAAATGCCTTATATGGGTTGACCCTGGTGTTCATTATTCTGGGCCTGTTCCTCGAAATCCGTCTGGCTCTATGGGTCATGCTGGGGATCCCGATCTCCTTTTTCGGCACCTTGTTTCTCATGCCGTTTCTCGGCGTGTCGATCAACATGATTTCACTCTTCGCCTTTATTCTCGCCCTGGGGATTCTGGTCGACGATGCCATCGTCGTCGGTGAAAATATCTACGAACACCGACAATCGGGCAAAGACTTTGTGACCGCCGCTATTGACGGAGTTCTCGAAGTGGCGCTGCCGGTGGTTTTTTCCGTGTTAACCACGGTCGCCGCCTTTTTGCCTCTGGTCTATGTCGCAGGCATGATGGGTAAATTCATCAAGGTCATCCCGATCATTGTAATTACCCTGCTGCTGGTGTCGCTGGTTGAATCACTCTTTGTGCTCCCCTCACATTTGTCCATGGGGAAAAGGCGCGCCGAGAGCCGCGGGCTGCTGGGCACCATCGATCGCATTCGGCGCAGCTTCGGCAACGCCCTCGACCGTTTTGTCGGCGGACCCTATCGGCGCACCCTTGAACTGGCCATCAATTATCGCTACGCGGCACTCGCTATCGGCCTTGCCATGCTGCTGCTGACCATTGGCGTCGTCAAAGGCGGGGTCGTCAAATTCATTTTCATGCCGGAAGTCGACGGGGATCAAATTATCGCCTCGGTGCAAATGACCCGCGGCATGCCGATTGCCGAAACCGCCAAAGTCGAGCAGCGACTCGTCGAAACCGCACAGCAGACCGTAGCTGAATACGACAGCAAGCGCCCGGCGGGTGACAGCATCCTGCGCAATATCTACTCAGTAGTCGGCGGCACCATCGCTGGCGGCGGACCGGCTGGAGGTTTGACCAGCAGCGGCACCCACCTCGCCAATGTCGCCCTGTTTCTGACCAAAAGTGAACTACGGGGCATCCCCGCCAGCGAAATTTCGGCCCGCTGGCGTGAAAAAATGGGCGAAATGCCAGGGGTCGAATCGTTGTCCTTTGCCTCGAACATGGTGCGTATGGGGGCTAACATCGACATACGCCTGGCCCACGAACGTTTTGACGTTCTGGAGAAGGCATCGAACCGCCTGCGAGAGACTCTGGCCGCGTATCCCGGGGTTGGGGATATTGAAGATACCTATGCTCGAGGCAAACGTGAGATCAAGTTGCAGCTCAAACCTGCAGCACGCACCCTGGGGATCACCGAAACAGATCTCGGACGGCAGATTCGGTCAGCCTTCTATGGGGCCGAGGCGTTGCGACTGCAGCGCGGTCGCAACGAGCTTAAAGTCATGGTGCGCTACCCCGAAGAAAATCGCCGGGCGCTCTCTGATCTCGAGAACCTGCGGATCCATACCTCGTCGGGAGAGGAAGTCCCCTTGAGCGTCGCAGCCACAATCACCCAGGGCTTTGGTTTTTCCGAAATCAATCGCAGCGACCGCAAACGCGTCATCAACGTCACCGCCAGCGTAAACAGTCGCCTGAACAACGCGCAGGATATTTTAAGCGAATTGAAAGCCAAAACTCTTCCCCAGATGCAGGCCGACTATCCGGGCTTAAGCTTCGACATGGAGGGGGAAGAAAAAGAGCGCGCTGATTCGATGAACAGCATGTTCAGCGGTTTTCAGCTGGCGCTGGTGATGATTTTTGCCCTACTGGCGATCCCCTTCCGCAGCTACAGCCAACCGCTCCTGATCATGGCTGCCATCCCCTTTGGTCTGGTGGGCGCGGTGCTGGGGCATATTATAATGGGGTTCTCCTTGAGTCTTTTGAGCATGTTCGGACTGGTGGCGCTGTCGGGGGTGGTGGTCAACGACTCGTTGCTCCTGATCGACCGCGCCAACCAGAACCGGCGTCATGGTCAGGAACTGCATCCCAGCCTGATAGAGGCGGGGACCCGGCGCTTCCGCCCAATCCTGCTGACCTCTCTGACCACCTTCGGCGGGCTGATGCCGATAATTTTTGAAACCAGTGTCCAGGCGCAGTTTCTGATACCGATGGCGATCAGCCTTGGCTTCGGCATCCTCTTCGCGACAGGGATCACCCTTGTGCTGATCCCCTGTCTATACATGATTCTTGAGGATATCCGCCGCGCCATTGGCCTGCGTGATCATCATGCAGAATACGATCTGTAGCCCGGAAATGAAGATCAAACCAGCTTGAGAGTGATAGCCCAGACGCAGCCAGCTGAGCAGAAAGAGAGTACCGTCAATCGAATAAGCGCAGAACTCGAAGAATCTGATATGATCAAACAGATTCGTGTTCACTCGCGACCCAACATACCCGGAGCTCTGAAATTAACCATGCTGGAGAACCACTCCCGTCCCCCGCTGACGAAAAGCCTTTTTCTGTGTATCGAGGATCATCCCCTCAGCGAATTACTCAAGGCCCTAATGCGGGAATGGGGATACCATCAAACCGAAAACCCTGAAGAGCAGTCATTGCTCGTGATCAGTGAAGGCCTGCCGCAACCCTCAGGGTTTCAGCAGGTGCTGACCTTCCATACGTCTCCTTCTCGCAACCGGCAGCGCCTCCAGATCCCACTGACGATCGAGAATTTGTATCTGGCCCTGGAAAGTTATTTTCACCGTGAACCAAGAAAACACCTCCGCATAAATATCGACTGGCCGATTCGGGTCACGGTCCGCGATCAACAGTTCCTGACGCATGCAGTCACCGTTGCAGATTGCGGGATCCGTTTTATATCACCAATCGATCTGGACCGGCGGGAAGAGATGCAGATCCTCATTGAACGCGAAGATGAAACATACAATCTTCACGCCGAGGTGGTCTATTCAATTGTCGGAAAGGAGATCGGGCGGGGGGACAAGATTGAAGTAGCGGTGGTATGCACCCCCCAATCGAAAGAGGTTCGTGACAGTCTTCGCAGCCGGATTATCGACAATTATCTCGCGCGCGTGAGACCTGTACTCGGCAGCAACCTGTTTGCCGAAGCCCTGCGCCAGCTCAATTCAACCAGCATGTCACAGACCGTCACGACTGCTCGACCTGTCCTTTAAAGACAGGGAATGCAGGGAACGCAGCCACTTAACAGCAGGAACATCCCCAGCCCCAGGAAATATTTATAATTCACCACTTACTACTCCTTGTTGAGAAATTTTTTGAACAACCCCTTCGAGGGCTCTTGTTGCCCGCGCCGCAAATTAATCAGCCTGAGTTCACGCAGGGCTTCTGTCGATTTTGGATTGGCCTGAACCGCCATTTCAAATGACTTTTCAGACTGTCGCTCTTTCCCCAAGGCCTGATACACATAGCCGAGAAAGAGATGAGTCTCTTCAAGTCCCGGATTCAGTTCCCGCGAGGAGAGCAGAATTTCGAGCGTCTTGTTCTGAATTCCGTCATTTTCTGGGGCGGACTTAAACAGAGCCCAGGCGTAACTGGTCAGATACTCTGGTTCTTCAGGGCTCAATTCGATTGAAATCTTCAATTTAGCCGCAGCCGCCTTGAACTGACGGACCTTCAACAGACCCCGCCCCTGCTGAAAGGCCGTCTCGGCTTCTATCACCTGGTTGACATCGATCCTGCCTTTTGGCCCGTGTTCAAGCTCGTCCCGATAGCTGCTGCGCAGCGTTGGATTACTCAGCACACTGTACGCCTGAGTCACATGGCCGAAGATCTCATTGACCTTGTTCTCCATGTCATTTGACAATCCCCGCCCGAGAAAGCGGTCAGGATGGTAGAGCTTCGCCAGTTTATAATAGGCGCGTCGCACCATGCCGCTGTCACACTGATGTTCAACACCGAGAGCGGTAAAGTAATCGGAGGACATGATCCGCTTGTAATCTTCGAGTATCTCCTTACGCAGTTCACCATCGACAGGTCTCTCGGCCTTCCGCTGGGCACGCGCCTCATCGTCCAGTCTGCTGGCCGTCGTCCGCAGTGTCACCATGCCCGAAATGACCAACGCAACCATCACCTGCTGCACCTCACGCCGCGACAACGGGTGCCGTTCAAGAATTTTCTCCAGGCTCAGATCTCCCAGACACTCGGCAAAAACTTCTTCGCCACGGCGGGAAAGACCCATCTCCTGATACAGATAGAGTGGATTTTCAGCCTGTTTCACGTAGTCGATCAGATGAGGCCGTAAATAATTTTCGATCTGGTCCCGGTTCCAGTATTTACTCACCCCCTCGAGAATCAGGCCAGCCGGAGAGAGTTCAATGCTGGTTATATTCTTGCGGAAATCCGCCTGTGGTAAAAAACGGAACTGGCCTTCAGTCCAGGCAAAAACATTCAGTAGTTTTTCTGTGACCTGTTTTTTGAGCGCAGCGTGTAAATCCTCAGGCGTGAGCAGACCCATCTCGATCAACTCGGTCCCCTGTAACCGCCCCGAAGACTTGCTCCGCTCGACCGACTGGTCGCAATCGACCTGGGTGATAACATCGTCTTTGACCAGCATGCGACCCAGACATTCTCCCAGAATATTGGAGCGGGCAAAGACCGGGTAACCGTTCTTAATATAGATGACCTTCTTGGCGGCCTTATTCTGCAGATGCAGCAGTCCGGTTAACTTCTGCTGATACAGTTGATGCAGCAACCGCGGAAACTGCTGCTGTGCGAGTTTTCCTGAGATGACACCGGAATCCACGACCGGAGGGGTTTCATCCGTAACGTCCTCAGCCTCGGTCGGTTCCGGCTGCGCCTCGACCGGGGCCGCGGGTGCCTCCCCGACATCATCGCTCTTGCCGATCAGGGACTCGACTACTTC
This sequence comes from Geopsychrobacter electrodiphilus DSM 16401, assembly GCF_000384395.1. Taxonomy (NCBI): domain Bacteria; kingdom Pseudomonadati; phylum Thermodesulfobacteriota; class Desulfuromonadia; order Desulfuromonadales; family Geopsychrobacteraceae; genus Geopsychrobacter; species Geopsychrobacter electrodiphilus. The sequence goes on from NZ_ARWE01000001.1 coordinate 3,205,385, forward strand.
GAACAGATCAGCCACACTGAAAGGTTTGAGTAAAAAAGCACTCGCCCCGTACTCACGCATGGCGTCAGCCATCTGCTGTTCAGTCTGGAACATGGCGGTCATCATCACCACCGGAATTGTCCTGGTCTGCTCATGCTTGCGCAGCGCGGAGCAGATCGTCTGCCCCGAAATCTCGGGCATGTTTAAATCGAGAAAGACCAGATCAAATTTTCCAGCCAGCAGCTGCTGAAGACCGGGCGCACCCCGCTCGGCAAGGGCAACTTCGTAGCCTTTAACAAACAGGGACTTTTGCAGAAATGAGCGGATCCCCCGATCGTCATCTATGACCATCACGCTTTTTTTCATTAACACCTGCTTTCTATATCAATTATCTGCCGTCACCGGGCAAAGAGTCCGTTCAAAAATTGTGCGAATATTCTCGGTAAGCCGGTGATAGTCCCCTAGCAACTGTTCCTCCGGCAGACTGAGCCCCTTTTCATAGCCAAGACTGCGTGCAATCCGATTGAGCCCTGCACCGCTGGCACTTAACTCATTCATCGACTGATCATAGAACAGACGTAACTTATTTTCCAGCCGCCTGAGCCCCTTGTACCCCTTAAGCAGGGCCTTGCCATCTTTTTTATCCAGCAGTTTCAGTTTGACCAGCGCCTTCAGCAGTACCAGGGTATTCTGTGAGTGTAACTGCCGATGTGTTCGTCCATGTTTCAATTGCAGATACTGGGTAATAAATTCTACATCGACCATGCCGCCACGGCCGGTCTTGATATTAATCCGCTCGCTATCTTCCCTGGCAATCTCCAGCTCCATCCGTTGTCGCAGGCGACAGATCTCCGGCGCAAGATCTTCGGGCAATTCACGCTCGAAGGTCAACTCTTCAATCAACGCCTGCGCCCGGTTCAGAAATTCATCCGGCCCGCAGATCATGCGCGCGCGGGTCATCGATTGCCGCTCCCAGGGTTGTGCCGTTTCGCGATGATAACGCTCAAAGGCATCAAGGCCGGTCACCAACGAGCCCTGATTTCCCGAAGGGCGCAGCTGGGTATCGATCTTGTAGACGATCCCCTCGCGTGTCACCAGGGTCAGAATGCTGATAATCCGTTGTGCCAGCCGACCGAAATATTCCTGGCTGTTCAACTGGCGGAACCGTTCCGGATCAGTACCAGCGACCGGACGGGTCGTGCCGGCCCCTTCATGCAGAAAGATGATATCAAGGTCTGAGTGGTAATTGAGCTCATACCCCCCCAGTTTCCCCATGGCGACAACGCCAAAGGCGACTTCACGCTGTGGTTCGGCCTCAAGAAAAGGCAGACCAAAGCGGGGAATCAATTCTTTACGCGCCATCAGGATGGCCCGCTCGAGGCAGACCTCCGCCAAGAGAGAAAGTTGATGCGTCCCCTCGCTCTGTCCAAGCTCGCCATGCAGATCGTTCAGGGCGATGCGTAAAAATTCTTCATTCCGAAAGCGCCGTAGAATTTCGAGCTGATCTTCGTAGCTGTCCGTAGCATTGATCTGCAAGGTCAACTCTTCGACCATTTGCGCCTGGGGTTTAACGCTCACCGCACCGGCACGCGAAACCATGGTATCCAGCAGTTCAGGACGCTGAATGAAAATGCGCGACAACATCTGACTTGAACCGAAAAGCGAAACCAGAAGCTTAACAATCTCAGGATTTTCAGCCAGCAAGGCAAAGAATGAGGCCCGACTATGTAACCGATCCAAAAAAGCTTCGAGATTACTTAACGCCTGATCCGGATTAGGCGAATCGAGTAAAGCCGACAGCAGCAGGGGGGCCAGCTGTTCCAGATAACGCCGTCCCCGTTCCGTCAGTCGGCGCTCGGGCTGATCGCCATGCAGGGTGCGCAAACTTTGATAGGCGACATCCGGATTGGAAAAGCCCCGTTCTTCCAGAAGATCCTTAACCTGATCAGGGTCGGACTCATGGTCAAAGATAAAACTGACCTCGGGCCTCAACACATCAGGCGTCTCAACCGCATGGAAGAGGTCGCGATAGATGCGACAGACCTCATCACGCTCCGCCTTAAGTGCGGCTTCAAATCCCTTGTACTCGGTAAACCCGCTGCGGCGTGCGAGTGCCAGGAGCTCAGCTTCGCGGATCGGCAACGAATGGGTCTGACGTTCCTGCACGATCTGAATCCGGTGCTCAACGGTGCGTAAAAAACGATAGGCCCGCTGCAACCTTGCCACCTCCGCAGGACTCACCAGCCCCTGCTCCCCCAGCAGCGTTAACGCCTTGAGCGAATTCCGCTCACGCAACAGGCGATTTTTACCACCATTCACCAGCTGCTGCGCTTGAATGAAGAATTCGATCTCACGAATGCCGCCGCGCCCGAGCTTGAGGTTGAGCTCCCCTTCACTGGTGCGGTTTAAACTGGCGTCGATCTTCTGCTTCATCAGCATGATATCCTCGATCATGCCGAAATCAAGATAGCGCCGGTAGACAAAGGGCTCCAGCCGTGCCAGCAACTCTTCACCCAGTTCGATACTGCCAGCCACCGGGCGCGCCTTGATCATCGCCGCACGCTCCCAGCTCTGGCCCCAGGACTCATAGTAGGTTTCGGCCGCATTAAGCGAGATCGCCAGGTCGCCGCTGTTGCCATCGGGCCGCAGCCGGGTGTCGACCCGAAAGACGAAGCCGTCGGCCGTAGGTTGATTGAGGGCGCGGGTGATCATCTCCGATAACTTCAAATAATACCGCCGCAGCTCGACCTGTTCCCCACGACTGCCGCCGCTGGTCTGGCCGCACATGGTCGAGTAGCAGTAGATCAGATCAATATCTGAAGAAAAATTGAGCTCATAACCACCCAGCTTCCCCATACCGAGGATCGTGAACTCTGTCATTTCACCATCCTCATCCAGGGGCTCCCCATACTCCTGCTGCAATTGGTACGAACAGTATTCGTAGGCAATCTGGAGCGCGGCGGCGGCTAACCCGGAGAGTTCGGCGGTAACCTCTTCAAGCGTCGCCAGGCCACAGAGATCACGTCCACCGATACGCAGGAACTGATGCGCCTTGTAATAACGCAACCGTTGATCGGCCTCTTCGGCAGGCGTTTCGATCGGGATCAGACGCCTGAGATCGGCGATCATCTGCGCTTCAGTGCAGGCTTGATCAATCTCGGCCTGGATAAAGAGTTGGGCAAAAAAGCGCTTGCCGCGACACATCAGCGTGCCCAGAAAAGGCGAGCCCCCCAACATGATCAACAACTGAAGACGCCGCTCCCTGTCGCTGAGGACCTGCAGCAGCTGGACATGATCGACAACCGCCAGGAGGCGTTCCAGATAATTGAGGGTCAGATCCGGGTCTGCAACCGCCAGTGAATCCTCGACGATCCGGCAGAGGAGTTCCGGCTGCGGCCAGACCTCGAAGAGCAGTTCGAGATTGATCACGCTCCGCTGCGGCTCATCAAAGCCGAGCGGCTCCAGCTGAATCGCCAGTTCTGCCGAGGATGAGCCATCAAATAAGGAGCTCAATCTGTCGAATTGCTCTTGTGCCACAGGATTTCCTGATTGTTAGTTGTCAGCGTCTGGAATTCAGCGAGTAAACAGATTTGCCAACCCCTGCCGATAGTCCCCTTCAACCACCCCGGCCTCGGTGATAATGGCGCTGACCAGCCGCGCCGGGGTCACATCAAAGGAGGGGTTACGTACCGGGACCCCTTCGGGAGCGATACGGATACCGCCGACATGGGTCACTTCCCGCGCATCACGCTCTTCGATCGGGATCAGTGAACCATCACTCAGAGACAGATCGAGGGTCGACAAGGGTGCGGCGACATAGAAGGGAATCTTGTGCTCCTTTGCCAACACCGCCACGGTGTAGGTGCCGATCTTGTTGGCGACATCGCCGTTGGCCGCAATCCGATCGGCACCGACGATGACACAGTCGATCTCACCCTTGCTCATCAGGTAACCGGCCATATTGTCGCAGATCAGAGTCACCGGAATATTATCCCGCTGCAACTCCCAGGCGGTCAGGCGCGCGCCCTGCAAGAAGGGTCGGGTCTCATCGGCGATGACTGAAATTGTCTTCCCCGCTTCCACTGCAGCGCGCAACACTCCGAGTGCGGTCCCATAGCCGCCGGTCGCCAGGGCACCGGCGTTACAGTGGGTCAACACCCGGGCACCGTCCGGGATCAGGCGCGCCCCATTCTTCCCCAGCTTGCGATTGAGACGATCATCCTCTTCAGCGATGGCGAAGGCCTCATACTCAAGACCGATCTTCAACTCCTGAATGCTGCGATCGAGATTGGCCTGGGCGAAACTTTTCATCCGCTCCAGGGCCCAGCAGAGATTAATCGCCGTCGGGCGGGTCGCCGCCAGATGCGCACAGATCGCCTCAAACTGCTGCATAAACTCGGCGCTCGTTTTGGCTTCGATATCGCGCGCGCCGAACCAGGCCCCGATCGCCGCCGCCACACCGATCGCCGGGGCGCCACGTACCACCATGCTGCGGATCGCTTCAGCGACCTCCTGGTACTGATCATACTCAAGCCAGAGCTCTTCAATCGGCAGCTTGCGTTGATCAAGCATGCGGCATTTACCGGCGGAATAGATGATCGGGCGGATACTCTTGGTGTCTATTGGGCAAGCCATCATTTACTCTCTTTTTATCGGGTTATCAGTTTAGCTCTACAGTTAAGTGCCTGAGGGTTACATCCGTTGCCAGCGAAAAGTTAAGTGACAATATTGAACGCAGGTGATGGCTGTAACCCTCAGACGATACGGATAATGAAGCTTTAGTTATTCGGCAAGTTTCTGTTGCAGCAGCTGATTGACCACGCCGGGGTTTGCCTTGCCGCGACTCTTCTGCATCACCTGACCGACGAAGAAACCGATCAGCTTGTCTTTCCCAGCACGATATTCGACGACCGAATCGGGGTTGGCGGCCAGCACCTCGTCGATCAAGGCTTCGATCGCACCTGTATCGGTGACCTGTTTGAGCCCCTGCTTTTCAATGATGCTGTCGGCGCTGTCGCCCGAGGTCCACATCGCCTCAAAGACCTGCTTGGCGATCTTGTTCGAGATGGTGTTGTCGTGAATCCGTCCCAGCAGTCCGGCCAGCAGCTCGGGAGAAACGGGGCATTCGGCCACCGTCGCCCCCTTCTCCTTGAGGGCGCGCATGACCTCGCCCATCACCCAGTTGGAGCAGATCTTGGGCTGATTGTGCAACGCAACCAGCGCCTCAAAATATTCGGCCACCCCCCGTTCAGCGACCAGCACTCCGGCGTCATACAACGGCAACTCGAACTGTTCAAGGTAACGCTGACGTTTGACCTCGGGCAGCTCAGGCAGCTCGCCCCGCACCCGCTCAACCCAGGCGCTGTCAACGACCAGCGGGACCAGATCGGGATCGGGGAAGTAGCGATAGTCGTGCGCCTCTTCCTTGCCGCGCATCGAACGCGAGACCCCACTGTCGGCATCGAACAGGCGAGTCTCCTGTACCACTTTGCCGCCATCGTCGAGGAGGTCGGCCTGACGCTCGACCTCGTACTCGATCGCCTGCTTGATAAAGCGGAAGGAGTTGATGTTCTTCAGTTCGGCGCGGGTCCCGAGTTCGACCTGCCCCTTGGGACGCAGCGAGACATTGGCGTCACAGCGGAAGGAGCCCTCTTCGAGGTTGCCGTCGCAGATTCCCAGATAGACCACGATCTGATGCAGCTGCTTGAGATACTCGATCGCTTCATCGGCGCTGCGCATATCCGGCTCGGAGACCACCTCGAGCAGCGGGGTACAGGCGCGATTCAGGTCGACCCGGCTGCCGCTGTTGCCGCCATGCAGCAGTTTACCCGCATCCTCTTCCATATGAATGCGGGTGATGCCGATGCGTTTCTTGTCACCCGACTCCTGGTCGATATCGAGCCAGCCGTGCTCACAGATCGGCAGTTCGAACTGCGAGATCTGATAGCCTTTCGGCAGATCGGGATAGAAATAATTTTTACGCGCGAAGATCGAACGCGGCGCGATCTGGCAGTTGGTCGCGAGACCGGCACGTATGGCGTACTCGACCACCTGCTGGTTCAACACCGGCAGGGCGCCGGGCAGACCGAGACAGACCGGACAGGTTTGGGAATTGGGCTGCTGGCCGAACTCGGTGGAACAGCCGCAGAAGATCTTGGTTTTGGTCGTCAACTGGACATGAACCTCGAGTCCGATAACCACCTCATAACGTGCGTGCATGAAGAACTCCCTGCTTAAACTCTTTAAACGCGCGGTGCGCGCTGTTTATGCCAATCGGTCGCTGACTCAAAGGCCTGCGCCGCCTGCAGCAGCGTCGCCTCGTCAAAGGGCTTGCCGATCAACTGCAGACCGACCGGCAAGGCGCCATCCATCCCGCATGGCAGACTTAAGGCACAGGTGCCGGCCAGATTGACCGGGATGGTGAAAATATCCGACAGATACATCTGCAACGGATCGTCGGTCTTCTCGCCGATCTTGAACGCGGCAGTCGGTGACACCGGGGTCAAAAGCAGATCGACCTGGTCGAAGGCCTTGAGGAAATCCTCGCGGATCAGGGTTCTGACCTTCTGCGCCTTGAGATAATAGGCATCGTAATAACCGGAGGAGAGCGCGTAGGTGCCGAGCATGATGCGGCGCTTAACCTCATCACCAAACCCTAAGGCGCGAGTCGCCTCATACATACCGGTCAAGCCAGCCTCACCCTGCTCCCGCTTGCCGAAGCGCACCCCGTCGTAACGCGCCAGGTTGCTCGAAGCCTCGGCTGTGGCGATCAGATAGTAGCAGGCGACCGCATAATCAGTGTGCGGCAGACTCACCTCGATGATCTCGGCCCCCAGACTGCGATAAACCTCAATCGCGGCTTCGACCGCCTGCTTGACTGCCGGATCGAGCCCCTCGATAAAATATTCACGCGGCAGACCAATCTTCAGCCCTTTAACCCCCTGATTGAGGCTGGCCAGATAATCAGGCACCGGGCAGTCAACGCTGGTCGAATCCGCCGCATCGTAGCCGGCAATGGTGCCCAGCATCAACGCCGCATCCTCGACGCAGCTGGCGAGCGGGCCGACCTGATCGAGGCTCGAGGCGTAGGCGATCACTCCATAACGCGACACCCGCCCGTAGGTCGGCTTGATCCCGACCACACCACAAAAAGAGGCAGGCTGACGGATCGACCCCCCGGTGTCGGTCCCGAGGGTCGCAAACGCCTGGCCGTCGGCCAGAGCCGCCGCGCTGCCGCCCGAGGAGCCACCGGGCACCCGTTCAACATTCCAGGGGTTACAGACCGGCCCGCTGGCGCTGTTTTCGTTGGAGCTGCCCATGGCGAACTCATCCATATTGAGCTTGCCGAGCAGAATCGCGCCCTGCGCCTTCAATCTGGCAAAGGCGGTGGCGTCATACGGCGCCACATAGTTTTCCAGAATGCGTGATCCGCAACTGGTGCGGACACCTTCGGTATTAAAGATATCCTTGACCGCGATTGGAATCCCGGTCAGCGGACCACCCTCACCGGCGGCCAGTTTGAGGTCGGCCTCGGCGGCGGCGGTCAGAGCCTCAGCGGCACACACCGTCACAAAGGCGTTAATCTGCTCATTGCGTGCCGCAATCCGATCAAGGCAGGCACGCGTCAGCTCAACCGCGCTGGTCTGGCCGTCACGCAGCGCCTGCTGCAACTGACGTATATTCATTTGCGAAAAAGACATGAAAACTCCCGATATTCAATCTGCTGGACAGCTCTTTCAGAGCCTGGTCGCCAGCGACTCTATTCGATGACCTTCGGCACCACAAAACAACTCTCTTCACTCTGCGGGGCGTTCTGCAGGGCACGCTCAAGACCGATCGAGGCCTTGACCTCATCGGCACGAAAGGCGTTCTCCATCGGCACCGCATGCGCGGTCGGCACGATCCCGGTCGTATCCAGCTCGTTGAGCTTTTCGACGTACCCGAGCAGTTGGTCCAGCTGCCCGGTAATGGTGTCGATCTCCGCCGGAGCCAGTGCCAGACGCGACAATCGCGCGACATGCTCAACCTCTTGACGCGTAATTTTCATAATAACTCCTGATGACAGGGTTTGATGCCAGCATCTGGCGGCATCAAACCCTGAAGAGTAGCATGACAACCCCAAAATAACCAAGGGAGTTCGGCGACTTAGGCCTGCAGCCACCATTGATGAAGCTGCTCGGCGGCACCCTCGATGGCGATACTGCTTTCCGATTCCGGGTGCGACAGGATATGCGGTTTGCCGCTGTCCCCGGCGACCACGATCCGCGGATCAAGAGGGACCAACGCCAAAAAGGGGATCGCGTATTTCTCGGCCAGCTTGCTGCCGCCGCCACTCTTGAAGATATCAGAACGCTTATCACAGTGGGGACAGATAAAACCGCTCATGTTCTCAATCATGCCGATAATCGGCAGCTTCATCTGCTGACAGAAGCTGATCGATTTCTCGACATCCACCAGCGCCACATCCTGCGGTGTGGTCACAATGACGGCGGCGGCACTCTTGCCGAGCATCTGCACCGCACTCAGCGGCTCATCTCCGGTCCCCGGAGGACAGTCGATCACCAGATAGTCGAGGTCGCCCCAGACGACGTCAGAGATCAGTTGCTGAATCGCGCCATTTTTCATCGGGCCGCGGATAATCATGGCGTCACTGGTCTTCTCCAGCAGAAATCCGATCGACATCAGCTTAATGCCGGCAAACTCAAGCGGAATAATCCCATCTTCACTCCCCTGGGGATGCACGCCTTCGAGGCCGAGCATTTTTGGCAGGCTCGGACCGTGAAGATCGATATCGAGCAGACCGACCCGATGCCCCTGCTGCGAAAGTGCAATCGCCAGGTTCACGGCGGTGGTGCTCTTGCCGACCCCGCCCTTGCCCGACATCACCAGAATACGTTTTTTGATACTGCAGATCCGACTCTCCAGCGCCTGACGTTGTTGAAACTGCGCGCTGTTCTCCTTGGGCCCCTGATTGTGGCTGGCGCAGGAACTGTCGCTACAACTGTTACAATCACTCATCAATCCCGTCCTCTTCTCTTGTTAAAAAAATGTGCTCATGCCTGATTTAAGGCCGTTCATCCTCCAGAGTGCGGATAATCTCCGCGATCTCTTCAGGGGAGAAATCTTCCTCCTTCAACGACTTGCGATACTGATCCAGCAACCGCTTCTGCTTAACATGGTCCTGATTTTGACGATAGAGAGCCATCAAACGCTTGATCAAAGATTCCCGGATCGGGTCAATACGTAAACCACTCAGCAGAAGAGCTTCGAGATCAATCCCCCGGCAGAGAGGATCACTCAGACCGGACATAAGTTCGATCTGCTCAAAGCGCAGCTCTTCAAAGGCTTGCTGTTTGTCCAGACATTCTTCGGGCACATCGAAACCCTCCATCAGACTACCCCGCCAGAGGCGCTCAGCAGCCATGAGTTTATGACAGGCCTGCCAGGCGTTGCCGCGCCGCGAGAGGTTTCGCGCCTGTTCAACGTGCTCCTTGTATTTCAAAGCGTCTACATCCAGATGACGCAAAAACAATATTCCTCTCTCGACCACCAGATAGCAGCGTGCAGACCCGCTGCCCCAGGTGTCATCAAGAAATTTGCGCATCCGCAACATGGTACTGTCAAAGTTCTGTCGGGCCCTGCTGGGTGAACTTTCCGGCCAGATTTTACCACTGAGTGTGTCGATGGACATCTGGTGCCCCGGCGCAAAAATCAGCAGCCCGAGGAGATGACGCCCGGTGGCACCGAGACTGCTGCCTTCAAGCCATTGACGGCTGGCGACCCGCATGAGAAAGGGACCAAGCAGAAAGATGCGGAGATGCGGGACCTGCGACCCGTCATCATGGATATCTCGTCCGAGATATTCCGCCGAGAGACGCTGTGCTATCTCGGGGAGGACATCATTCTCGACTGCCAGGGGCAGAATATCAAACAGTTCCGGGGTTAAAAAGAACCCGCAGTTCTGATGCCGGGACCCCAACAGCGCCAAAAACTCACGTAGCTGCTCAAGCGCCCTGGCCGTGTCGGCCTGACGCTGATAGAACCGGGCAAAGACGACGTGGATGCCGGGTCGAACCAGCAGATCGCCACTCCGACGTGAGAGCTCGAGGGCTCTCTGCAACAACTCTTGAGCCTCGGGGAGTTCATCGAGCTCCAGCAGGGTTTCGGCACAAACCAGCAGATTGGTCAGGATATGCACCCCGCCGCCGGCCTCTTCGCGCAACCTGCGTGAGGTCTTCAGATCCAGGCGCGCCTCTTCTTTGCGCCCTGCCCTGGCATGCAACAAAGCCCGAAACTGCAAAAACCAGCTGTGCAAGTGAGGATTCTGGGTGGCCACCCCTTCGACCCAACCGATGCGGATCATTTCGGCGGCCGCAATCGCATCCCCTTCAAACAGCATGGCTTCGACATCCAAAAGATACAGCACAGCCCCCAGGATCCCTTGTTGCAGCGACTTGCGACTGAAACGTTCCGTCAGTTGGCGGCGCTGTTCTCGATAGCCGCCTACGTCACCGGTGTGCAACAGCAGATTGGCCGCCATAAGGTAGAAGAACACCGAACCATTGGCACCGTCTGCGCATAATTGCCAGGCATTCTCCACTTCCGAGAAGGCCACAACGCAGCTCCCCTGCAACAGTGCCAGATAGCCACATGCAATCCGGCCATCCAGCTCAAGATCTGGCTGGCCGCTGCGCTGGGCCACCTGCAGACAGGAACGCGCGTAGATCTCACCCTTGGCCAAATCTCCGGAAAAAAAACATTTCCCGAGGGACAAGGCATAGAGGACCATCGACTGATTGACCGGATCAAGATCCTGCTGTTCCGCCAGCAACTCTTCCAGCCGCGGCAAAATTTCCTTCCCGTAGGCAAAACGGCCATCAAGAAACAGATACTGACGGACTTGCTGGGACAAGGCCAGTAATTCTCCCCGCCGATCACCGGCCGCAACAAAACGGGCACGCGCCAGTTCGAACCAGTTATCAATCTCCCCGGGCGCATTGCCAAATTTACAGCTCCCCACAAACAGCGAAAACCAGCCCAGCCTGGCGGCCAATGCTTCCGGCACCAGCTCCAGCAGTTCAGCAACGTTCTGCGGAGCGGTCAAGGGCAACAACAGCCCGGTCTGACTCAGGAGAAGTTCAACCTCCTGATACAGCTGACCCAGAAGCAGATGCCGGAGTGCGCCCCATAAATCGGCTTTTTCCTGGTACCAGCCAGCCGCCGTATGATGAACCTCGAGGTGTTCATTTTCATTCAACAGGACTTTCGCCTGCGCCCGCAGATAGCCCTGCAGCTGTTCATCGAAGCGGTAGCCCCCGGCGACGGTTTCGACATGGTAGTTATGCCGCCAGAGATAATCGAGAATTTCCTCGACCTCGCCAAGGGGGGTCAGACGCCGCGCCAGTTCAAGGGGGATGGATTCGAGCAGCGCCAATTTCAGCAGCGCCGATTGCCAGCCATGCGGCAGCTCCGGCAGCAGCCAGCTGGCAAACTGATCGGGAGTCGGTTCTTGCGCGCCATCAAGCCTCGTGGCCAGGTTCTCGAGCAGCTCAGGCTCAAGAGTCGCGCTGCTTCCGACATCGACCAGACCGGTCAGCCAGCGAAGCGCCGCGACGTTGCTTTTGAGGGTCTGTCGCAATTGCTGGTTCTGACTGGACAAACAGACATGTTCACGCTGCAGGCGCAGCATCACGCGGATCCTCGCCAGCATTTCGATATTGCTGACCGGTTGCGAAATGAAATCCTGCGCACCAGCATCGAGTCCCTCGGCCCGACTTTGGGGTGTGGCGATATGAGCGGTCAGAAGCACGACCGGGATATGAGCGGTTTGGTGGTCGGATTTAAGCCGGCGACACATCTCGAACCCGCTGATCCCGGGCATCTGGACATCGACAAAGGCCCCGTCAATCCGCTCCACTGCGAGCAGTGAAAAAGCCTCTTCGCCGTTCGCAGCCTTGAAGCAGCGCACCTCGGGCAGATGGTTTTCAACGATACGTGCCATCAATTCAAGGTTGGTCGGATTATCATCGACCACGAGCAGATGGAATGTCGGAGGCTGAGTAGTCATCAGTTCTTTCGTCACCGCTGCGTCACGCCGGCTCGAGCCCGGCAAACCGCAGGAGCAGCTTCTTCGCTCCCACTGAGTTGAAATAAACGATCACCTTCTGATTTTCACCAACACCTTCAATGCGGCGCACGGTTCCGACCCCGAACTTGATGTGCCGCACGCGCAGTCCCAGGCGCAACCCCTCCTCGGCCTCGGGGACGACCTTAACCTCGTCAAAGGATTCGCCGGCCTCCTCGGGCCCGGTCGCTTCAAGCGACCCGGTTTGTACTCCGCTAAAGAGCCCGGCGAGATTATGTTGACTGCTGACCTCCGGTTTCAGCGTTCCGGCCAGGACTGCGACCGGAATCTCGGCCAGAAAACGGCTCGGCGGGTTGTACTGATAGCTGCCGTAAATGCGGCGGCGACGTGCATGGGTCAGATAAAGCTGCTCCATGGCGCGCGTCATCCCTACATAACAGAGCCGCCGCTCTTCCTCGATATCCTCACCTCCTGCTCGGCTGTGAGGGAAGAGGCCGTCCTCCATGCCGGTGACAAATACCACTGGAAACTCGAGCCCTTTGGCGGCATGCAGGGTCATGAGGGTCGCGCGCTCGAGGCTGCTGTCGTTGCGATCAAGATCGGTCACCAGCGCGATCTCTTCGAGATAATCCTGCAGGCTTCCGGAGCGGCCCCGGTGCTCCTCCATCCCGGCGAGCAGTTGCTCGAGATTTTCGAGGCGTCCCTGCGCTTCCTGGCGCTGACCCTCGGTCAGGGCGCCCTGCGCCTCTTCACGCAGGACCGGCAGATAACCACTCTCTTCGAGCAGCTCTGCGGTGAGCTGCGGGTAAGGCAGACGTTCAAGCCGCTTGCTGAAGTCATCGACTAAATCGACAAACACCTTGAGCTTGCGACTGGCGGCCGCACCAAGAGTGCCCTCAGCCAGCGCTAACCGACAGGCGGCGAAAAAACTCCGCTCATCCCCCTGCAGCGCTATAACCTTGTCGACCGTCGTCTTGCCGATGCCACGCGCCGGGACATTGATGATGCGTTGCGCGGCGACCGAATCGGCCGGGTTGAGCAGCAGCCGCAGATAACAAAGTGCGTCCTTGATCTCCATGCGGGTGAAAAACTTGACCCCACCGAACATGACATAGGGGATGCGGGCGAAGGTGAGTGCCTCCTCGAGGGGGCGGGACTGGGCGTTGGTGCGATAAAAGACCGCAATTTCGCGCAAGCTTCGCCCGCTGCTTTGCAGCCGCTCGATCTCGTTTGCGACAAACCGCGCCTCTTCGAGATCGTCACCGCAGGCTTCAATGCGCACCAGAGCGCCTTCGGGGTTATCAGTCCAGAGGGTCTTGCCTTTACGCTCGCGGTTCTGTTCGACGACGCCACCGGCAGCAGCAAGAATTCTGCTGGTGGAGCGATAGTTCTGTTCCAGGCGGATGGTCTTGGTACCGACATAATCACGTTCGAAGTTGAGAATATTAGTGATCTCGGCCCCGCGCCAGGCGTAGATCGACTGGTCATCATCACCGACGACGCACAAGTTGCCATGAGGACGGGCAAGCATATGGATCAGACGATATTGAATGCCGTTGGTATCCTGAAATTCATCAACAAGGATGTGTCGAAACCGCGCTTGCCAGCGCTGCAGGATCTCTGGATGCTCGTCAAACAACTGGACCGTTAGCAAAATCAGATCACCGAAATCGACGGCGTTGGCCTGCTTGAGCCGCTGCTGGTAGCGGCGATAGATCTCGACCAGACCCTGATCTTCATCGTCGGCCAGATCCGCCGGTCGCTGCCCGCGATTTTTGGCCTGATCGATGGCGTGGGCCGCCGCGGAAGGCCGCAGACTTTTTTCACCGATCCCCAGTTCGGTCAGCACCAGCTTGAGCAGGCGCTGCTGGTCCTGGTCATCATAGATGATAAAGTCGCGGCCATAACCGAGAGCCGTAATCTCCTGACGTAAAATACGCACACAACTGGCATGAAAAGTCGCCACCCAGGGCGGCTCGGTCTCAGGCAGAATACGTGCCAGACGTTCACGCATCTCGCCGGCGGCCTTATTGGTAAAGGTCACCGCCAGAATCTGCCAGGGCGCGATCCCCTGCTCGCGGATCAACCAGGCGACCCGGTGAATCAGGGTGCGCGTCTTGCCCGAACCGGCGCCTGCCAGAATCAGCATGGGCCCATTGATGTGGGTGACCGCCTCGCGCTGTTGAGGGTTCAACCCGCTGAGCAGATCACTCATCCTCTTCCCCCAGGGTCCGCGCCATCAGGGCACGATTGTAGGCCGAGACCATATCATGTCGCGAAATGATCCCGATCAAATGGGAGTGGGTTTCACGATCCACCACCGGTAGCTGTTCGATATTGCGGTAGCCGATCTTGCGCATGGCCGTATCGAGATCCTCATCGGCATGCGCCGTGATGACATCGAGGGTCGCCAGTTCCTTGACCACAACCAGATCCATCAGTTCCGGTTCGAACACCACCCCCATGAAATCCTGCACCGAAATGATCCCGGTCAGTTCCCCTTCCGAATTGACGAGGGGAAAATTGGTGTGATGAGTGCTGGCGATGAAGTGAGCAAACTCGCCGAGAGTCATACTCTCAGATATCGCTTCAACATTTTTGGCCATCACTGCGTCGACGCGCAAGGCCTTCATGATGTTGCGTTCCTTGCCGGCCTCGAGATCGATCCCCTCACGCACCAGCTCAGCGGTTTCAAGATTCTCCGTCTTGAAGTGGCGGGCGATGGAGGTGCCGATCACACAAGCGATCATGATCGGAATAATAACCTCATAAGAATCGGTGATCTCAAACAGCAGAAAGATGGCGGTCATCGGTGAATGAGTGGCGGCCGACAGAAAAGCGCCCATGCCGACCAGCGCATAGGCGCCGGGAGCCAGATGCAAGGCCGGAAAGAGTTGCGCACAGATCAGACCGAAAGCGCCGCCGGTGACCGCACCCAGATAGAGACAGGGGGCAAACATCCCGCCCGGCATCCCGGAGTTGATGGTGATCGAGGTCGCCACCGCCTTGACCAGAATCAGCGCCAGCAGCAGCAAGGGTTGATGCCCGGCGAGAACCGTACTGATGAATTCATAGCCGTTGCCATAGACCTGCGGGAGTCCGACCCCGATCATACCGACGGCCAGGCCCCCCATAATCGGCTTGGCCAAGCGATGCAGACGCAGGGATTCGATGCCGTCCTTGATGCGAAAATGCAGTTCGATAAACCCGCTGGCCAATAAGCCGATGATCGAGCCGAGAACCAGATAGAGCAGCAGCTCCCAGGGGCTTTGCATCAGGTAGGCTGGTGCGCCCAGTTCGGTGGCGTTGCCGAGCAGCGCCCGCGAGACGACGGTTGCCATTCCACTGGCGATTACGATGGAGGTAAAACTGGCGAGCTCAAAGGAGGAGAGCAGCACGATTTCGGCGGCAAAAAAGACCCCGGCGATCGGCGCATTAAAGGTCGCGGCGACCCCGGCGGCGGCGCCGCAGGCGACCAGCACCTTGAGCCGATCCCCGCCCATTTTGAACAGCATCCCGAACTGGCTGCCGATGGTCCCGCCGATCACGGCGATCGGACCTTCCTGCCCGGCACTCCCCCCGGCCCCCAGGGTAATTGCCGCCGCCAGACCTCGAGTAAACAGGGGTCTGAAGGGCAACTTGGCGCCTTTCAGGTTGACCTTGACCAGAAATCCGGCGAACCCGCCTTTTAGATCCTTACTGAAGTAGAACCAGAGCGGGACCAGCAACAGCCCACCGAGCGCCGGGAAGACAAAGGTCAACAGCCGCGCCGTCGACCAGTGATCCGGGTCGATGTGCAGCAGCTGCTCCCCCTGCGTCACGATGAGAAAATGAATCAGCTCAATGGTTTTGCGAAAGGCGTAGTTACCCAGGCCCGCCAGCACGCCAATAACCACCGCCAGCCCCACCATAAAGGTGTTTTCACTGACCTGGAAATGACGTAAGAACTTTCGGTTAAGATGTCGGATTCTTCGAGAAAAGGGGTTTCTAAAAGAAATAAAGTTACGCACTGAAGGCTTAAACAAACCGCGGCACCTCGTCAAATCCTTTGACCATCAAAAAAATAACGTCCCAACCTGAATTCAAAATCGACCTCGATCACCACGGAAATTGAGAAAAACAGTTTCATAACCATCAACAGACACAAGCCAACCAAAAGCGGCGGCTATTATGCCCTCAAACAGGTTGACTATCATAGTAAAGAATAAGCGGCAGGGCAAATAGAGGGGCTCACAAAAAAACTTTGCGAAGATAGCTCAAAACTCCAACAATTTCGGCGGTCGGTCATTGTACATTGATTGAAAACGGTTACCCGGCGGCCTTACACATCAGCCTCAGATCAGACTGACCCCCTCATCCAGATATTTAATCAAGGGGTAGAGAAAAAACTCGATGATGCGCCGCTTCCCCACCTTCACCTCCGAGGTCACGCTCATGCCCACCGTAATAGGCGTCTCGACCCCATCAATCATCAGGGTATTTTTGTCCGGGGCGATATAGAGTTCATAGACCAACCCCAGCCTCTGGTCTTCAAGGCTGTCCTTTGAAACCTGAATGACCTTGCCCTCAATGATGCCGTACTTCTGGAAACTGAAGGTATCAACCTTGATCGAAGCCAGCATATTTTCGGCGACAAAACCGGCGTCCTGATTCGGCAGCAGGGCCTTGATCAGCAGAGGCGAATGACTCGGGACGATGTATGCAAGCTTCTCGCCCGGAGCCACCACGCCGCCGATGGTATGGAACAGCAGCTGCGAGACATAGCCATCAACCGGCGCGGAGAGCTGCTGGCGGGTACTCACAAACAGGGCCTTTTCAATCCGGGAGTGCAGATAGAGGTAGCGCTGCTTCTTCTCGGCCAGATCTGTGAGCAGCCGGTGACGGTCTTCTGCTTCAATAGCGGCGATCTCCTGATGAGTCTGCATCTTCAGGGCCTCCAGCTCAGCGACCCGATATGACGCGGCTTTGAGATCGCTCTGGTACTGGGTCATTTCAGCTTCGCTGCGCTCGAATTCATCCCGGCTGATAATATTTTTAACCTGCCGCAGCCGCTCAAGCTTTTCTGATGACCTGTCGAACAGATAACCAGTCTGCTCGGCCTTTTTGCCCTCTGCTGCCAGTCGTTCATCAAGCTGCACCAGGC
Organism: Geopsychrobacter electrodiphilus DSM 16401; assembly: GCF_000384395.1. Classification (NCBI taxonomy): domain Bacteria; kingdom Pseudomonadati; phylum Thermodesulfobacteriota; class Desulfuromonadia; order Desulfuromonadales; family Geopsychrobacteraceae; genus Geopsychrobacter; species Geopsychrobacter electrodiphilus. Next base: position 3,222,592 of record NZ_ARWE01000001.1, read on the forward strand.
CTTCCCGCTTGACCTGGATCTGTTTTCTTAATCGCGCTTGTTCCGCTAGATAGAGTTGCTGCTGCACGCGCAGGACCTCGGCATCATATTGCGTGTCGTCAATCGCAAACGCGCGGTTTTCAAGAAGTGCGTTAATCCGCACGATCTCGAGTTGCGCCTGTTTCAGATCGGCCTGCATTGAGGCCAGTTCAGGGTCGACATCCGAAGGATCGATCTCCATCAAAATCTGCCCCTTAGTAACATAATCCCCCGGCTGAATCAGGATACTGCGTACCACCCCGGCATTCAGCGGCTGCAAGGTTTTTACTTCGCCAGCGGGGATAACCTTCCCTCGGGCGGAGACAACGATGTCGACCTCGCCGAAGAACATCCAGAGGCAGGTAAAGAAGATAGCGCCAATCACAATCCAGAAAACGGCACGACCCAGAGGATTGAGAGGCCGCTCCTCAATTTCAACCAGAAGTGGCTTGAATTCATGACGATCATCTGCGGGCTTGAATTTAAACATGCTCAACCCTGCTGACTTGAGAGGTTATGGTAATAGCCACGTTGAGCGAGCAACTGCTCATGGCTGCCGGATTCAACCAGGCGCCCCTTGTCGAGCACCAGAATCAGGTCGCAGTCCTTGATGGTCGCCAGGCGATGGGCAATGATGATCGTGGTGCGCCCCTTCTTGATCGACTGCATATTCTGCTGGATGATCCGCTCCGACTCATAATCGAGGGCCGAGGTCGCCTCATCAAAGATCAACAGCCGTGGATTGGTAATCAACGCCCTGGCAATAGCGATCCGTTGCCGCTGACCGCCCGACAATGACGAACCACGCTCGCTGACTTCGGTGTCATACCCGCCCGGCAATTGCGCGACGAATTCATGGGCACCGGCAATCCGGGCCGCCTGCAGAATCAGCTCCATCGGGGCATCCGGCTTCGACAGGGCGATATTGTCGCGAATAGTGCCGCTAAACAGGTAGTTCTCCTGCAACACCACCCCGATATTGAAGCGCAACCAGTACGGGTTCAGGTGCCGGGCGTCGATCTCATCAATATAGATCGACCCTTCGCTTGGGAGGTAAAGCCGCTGCAGCAGTTTCGCCAGGGTACTTTTGCCACTCCCGCTGCGCCCGACAATCCCGACACTCGTTCCCGCCCTGATCGAAACGGACAGCCCGTCCAGAACCAGCGGCCCATCTGGCGCGTATTTGAATGAGACCTGATCGAGCTTCACCTCCCCTTTGAGCTCTGGCAGGGTAATCGCCTTTTCGGTGGTCAGTTCCGTCGGATGGTTGAGAATGTCCCCCAGCCGGTCAACGGAGAGCAGGGCCTGCTGGAATTCGTTCCACAGGTTGACCAGCCGCAACACCGGACCGGCAAACTGCGCGGAGAACATCTGAAAGGCGATCAACTGACCGATGGTCAGATCTCCCTGCAGCACCGCCTTGACCCCAAGATAGAGGACCGTGATGGTCATCAGACGGCGCAAGGTCCCGGAAATTGCCCCGGAGATATTCGACATGTTCGCCAGATTGAAACTTGAACTAACATAACGTCCCAGATGATCTTCCCAGCGGTTCTGCATGGTCCCTTCCACCGCCAGCGACTTGACCGTTTGGACGCCTGTCACCGACTCGACCAGATAGGAGTTGGAGGAAGCGGCCATCTGAAACTTACGCTCCAGGCGACGCCGTAATTCCGGAGTAATGATCAGGTAGAGCAGCGCGATCACCGAGACAAACCCAAGGACCACCAGAGTCAGCTTGACGCTGTACAAGAGCATCACCGCGACAAAAACGCAGGAGAAGAACAGGTCGATAATTACGCTGACCGCCTTGTTGGTAATAAACTCGCGGATGGTGTCCAGCTCCCTGACCCGGGCAGCGATATTGCCGACCTTGCGCGATTCAAAGTAGCGAAAGGGGAGTGCCAGCAGGTGCCTGAAGAGTTTTGCGCCGAGCTTGACGTCCAATTTGTGCGCAGTATGGATAAAAATATAGTTCCGCGCGATATTCAGCAGCAGTTCGAAACTGGCAATCGCCAGAAAGGCGACAGCCAGGACGTCGAGCGTGGTCAGGCTGCGGTGGACAATGACCTTGTCGAGGATGACCTGGGTGAAGAGCGGCGTCACCAGGCCGAAGAGCTGCACCACGAAGGAACCGAGCAGCACCTCGCCGATGATCCGTTTAAACGTGATGATCTCCTGCAAAAACCACTTGAAACCGAACACCACCTGAGAATTGATCTTCTTGTGCCGCAAAATGATGAATTGGGCGTAGGCCGTTTCGACCTCTGCGGTTGTTCTTTCGACGGTCTTCTTCGTCGCCGGATCGAACAGTAAACATTTTCCGGTGTCCTTGTTCTTCTTGAGCAAGACCGCATACTGACCATCAGCACCAACGGCAATGGCAGGCAAGGGGTAAGCGTCAGCCAGCTTGGCGACCGTCAGGTTTTTCAGTTTCGCCTTAAAATCAAAGCGCTGGGCGATCCGCAACAATTCATCCGGGGTCACTAATGCTTGCAAACTGAATTCACGGGCGACGGACCGGATATCAACATCGATCCGGTTGATCCGTGCGACCAGATCAAACGCGAGCAGAGCAGAATTCATTGCAGGGCCTTATGCAGGAAGTCGAGAGTTAACGCAGAAGTAGCATAATCGACCTGCCACAATTCAACGTTAAGACGCTGCCGGGTCAGTTCGATTATTTTGCGCTGGAAGCTGACCTGATCCGAAATCTGCTGCGCCGCCAACTGCACGGCGTCATCCTGCGCCTGCGCAATCTGCTCCAGTTGCCGCAGCCTCTTCGCCTCACCTGCCGCGTAGGTCTCATAACGGTTAACGTCCTGCGAGAGTTCCTGTTCGAGTTCAGCCTTTTTCAGCTGTTGTTGATAGCGAAGGCCGGCTATTTCATGTTGCAACCGCAGCCTCTTCGCCTGGCTTTCAAAACCGCTGAAGAGGGGCCACTCCAGGTAAACCGTGACCGAGGCCTCTCTGGACTTAAGATCTGTCAGGGAATGGGCAAAACTGTCCGTATTGCTGCCGAACATTCGGTAGGATCCATACAGGGTCAGTTTAGGCAACATCGAACGTTTCAGCATCGACAGTTCGGCCTCTTTCTTTTCAGTCTGCTGCCGGGCAACCAGAACCTCAGGCGCAACATCCAGATCGATACGGGTAAGAATGCCGTCAACGGGAGCCAGCTCCGCCAGGTGAATCTGTTCGCCGCGATAGGTTTGCCGGGTATAGGAGGAAAAACTGTCTAACGCATCCTGAAAACGAACCTTCAGAACCCCCAGCTGACTCAGCGTTTCCGCCAGATTTATTGCGGCGGTCCCGAGCTGCTCACGGCCGAGAGTGCCTGCCTGTTTCAGCTGTTTGCTCAGGTGGAAGATCTTGTCTTGCCGATCGAGGATCACCCCCTGGACCTGAATCTGTTTTTGCAATTTCAAGCCGTTTGCGTAAGCGGTCAAAAGTTTTTTGCGGAGGTCAATAAACGTCTGTTTTTCCGTTAAACTGGCAATCTGCACTTGTTTTTTCGCGTTCTCAACGGTCAGTTTTCGCACGCCAAAATCGAACAGATTGTAACTGAGGCCGGCGATCAGGGAATGCTTATAGCCGGAGCTATTATTGGCAATCACGGCATCGCCGACCGTAGCGACACCGGCATTCACCTCGAAGGCATGGACATATTCGTTGCCGAGACGCACTGACAACTGCGGATAATAGTCCGCCATGGCCTCACCTATGTAGGCCTGGCTGGCCTGAACATCTTCCCCGGCGATTTTAATCTCGTAGCAGTTTTTCTGTGCAGCAGACAAAAGCGACTCGAAATCGAGTTGCTCCGCAAAAGCGGAAGAGACACAACAGAAAATCAGTAAAAACGAAAGGGCCGAGAAGGCCTTTGGCCGGAACCGAGCAATCACCACTTACGCCCTCAGAGTGCTTGCTATCAAGCGTTCGCAGTGATCCACAACTGCGGTCACTGGCTCGATTCGCTTCAAGGCGGCATTTTTCTTCGCCAGCGATTCACCGACTGCGGAAAAACGCGAGTCCTCCAGCAGTGTGGACAGGTCATCTTGAATCTGCTGTTGACTGGCGCCCTCCCTGACATAGAGACCAGCCCCCAGTTTTTCAACCTGAAGCGCATTATGAAACTGCTCAAGCTGCTCAGGGAGCAGCAGCACAGGTTTCCCGGCGAACAAGGCGTCAGAGAGGGTGTTCTTCCCCGCGTGGCAGACGACAACATCTGCGACCTCCAGTGCCTCGCTCAAATCGCAGGGTTCGACACAGATCTTCAGCCCTGGCCGCTGAAACTCTTCCCGTGCCTTCTCTGGCAAGCCTGCGCAAACAATCAGGCCGACACAATCCAACGCCGCGATGCTCGCGATTGTGGCCAGACACAGCCTGGCGGACGGCTTGAGATAGGCAAAAACCCTCTTCCCCGCTTCTGTCGGCCAGATCGCAGGCTCCATACTCCCCGTCTCCTGAGGCGGGCGCAGATAGGTCGCAGATCGCCAATTCTTCTGCATATCGATTTCAGGGACCATGAACAGAAAAATATGGTCTGCCTGAAAGAGATCGGATACCTGCCGAATGGGTGAGACCCTGCACTTTTTCAAAACCTGATTGACAATACCGACAACCAGCTTTTCACTCGACTGGGTCTGCTTCTGGCCGTCTTCGTTCCAGGGCCGCAGGCAGCGATCCGGCAACCCCGCGGTGCTCTCCCCGAACCCTGAACTGATGATGACTTTGGGAATTGTCCCATCGCGCGCAGCTAAAAATGCCGTGGGGGCGTAATCCAGCAACAGCAAATCGGGCTGAAGGGTTTTAAACAAGGTCTGCCAGGCCAGGGTCAGGGTCAAAAGTCCCCTCGCGTTTCCGTAGCCTTTATGCAACAAAATGTCGGAGAAACAGACCGGCTCGCGCTCTGTCCGCAGGCGCGGCAACCAGACCGGGGCCTGATAAAGCCCAACCGGAAGGTGGGCAACAAACTCATAGGCCCGGGAAAGATCCTGCAGGCACAAGGAGACGCGGTCCCCTCTGGCGATGAATCCTTTGGCGATCGAGGCAATCCGGGTGATATGGCCCAAGCCACCGCCGAGTTCCCAGGCAATCAAGATATGGCGCTGTTGGGAGGAGACCTTCATAGAAACAAAGACCCTTGGTCTGGCATAAAACGCTGCCGGCCGGGGACCCGACTGACGGCGTTTATTTCATTAAAGTAAGTGAGTTACGCGGCGTGCCATGCCCCTGCAACCAGGGTCATGAGGTTCTCATCCTCGCGCACCGCGCTGAGGGAGTTTAAACTGATCCCCTCCTCAACGGCATAAGCCGACATCTGCTGAATGACTGCATCGATATCAGCGGCGGTCAGGGTCTGCCCGCTGGCCAATTGCAGCTCATCGACCTGATTGTCGCGGCCGACAAAGTAATCCCTGACCGTGATCTGATCGTTGCTGCCATAACCGATTTCCAGATGATTATCATTGCGGAACAGCGCGATCTGCGTCGGGTCGACTGCCGCACCAAACAGAATGCGGTCGAAACCGGTTAGATCAAAGTTGTTGATGGTGTCCACGCCATCACCGCTGTCGAAGAGATAGCTGTCGTCACCCTGGGCTCCTCCGAGCCAGTCATTGCCCGCACCGCCAGTGAGCTGATCGTTGCCGCACTCCCCGTAAAGGATATCTTCCCCGGCCCCGCCGAAGAGCCGATCATGGCCGGCACCGCCATGCAGTTCGTCATCACCCGCTTCACCGTAGAGCAGATCATTGCCGCGTCCGGCGCTGACCCTGTCGTTGCCGGCCCCGGCGTAAACGCTGTCATCCGCAGCCCCCAAGACGATCAGATCCTGTTTCTTGCTCCCCTCAAAGACTGCGGTCGCTGCTAACAGTTCATCGGTGGTTGCGCTGCTGCCGTCCGCAAACTCCAGCTTGAGAGGATACACACCGCCCGGCATCTCCACATCGAAGCCTTCGTTCGACTCGGAACCATGAACATCGAGCAGACGAATCTGCGCGATCGGCAGGCCATCCCGTTCGGTCAGGCGCACAACAACCTGATCTTTGTCGATATTCTGGCCGAAACGGACCAGGTTCACCCCCTGAACATCCCGGATCAGATCCAGCCCGCCGCCGCGGGAGTAGCGATAGCTGTCATTCCCCGCCCCACCTTCCAGGATATCATTGCCGGCGCCCCCCTCCAGGGTGTCGTTGCCGGCCAACCCTTGCAGCAGGTTGTCGCCGCTGTTGCCGAGCAGCTCATTATCAAAGGCGTTGCCGACCGCCTGCAAGTCCGCCGCGCCGATCAAACGCAACGCCTCAAGGTTGGAACCCAAGATGTAATCGATACTCGCCTCGACCCGGTCAAACCCGGCATCACTCGCTTCATAGATGTTGTCATACAGGCTGTCCACGGCGTAGGTATCGTTACCCAGCCCTCCGATCAACTGATCGTTGCCGGCGCCGCCGTCCAGGCGGTTATCCCCGCTGTTGCCGACGATCAGATTGCTCAGATCATTCCCGCTGCCGCCGAGATTATCACTGCCGGTCAAGCGCAATTCTTCGACATGGTCAGTCAGCGCATAGGTGATGGAACTGTAAACAACATCGTAACCAGCGCCTGCGCTTTCAGTGACGCTATCGGTGACATAGGTCGTGAGCAGCTGATCCGCAACGTCACTGGTCGGAGTCAGGTTCTGAATCTCGAGAGGCAGTGGTTCTGCTGACGGCAGGGTCAGGGTTTGGTCTTCGGCCGCAGCTGGTACTTGTGACTCAGGTATGCAGACATTCTGCCCTTGGTTGCTGCCGCCCTTGTTGCCGGGGTTGCCGGGAGCGGTTCCGGGGCCATCATTCAGGTTCACATCATGACCGGGTGGTGGTGGATCCTCACCGTTACCGACCCCTTCGTTCCCTTTGGGTTGAGCATGATCCTTACCGATCTCGAGCGTCGGCCCGTCGAGCGGCAGGCACTCATGAGCGGGGTCACTCCCGTCATCGCCATCACCGGGGATGACGCTGACCTCGGCATAGCCGTCGACATAATAGGTGTCATCGCCGCTGCCGCCGGCCATGAGGTCGATTCCCGTCCCCCCGTCAAGCAGGTCGTTGCCGACCCCGCCGTCCAGGATATCGCGCCCCTCACCACCGTAGAGACAATCGTCGCCAGTACCGCCCCGGAGCAGGTCGTCGCCCGCACCACCATTGAGCATGTCATTATTGGTCAGGATTCCGCCGTACCCACCATAATCAAAATATCCACCGTAGGCGCTGTAACCCGGCCCGTCATCCCCACCGTAGAGGAGATCATCTCCTGCGCCGCCGAACAGGATATCGTCTCCCGAACCCCCATCGAGCTGGTCGTTGCCGGCACCCCCGTCGAGAAAATCATTGTTACTCGATGCTGCGCCGTAACTGAAATAGTCATAGTAACCACCATAGGCCAAGATGCCGTCATCTCCGCCGTACAGGAAGTCATCACCATCCCCACCGAGCAGGCTGTCGTTCCCCGCGGCACCGTCCAGCTCATCGTCGCCACCTCGGCCATCAAGCAGATTGGCGTTATCATTACCGATAATCCGGTTATTCTGGGCATTGCCGGTACCATCGGCGGCATTGGTGCCAGTCAGGGTCAGTTGCTCAACATTTTCCGAGAGGGTGAAGCTGACCTCACTCGCAACGCGATCGTAGCCCTCCCCGGAGGCTTCGATGATCTGATCATCCAGGCTGTCGACCAGATAGCTGTCATCGCCGAGACCCCCGATCAGGGTATCATTGGCGTACCCACCATCGAGGAGGTCATTGCCGGCACCGCCGTTTAAGATGTTGCTGCCGGAGTTGCCAAGGATTCGGTTATCCAGGGCATTCCCGCTGCCATCGATGTTGGCATAGCCGGTCAAATTGAGGTTTTCCAGATTGTCGGCCAGACTATAGGTCACAGAGCTTTCGACCTGATCGTCGCCTTCGCCGAGATACTCGATAATCTGGTCACCGGCGGTGTCCACCCTGTAGCTGTCGTTGCCGCTGCCGCCAGCCATCAGGTCGGCACCGCTGCCACCATCGAGGAAATCGTCGCCGCTACCGCCGAATAGCTGGTCGTCACCGGCCTGACCATAAAGAACGTCAGTCCCCTCGCCTCCATCGATACTGTTGCTGGCGCTATTGCCGAAGATAATATTATTGAGCAGATTGCCGCTGCCATTGATGGCGGCGCTGCCGGTGAGGGTGAGATTTTCGACATTGGCCGCGAGGGCATAACTGACCGAGCTTTGAACCTGGTCGCTCCACCCGCCGTTGAGAGATTCGACAACCTGATCGTTCAGGTTATCGACAATATAGGTATCATTGCCGAGGCCGCCGTCAAGGAGATCGGCGCCAGCCCCGCCATCGAGGAGATTGTTGTTGTTATTTCCGATGATGTGGTTATTCAGACCGTTCCCCGTACCGCGCACGGCGCTGCCGGTCAGGGTGAGGTTCTCGATATTATCCCCAAGGGTTAGGTTGATCCCGGTTTCCACCGTATCGATCCCCTGATCCGCTTCTTCCACCACAAGGTCGCCAAGGCTATCGAGGCGGTAAATATCGTTTCCGCCACCGCCTCTCAAGATGTCGCTACCGCTGCCGCCATCAAGCAGGTCGTTACCCTCGCCCCCTTCCAGATGATCGTCCCCGGCTAAACCGAAGAGCTGGTTGTCGCCGGCGTTGCCAATCAGCAGATTGGCGGAGGCGTTCCCGAAACCACTGATGTCATCACTTCCGCCCAGTTGCAGCTCTTCCAGGTTGGCACCCAGCTGGAAGGAGACGAAGCTTTCGACCCTGTCGTATCCCTCCCACGCGGCTTCGAGCACCTGGTCGCCGAGATTATCGACCCGATATGTATCGTCACCAGCACCGCCCTGCATGCTGTCCGCCCCGCTCCCGCCATCCAGCAGATCATTACCGGCCCCGCCGCTGAGGCTGTCATCGCCAGCGCCGCCGTAAAGCAGATCGGACCCATCCAGGCCAGCCAGCAGATCGTTCCCGGCCAGCCCATCCAGGCGGTTGTCGCCAGAGTTACCGACAACCCGGTTGTCAAGCTCATTACCGGTCCCCTGCAGCGCAGCGCCATCCAGGCTGAGGTTTTCGACGTTGTCGCCAAGGGCGTAATCGAGGCTGGAACGGACCTCATCGATCCCCTCGCCGACCAGTTCTGTGACCCGGTCCCCGGCATCATCGACCAGATAGGTATCATCCCCCTGATTGCCGAACATGCGGTCGGCCCCAGTGCCGCCGTCGAGCAGGTCGTTGCCGGCCTTGGCGATGATGGTGTCATTTCCGGCAAAACCCTGCAGCCGGTCCTCGACGCTGGTTCCTTCAATAATGTCATTGCCCTCGGTTCCGTTCAGATCGAAACCTCGGGCAATCAGCTCTGCGTAAGGCAGAACCGTACCGTCGGCAAACTCAAAACGATCGATGGCATACTGGCCAAAGACGTCGTTGGGATTGAAATTTTCGATGTGGATTTCGTCACCGGCGTCACCGGTGTTGATCAGCAGGGAGCCGAGCCCGAGGCTGAGGCTGTCACTGCTGATGCCGAAACCAAAACGAAGAGTGTTACTGCCGGTATCGAGAATGCTTAGCCGGCCGTCGCCACGTTCGTAAACATACGTGTCCTGTCCAGAACCTCCGTCAACGACATCGCTCCCCGCCCCGGCAAGCAGCAGATCGTCGCCGGCGCCGCCGTACAGGGTGTCATCGCCGTCGCCACCGTAAAGGGCGTCATCACCGTCATCGCCGTTCAGGGTGTCGCTGCCGGTGCCGCCCACCAGTTGGTCGTTGCCAAGCCCACCGTCCAATTGATCGTTGCCGGCGTTACCGTACAGGCTGTCGTCGCCGTCGCCGCCGGCAAGAATGTCGTCGCCGCTTTCCCCGGTGGCGTCGCCGTACAGGACGTCGTTTCCGGTACCGCCGTCAAGCCGGTCGTTGCCGGCACTGCCGACCAGGGTGTCGTCGCCCGCGGCACCGAAAAGCTGGTCATCCCCGTCGTTACCGTAAAGAGTGTCGTTGTCCAACCCGCCGTCGAGACGATCATTCCCCATCCCGCCGTACAGGCTGTCAATGCCGTCACCGCCGATCAGGGTATCATTACCGCCGCCACCGCTGAGCAGGTCGTCGCCAGCGCCCCCGTCGAGACGGTCGTCCCCCTGATAGGCGGCAGCAATGTCGCCGCCGTCGCCGTAGAGTTTGTCGTCTCCCGCGCCACCGTACAGGAGATCCTGGCCGCCGTATCCCACCAGGAGGTCATTCCCCCTACCGCCATACAGAGTATCGTTGCCGTGATCCGCCGCCGCCAGATCGCCGGAATCACCATGCAGCTCGTCGTTGCCGTCATCCCCGTAGAGAGTATCGTTGCCGCCGACCCCGAAAAGCAGGTCGTTCCCTGTGCCACCGTGAAGTTCATCATCACCATGGAGACTGGCGACCAGTTGTGCGGGGCTGGCATCACCGATCAGCGTATCGTCGCCGCTGCCGCCATAAAGCTTGTCATTCCCGGCATCCCCGGCCAGATAATCGTTGTCCTCGTCGCCGCGCAGCACATCGGCACCGCCACCGCCGTAGAGAAAATCATCCCCTGCGCCACCGGCCAGATGATCATCCCCCTGCAGCTCGGCACTCAGCGTTTCGGACGGATGATTGTCACCATACAGAATGTCGGCATCAGCGCCACCGAACAGCACATCATCCCCGGCACCGCCGATCACCAGATCCTCTCCATCATCACCGAACAGGGTATCGTCCCCCCCCTGGCCGAGGATCTGATCGTCGCCGGCACCACCTTCGACATAGTCGTTACCGTCGCGCGCGGCGAGTTGGTCTGATTGCGAATCGGCCCAGATCAGGTCATTCCCCGCTCCGCCGAAGATGATATCCGTCTCGGATTCACCATGGATTTCGTCATTGCCCGCGCCCCCGAGCAGGATATCGGCCCCGGCGCCGCCGGCCAGAAGATCGTTTTCATCGCCGCCCTCCAGCACATCGTCACCGCCGTTGCCGATCAGGATGTCCCGATCCGCGCCGCCCGAGAGTGTGTCGGCACCGTCATTGCCCACCAGCACGTCGTTGCCGGCGTCGCCGTTCAGGATGACCCCCGCGCTGGCGCTGTTCTCCGGCTGAATCATATGTTCCCAGGATCGGGCCGGCGCCACCCCGTCGGGAGCTTTGGTCGGATGATAATAGGTGATCTTGAACGCGTCATCGGCGCCGATACTGAATTCATAGGTCCAGCCGTCCCCCAGGACCGAATCGCCGGCGTAGCTGCCAGGCGCCACGCCACTCCAGAATGAGGCGGCAAGGTAACCGCTCTCCGTCACCACGAGCCCGTCGGCATGGCCGGACTGCCAGCGTTGACTGACATCGGCCCAGAGCGCATCGGCGGTGATATCCCCCGTGGGCTGGTCGACGTAAAACCATTCGCGGCCATTCGCGGTAATCAGGTCGTCGCCAGCCCCGCCGTTCACCCGGCTGCCGCCCCCGATCCAGCTGACCAGATCATTGCCGCTGCCCGCCTCGATGATGTCGGCGCCGCCGCGCCCGGCGATCCAGTCGTTACCGGCTCCGCCGTCAAGGATGTCGTCGCCGCTGCTGCCGAACACCATGTCGCGCCCGGCCTGGGCATAAACTTCCTGCCCGACGCTTGAATCATCGAATATGTAGTTGGCGTTCGCGTCGCCCGGCGCCACGGCCACCTGCGGCGCAGCCGGGGTGTCCATCAGGTTGATGCCGAACTGCCCCGTTTGAAAGTCGGTCCCCAGGTCGATGCTGCCGCCATCGGCGAAGGTGAGTACCCAGCTTGATCCTTGAGTCAAGGTGATATTGCCGGAATTGCTGGTCCATTGGTTTGAACCGGTGCCGGATTGAGTGAAAATCCCGGTCGCCACATCGATAACAGTTCCGTCGGCATCGGCCAGCAGGATCTTTCCCAGGCCGTCACTATCGATCAGGGTGTCGTTCCCGTCGCCGGGTTTGTAGATGTAGGTGTCGTTGCCTGCACCGCCATTCAGGATGTCGTCGCCGGAGCCGCCCTGTAAGATGTCGTTTCCCGTGCCGCCGATCAGCTGATCGTCACCCTGAGAACCGATAAGAATATCGTTCCCCCCGCCGCCGTCGATCTGTTCGATATTTTCAACAAGGGTGCCTGAGAGATCGATGGTATCGGCCAGAACAGTACCTGAGATGGTGTCGTTACCATCACCACCGTCAATTTTTTCGATGGAATTGTCGGAAGTCAGCCTGTTGAAACTGATGATGTCATCCCAATTACTGCCGACAATCTGGTCGATACCTTCCCCGCCATCAACGCTGTCGACCCCGTTATCGGTCCCTTGATAGCCGAAAGTGTCATTGTCATCTCCACCGCTGAGGATGTCATTTCCTTGGCCTCCTTCGATGTAGTCATTTCCAAAACCACCGGAAACAGTGTCGTTTCCAGCCATGCCGTAAAGATGGTCGTCATGCGCGGCGCCGGCAAGCGTATCATTTTCATTCGAACCGAAGGTGTAACGGGCCTGATCCAGCAAACTGCTCCTTTTCCCGGAACTAATACTGATATTTTCGCCATCGGTTCTGATATCGGTGAAAAGAATCGGCGGACCATCGCCTCCGATGTCGGTGGTATCAGTGAGATTGGCCTTGATCAGACTGGCCAGAAATTCCGCGCGATCAGACAGGTACATGTTGGTGAGTTGCCCCTGTCCCGTCTCGGGATTGTAGATATCCAACTCGCCATTCTGATTGAAGTTGCTGTAATCGACACCCTTGACGACGAACGGATTACCGTTGACCAGCGCGTAGCGATAGGCAATGTCGTTACGTGCCAGGCCTTCGATTTTGGTGGGGGAGTCAGGGGTGATACTGCCGTCTGCAGCGGCTGTGCCGAGGAGTTCAATACTCAGGCCGGAAGTATTATCTAGTGCCTGTTCAAGTTCGATGATGCGATTATGAATCGCGGTCCGTTTTAAAAAATCCCCCGCCTTTATCCACCCATCTACCCCAGCGGCGATATCATTGGGCTTGTCTGCCAGACGAGAGCTCTGATCGGGCAATAACAACCCAGTGAGGGCGTCGAGTAATACTTCTTCACTTTTGCCCGGGTCGAAAGAAGCAGCTTTTAACAAGGCCCCCGTACCTGTTAGCCCGATATTTGGAGTCAACCGTTCAAACAATGCCTGCACAGCCAGAGAATCCATAAACGGCTCGATCATATGACTGTTTTGTTCCGTGGTAACGAATTGTTGCTGGCCTGGCTGGGTTCCAGTGATCAGGGTTGAAGAAACACCCGATCCATCATTCCCAGGGACAGAGTCTTCGCTGACCATGACTTGGATATTTCCAAAATCTGCCAAAGGGGGTGTGCTCAGGTGTGGTGCGAAAAAAGTATCAACGAATTCATCTGTCAGCTTTTTCCCCAAAGAGATAATGCCGACACCATCTCCGGGGAAAGTACTGATGCCGAGATCAGGATCAAAACCTGGAGCATTGTATGTAACTGTAGCATCGAATAAATCTGGAAATAGGCGCTGTCCAATCGCAGCCAAGTGTCCGCCGAGTGAATGACCTGTGATAGTGACATTATCCGCGGGGTCCAACAGGCCGAGTCCTGTCCCCGTTTGCGTGGCCACAACCGAGAGATAACGTGGAGGAAGGAGTTGGACAGTGATGTACTCACTTGAGGATGGAGCCATCAAGCTTTCTACCAACTCCAACTGCAAAACATCAGTAGCGCCCTCGGGGGCCTGAAGACACTGCACATAGTTGAACAGGCTCACCGCCTGCGATATGGCCATGCCGTAACTGCCTATTTCCTGCAGGTCGGCTTTGAAAAGATCTGAATATGCCTGGCCCTCGACGTTTGGTTCAGTCCCGGCAATGGCTAGGACCTTTTCGACGGTGGCGGAGTTGGTGAACAGGGAGGCTTTGAATCCGGCGGTGTCGTTGGGATGGTAGTCGGCGACTTGCCAACCTTGTCCACCATCGGTTACAGGGGCGAATATTTTTTCACCGAGGGTATCGATCACACCTGAAAATTGCCCAGGTATCCTGGGGTTGTCTGGGCTGCTGGCATCCTCAATCATCTCTTGAGGCGTTAGCCCTGAACGCTTGCGCCAATTCACATAGGCCAATGTTGAAAAAAGCGAGTACCGGTAATAATCCTGAATATTCATTTAAATCCCCCTTCTGACATTTTTGGTTTCAATGTCGCCCGAACGACATCACTTCCACCCAACCTAAGAACATCACTTTTCTGTGTAGGCTCATTGCCACAAGACCAGGGATGAAAACCTGATCCAGAACCGGACAATCCAATAATTATGTTGTCCCACCAACCTGGATAGATTGAGAAAGCTACCAATTCGCCAAGAACTTCATCACTTTGAATATCAATCACCTGATAGCTTGTTCTTGCAAAATATTTGTCAATTACACGGTGGTTATCACCTGACTTTAATTGGTTTCGGCTGATAAACTTCTGAACTCTTTGATGGACTGGCTTACCATTAACCATTGTGTAACGGCTCATTTTGTCACCACCTCCACTTTCAACATATTGGAAGCCAAATTTTGACCAAACTTCGATACTGCTATCCCCCAAAAAACCCTCCGCCTCCACCGTTTTGTACACATGCAGCCCCCCCTCCTCACGACACAACCGCTCAGCATCCCGACCAATCATGTAAACATCCCAGAACGGAAGCGTCAGCAGCACTAGTGCCACCAAAACTAGAAACGGCAAAGCCGATTTAATTTTCCGGTAGAGCCACCAAAACAAACCAAGCACCAACGGCAGATACAACGCCACATAAGCCATCTTGCCAAGATCGGTCATATACATATGTTCAGGCAGCATTAAAGACCTCCTCGCGAGGAAGGGTTTTATAGAAAAGGCCTGAGTCCTGATTGGCCAGCGCATCGTGATAGGCGATGTCGATACCGGTGGAGGAGTCGGGTGTGAAGGTGCCATCTGCCGTGGTTGTGCCGAGAAGGTCGAGACTCAGGCCGGTTCGATTGGTCACTTCAATGGAGATATCGTGCAGGCAGGCGATGGTGTGAATATTCCATCTGGTGAAGGTATCGGCCCCGCCCAACAGCCCGAAAAGGTTTGCAATATTGGTATCAGCATTGCCGCTTAATCCACTGATTAACCCGGTCATGAAACCGGCACCATTAATTGTGAGCGCTTCAACACCAGTGTCGGGAAACAAGCGGGTAAACGCAGCCGCCAGGTGTCCGCCTAGACTGTGTCCGGTAACCGTCAGTTGCGCTCCGGCAGAGATGGCCTCTGCTCCCACACGTCGCGGATCGCCAGTGGCATATGTGTGACGAGGGGACGTTGGTAAGTTATGTAAGTTATTCATCCCCTAACCTTTCCAGCCTGCTCTGACTTCGCCTGTTCAATCGCCAATTTCACCGCGACGTGGCTCCTGCCCGTCAGCCGACCCAACATCGAAAGTGTCGCGCCAGCTTTTTCGTGCGCGGCAACAAAGAATAATTTGCGCGCATGACTCACACTCCGACTTCGGCTGGCGCCGAGGATTTGTTCTCGACTGATTCCGCTCTTTTCTGCCACGTCTTGCAATATCTCATCGACAGCGAGCTTCTTGCTGTCACCGCCGTGTTCGCTGTCACGCAGTACCGATGCGACGAAATCGCCGTCGCCAAGAATCCTTGCGTCCGACAGCTCACGCTCCTCAAGACTTCTTGCCATGATCGCTGCCGACCCGCCGGCGCTTCGGATTAATCCTCCCCCGCGCAATTCCTCGCGGCGCCCCTGACTGAAACCATCCGCCACGAATCGACGGTAACCGACCACCGCAGTTCTTTGCCGGTCTGAAAATCGCGACAATACCGCCGCGATGTCCTGCACGTCGTAATCTCGTTTTCCCAGAATCACGGCGTGCCCGGTATATTGATACGTGGCCAACTCGTCGAGACTCCTGACGATACCGGCACGGACAGGGTTGAGATGGATGTAACGGACCAGCTCCAGAAAATAGGCCTCCTCATCAACCACAATGCTCTTGAACCGGTTCTGAAACAAATGCCCCTGTCGTTTGTGCCGCAAGTTGTACGTCACGGCATGCCCGGTCATCAAGCGGCGCATCATCGGCGATAAACGTCCCTCGCCGCCGCGCAACAACAGATGGAAATGATTCGACATCAAAGCCCATGCATAGAGCTGTGGGCCTCCTGGCATACTGACGCCATCCGTCAAGCGCTTCAAAAAACCGTCCCGGTCATCATCGTCACGAAAAAGATCCTGCCCTTCGATCCCTCGCGCCATGACGTGATGAACCAATCCCGGCATATCCAGTCTCGGCTGCCTCGGCAATTCCGCCCCTCCACTTTCTCGATTTCATCTGATAACTTACATAACTTACCTACGTCCCCTTAGATATACTCTCCTTTTCCCTACCTTGATTTCCGCGGCAACGGTCATTCCCGATGTGATGGTGGTCGTTATCCCCTTAACGTGCAATGCAGACTAACGGCACGTTAAACCAATGCACCTTCCCGAATTGAAATCCAATACTCGCGAATGCCCTGCGTTTCCCGTAGGAATTTGCACTCCCTTCGGGACGATAAACGTAACAGCATGCGCTCCGAAAAGTCCTGCCGGGAATTCCATTTCCCCAAGAACTACATAGTATTTCAATCCCACGCTGAAAAAAGCATCAGATCTTTTGCCGCTAAGGTTCCGCCAAGTGTCAAAGTCCCGCTCAGTCGCCAAACGCAGTAATCCCTTCGCAATTAATTGGTCAAGGCCCGCTTCCCCAGCAGCCGGAAGATTAGATAATGTGACATTATCTGGGGGTCTCGTCTTTTGGTGCATAATTGCACCCCTTGCACCGATTTCTAGATTTCCATTATCTGCCAGATAATAATTCCCAACAGTTCGGTTGAATACCTGAGATATCACCGCATCTGCATTAACCGCTTCATTTCGAGTGATATAAAAATAGCCACACTGATTTTTACTCCCCCCACTGGAATTCAAAATGGGCACTCTTGAATCAAGTCCAGCCAGTTCTTGACGTAGGTATCCGGAGACGAAAACGCCCGCAATTTTAGTTCGAGACGACGAATGGATTGACCATACCGATGGTTCATAGGCTCCAAGTGCTAAAACGACAAATTCGTCGGGTTCGTCGATATAAACATCGAACCGAGTTGCTTCATGACCGGAGCGGTCTATTGACTTTCCCATTTTACGACCGTGGTAAGCCCCCCCGACATATAGTCGATAGTCGGCTGGCAGACGCTTTCTGAACAGAAGAGATTGATCAACAATTTGGGGGAGCTTTTGGGGGAGCTTTTGGGGGAGCTTTTGGGGGAGCTTTTGGGGCAGATTCTGGGGCGGACTTTTGGGTTTGCTGACAGGCAAGGTCGGTCGGGATGGCACCGGAACTTTCACCAAAGGCGGCGCAGCAATAGGATGGAACTGACCTTTCCGAGGACTAAAAATATGGCTCCGATAAGCATTTCTTCCAAGAGCAAACAGAAGGAGTAAACCCAGAACAGCCAACGTTATCCAGAGACTGTTTCGGTTCTCAGACTTCATTGCTCGATAGGGCGCCCGGGAACCCGGAGAGGACGTACCCTGTCCCCGAGTTGCCTCTCCTTCTAATCTGCGATGCTGTGCATATGCTGACTTCTCCTTTGCACCCAATGGGCGGTCTTTAACAACAAAAGTATCTGGCTTTTTCAAACCCTTCGGCGGGATTTTTTTCTTTGGCGGCGGAGCCAGCCAAGCAACCAAAAGAAAGACCACCCCAGCCGCTATAAGGGCAAGGATATTCGCAAGTTGACCTAAAGAGGTAAAATCGAGTACCACCAGTTTTACAGCGGCTGCTACCAGCAAAAGAGCACCGCATCCCCATAAGGTTCTGGATGAGCTTTTGGTCCCCCACCACGCCATGACTCCTCCGCAAACAGCCCACATTAGGGACACTATTGCGGGAAGATTCATTCTGCCCAAATCTAGAACCGTCATGACTCGGGCTGGACCCAGAAGACGCAAAAGAGTCGCTTGCAACACCATTGCCCCGGAAAAAATTGGAATAATTTCTAAAAATACAAGTTTCTTTTTTTCTTCGAGGTGAAGAAATGCTGGAAAAATAAACAGATAGACAAGGGCAAGAATTTCAAAAGAAACTGCCAATAGAGATCGTTCGATGTGCAGAGTAACAGCGAAACCGAGCCCTAATACGATGAGATAATAATTGCACGGCCAAACCACTTCGCTGATCCATATTCTCTCCCCCAAACCAAAACGGTTTGCGCTCAAGCCGATCATTGCCGCAACTGTCCATACACATGCTCCAAAAAACAGAGGCTCAACTCCTACGGCCTTGGCTGATTCAAGTATCCATGGCAAAAGCGTCATTGGAAGCAGGCCAAGGGCCAAAGATCGTCCATCCCTCGGTCCCAGCGATCCTTTTGCTGTCAAGACAACACCTCCAACAAACACAAGAGATGTCAGTAAAAGAAAGAGCAAAGGAAACAGCTGAGCAGCTTCCTTGGCGGCCCAGTATCCGACAACAAGTACCAATAAAACTGCAATGGCCGTAATACCTTGCTGCCATGCACGCTTTCTAGCCCATACGGCCATACCACAGGTCGTTGCCAATAGCATTGCATAAGCAAATTGTGCTATGAATTTGAAATTGAAGCGCTCCAATTCAATGCCAACAGCCAACATCGTCCAACCGACTGCAAACCCACCAATAATCAGGCTTAATTTAAGTTTTTGCCCCATTGCAACCAAGGCGGCGCCAGCCAGCAATACCACTGAAATCAAACGTTGGGCAAAAACTTCATTGAATCCTGCAGGCCCGCCAGAACCTTCCATCAAAGAATTCATCACTGTCAAAAATCCCAGCAGTAAAACAATTCCAGCAAGAACTTCCTTCTGATCGTGCATGAAACCAAGCCGAGGGGCCAATGCCAACAAGGTTACACTCAAGGCAAGGAATACCAGTGCCCAAGGCACCGTCGTCATGTACAGCAATATGGCCCCGAAAAGAAAAAAAACAGCCACAACCCCATGCAAGAAAGCTTCTTCTCTTTTGAGGATGTATAACAGCGCACTTGCCCCTCCCCAAATTACGGCCAGGAGGATATATCCCAAAGCTCCCTCACGGTGGTAGCCGGGCGCGATACTGAGAGTCAGACAAGCTGCGACCCCTGGAAGGGAGATGAAATACAATTTGTCAAAACGACTCAACCACTTTCCAGAAACGGTTGTTCTTTCAATAAGAGGCATTGCCAGATGCAAGGCAACCAGGGCTAATAAAAGAGGCTGCATGACCGGATAGAACTCCGGTTGAAAAAACTCGGCGGTCCATCCGAAAAATAATGACCCAGCCAAGGTGAATAAGAAGCTGAGATGGATAAGGCCATGCCACCGTCGAAGAATTGTCATGGTGAAACTTAAAGCACTTACTGCCAGGTAATATCCATATACCGGGATCGGCGCCGGTGTTGACAAAGAAAAAGCGGGAGCCAAGAACGCGCCCGTCATTGCCAAAATTGCAATTGACATGGAGCTGGCATTAATAGCAAAAATTCCCGTTGCCAAAGCAACCAGGACAAGTAAGGACAACGCCTTGATCTCGCCGATATACCCGAAAAAACCGTAAGCACTATATGCGGTTAAATAGGCGACACCGGCAGCGGTTCCAGCCAAGGCCAGGTAAACCGCGCGTCCTTTTGAACGAGTTCGTATCAGGAACGCACCGGCAGCCAATGTTGCAGAAATAATAAATCCGCTTCCAAGCTTCAGCTCGGGTGAAATCTGGATTTGGATCATTGCATATCGCAGGAAAGCACCGATGCCGAGCAAAAGAAGTCCGCCGCCTACTTTTGCAGGCCAGTTACCCGAAACCAGCCATGTCCCAAGTCCAATCGGGCGTTTCCAAGATCCTCGTTCTCCCCAGGATTCCGACAGGAAAAGACTTCCGAACAAAAGTACCATCCCAAAAAAAATCATTAATGAAATCATCATTGCCCCCTCTTTCAAAATCGCCATCAATTCAATATGGTAAAGACCGCTTACTTAACTCGCCGACTAAAACAAAAACAGCCCATCTCCGGCACAGGGTGATCCCTGACCGAAAACGGGCTGAATAGTTACAACAATGCGACACATGGATCCCCCTCCAAACAGCATTAAAAGCCTTTTTAATGAAAGGCAAATTAAAGTCAAATTAACTATTTGTCAAACTTTTTTCTATTCTTTGTATATTAGGGACACTTCCCCTACTTATCCTCTTTCTTCATCAATTCCCGCTATCATCCTGCCATGCCTAGAATCGCTCGCATCATTGCCCCCGGATATGCTCATCATGTCACCCGGCATGGTAACAACCGCGCACAGGTTTTCTTTGATAATGAAAACTACCTCTGGTCTAGCGCCCGAGCCCACCTTGGCGGTTCCCCCGATGAACGCTTGAAACTTACGGACTGGATCGATCCGGCAGAGCGCGAAGCCTGTGCCTTATTTGTAATGACCGAAGACGCTGCACACAACAACGCCATCCGCAAAGCCACCGGCACAGGTCGGCCGCTTGGAACAGAGGCTTTTGTCGATACTCTTGAGTATGAGTTGAACCGTGCAGTCAGAGTAAAAAAGGCTGGGCGACCGAAGAAGAACTCGTAAATGCGGGAAGTGTCCCTATTTTCCCCAGCGATGGAAAAGCTATAGGGGTCAGAAACAACCATCGGGGGCAGATTGTTTCCGTAGAGATTCTCCTTTTCCCGTATACATCCGGTAACGGTCAAAGGAGGGGTCGGTGGTCGGGAGGGTTGACCCGATACCGGATGTGCCGAAACCCTTAGCGCTGAAAAACTCTGCTAGATCAGCACGGGGCGGCAAAGATTCTCAGCGGAATGGGTCCTCGCTGCGCAGTTTTCGCAGACAAACTGGGGATTTTCGAATACTTTGTCGATTTCTGGGGTTCGCGGCATATCTTTGAGTGCACAGGCGTGCAAATCACCATGTTTTTCCGGATTTGAACAATTGTTTTTTGGCATCGTATTTTCTCCTGTATGAAACTGGAGCAAAAGACCTTGATATCTCAGCATAACCTGAAATGGGAGCCGACGTAAATCAGGCACAATACTCTGATCAAACGACCCTCGCGTATCCTGATTGAACAAGTATCCGAAGAATAACAGCCCTCGAAATCATCGCAGGATTTCGAGGGCCTTGTTCCTGACGCTGCCGCGAAATTAGATCGCGGCGAACCACCCCGCTTCACTGGTCGGCGATCTGCTTGTACTCTGAGAGAAAATCTTTACCGCTCATGATGCCAAACAGTCTGATCCAGGTACCATTCTTCGGGTTGCGGATCATGTTCAGTGGATAGTGAGACATCTTGTCCGGGATGTAGGCATTGAAGGCCTTCATTACCTTGTGGATGTCGGCAGAAGTCCCGGTGAGAAAATCCCATCCGGGTTTTGCCCGGTAGCGTTTAAGGTAGTCCTTCATGATTTGCGGGCTGTCATGATCGGGATCGATGGTGATCGATATCAGCCGGGCGCTGCGACCCTCTTTGGCAAGTTTGCTCTGCAAATTTAAAAAACTGATCGACAGGAGCGGACAAATGGTTGTGCAGGTCGCGTAGATAAAATCGACGATTACCGGCTGATCGGTTTCGAGAAGCGCTTTGAGCGCGACCCTTTCCCCATCCTGGTTGATCAGTTCCACATCAGGTACGGTGTAACGCGCAACTGAGCGTTGATAATGTTCTGCTGCAAATACAGGATGAGCAACAAAAGCCACCACAAGCAGCAGAGACAAGCAGATCAGATTGAGACTATTTTTGATCATTATCAAAGAACTCCTTACAAATTAAGGGCCGTGATAAGCCCGAACCTAGGAGGCTGTCTGACTATCCATGAGCCGGCTGCAAATCCGACGGCTTTGCCCAGATTTCCGCTCCTTTTTGGACCATAGCTACGGTTATAAGCCTGCAAACGACCGAAAATCTGATCTCACCCCTCCGAATTTTCGCTTCGGTCCGCATAGTCCGACAGCCGCCTAGGATCACTCAACTTCCGCCATATCCAAGGGACCTGCCAGAGCCAGGAAATGTGATCAATTCTCCTTCGCAGCTGCGGGATTAAATAATCGGTCGGACAGTGAAAGATGACGGCCTGCCTCTCTTCCGAAGTTATCGGACCATAGGTCATCTAAAGAGTCTGAGAAACCATTGGACTTTCAATTGTAACATAAGATACCGTAAAAACTCTTCCGGGGCTGGGGTCAAAAAACTTAAAAAATCAGGAGATATCAGCAATGAAAACGAAATGGATATTTACGTTTATTATTGGAACGTTGTTGATGTTCACCTATGGCTGTGCCCAGACTCCAGGGTCGGCTAACATGACGAAGATGGAAAACCACGGCGCACGAACGGACGTTCTTTACTCTTGCGCCTGTGGCGCCGGTTGTGATTGCAACACGGTTAGTACCAAACCCGGGACCTGCCGTTGCGGTAAGCCGCTGGAGTGGGGGCATGTGGTCAGGGTCGAAGGGGATGTCGCCCTGGTCTGTACCTGTGCCGAAGGTTGCACCTGCAAGCAGGATGCTGCCGACCCTGGTAAATGTGGCTGCGGTAAACCGCTCAAGCGAGTTAGCCTGGCGGGGACCGGCTTGTTCTTCTGCAATTGCGGCGGAAGTTGTAGCTGCAATACGGTCTCCGGCGCAGCGGGAAAATGCAAGTGTGGGATGCCTTTGAAGCAGGAATAAGCTGGTACAAATATCTCAAAGGCCGTTGGTCAAAACCTAAGAGGGCTCTTGACCGGATCGCTCGAGAAGGCTCTCCTGTTCTCTCAAATTTCATCACTCCGCTAAAGGATGCTGATGCTCCTTGCTATCAGCATCCGATTTGGTGAGTAGATCAATCCGGGGTCCTTTTTTCAGGGCCGAGAGGGAAATTATGCGACTGTCACTTTTATTCTTATTATTCCTTCTAATCAGTTCACCTCTCTGTGCCGAAACTCCGCCTAAACCTGACAGCAAGGCTCGTTGTGAGGTGTGCGGCATGTTTGTGGCGCCATACCCGCAATGGGTCTCAGTTGTGGAAATGACCGACGGACGTCATTTTTACTTTGATGGGCCCAAGGACATGTTTATTTACTATAAGAATCTGGCCAAATATCAGCCCGGGGCCAGCTACGACCAGGTGGCAAGTCTCTATGTCACGGAATACTATACGGCCAGCCTGACCTCAGCTACGGGGGTGTTTTTCGTCGAGGGGAGCAATGTGCCAGGACCGATGGGCATGGAACTGGTGCCTGTGGCTGGGCGTAAGACGGCCGAAATATTTCTGAAAGATCATAAAGGGGTCAAATTGCTTCTGTTTAATGGCCACGAACTGCTTGATGCTCCGGCGGCGCCTTGATCCGCAGTCAAGTTTATCTCAGCCTGATCCTGCTGTTGCTTGGAATCCTGGCCGGATTGACGGGATGGGCGAAGTGGACCTCGACACATTTTCTGAAACAGGATCTCCCGGCACGCAGGGAACTGGTCAGAGTTTTATCTCTGACCGACCTGGCGCTCTGGACGGAAGCGCGCTACACCCGCCACCCCTCCATGGCTGATCTTTTCAGCCCTTTTCAGGATCATCCTGGAGCCTTTGACCATTTTCCTGCGGGAAGTTTAATGATCCCGGCGGGGCCTCGCCCTGAAACCTGGCTGAAGGTGCGCCGCCAGGGAGAAGACTGATGCCCAATCTCAAGATCCTTGAATACTCGCTGGCTTCTCTCTTGCGCCGTCCGGGGAAGACCTGCGCCATCCTGGTGGTCTACACCCTGATGATTGCGGTGCTCTCCTCCGTGCTCCTGTTGACTGAGGCCCTCAAGAGTGAAGCGACGGCGACGCTTGCCGGCGGTCCGCAGCTTATCGTGCAGAGACTTATGGCGGGCAGGCATGAGTTGATTGCGGTCGCTGAGATCGATAAGCTGGCCAAGATTCCGGGCGTCAAGGGAATTAAACCCAGGGTCTGGGGATATTATTACGATTCCCTTACCAAGATGAACTTCACCATGCAGGGAATCGACACTGCAGCGAGTCAATTAAGCCTGCTGTCCGGGCGCCTGCCACGTGGGGAGGACGAGTGCGCAATCGGTGCAGGCATTGCCGAGAATCGCCGGATCGGTCTGGAGGATGACCTGATCCTGATCGATAACGCCACCCTGGGCAGGTCATTCACCGTGACCGGAGTCTTTACTGCCGCCTCGGACCTGCTGACCCAGGATCTGATTGTGATGCCGACGGAGACCTTACATCAGTTTTTCGGTATGCCCGAGGGCTATGCCACCGATCTGGCTGTCGAGGTTTACAACTCGAACGAGATCAATACCATCGCCGGCAAGATCAAGCTGGCCCTCCCTGATTCACGCCCCATCACGCAGAGTGAACTGTTGCGGACCTACCATGCGGTCTTCGACTGGCGAGGCGGGATGCTGCTGGCGCTCTTTTCCTCAGCGCTGATGGCCTTCTGTATTCTGGCCTGGGATAAGGCGACGGGACTCAGCGCCGGAGAACGGCGCGAAATTGGCATTCTGAAAGCGGTTGGCTGGGACACCAGCGATGTGCTGCTGCTCAAATTATGGGAGGGACTCGCCCTCTCGCTGCTGGCGTTTCTGGTCGGTTATCTGATGGCTTTTGTGCTGGTGTTCTTCTGGGGGGCACCGCTTTTGGGAAGCGTTCTGCGTGGCTGGTCGGTGCTTTTTCCGGCCCTGCATCCGACCCCCTTTATCGACCCCTACCAGATAGCGACTCTAGCCTTTCTGACCATTGTCCCATATGTAGCAAGTACCGTCATCCCGGCCTGGCGGGCGGCGGTGACCGATCCCGATGAAGTGATGCGCGCCTGATGGCTATCCTGATAAGCACCGAAAAGGTCAGCAAGACCTACCACCCGAAAAAGGCCGACGCAACCGAAGCGGTTTCCGACATCAGCCTGGAGATCACTGCCGGCGAAGCCGTCGTGCTGAAGGGACCGAGTGGTTCCGGTAAAACCTCATTACTGAGTCTGATCGGCTGCATGACCCGGCCGACCAGCGGGCGGGTCATGGTCGCCGGGGAAGAGGTCTCACGACTGCCGGAGAGGTTCTTGACCCTGATCCGGCGGCGGACTTTCGGTTTTGTTTTTCAGCAGTATCATCTGATTCCAGAGCTGAGCGTGCGGGACAATGTCATGTTGCCCCTCTATCCCGAAAGCCTCTCTGCAGCCGAAATGGGTCGCAAGGTGGCGGTTGCGCTTGCCGATGTTGAGTTGACCGGGCTTGAGAAGCGCCGGGTGACTGAACTCTCCGGCGGCCAGCAGCAACGGGTCGCCATTGCCCGGGCGCTGGTCAACGCACCCAGGGTGTTGATCGCCGATGAACCGACCGCTCACCTTGACAGCCGTCTCAGCGTTGCCCTCCTTGAACGCTTCGCCCTGCTGAAACAGGCGGGCCTGACCCTGGTTATCGCCACCCATGACCCGCAGGTCTGCGAGCATCCCCTGATTGACCGGATTATTGAATTGCACGACGGGCGGCTGTGCCAGGGGACCGGGACATGATCCTGCACCCCGGAGTGCTGGCCCTGTTGGTCGGGGGGCTGGTCAGTCTGCTGATGCTCTCTTATGGCGCTCTGCTCGGCTTGCAGGTCGCGCGGCGCTGGAACCCTGAGGGTGCTGAAGCTGAACAACTCGAGCTGGAACGGCGCTCCTGGCTGGTCGCGGTCCTGGTCCGCTGGGCGATCATCTTTGAAGCCCTGTCGCTGCTGCTTTTCATCTATACCGTGGAAGTTATTCACCCGATGTTTGTCGGAGCCATGTGTGCCACCGGGACCCTCAACGCCAACCCGATCGGCTGGCATCTGATCTGGATTAAACTGCTGCTCTTTCTGCTCGGCAGCTTCTGGATGGTCGTCAACCACCTCGATCTGCAGCTCCCCAGTGCTCCTCTCACCCGGCTCAAATTTCTTGCCCTGCTCCCCTTGCTGCCGCTGGTTTATGCAGATTTGTATCTGACCTGCAGTTACTTCTTCGGTCTCGAACCGGAGGTGATCACTTCCTGCTGCGGTGCGCTGTTCAGCTCAGGGGGGAGCGGCCTCGCAGCTGAGATGACCTCGTTTCCGCTGCGACCAATGATCATCATTTTCTATCTGGTCTCCGTGCTGTTCGCTCTCTTGTTGCTGGTCTGTCGCTATGCCTCCTGGCGGGGCTGGCGGACCCTGTTGGCCTTGAATGCGCTTGCCTTCGGAGCGGTTGCGCTGGCGTCGGTCGTATCATTCATCTCGGTCTATTACTATCAGCTTCCGAGCCACCATTGCCCCTTCGATCTGCTGCAGGGGCATTATTACTTTATTGGGTACCCTCTCTATTTTTGCCTGTTTGGTGCCCTGCTCTGTGGGTTGATTCCCCAACTGCTGTTTCTGCTGAAGCGGGAGGTCGCTTCAGACCAGTTGATCGCCAGTACGGAAAGGCACTGGCTTAATGCCGGCCTCATCCTGTTGGCAGGGATGCTGACTTTGGTCAGCTGGCCGATGCTGTTCAGCAGCTTTACCCTGAAGGCTTATTTTTGACCGGAGTTGATGAATCACAATTGTCAATCGGCGGTGCGAAACCATTATCTCAGACCTTATTGGAGGACTCTTTGTGGACCTTTTCGCTCCTAACCTTCACACGCCGTGTTAAAGTTTCTGAGATCCAAACAGCAATCAGCTTGAACAAGTAGCGTATCCCTAGAAAGGCGACCTTCCATGCATTTTTTTCGTAGTTTCTTTTTGTTTATTTTAATCCTGGGCCTGAATTATCCCTCGATAGGCCATACTCAGGATTTGGAGTCAACAATTCTGGTCAGTCACGCCTGGATTCGTGCCATGCCGCCTTCCATGAAAAATACAGCGGCTTATCTGACAATCGAAAACAAAACGAAGACTGAACTTGTTCTTCAATCGGTCACAACCACTGCCTCCAAAATCGTTGAAATTCATCAGATGGCCATGGACGGCGACATGATGAAAATGAAAATGGTCGATGCCCTGCATATCCCGACTGGAGGACGCCTGGAACTGAGTCCGAATGGTTTTCATCTCATGATTATCGATCTGCATAGGCCATTGGTTGAGGGTGAAACTCTTCCACTTGTTCTTAATTTTAAAGATGGAACTACTTTGACCGTCAATGCAGTTGTCCGTAAATGGAGCGAATAGGTTTTTATAAATATTAAGGTAAAGGGATGACGATGGGAAAAATACGATTTCTTAAATCACCAATAGTTATTGTGGGATTTTGCCTGGTGATTGTCTTAGGGACATTTTTTCTTTATCTCTCAACCTTGCTGCCGCCGGGAACAGAGCAGGCGTTAAATCCCAAGGGAGATTTCACCCTGACGGAGAGTTCTGGGAAAGAATTCCATCTGAGGGATTTAAAAGGACAAGTCGTCCTTTTATTTTTTGGTTATACCACCTGCCCTGATGCATGCCCGATAGCACTTACCAAAATAAGCCGGGCCATGGACCGACTCGGTCCAGGCAATAAGAATGTAACGACTGTTTTTGTCACAGTCGATCCAGAACAGGATACGCCTGCCAAGTTAAGTGAATATTTGGGGTTTTTCGGTGTAAATGCTCTCGGTTTGACCGGGACAAAAGCGCAAATTGATACGGTGGTGCAGGCGTATCATGCCTATTATCTCAAAAATCCTGGGGAATCGGCCCTCGGGTACACGATCTCTCACACCGTGACTATTTATCTGATCGACAAAAAAGGGAAAGTGCGATTTTTGTTCCATCCGGAGGATACTGCCGAAAAAATGGCTGAAACAATTACGAAGTTTCTCTGAGCGTTCCTCCAGAACTTGAACCTGGGGGTAAAGTTCTGTAATCCTAAAGAAAAACCATAAAGATCAGATCTCAACTTTCAAAACACTCAGTTCACGCTCGAGTTCTCTCAAGTCATCCCTCAACCCTTCGTCGACCTTCAAACCTACGACGACCCTATTTCTAGCAGCAGATACTCCAGCATCACTGATTCCATATTCCCCACCGATTGGAGGTCAGTTAACCATTTATCTCGATTTGTTGATGCTGAGATCTGGCCCCTTATGCCCTTCTTTGAACAGGCTGGGGCTTCTTATGCCGGGAATGGTAATCAATATGACGGACAACATGAGGCCAACGGAGTGGGAAGAGCCACTAATTCATCCACCAGGTAGGATGCGCATTGCTATAATAATGAGTAAAACGATAGAAGCTATCAGTAAGTAAATCAATTTATTCATCTGCCCCTCAGCAATCCTCGATTGCCCCCTTCATTAAAGCCCTATCGCCCTATTGAGTTAGCTATGCATCGAATCGGAATGTCTAATACATAAAAAATTAGCATAAGCTTATACCAAAAACAAAACATAGTTATGTTAATGAAAACAAAATAATCACAATATGATCAGGTCCACTATCTTCGTTTTAATGTATCGCGGAATTCAACACAGCGTGGCAAAGTCCAAGTAGCTGTGAGCCTAATTCTCAGGCCCAGATTTAAGGCATCAACCCCACCACAGTAGCGGTTGTCCCCTCTCTATGGCATGTAAGGTGGCAACAATCGGCTACGCTGACACAGTGGGATTCTCAGATACCCTCCAAAGCGTGAACGGCCAACCTCAAAAGAGGTTGGCCGTATCGGTATTTGACTGATGTCGATTTATGAGAAGAATACTCTTCTCGTGAATTTCAAAGAGACCAGACAAAAAGAATCGTCGGAATTCCACCTTATACTTTGACCGGCGATCAACTCTCCGCTTTTTTTCTCCTTGGAGTTTTTTCCTGATTTGTTTCTTCAATTTTGATTTTTATCGGTTTCCAGCATTTGACCAGTATTGTTTTGATCGGATAGATCTTGGAAGCCTCAGGAGCCGGGATTGAAGGATCTAGCTCACGCCGAAGAAGAGTTCCGTCCTTGTTTTCAACGATACAGTCGATTCTGGACTCCGTTTCAGCTCCGCTAGTTTCTTCTCTTGCCTTGCTTTCAGCTATCCAGGTCATTTTCTGTTCATAATAGAAGGCAACATCAAAGATTTTTTCTGTAGCTTGTTCCTGGTCGGCACTCAGACTTTCAAGTTTCCCCGAGAATTTTGTCAGAGTATCGTTTGCATCCAGCAAAAAAATCATAGCAACCTTCCTTTTCTCGATCTTGAAGATCGAAAGGATAAATGAATCGTCATTTTCAAAATGAGCCAGATCAGACTTGCTCAGATTTCGACAAGGGAATTTTTTACATTCCGGGCACTTGCCCAGGGCTTTGCGTGACTGTGAAAGGGGACACCAGATGAAATCGCTTTTCCCCCGATTAACAGCCATGTTTCACCGGTTCAGTCCGCAACTTTTGCCAAAAACCATCAACTCTGTGTTTAGATATTTTGGCCAGGGTCAGATAAACGTCGAATGGAGTCGTTCCAAATCCTGGTCGATATTTGATCTCTTGAGGATGCTCGCGCACCAGATGACCAGTCATTTCAGCATCGTCGAGGGCGAGGTTATGATCACTTGACGAAGGCAGGTTGAGCGAGCGGGCCGAATTTTCCAGGCTGTGCGATTTGAAAGACTGATACATTCTCCGAGAGATTAGCCTTGAGGAGGCCAGCGGCTGGATACAACATTTCCTCAGCATTTCGAGCTTATGGTCTTCCGTTTTTTATGAAACTTGCAACTTCAGTCGCGAAGGCGACTTCATCTGTAATGTTTTCCATTTCCAGCAAATACTCTATTTTTTCATCTTTGATGAGACACAGGCACGCATAATCGGAGCCAACCTGAACACTGAGTGCATTTTCAAGCGTAACCGCCCCATCCATAAATTTCGGATCTTTCGACACCTCGTAACCCAACACCTTTACACCAACCTGCCCTAGTGCTTTTGCCATCTTCTTTGTCAATAACATGGAGAGTAACCTGCTTTCTTGTTTACGATTTTTTCTGTAAGAGATAAAGATAAACAGCATTGACCTCGTGTTCAAAGTACCTCGATGGTAACGCCTTCGTGCCAACCTAGATGAATCTTTTCCGTGGGTCAATTCTGGGAAGTCCCAAAAATCATTCCAGAGTCATTTTTGGGCCAAGCATGGCAGAAACAGAGGGGCTTCCGAAAAAAGAAGGCAGCTCTCAACTTTCAGCAAACTCAGGTCATGCTCGATCTCTCTCAAGACATCCCTCAACCCTTCGTCGACCTTCAAACCTACGGCGACCCTATTTCTCGCAGCAGACACTCCGGCATCACTGATCCTATATTCCCCTCTCCTATTGGCGGTCAGCTAACCATTTATCTCGATTTGTTGATTGTTGAGAACTGACCCCTTATGGACTACTCAAGTTTCGTCTGAAAACTACCTCGGAATTTCAGATACGCTATAATTCTACAATAAGGAGTCCCGAGAACATAAGTCCGCTTTTCTAAGGAGCAGATGATGAAATCACCGTTCCCAATCTACACAGTCATAATTGCTGTCAGCATGACTTTATCGATTACTGCCTGTGAAAATAAAAGATCTGGCCAAAAAAACGGGAGCAAAGAAACCACAACTGTGAATAAAGGCGCGCAGATTGACAAGGTTACGGAAGGGACCAAGAAAAAGTCCTCTCAGAATAAAGAAAATGCCGATGAAGAGGTCCAGTATTAAATTGCGAGAGAGTTTTCCTGGTGATTGTACACCTGGGGCTCATCATTGCGTCCGTTTCGAAAATTGATTTTCTCACTGGCACTGACTTCTGAAAAATTGCCATGGCAACTTCCTGTTGAAAGTTGACCGGGCCGTTTATCTGCCATACGCAGTGAAACCCGTATGATAACAACCTGTAGCCCCTGACTTGAGTCGTCAGAATCACTAATGGCCCAGTTTCTATACAAAAAGGAGGATTGGTCACAGCTTCTCCTGGCGTATCGGTTAGCTTTACAGACTTAGGTAATGTGCTGATCCAATAAGAGATCCTTAACTTTCCAGAACGGACCCGTATTTATGCTCCACCAGGAAGAAGCCCCCTGATTTTTAACCAGAGGGCTTCCATGTTTTGCAACTCTATTTTCCAGTTGCCAACTTCATTTTATATTTGCTGACTATTTTTTCCCGCTTCCCAACATTATTTTCAAGATACACGGGGAACGTTATTTGTAAAAAAATCTACTCCACGGTAACGCTCTTAGCCAGGTTACGCGGCTGATCAACATCGGTCCCTTTGTAAACGGCGACATGATAGGCCAGTAATTGCATCGGGATTGAAGTGAGGATCGGCATCAGATCATCATCGGCTTCGGGCAGACAGAAGAGACTTTCACAGGCCGTCTCCAACCTGCAGCCCTGGCCACTGGTCACCACGATCACCCGCCCGCCGCGCGCGCGCACCTCCTCCATATTGGAGACGACCTTGTCGAAGGTCGCGTTATCAGGCACGATCACCACCACCGGCAGCTGCTCATCGATCAGAGCGATCGGACCGTGCTTCATCTCACCGGCGGGGTAGCCTTCGGCGTGGATGTAAGAGATTTCTTTGAGCTTAAGCGCGCCTTCCAGCGCTATCGGATATTGATTGCCGCGCCCTAGATAGAGAAAATCACGTGCAGCACTCAGCTCGCGAGCGATCTTTTCGATCGCGCCATCAAGCTCGAGGCAGCTCTCCAACAGCCGCGGCAGGGTTACGAGCGCCTGCATCTTCTGCCGGCACTCGTCGGCACTCAGGCTATTGCGCGCCCGCCCCAGGCGCAGGGCAAAGAGCAGCAGCGCGACCAGCTGGGTGGTGAAGGCCTTGGTCGAGGCGACCCCGATCTCGGGTCCGGCATGGGTATAGATGACACCGTCACTCTCGCGCGCAATCGATGAATCGACCACGTTGCAGATGCACAGCACCTTCCCCCCCTTGCCATGCGCTTCACGCAGCGCCGCCAGGGTGTCGGCAGTTTCACCGCTCTGGCTGATGACCAGAATCAGGGTTTTGGCGTTGACGATCGGATCGCGATAGCGGAATTCACTGGCGATATCGACCTCGACCGGAATGCGACAGAGCTTCTCCAGATAAAATTTGCCGACCAGGGCGGCATGCCAGCTGGTGCCGCAGGCGACGATGAAGATCTTTTCAAATCCCGCCAGCTGCTGTGTGTTCAGCTTGAGATCACCGAGGTAAATATCCCCTTCATTCTCACGTAGACGCCCGGCAATGGTGTCGGCGATGGCACGCGGCTGCTCATAGATCTCCTTGAGCATGAAGTGCTTGTACCCGCCTTTTTCCGCCATCAGCGGGCTCCAGGTGATGGTCTTCTCCTCTTTCTCAAGGGTCGTCCCGGCCAGATCGCAAAACCGCAGGCCCTGCGGAGCAAAGATCACCATTTCACCATCTTCGAGAAAGATCATCTGTCGGGTATGGGCGAGCATCGCCGGGATATCCGAGGCGACGAAATACTCATCAGCGCCGCGTCCGACGACCAGCGGCGAACCATGTTTGGCCGCGATCAACAGGTCTGGCTCCGCTTCACAGAGCACCGCGATGGCATAGGCTCCCCTGACTTCATTTAAGGCATGGCGCACCGCAAGCTCAAATCCGCCGCCCTGTTTGAAGTGTTCTTCGATCAGATGGGCAATAATTTCGGTATCGGTGTCCGACGAAAAGTTGTGCCCTTTGTGTTGCAGCATCTGCTTGAGTTCAAGATAGTTTTCAATGATGCCATTGTGCACGACCACAATCTGTCCAGCCTTGTGCGGATGAGCATTGATTTCAGAAGGGCGGCCGTGAGTCGCCCAGCGGGTATGCCCGATGGCGCGCGTCCCGATAAGCGGCTGCTCTTTCAAGCGCTGCTCCAGATTGACCAGCTTCCCCTGAGCCCGCAGCATGCGAATACCGCCATCGCTAATAGTTGCTATGCCGGCCGAATCATAACCGCGATATTCAAGCTTTCTCAGACCTTCAAGCACAATCGGCGAGGCCTCGGCACTTCCCAGGTATCCTACAATTCCACACATAGTTTCTGATCTCTCCCCCGTAAGTCGCTTTCTTTATTAATTCGGGACATTCCCTAACAGACTAACCACCCAGCGTCGGGGCTACAGCCGTTGCTTGCGCCAAGCGAAGCATCAACGCTCCAATCAAGCCATAGCGCTAGACCACCTGACCCTGCGAACATGTTGATAAATTACTTTTTTTTCTGGAGCGGATGTTTAATCCGCCAGCCCTCAATCACCTTCTGCGGGGTGCGCGACAGGGCCAGAGAATCGGCCGGCACATCCTTGGTGATGGTCGATCCGGCGGCGATCAAGCTGTTGCGCCCGATCCGCACCGGAGCGATAAACTGGGTATCGCTGCCGACAAAAACATCATCTTCGACAATCGTTTTATGTTTATTGGCCCCATCGTAGTTGCAGGTGATGGTGCCACAGCCGAAATTAACGTTCCTGCCGACCTCGGCATCGCCGATGTAGGTCAGATGGCTGGCCTGCGAATTTTCTCCGAGCCGCGCCTTCTTGGTTTCGACAAAGTTGCCGATCTTGTTATGCCCGAGCAGTTCCGTTCCGGGCCGCAGATGTGCCATCGGTCCGATGTTGCAGTTCTCCCCCACCAATGCCCCTTCGAGCACCGAACCGCTCTTAAGATGAACATGATCAGCAATGTTTGAACTGTCGACCTGCACCCCGCTTTCAATTACGCAATGCTGTCCAATGCGGGTCTTTCCGGTAAGAGTAACCCCCGGATGCAACAGGCTGTCGCTGCCGATTTCGACCTGCTGGTCAACATAGGTGGTTTCCGGGTCGACGAGGGTTACTCCGCCCAGCATCAGGCGCTGATTGATGCGCTGACGCATCAAACGGCTAGCCTCGGCCAGCTGCACCCGGTCATTGATCCCCAGCGCCTCGTTGGGATCGAGAAGACAAACCGCCCGTGCCTTACGCCCGGCAGCGGCAGCCGCTGCGACGACGTCGGTCAGGTAATATTCACCCTGCACATTCTCTTTACCGAGCCCTGGCAGGATCGAAAATACAAAATCAGCATCGAACACATAGGTACCGGTGTTGATTTCACAGATTGCACGCTCGGCCGGGCTGGCATCCTTTTCTTCAACGATGCGCCGGACATTCTCGCCATCGCGCACAATTCGCCCGTAGCCGTGCGGGTTGGCCAAGCGGGCGGTCAACACGGTCACTGCCGCTTCTTCGCGCCGATGCAGGTCCAGCAGCCTTTGAACCGACTCGGTGGTTAATAACGGCACATCACCACAGAGCAACAAGAGATCCCCGCTGAACCCGGAGAATTTTTCAGCGGCGCAGAGGAGTGCGTGCCCGGTGCCGAGCTGCTCGTGCTGCCAGACACAGTCAACCTGCTGGTCGGACAATGCCTCCACAACCTCATCGCCCTGATGTCCGACAACGAATGACACCTGACCACAACCGGCAGCTCTGGCCACCTGCAGCGGATAAAAAAGCAGCGCCTGGCCGGCGATCGCATGCAGCACCTTAGCCCGCTCCGACTTCATCCTGGTCCCCTTGCCTGCCGCAAGAATAACCGCAGCTAAATTACTCACGTATTCAACCCCTTCCGTTCTGATTCTGATTTTATGAAAAACATCTGATTATCCCGAATTGAGCACTCGCAAGTCAAGGAAACACCGAGCCGAAAAGCAGTGTTATCCCGCGTTCTTATTTACATTTTCTCACTTCTTCGCGTATAGTTTCTGTTCGCGGAGGGTAGTCGCATGAAAGAACGGCGCAAAATCGAAAAGGTCCTGAACGAAATCCAGCAGGAGATGAAAGAGCTGGAGATCCGCTATGAGCAATATTTTGCCGGTGTCGAGAAACGCGAACCCCAACGTAACCGTACTGAACTGGCAAAACGGATCCGTCAGTTGGCCACCCGCCCGATTTTCCAGACTGACATTAAATTCCGCTACCAGAGCCTGGCTTCGCGCTTTTACTCTTATTCACAATACTGGGACCGGATTCTGCGCCTGATGGATGAAGGCAAATACCACCGTCACCTGTCACGCAAACCCACTCTCCCAAAACTGCCAGCCGGCCCTGCCGTACCTTCAGCAGAACCTCAAAAACCGTCTACCGAAGAGACCGACAGACTCCTTGAAGCGCTGCTGAGCGCGCGCCAAAAATGCGGCCAGCAGGGCGCGGCCTTGACCCGTGAAAAAGTTGAGCAATTTCTAACGACTCAAAAGCAAAAAGTTCAAGAAAAATTTGGCGACCGCCCGGTCGAATTTATAGTCGACAGCAGCAGCGGCAAACCACAGGTGAAAGCCAGACTGATAAAGGGGTAAGCCTACGATTTCACTGACGAGAAAAAAGCATAAAACCGCCATGGTCCTGATGGGAGGCGGCATCATTGGCGGCGCCTGGGAGATCGGCTGCCTGACTGCGCTGGACAAGATGTTACGCGGTCGCTGTGCGACCAGCCAGCTTGACATTTACATCGGCATCAGCGCCGGATCGGTGATCGCGTCACTGCTGGCAAACCGGGTTCCTCCTGCGCAAATTTACGAAATGATTATCAATGATGAGGCCGGTACCTTCAACTTCTCGCGTTCCGATATCTACCGCGTCAAAAAACGCGAGCTGCTGCTGGCCACAGGACGTATTTTTAAGAATTTCGCCCGCTCCCTGAGCCGCTACTACCGGCGTCAGAAACACCTTGGTGCCAGCGATCTGCTCTATATCCTGCAGGAACAGTTCCCGTCCGGTTTTTTTTCGCTCGATCCCATGCAGCGTTACCTGTGCCGCTCCTTTGCCAAAGAGGGTTTGATCGACAACTTTTATAATCTGCCGGCCGAGCTCTACATCCCCGCTTTCGACATCGACCTCGGCGAACGCATCGTCTTTGGCGATGAAGGCTATCGCTCGCAGCATATCTGTCAGGCGATCACCGCATCCTGCGCGATCCCGGTCTTTTTCCAGCCGCACCGTATCGGCAACAGCCATTACATAGATGGCTCAACCGGACGGGTCGGACATATCGATCTGGCCATTGAGCGCGGCGCCGACCTGGTTATTGCCATCAACCCGCGAGTACCGTTTCGCAACGATCGCCAAACCAGCTGTCTGCCATCGCTCTCATCCGGAAAATGCGCCAGCATTACAGAACTGGGGGTCAGCTTCGTCTGGGAACAATCGCAGCGCATCGAAGGTCGGGAACGACTGGCGCTGGCGCTGGAAGGGTACCGCCGTGACCATCCCAAGATCGACATCATCCTGATTGAACCGAGGGTCGATGAGCCACTCCTCTTTCTGCAGAGCCCGATGAGCTTTGAATCGCGGCGAATGGTGATGGAATACGGCTACCAGACGACTCTCGATCACCTGACAAACGAATACGACCACTACGCAAAGATCTTTTCTCGCCATGGTTTCAACATTTCAAACCGCCATTTCGGCGACCCTCCCCCTCGGCAGGCTGATGGCCCATGAAAATCCTGATCGTGTCCCTTCATGTCCGGCGCTCGGCACAGGCGGTCGCGCTGGCAGCCGGAAACCTTAAAGCGGCGCTCCCTGAAAAGGTACAACAGCAGACCCAGCTGCTGGATCTCTACCTGCAACAACCGCTGCCACAGATGTTGAAAGAGATCCGTAACGCCCGGGCCGACCTGATCGCCTTCTCCTTCTATCTGTGGAATCGGCAACAGCTCCTCGACCTGGCCGCCGCACTCAAAACCGCGCAGAAGCCGCCATTTCTTCTGGCTGGAGGCCCCGAGGCCAGCGCCGACAGCACCCGCCTGCTCGCCACCGGCCTGTTTGATGCGCTGTTGCGTGGCGAAGGGGAAGAGAGCTTTGCCCTGCTGGTCGAACGCCTGTCGCAAAAGAGCAATCTCACCGGGATTGCCGGCCTCTCCCTGTCGGCCCGACAGCCCCTCCCTGCCGCCTGCAGTTGCGATGTCACACGGCTCAAATCCCCCTGGCTCAGCCAAACCCTGCGTCCGGCCGAGGGTGGCGTCCTTTGGGAGGTGGCGCGCGGCTGTCCGTTTCGATGTGATTTCTGCTACGACGCCAAAGGGATGGCCGGGGTCAGACCCTTGCCGCTTGCGCGCCTGGCCGCTGAGCTCGAGAGCTTCAGCCTCAATAGTGCGGAACAGGTCTGGGTGCTCGATTCAACCTTCAACGCACCGCCCAGGCGGGGCCACACATTGCTGCAACTACTGCTCGAAAAAGGCCCGCAGCTGCACTATCACCTCGAAGCCAAGGCTGAGTTTATCGACGACCAGACCATCGACCTCTTAAGTCAGCTCTCCTGTTCCGTTCAGCTGGGATTGCAATCGGCGGACGATGGGGTCCTTGCCGGGCTCAACCGTAAAATCGACCCGTTAAAATTTTGGGCCGGCGTCGAAAAACTCGCTGACTCGGGACTGACTTTCGGCCTCGACCTGATCTATGGTCTCCCCGGGGACAGCTATGCGGGCTTCTGCGCCAGCCTGAATCGTGCCCTCTCTTACCGCCCCAATCAGGTCGACATCTTCCCCCTTGCCGTCCTGCCGGGAACCCGGTTGTTTGAACAACAGCAGGAACTCGGGCTGAAGGCTGACGCTCAGCCCCCCTATTTGCTGCGCCAGAGTCCCGATTTCTCGCCAGCTGCAATGCATGACTGCAGCCTGCTCGCCGCCGCCGCCGACATCTTTTACAATTTCGGCCGCGCCGTCGGCTTTATGCTCCCGCTTTGTGAGTCACTGCGCGTTTCACCACTGAGGTTACTGGAAGACTTCAGGGACTGGGTCAAAGAGAACAAGGGCGGGGAAGAAGCCCTCCTCTCCCGAGAGAAGTTTAAACCGCAAGAGATTCTGCAGCTGCAGCAGGATTTTCTGCAGCAACGTCTTTATGCCGCAGGACAACCGAACTACGTGCCACTGGTCGCAGATATTCTGGAGTACCACTACCGTTACGCCGAAACCTTACTCGGTCCCGAAACGCTGCCGGCTGCAGGCAAGATCACGGCGGGACAACGCTTGCACCTTGCTGCGGGGGTTTGTCTGATTGAACTGCGTTGCGACATATTGGGCGCGCTTGAGACAGAAGCGATCGATTTAAAGCGCTGGGGGAAGCTGGTCGAACAGACTCCGACCCGGGGCCTGATGATTCGACGGGGAAATCAGGTTTTTACCGAAGTACTGACGGAAGAATTCGCCGAACTGCTGGGCCGCGCTCAGACAGCCAGAACCCGTCAGCAGCTGCTCGCCGGCCTGCCGACCGCAGCCGCCGAAGAGCTCTTGCCCTTTGCCTTACAGGAGGGGCTGCTGGTGGCTGCCCCTACTTGAGCAGCAGATCCATAAAGCCCTGATAGGTCTGACGCTTCCGCTCGGAACGGCCATAGAGGGTCGAAGAAAAGAGCGCCGTCGCAGCGTGATCACCCAGCATTGAAAACAGTTGATAGTCGATGGAGGCGAGCTCTTCTTTCTGAATAAAGAGCCGGTAGATCGCCAGCAGTCCGAGCAACTCCCCTTGTATCATCAACGGAATTGCGACCAGGGGCGCCAAAGGATCGTCCGATCCCTGGCCGGCCATATCTGTGCCGAAGTAGTTTTCGCAGCGTTCGGCGACTCCGCCCAACAGACCTTCACCCACCTTTATTTCGGGGATTTGCTGATCATCCTCGAACCCTTCACCGGTTTCGAAGCTCAGAGTATTCTCCGCTTCATCATGGATGAACACAGCAAATTTTTCAGCACCGACAAAGTTGATCACAACCTCTTTGATAATTTCGAGCGTCTCTTTGCGATCAAGGGTCGAATGCAGTCGGGAGGAAGCAATATACAGATTGGTCAGATTGTTGTTGACGTCCTCGACCTGCACCAGCTGATTGGCGAATTCAAGGTTCTCCTCTTCGAGTTCACCGATGCGCCGCTGATTATCTTCCTGCTCTGAACGCATGCGGGCGCATTCTCGCTCGAGCGCCAGCATGCGTTGATGCAGGTTGACATCTCCGCCTGATCCCGCGCGGAGATTAACCATCCCCTGGCGGATCAGATTGTCGATATCCTTCTGATCCTTGGCATCAGGATTGACCAGATAGACACCGAGACCCTTCTCACCATCCTGTTCGATGCGCTTGACCTTACCGAACAGGTCGAGGGTTTTCTCATCAGACAGTTTGATTGAGAGCTCAACCATGCTGTTTTCGGGCAAGAGAGTCTCAGTCTTAAGATAGACTCCGTTATGCGAGACATCCCGGGTTTTCAGCTGTTGTTCCTGGCCTGCCCCTTTAAGATTGACTGATAACTCAAGCGGCACCCGATCGACCGTGCGACGGTGAACCAGACCCAGCAAGCGCTTGACCTTCTCGCGCAGCTCCTGCTTGTTCACCGGCTTGGTGATGTAATCATCACACCCGGAGAGAAGGCAGCGCTGAACCTCTTCAGGTTTTCCTGCAGCAGTCACCATGATGATCGGCAGATTCTGCCAGCGGGGGTTCTTGCGCAGCGTGGCACAGACCTCGTCACCGTCGATCCCCGGCATGTAGAAATCGAGCAACAGGATATCGGGTTCGACCCGCTCAATCCGCGCCAGCGTCTCCTCACCGGAGGACGCAGTCACCAGATCATACCCCAGCCCTTCAAGATAGGAGCGCTCAAGTTCAAGGAACAGGTCGACATCATCAACCAGTAGGATTTTCGCCATGTCTGTTAACTTCCCCTGTTGTTGAGTTTAGCCATAGACAATACCCCAGCGACGTCCAAAAGTAAACTGAGACTCATGCCTTGATGACCCCTTGACCTGAATCTTCAGCAGCCTCCCGGCAGCCTGTAAACAAGTAACGCCCCGTCTAGGGATAGACGGGGCGTTACTTGTTTACAGGTATGGATTGCAGAACTATTCGACCTCGGCGACCTCTTTCAGGTAGCGGGGCCGCTCAGCCAGAAATTCGACAATCTCGTCGACATCCGGAATACGACCGGCTATGCGGAGCTGATCATCGATCAATAATGCGGGACCAACATAGATGCGATTATCGATAAGCTTGCGGGTGTCCTGAAACTGATGAACCTCAGCTTCAACCCCAAGTCTATCCAACGCCGCGCGTACATTGCTTACGGTCCCTTCACATCGACCATGATTGTCAGGTTTGCAGAGAATATCTATACGCATGATGACCCCCTATGGGAAGACGAGCCCTTATTGATGACCATTTAAGTTTAATATACACTCCCTTTTGTGGAAATCAAGCATAAAAATGCCTGCTTATTTTTCACTCACCACATCCACCTTCAACCTGCCGTCCACCACACCAACCAGCAGTCGACTGCCAGGCGACAACTCAGCGGTGATCATGCGGCGGGCCAGGAGCGTCTCAAGCTCTCTCTGGATATAACGTTTCAGGGGACGGGCGCCATAGAGAGGATCATAGGAAGCCTCAGCAATCAGCTGCCTGGCCTCTTTGGTCAGCTCCAGGGTCAGACCGTGCTCCACCAGACGCTGAGCGAGCTGGGCGACAAGCAGATCGGTAATTTGCAGAATCTCCTCGCGCCGCAACGGCAGGAAAATCAGGGTGTCATCAATCCGGTTTAAAAACTCCGGCCGGAAGTGCAGATGCAACTCCCCCTCAATCGCCTCACGTGTGGCCTCCGCAAGGGAGCCATCGGCGCCGATCTCTTCAAGCAGGCGCTGCGAGCCAATATTCGAGGTCATGATAATCACGGTCTGCTTAAAATTAACCGTCCGTCCCTGGGCGTCAGTCACCCGGCCATCATCCAGAATCTGCAGCAGCAGATTGAAAACTTCGGGATGTGCTTTTTCAATCTCATCAAACAGGATTACCGCGTAGGGCTTACGCCGCACTGCTTCCGTCAACTGGCCCCCTTCCTCGTAACCGACGTAGCCGGGAGGTGCGCCGATCAGGCGGCTGACCGCATGTTTCTCCATATATTCCGACATGTCGATCCGGACCAGATTCTCTTCACTGTCAAACAGCGCTTCGGCGAGCGCCTTGCCCAATTCCGTCTTGCCGACCCCGGTCGGGCCCAAAAACAGGAAGGAACCGATCGGACGGCGCGGGTCCTTGATCCCGGCGCGGGCGCGGATGATCGCATCGGTCACGCGCTGGACCGCTTCATCCTGGCCGACCACACGCTGATGAAGCTGCTGGTCGAGTCGACCGAGCTTCTCTTTATCGCTCAGGATCATGCGGGCCACCGGAATGCCAGTCCACTGGGCGACGATCTGGGCGATCTCCTCTTCGGTCACCTCTTCACGTAACAAACGCCCCGCCTGTTCTTCGGTTGCAGGGTGCTCTTCCCGTGCCTTGAGCTGCCGTTCGAGATCGGGCAAGCGACCATGCTTGAGCTCTGCAGCCCGTTGCAGATCATAATTGCGTTCGGCCTCTTCCAGTTCAAGGCGCGCCTGTTCGATCGCTTCGCGCAGTTGCTGACTCTGCTCCAGCCCCCCCTTCTCCTGTTGCCAGCGGGCCGAGAGTAAAGACTCCTGCTCTTTCAGATCTGCCAGTTCACGACGCAAGACAGCCAGACGCTCCTTACTGGCGGCGGCTTTTTCGCCCTTTAAGGCTGCCTCCTCAATCTCAAGCTGGCGCACTCGGCGGGAAATCGCATCCAGCTCGGATGGCATCGAATCAATCTCGGTGCGAATCCGGGCACAGGCCTCGTCCACCAGGTCGATCGCCTTGTCCGGTAAAAATCGATCACTGATATAGCGTTCACTCAACTGCGCGGCAGCGACCAGGGCGTTGTCCTGAATCCGCACCCCGTGAAAGAGCTCATAGCGCTCCTTCAACCCGCGTAAAATACTGATACTGTCCTCAACCGTCGGCTGTTCAACCATGACCGGCTGAAACCGACGTTCAAGAGCGGCATCTTTCTCAATATATTTGCGATATTCATCCAGGGTCGTCGCACCGATACAGTGCAACTCCCCACGCGCCAGCATTGGCTTGAGCATGTTGCCGGCGTCCATCGCACCTTCAGTCTTGCCAGCTCCGACAATGGTGTGCAGTTCATCAATAAAGAGCAGAATCCGCCC
This sequence comes from Geopsychrobacter electrodiphilus DSM 16401, assembly GCF_000384395.1. Classification (NCBI taxonomy): domain Bacteria; kingdom Pseudomonadati; phylum Thermodesulfobacteriota; class Desulfuromonadia; order Desulfuromonadales; family Geopsychrobacteraceae; genus Geopsychrobacter; species Geopsychrobacter electrodiphilus. Next base: position 3,264,612 of record NZ_ARWE01000001.1, read on the forward strand.
GTTACTCTCGCGAATCTCCTTGAGCACAGCCTTGAGCCGCTCTTCAAATTCACCACGAAACTTGGCTCCGGCGACCAGCGCCCCCAGGTCGAGGGAGAAGATCGTTTTATTTTTGAGCCCCTCGGGGACGTCCCCTTTGACGATCCGTTGTGCCAGTCCTTCGGCGATCGCGGTCTTGCCGACTCCTGGCTCACCGATCAGGACAGGGTTATTTTTAGTTTTGCGCGACAGGATGCGGATGGTGCGACGGATCTCTTCATCACGACCGATGACCGGATCAACATTCCCCGCCTTTACCGCTTCAACCAGATCACGACCATACTTCTGCAGCGCCTCGTAAGACGCCTCGGGATCAGCGCTTTCAACGCGCTGGTGCCCTCGAACCTTGGACAGAGCTTCAAGCACCCTGGAATGATCGACCTTATTCTGGTGAAACCAGCGTTGCGCCGGAGAATCGTTGCTGGCAGACACCGCGGCCAACAACAGATGCTCCACACTGACATAGCTGTCCTTCAGGGTCGCAGCTTCTTTCTCCGCCTGGATGAGCAGCTGCTGCAAACCCCGGTTGGCGTAGGCCTGCCCAGCGGCAGCGCCCGGCCCGGATACCCGCGCCTGCTGCGCCAGGTGTCTTTCGAGGAGAACGCGAAGTTCATCAGGATTCACATTCAGCGACTGAAGAAGACGCGGCACCAGCCCTTCCGGCTGCAACAGGGCCACCAGCAGATGCTCCTGCGTCGTATCAGCATGGCCGTATTCAACCGCCATATTCTGGGCTGACTGCAATGCTTCCTGGCTTTTAATCGTGAGTCGATCAAGCTTCATCGTTTTTCCTCGACGTTAGAAAGAAGCAGGGGGAGGAACAGCCTCCCCCCAAAATGGACAATCTCAATGGACGGTTTTTACCTCAATGCGCTTCGGCAAGGCCGTGGCCGCCTTTGACATTTTCAAGGTCAGGACACCGTTTGCGAGCTGAGCATCAACCTTGTTCAGATCGATATGTTCCGGCAAACGGAACTGGCGATAATAGCCGGAGGGTGAAAACTCCTGAAAGAGTCGGTCTCCCTGCTGCTCGATCCGGGCCTGAGCCTCGATGGAGAGGATCCCCTGATCAATATTAATCTGTAACTTATCAGAGGTGACACCAGGCATATCGGCCACCAGCGTCAAGCCGCCATCCAGCTCGTAGATATCGACCGCCGGAGTCACGTAATTCTGGCGTAATTCAAGTTTAGCATCTTTGGTTTCGGATGAGACAATGCTCTTGTCACTCATTTTAATTCTCCTTTATATTCGGTGAAAGCTGTCTGTTCGTTTAGTTTCCGGCCTTAATTGAGATCCGCTTCGGTTTTGCAGATTCGGCCTTGGGCAAGATCACACGCAAGACGCCATCCACATATTCAGCGCCGATCTTGTCATTATCGACATCCAGCGGAAGTTCAAGGGTACGGACAAATTTGCCGTGGCCGCGTTCCTGACGCTGCCAATGCGCACCCTCAAGTTTTTCAACCAGCCGTTCGCCGCTTATACTCAGGGTACTCCCGGTCAGGCTAATATCAAGCGACTTGGCGTCAACCCCCGGGATTAAGGCTGCCAGATAAAAACTGTTCGCATCCTCACTCAGATTGAGCCGCGGAAAACGGCGGGTCCCGATCCCGGGTAAAAAGGCGCTGTGCTCCTCATTCTCCAGAGGCAGCCCGCCAAAGATTGTATCCATTTCGCGGCGCAGGTTATCCATCTCTCTAAACAGATTCCAGTTCATCATAATTTGTTCCTCCTTTGTTGGTTTAACCACCGCGGTGGCCTGTTGATGATACCAATAGATATCAAGGGTCATACCAACCAGGGGAAAAATAAAAAACTCTGTTATTTCAATATGTTAAATATTTAGGTTTTCGACTTAATCAGGCCTGCGACGTCGCAACTGTTGCAAGGAGACGAGCCCCTGCAACAGCTGCGACGTCGCAGGGGAAAGTTACTTAGGAGGCTGTCGGACTATCCATGAACTGGCTGCAAATCCGTATAATCCGACAGTCTCCTAGGAGAGGTCTTGGCGGGAAAGTCCCAGACGGGACAGATGACGATAGAAGGTCGCACGATGAATGCCGAGCAACCGGGCAGCCGCGGCAATATTCCCTTCGGCCTGCAAAAAAGCCTGGCGCAACCGGGTTTGGTCAAGGGCGGGGGAAATCTCAGGCAGAAGATCAATATCGATGACCCTGTGCTTTTCGGGGTGAGACGCGACAGGAACCAGCGCGGTCGAAGGTCTTAATGACGCTTGCAGGCCGCCGGGCTGAAAAGCCTGACGTTCACGTACCCATTCTGCCAGCGCGCGGCCACCGATGGCAGGCGCCTGAGTTTCAATCACCAGACGCTCAATGAGATTGCGCAATTCACGGATATTTCCGGGCCACATATATGCCTTGAGGATCGACATCGCCTCGGGGGTAAAACGTTCGATCTGCTTCTGATAGCGCCGATTGAACTGGTGCAGAAAATGGTTCGCCAGAAGCAGGATATCCTCATCGCGCTCACGCAAGGGAGGAACGTGAATCCGCAACACCGCCAGACGATGATAAAGATCGGCACGAAAGCGGCCGTCGCTGACCGCCTGCTCGAGGGCGACATGGGTCGCCGCCACGACCCGCACGTCAACCGTATGAATCCGTTCGCTCCCCACCGGCTGCAGCTGGCCCTCTTCAAGCACCCGCAGCAGTTTACTCTGGGTATGCAGCGGCATGTCGCCGATTTCATCGAGAAACAGGGTGCCGCCATCGGCCTGCTCAAAATAGCCGCGGTGCGCTCTTAACGCTCCGGTAAAGGCCCCCTTTTCATGCCCGAAGAGTTCCGATTCGAGTAACTGTTCACTGATGGCGCTGCAGTTGATTGAGGCGAAGGGACCCTGCTGCCGCGCACTCTGACGATGCAGGGCGTTGGCGACCAGCTCTTTGCCGCAGCCGGTTTCACCGGTAATCACAACCGTCGCTTCGGTTTCAGCATACAGCTCGATCTTACGGAAAACCTCGCGTATCGCCGCACTCGAACCGATCAGGCCGGCGTAACCTGACTCTTGTTGGCTGGAGAGACTCTCCGTCCGCAGATGGACCTGCACCTGTCGACCGCGATAGTCCTGCGCAAGACCGGAATCGTAAAAGTCGGCTAAAAATGCCGGCTGTCCCGGCAGCAGGCGCAACTTGACCCCGGTTAAATTATGGCCGTTTAAGATTACTTCATCTAACAGTGGGGGGAACAAAGGAGAACTTTTGGGGAAAACCTGTTCAACAAAACGGCCGGACAATGACTCCGGGCTCGCTTCGCAAAAAGTGGAGAGGCGGGTCGAAATCTCCCGGATCTGCCAGAACCCGTTATTTTTCTGGAGCAGCAGATCAGGAATGCGCGCAGGAAGATTCGACTGTAGAGATCCGGATCGATTCATAGTGGATGAAGGATATCACCGATGCAGGCTCTCGACAAATTCCTGATAAGCCTCTTTCCCGGAGATATAGTCGACAATCCGGACTCCCATCCCTCCCTTGTTGACCAGACGCAGCATATTGGGTGGAACCCTTTTGGCCCAACAAATCCGGCCCGAGCAGAGCACCGGCGTTTCATCAGGCAGGGTTATTTCGAGCTGCAATAACGTACCTGGCTTTTCTGGCATGACCGTTTTAATGAAAAGCCCCACAAACGAGAGGTCATCGGTAAAGGCCATTTTTTGTGGCGTTTCAATGCCAAAACGAACCCTGACTCGTTTGCGTCTCCGCGCGATATCTCTTTTTTCTGCCACAACATATCCCTCCACCGATAGATTGAATAAAAAATATGCCACCATAATGGGAGCGGGCCAAAACATCAAGCTCTTTGCCGGGATATGACCGAAATATGGCGCGAAATGGGGGCAAGACGGAGCATTTAGATCCTGAATGACTGTGCAGCCTGCCCGGTGTAAAGATTGCGTAATCAGTTCACGTTTTATTGACGACATCCTGATGATCGGCTACTCTTTCGGATGAAAGCACCCCCAGGTGGGAGTGCGGGCCCGTTTCCATTTGCACTTGAAACAAGAAAGGATCCACAAATGAAAAAGGTTATTCTGTTGATTGTTGCTGGTCTGTTTTTTATGTCCGGAGCGGCAATCGCTGTCCCGTCAGGAAAAACCCTTGAGTTTACCAAGAGCCCGATGGGCAAAGTGACCTTCTCCGGCACAGAACACGCCGAAGCCGGGATTAAATGCAAAGAATGCCACAATCCTGAGATGTTCCCCAAGATGAAGCAAGGGACCGTCAAAATCACCATGTCTAAAATCTACGCCGGTGAACTCTGTGGCAAATGTCACAACGGTAAACGCGCCTTTGAAGCCAAGAAAAACTGTGCCCGCTGCCATAAGCACTAGGAGACTGTCTGGCTATACGGACTGCAGTGAAAATTCGGAGGTTTGAGAACAGTTTTTAGCTCGTTTGCAGGCTCATAGCCATAGCTATGGGTCAAAAAGGAGCTGAAAAATGGGCCAGACAAACGGATTTGCAGCAAGGTCATGGTTAGTCAGACAGACTCCCAAGCCAAACAGCTTCAAAAAAAGCCGCATCAGTTCAAGCTGATGCGGCTTTTTTTATGATCTGAGTCACGCGTTGCGCCTGATTTAAGACAAAAATCAGATCTGCTCGACCAGGCATCTCTGCCAATTGATAACGGGTCAGACGTTCATAATGCATGATGAAGCGCTGTAGTTGCGCCGCATCCATCACCCCGCAACCTTTGCTGGTTGCCGCCAACAGCCGTTCCTGATTACTCCGCCAGCGATAGACCATCTCCCAGCTCGGGATCTTCAGCATCAATAACAGATCGAGCCGATCGAACAGTGCGCGATAACCTTGCCCCAGCTGCTGGTTCACATAGGTGCGCCAGACGGCGGAAGGATCTTCATCCAGCTCCAGCGCATTTACCGCTGCCGCCAGCTCTGCTTGCGGCTGGGCCTGCGCGCCGACACACCAGCCCTCAAACAAGATCAGGTCGGGACGCCCCCGAAACGGATCCCAGGCAGATTCCGGCACCCTGTCATCACTGGCCTTATCAAAACGCGGAATCGGCGTAATACTGTCAGTTGCCGTGGCGCCTAAGCTATCAAGAAGGTGTAATCCCAGTGCGACATCATGGGTCCCCGGCACCCCGCGAGTCTCCAGCAGGGGGTGGATCTCTTTGGCCAGCAACAATCGCTCGGACCGGGTCAGGTAGAGATCGTCCAGCGACAGCACACAACAGCGCAAACCGAAACCCTCTCCCAACAACCAGGCCAGCAAGGTACAAAGGGTCGTTTTGCCGCTCCCCTGCGCGCCATTGATACCGACGATTAACGGCCGGGTCTGCCGCGTCTGCTTTGCTAACCATGAGGCCAGCGGTAGATAGAGCCTTGCGAGCTCAGTCTTCAACTCGATCGGGAGTTGCCGGTCGGACAACAATCGGGAAAAACCGGGTGTAAGGCTCTCCAGCCGTCGGGCCAGTTCGACCGCGCTCACTGCAGCGAGGTTATTTGGCCAGAGGATGTTCATATCGCTGAGTTTTCCATAAAACTGGGATGAAGAGGTCGGCAAAAGACCCAAGGTGCGCTCCTCATTTCAATGAGGCTCCACGCAGATTAAGCCGTTTCAGCTGCTCTGCGATCAGGGGGAGCATTTTCCCGACAATCAGCGCCACCCCTTTGGTGTTAGGGTGTAGACCATCGGCTTGATTCAGTTCGGCACGACCGGCGACCCCTTCCAGAAAAAAAGGGTAGAATGGAACCGCATGACGTTCAGCCAGTTCGGGGTAGAGTCGATCGAACTTGGTATAATAATCAGGGCCCAGATTGCGCGGCGCCTTCATCCCGGTGAGCAGGGCCGGCACGCCGGCTGCCTTGAGTCGCGTAAGGATGGCATCCAGATTCTTGTGCGTCAGCTCCGGGTCGAGACCACGCAGGGCATCGTTGGCACCGAGTTCGACGATCATCAGATCGGGGCGCGCGGCCAGACTCCAGTCGAGACGCGCCAGACCGCCGGCGCTGGTATCGCCGGAGACCCCGGCGTTCTGAACCAGGACCCGGTAACCCGCCTTCTGCAGGGCGCGTTCGAGCTGCGCCGGGAAGGCCTCGCGCGCCGCCAGGCCGTAGCCAGCGGTCAGACTGTCACCGAGCACCGTAATACGCAGCGGCAGCCCGCTGGCCCAACCCATATGGACGAAGAGCAGGAGAGCTAAACCTAACCAGAAAAACCGGGGAGTCTGCATGTCAGAACCGATCGTAAAAATTGCGGGTTTGCATCTTAGTCTAGTGGGTGGCGCCGGGCCGGTCAACATCCTCTGCGGTCTTGACCTGCAGGTGGCCGCTGGCGAAACCCTCAGCATTGTCGGTCCCTCGGGAGCAGGCAAGACCACCCTGTTGATGGCCCTGTCCGGTCTGGAGCGCCCGAGCGCGGGTCGGGTCGAGGTTGCCGGCTTCGACCTGGGTACGGCCAGTGAAGATGAACTGGCGCGTTTTCGCCGCCGACACATCGGTATCGTCTTTCAATCCTTCCATCTGGTGCCGACTATGACCGCGCTGGAGAATGTCGCCCTGCCCCTCGAATTCGCCGGACAGCCAGACGCTCTCAAGCTGGCCGCCGAGGCTCTCAGCGCCACCGGCCTCGGCGCCCGCCTTGCCCACTTTCCAGGTGAACTCTCCGGCGGCGAGCAGCAGCGGGTTGCTCTGGCCCGCGCCTTTGTCGCTCGTCCGGCGTTGATCCTCGCCGATGAACCGACCGGCAATCTCGACCGCGAGACCGGACAAACGGTAATGGAGCTTTTGTTTAACCTGCAGAAAGAACAGAACACCACGCTGGTCCTGGTGACCCATGATGAACAGCTTGCGAGCCGCTGCGGTCGCAGCATTCACATGGCCGACGGGAGATTGCATGCGCCTGGCGGAGCCGAGCGATGAACGAGCCGCCCCTTCTGCACCAGGCCCTGCGCCTCGCACGCCGTGAACTACGCAACGGCCTGCGCGGTTTCGGGGTCTTCCTCGCCTGCCTCTTCCTTGGCGTCTTCGCCATCAGCGGTATCGGCAGTTTCACCGCCGCGGCTAAATCGGGTCTGCTCGCCGATGCCAGCGGTCTGCTTGGCGGCGATCTTGAGATCCACAGGATGTATCAACCGCTCTCTGAGGCCCAACAGCACTTTCTGGACGCCCGGGGGTTGAGATCAGACGTGATCGAGATGCGCAGCATGGCCGGAAATCCGCACACCAAAGAACACGTCCTGGTCGAACTGAAAGCGGTCGATAACCACTATCCGCTCTACGGTCGTCTCGAGATTGAACCGCTGCAGCCTACCTCACAGGCGCTGGCCCGTCAGGGTGCCCTGGTCGAAGCCGCCCTCCTCGAGCGTCTTCATCTCAAGGTTGGAGATGCGCTGCAACTCGGCGACGCCCGATTGCAGATCCGCGGAATCATTAAGAATGAACCGGATCGCGCCATAAGAGCCTTTTATCTCGGCCCGCGTCTGCTGATCAGTCGCGCAACCCTCGACACCACCGGTCTGATTCGCCCCGGCAGCCTGGTTACATATCTCACCCGATTGAAACTTGCCGATCCGAACCGGGCCGAACAGGTCGTTGCCGAACTTCAGCAGACCTATCCCGAGGCCGGCTGGCGGCTGCAGACTTGGCGCAAGGCCGCGCCGCGAGTCCGCCACCTCCTCGACCGGATGGACACCAACCTCAGCCTGCTCGGCCTTTGTGCCCTGCTCCTTGGTGGTCTCGGCGTGGCCGGCGCCGTACGCGGCTACCTTAACGCCAAGGTGATGCACATTGCGACGCTCAAGTGCCTTGGCGCTTCAAGCCGGGTAATCTTCACCACCTACCTGCTACAGATTCTGTTTCTTGGCGGAATCGGTGCCGGGGCCGGGCTCGCTGCGGGGGCGACCCTCCCCTGGCTTATCGGGCTGTTATGGGGGAGTCAACTGCCCATCCCGCTGCAACCCGCACTCTTCCCGTTGGTGCTGCTGCGGGCCGCGCTCTTCGGGCTGCTGATTGCGTTACTCTTTTCGCTCAAAGAGCTCGGCATCGCGCGGCGCGTGCCGCCAGCGGTGCTGTTTCGCGGGTACGCCCCAGGCGGGCGAACCAGCCCTGGCCGAGCGATCTGGTTGAGTATCACCGTGATCGGCCTGTTGCTGGCCGCCCTCGCGTTTTTCAGCAGCGAGGATCAGCGCATCGCCGGCGGCTTTATTCTCGGCGGTGGCATCTGCTTTATCATCTTCCGCCTGTTGGCGATGGGAGTGATTCGTCTCGCCAGACGCCTGCCAAGCCCCACGCAACCTGCCTTGCGTCTCGGCCTGGCCAACATCCACCGCCGCGGCTCGCCGGCGACCAGCGTGCTCTTCTCCCTCGGGCTCGGCCTCACCGCGCTGGTGATGATCGCGCTGGTTCAGGCCAATCTCGGTGATATGGTCAATGACAGCCTGCCGGAAGAAGCTCCAGCCTTCTTCTTTCTCGATATCCAGCCCGATCAGGTTGCCGCCTTCGATCAGCGGCTCGCCAGCATGCCCCTGGTGACAAAAGTTGAGCGCTACCCGACCCTGCGCGGACGCATCACGGCGATCAAGGGGATCCCGGTGGAGCAGGCGAAGATCGCGTCGAACGTGCAGTGGGCGGTGCGTGGTGACCGATTCTTGAGTTACGCGGACAAACTGCCGGCAGGCTCACGCCTGGACGCAGGGAAATGGTGGCCGCCCGGCTACAAAGGAGCGCCGAAGATCTCGCTCAGTGCGGATCTGGCCAAGGGATTCCACGTACAGATTGGTGACAGCCTGACCGTCAATGTCCTTGGCCGCAGCATCACGGCTGAAATTTCCAGTCTCAGGACTATCGACTGGTCAAGCCTGGAGCTGAACTTCGCCATCCTCTTTTCCCCCGGGGTACTGGAAGGCGCTCCCCAAACCCATCTGGCCGCAGTGCATGTGGCTCCCGCCGGAGAGAATGAACTCTTTCGCGCCATCACCGGCCAGTTCCCCAACGTCTCGGCGATCAGCACCCGCGAACTGTTGCGCAACGTCTCGCGCACCCTGGCCCGCATCGGCAGCGCCTTCAACGGCATGGCTGCGATCACCCTCCTGAACGGCTTTCTGGTTCTGGCCGGAGCAATTTCGGCTGATCAGCACCGACGCATCCACGATGCCGTCATCTTCAAGGTCTGCGGCGCAACCCGGGGCGACATTCTGCTCGCCTTCGCCGCCGAATTCGCGATCCTCGGCCTCGCCGCCGGCGCCATCAGTGCCCTCGTCGGCAGCCTCGCCGCACTCGCCATCCTGAAAGGTCCGATGGATGTCCCCTTTCACCTGCACCCGCTGGTCAGCATCGCTACCCTGCTGACCGGCATCACCCTGACCCTGCTCCTCGGTCTGGCCGGGACCTGGAAGGCCCTTGGGCAGAAGCCGGCGATCTATCTACGCGATGAATAAAGCGGCGGGGAGGCGAAAAATACGGAGCTATCTAATTTCGCGATGCAAAATTAGATTTCGCCATACCCTGCCACCCTTGAGAATAAAACTCTATTTTAATCAATGTGATAAACTCTTAAAAATTGCAGCCCGGAACATTCTTGCACAATCAACGAGAACTCTATTCCACACTGCGGAATAGAGTTCCGAATAACATCGTTTTATATCTTGACATTCAGCTTGCAGGGCTATAGGAATTAAGCACAAGGTCAATCAACCTTAAAATATAAAATCTGGACCTTTACTTGACTGTCGCTAGCTCCGTTCTTCCTGGATTTTTTTGTTTTTCAATCTTCACTCGATTAAAAAGGAGACAAGTTTCCATGAAAAAATCATTGAAGTTTTTCTGTCTGGCGGCCCTCGTCGGTTGTTCCCTGCTGACAGTATCAAGCGCTTTTGCCGCCAAAACGATCAAGGTCGGCATTGTCGATACCTACAGCGGTCCCGCCAGTACCTACACCAACGATGTGCGAGACGCCTTTGCCCTGGCTGCGGAGAAAATCAACGCCGCGGGTGGAATTTTGGGCCGGCAGCTTGAGTTTTTCACCCGTGACAGCAAATTTAAAGTTGGTCTCGGGCTGAGTGCTGCCAAAGAACTGGTGATGCGAGAGAATGTGGATATTCTCATGGGGACAATCAACAGCTCCCTGGCCTTAGCAATCTCGGACTTTGCCAAACAAGAAAAAATTCCTTTTTTGGCCACCTTCGCCAAAAGCGCAAAAATTACCGGAGAGAATGGGCATCGCTATGTATTCTCCATGAACGAGAATACGGCCATGATTGGCAAGGCAGCGGCAGAGGGGCTGGCCAAGAGGCCTTATACCAGCTACTGGATCGCCGGGGATGATTACGAGTACGGCCATGCTGTCGCGGACGGCGTCTGGGAAAATCTCAAAAAACTCAAGCCCGGCGTCAAGCTGCTCGGCCAATCCTGGTGGAAAGTCGGGGAACCTGACTTCACCCCCTACATCACCGCAATTCTGGCGCAGAAGCCCGATGCAGTCATCGTCGCTACCGGCGGACGCGATTGTGTGCCGTTCCTGAAGGCGGCTCAGGCCACAGGTTTCAACAAACAGGTCCCCTTCTACATGCATACGGCCACGGAGATTTCGACCCTTAAACCGCTGGGACTCAACGCTCCCGAGGGGGTTATCGGAACGGCCAACTATCACAGCTATTACCCCGATACCGCTGAAAACCGTGCTTTTGTCGCCGAGTTCGAAAAGGCTTATGGCCGCACTCCCGCAGTGGGCGCCTTATATGGTTATATTACGGCTCAGTTCATCTCCCGGGCTTACACGAAGGCTGGTGCGATCGACACTGAGAAGTTTATCAACGCGCTGGAGGGGCTGAGTGTTGACTCCCCGGTGGGCAAGGTGACGATGCGGGCCGAAGATCATCAGGTCATGCTCCCCATGTTCATGGGAGTGACAACCAAGGCCGCAGGTCAATCGGTCCTTATTGCCAAAGATATCGTCACCATACCCGCTGAAGAAACCATGCCTTCGCTGGATGAAATTCGCAAGGCTCGCCAACACTGAACGCACAAGGAAAGGTGGAGGCACGCTGCCTCCACCTTTCGTCAATCGCTTCGTTTTCTCATTTTCCTGCACGCAAAGAAAGACTCATGGAACTGTTTACCGGTCTATCTTTTTCGGTCCTCTGTATCCAAATTCTGGTTGGTCTGAGCAAAGCGACCATCTTGTTTATTGTCGCCTCGGGACTCACCTTGATTCTGGGAGTCCTGCGCATTCCGAACCTGGCCCACGGCTCGCTCTATATGATCGGCGCCTTCACGACCTACTCGATTGCCACAGCGTTTTCGCAGAGCAGTCTGGGTTTCTGGGTGGCGCTGCTACTGGCACCGCTGGCCGTGGCCCTGATTGGGCTGATTATGGAGCAGGGCCTGTTTCGGTTTCTGTATAAACGCGACCACTTGATGATGCTGCTTTTCACCTTTTCTTTTTCCCTGGTTTTCGCCGATCTGGTCAAAATGATCTGGGGCTCTGACTACCGTTCTTTAGCTGTCCCTGAGATATTTCAGGGGTCCTACCTGCTGTTGGGGATGCCTTTCCCGCGTTACAATCTATTTCTGCTCCTTTTGGGGCCGCTTTTCGCCGCAGGGCTCTGGTATCTGACCAACCGGACTCTGCTGGGCAAGATTTCGCGCGCCGCGGCAGTGGATCGTGAAATGGTCGGAGCGGTGGGGGTTAACGTTAATCTGGTCTATGCGGCCGTATTCGTTATCGGCTGTTACCTTGCGGGGATCGGCGGGGCCCTGGTGGCTCCGACGCAGAACATAACCCAGGGGATGGATCACTCCATCATCATTGAGATCTTCCTTATCGTCATTATCGGCGGTCTCGGCAATGTCTGGGGGGCTCTGCTGGGGGCGGTCATCTTTGGTCTCACCGATGCCATCGGCATTCTGGTGGCACCCCAGTTCGGCATCGTCTTCCCCTATCTCGCCGTGATCACTGTCCTCATCTTCCGCCCCAAGGGGCTGTTAAAATCGATCTGGTAAGGGACAATCCCATGATCTTCGGCATCTTTGGCAAAAAGTCTCTTCCTCTGGTCACGCTGTTTTTGGCCGGCCTTTTTTGCATGCCCTTTGTGACTCCCAGATTTTACATCTACCTGGCCAGCGTCATCCTGGTCACCGGGCTGCTGGCGACAAGTCTCAACCTGGTTCTTGGTTATGGGGGGATGTACCAGTTCCATCACGCCGTCTTCTACGGCGTTGGCGCCTATACGACCGCCTTGCTCCTGACCAAGACAAGCCTGCCGATCTGGGTCGCCTTTGCCTCGGCTCCGCTGGTCGCGGCCCTGTTCGGCCTGGTGATCGGTCTGATCTGTGCTCGCCTGAGCAGTCTGCACTTTGGCATGCTCCAGCTTTCTCTGGGCTCCCTGCTGTGGGTCATCGTCTATCGCTGGTACGACTTTACCGGCGGCGACGATGGCATCCATGGCATCTCCATGCCTGCGGCCATTTCTGGAACGACCTCCGCTTACTATTTCATCCTGATCATCACCGCCCTCTGTCTGTTGCTGATGTTCATCCTTATCAAATCTCCGTTCGGGAGGATTCTCCAGGCCCTCCGCGACAACCCGGAGCGCTGTGCCGCCATTGGGGTTAACGTAACCTGGCACCGTATCCTTGCTATAATGATCGCCGCATTCTTTGCCGGTGTCGCCGGTTCGCTGTTCGTCACCCTGGAGGGGAGTGTTTTCCCGGGACTGCTGTTCTGGACCCTGTCTCTGGAAATCCTCATCATGTGTCTTCTGGGAGGCTGGTTCACTTTTTTTGGACCGATGCTCGGGGCCTTCCTCATCATTTCCCTGCGCACCGTCGCGGGCAACTACACCGAGTACTGGACCCTCATCCTCGGTCTGATGATGATGCTGACCATATTTTTTCTTCCCAAGGGCGTTTTGGGTTTTGTTAATGATCTGTTTCGTTCCAGATCCCCTGACCAACCGCTCGAGGAGAGCAGTCATGCTACAGATAAGGTCTCTACAAAAATCGTTTGACGGCTTTCAGGCGGTGAAGGACGCCAACCTCTCGGTGAACCCGGGAGAGGTTGTGGCGGTCATCGGTCCCAACGGCGCCGGGAAGACGACCCTGTTCAACCTCGTCAGCGGCCAGATACGTCCTGACGCTGGCAGCATCCTTTTTAAAGGAGAAGATATTCGTGGTCTGCCGTCTCATAAACTTTGCCACAGGGGGATGAGCCGCTCGTTTCAAATCGTGAAGATCTTCAGTCGCATGAGCGTATTTGAGAACGTCCAGACCGCGGTCATAAGCCGGATAGGAAAAACCGCGAACCTGTTTACCCCGGCCCGGAACATCGCGGTGAAAGAAACGCTGACTATCCTCGAAGCCATGGGCCTCAGCGACAAGCGCGACAGAATCTGCGGCCTGCTCTCTCACGGCGATCAAAAGGTCCTGGAGATGGCCATCTCTTTGGGCAGCGATCCCCAACTACTGATCCTGGATGAACCCACGGCAGGGATGTCCGGGGAGGAGACAGCGACAACCATAGATCTCATGAAGCGCCTGTCGAGCGAGAGGGGCCTGACCATTTTGTTCTGCGAACACGATGTGGAGCTGGTATTTTCCTTTTCCGATCGAATAATGGTCATGCAGCAGGGGAGCACCATTACCCAGGGGACGCCGGATCAGGTACGCAACGATCCACAGGTCAAGAAGGCTTACCTGGGAGGCCAGAACTGATGCTGGAAGTCAGGGAGATCAACAGCTATTACGGACTGAGCCATATTCTCTTCGATGTCTCACTCAACGTGCACAAAGGCGAGATCGTCTGCCTTCTGGGGCGTAACGGTGCGGGTAAGAGTACCACCATGAAAAGTATCATGGGGCTGACGCCGCCCAGGCAGGGTGAAATCATCTTCAAGGGGGACCGCGTGACCGGCCTGCCGCCCTACCAGATGTGCCGCCGGGGCATGGGGTTTGTCCCCGATGATCGCAGGGTCTTTGCGGATCTGAGCGTGGGCGAGAATCTTGAAATATCCGCCCGACCCTCTCAGGGCAGCGCTGGCTGGGATAAGGAGAGGGTCTACGCTTTTTTCCCTGCCCTGCGCGACCTCGACGGCCGCAGAGCCGGTGTCCTCAGCGGTGGCGAGCAGCAGATGCTCACCATCGGGCGCGCCCTGATCACCAACCCCGATCTGCTGCTCCTGGATGAACCTACGGAAGGACTGGCGCCGATCATCGTCGAGATGCTCGAAGAAAAAATTCTGGAGCTCAAGGCTAGTGGTCTCTCGGTCCTGCTGGCCGAGCAGAACCAGGTCGTCGCCTTGCGCCTGAGCGATCGTGCTTATATCATCGACAACGGCCATATCCGCTACCAGGGTAGTATTGAAGATCTTCGTCAGAACGAGGCCATCCGCCACAAGTATCTTCTGGTTTGAAAACTTTTTAGCATTGCTGACTACTTTGCACCCAAATCGTCCCTCTTCCCCCAAATGGAAAAACGAGGAGAAACAGCCATGACCCTGAGTCACGAGAAGCTTGAGGAGCTGGCTTTTGCCATCCTTGAGGCGGCGGGAAGCGCCCCCCTTGAGGCCCGTACTGTGGCGGCGCATCTGCTACAGGCCAACCTCAGTGGTCATGACAGCCACGGCGTGGGGATGCTCCCCACCTATGTGACAAATATCGCCAAAGGTCTGTTGCGGCCGAACAGCCCGCTTGAAACGGTCAGCGATCAGGGGAATTTTCTGCTCTTCGACGGCCAGCGGGGTTACGGCCAGGTGGCCGCAAAGTCGGCGATGGAACGGGGGATCGCACGCTGCAAGGAGAACGGTCTGGTCCTGCTGGGACTGCGCAACGCTCACCACATCGGCCGCGTCGGCTCCTACGGTGAGCAAAGCCTTGCGGCGGGGCTGATCTCGCTGCACTTTGTAAATGTCGCTGACCACGCCCCCCTGGTGGCCCCCTTCGGCGGTAAAATAGCGCGCTACGGCACCAACCCCCTGTGCATCGCAGTGCCTGCGCCGAACCCTGACGACCATTTACTGCTCGACATGGCGACCAGCAAGATCGCCCTCGGCAAGGCTCGCGTGGCCAACAACAAGGGGCAACAGGTTCCGAAGCAGTCCCTCATCGACACCGAGGGACGACCGACCCGGGATCCCAGCGTCATGTTCAGCGAGCCGCCAGGGGCTCTTTTACCTTTCGGTGAGCACAAGGGCTACGTTCTGGGCCTGCTCTGCGAGGTTCTGGTGACCGCCCTGACCGGCGGGCCATCAATCCAGCCCGGCAACCGGCGTGGCGGCGGGATTATCAACCACATGCTGACGATCCTCATTGACCCGGCAATCTACGGCGAGCAGGAGGCCATCCGCCAGGAGATCAGTGCCCTGATCGCCTATATCCGGGCGACCCCGCCCGCCCAAACCGACTGCCCGGTCATGGTGCCGGGCGACCCGGAGAGACAACGGCGAGCAATCCGACGGTCTACCGGAATTGTCATAGAAAAGAACACCTGGACCGAGCTCGTCGAAGCCGCCCTGAGTGTGGGCCTGAATCTTGATGATCTGAATTTAACCGAACCACAGCCCTCGCCATAATACCTGAGATACAGGATTAATCTTCCGTTCCCGAGGTGTTCTCTCCCCAAACGGCCCAAGCCCTTACCCTGCTCCGGCGCAATTAACCTTATGCGTTTGGTCACGGAGCGCTGACTAAGGCATAATTCATAGCGGCCTTCCGCAGATCATGATATTCATTAACGGCCCCCCGCACCTCGACTGGCTTTGGGTCACAGTACCGTTAAACCTGTTTTACTGCCGGATCAGGACGGTCGATTCGTCGGGCTCGAGTTCGCAGTCTGGTTGTCTATCAACGGATTTCCTGGGCCCAGGCTAAGATCGGAGAGGCATGAAGAATCCCATTTTCCCCAAGTTGATGGATATATTATGACCCTTGCTTTTTTCGCAATCGCCGTCGGCCTCGTGCTGCTGGTCTGGAGCGCCGACCGGTTTGTCGATGGCGCGGCCTCGGCCGCACGCCACTTCGGCATGCCCCCCTTGCTGGTCGGGATGGTGATCATCGGTTTCGGCACCTCCGCTCCCGAAATGGTGGTTTCGGCGCTTGCCGCCTCCCAGGGGAATCCGGGGATCGCCCTCGGTAATGCCTATGGTTCAAATATCGCCAATATCGCCCTGGTGCTGGGCTTGACCGCCCTGATCGCGCCGATTGCGGTACATTCGCAGATTCTGCGCAAAGAGTTGCCGATTCTGACTGTGGTGACGGTTCTGGCGGCGATTCAGCTGTGGGATGGTGAGATCAGTCGCATAGATGGTCTGGTGCTGCTGGCAGTTTTTTGCGGTCTGATGGGCTGGGCGATCCGTCAGGGCCTGAGACACAAGGAAGATAGTCTGGGGAGCGCCGTAGAGCTGGAACTCATCCAGCATCCGATGCCGCTTGGCCTGGCGCTCTTCTGGCTGCTGCTCGGTCTGCTGCTGCTGATCGCCAGCTCACGTATCCTGGTCTGGGGGGCCGTGGTGATCGCGCAGGGCTTCGGGGTAAGTGACCTGATCATCGGACTGACCGTGGTTGCAATCGGGACGTCGCTGCCGGAGCTGGCGTCGTCGATCGCCGCCACGCGCAAGGGGGAGAACGACATCGCCCTGGGGAATGTGATCGGCTCCAACCTGTTCAACACTCTGGCCGTGGTCGGCATTGCGGGCACGATTCACCCGATGACTGTCGATGCGCAGGTTCTGTCGCGCGACTGGCTGAGCATGGCTTTTTTGACTCTGCTGCTCTTCGCCTTTGCCTATCGTGGCCTTCGGATCAACCGCGTCGAAGGCGCGATCCTGCTCGCCTGCTACATCGGTTACACCAGCTACCTGGTGACCAGCGTCTTCGGTGGCTAATAGAGTAGCAAACTGTGAGGGGGGAATGGTCGCAAAAGCAGCCCCCTCATCCGGCCTTCGGCCACCTTCTCCCTCATGGAGAAGGGCAAAGGAAAGATCCGTTAAAAAAATTCGCGCAGGCTTTCGTCGATCCCCATCAGGATCTGATACCAGAAATCTCTGGCCGCTTCGTGCTTGTCCTGGTCAAATTTCACCAGCCATTCCGCCAACCGGGGATCCGACTCCTGCTCCACCTCCTGTTTGCGTTTCAGAAAGGTCTGCAGGTAATCAATGTTGCGCTCCGACTCCCAGAAGATCGGGCTGTTGCGGCTGTTGATCCGACTGGCGAGCACGGCGATGCCGCGCAGGAACTGCTCCTTGCAGCCATACAGTTCACCGACGATCTCGGGGAGCATCTCTTCGGCCCAGCCGCGATGGAAACGGCAGGTCCCCAGATTATCCAGAATCAGCTCTTTCTTCATCCGCTCGGCGCACATTCTCCCCAGGGTTCGGGGCGGGATAAAATCATAGCTGTAGATCATGTAGTACTTGCCCATGATCGCCATCGGCGACAACACGCCCGACACCCAGTACTGATTGGGGACCATCCAGCCGCGCCGGGTAAACGCCGTGTAAACCAGCCGATCATGCAGCGCCGTGCCCTTGATGCGCGAATGAATGCGGCTCCATTTGCGCACCCCCTCGCGCAGGTCGAGAATCCCGCGCCGTTCGAGGATCGCCGTGATCAGCTCACAGCCGAGCTCGGCATTGTGCAGCGAGTCCTTCACCACATCAAAACCAGCCATCTCCCACCTCGGCAGACGAGTGACGCCCAGCTCTTCAGGGCTGAGCAGCTTGACGTCGAGCAGGTCCATTAACCAGGCCAGCACCCCGCCGGCCGAGACCGCATCAAATCCCATGGCATCGCAGCGCCGGTTGAGTTTCTCCGCCGCGCGCTGATCGAAGATGCCGCACAAAGGACCCAGGGTCTGATAGGGTTCAAAATCCTTCTTGTATTCGCCGTTCATCTTCTTGCACACCGCGACACAGGGTTCGCCGCAGGTTGCCTGTTGTTTGGCCTGGATGGTCTCCGCGTTGAACTGCTTGAGGTAGTGATCAACCACCAGTTTCTGATGCAGGTCCAGACGCTCGGCTTCGCTCCAGAAGATGGTGCGGTAGTTGAACGCCAGGATTTTACCCCCAACGGCCGTGTAATTTACGCCGAAGGTGCCGCCGGTTTTAAGCTTTTCGTCATAGCGATACTTGCCGGTCACCTCCAGATCCTTCTGCAGCAGGTGCTGGTTGTACTTGTTCTGAAACCAGGCATCGGCGACCTTTTTGTCGCGAAAATCTTCGTCCACCAGCGTACCGCCGTAGATGATCGCCACGATCCCGTGCTTCTGCAACATGGCGCTGCCGAAACCGCCGCGCCCGGCCCAGGTATCGACAGGGCTGATCTTCCCCTTGCTGATCGGCACCGACATAATCCCGCCCATGTCGGTCTCAAGCGCCGCCGGGCCGGTGACCAGAATGCGCGGATCGCTCGCGTAGCGCTCGCCGAACATTGCGTAAACCCTGTCGGTCAGCGCATACACCCCGCTGCGACCCGAGTTCCAGACCGCCGCCACGTCGAGCGGCACGACCTCGACCTCAATCTCTTCACCGTGATTGCGGTTCAAACACAGCACCGAGGGGACCGGCGCCTTCCCCACCAGGCTCAGCATGTTGACGCCCAGGTTATCGAACACCAGCCCGGCGCCCCCCATGGAACTGATATAATGCCCCTGCCAGCAGGGGGAAAAGCCGGTCACAATCAGGCGATTCGACCCCGGCAGGATCGAACCGGCAAAGATGCCGACGCCAAAATTAAGACTGCGATATTCTTCGGTCAGATGAATGCCGAGGTCGACCGGACCGAAGTACCGCTCAAAACTGTATTTTTTAATTTTATAAAATCCGGTTCCTGGATCAACCAGAAGGACGCGCTGGAACATGTTCATAACGAGCCTCACTCCTCTTATCGCCACTCCCATCGAACAGGATGGGATGCTGTAAGCTGTGAAAGACAGTCTACCAGCAACCGGTGACTTTTGTTCGGCGCCGGAGAGTCGCCTGGCTGATCACAATCCCGCCGGGAAAAGGGCTGGTTGATAATTCCTGAAAAGAGTGAGAAACTTTCATGACTTAGATCCTCTCTTTGAACCGCCGCGGAAGGAACACCTGGCATGAACATTCTGATCCGACCCGCCATGAGCAAGCTTTTGCACGGGAACCGCCACCGGCTCGCGTTTCTGCTCATGACCCTGGTCTTGTTGGCAGGGTGTCAGGCGCAGACGGAACCAGGTTTTCAAGGCTACACCGAAGGGGACTTTGTCCTGCTCGCTTCACCGCTGGGCGGGCGACTGACAAGCCTCGCGGTCACGCGCGGCGCTCGGGTGAAGGCCGGAGAACGACTCTTCAGCCTGGATCCGCAACCGGAACAGTCCCTGGTTGAAGCGGCCAGCCAGGAGCTCCGCCGCGCCGAGAGTCGGCTCCAGGATATGCTCAAGGGTCTGCGGCCGAGTGAACTGGCGGCGATACGTTTCAGGCTAACGCAAGCGCGCACCGCCCTGGCCCTGTCACAGCGCGAATTTGAACGTCGCACCAAGCTGGTGGCGCAACAGGCCATGGCGGCAGAAGAGCTTGATCGCGCCCGCGCAGATCTGCAGCACGACCAGGCTGCCGTCGCCGAGGTCAAGGCCCAGCTCGAAACGGCCCAGCTCGGTTCACGCGCCGATTCCATCAGCGCGGCTCGGGCCGAGATTGAAGCCGCGCGGGCCCAGCTCACACGGGCGCAGTGGGCAGCAAGTCAAAAAAGCGTGACCGCCCCGCAGGATGCGCTGGTCTTCGACACCCTGTTTAAAGCGGGTGAATTTGTCGCCGCCGGCGCCCCGGTCGTAAGCCTGTTGTCCCCGGCGAATATCAAGATCCGCTTCTTCATCCCCGAACCCCTGGTCGGCGGCCTGCAGATCGGCCAGACCATCGCTGTCCATTACGACGGCGAAGCCGAAAACTTTAGCGCTAAAATAGTCTTTATCTCCCCCCAGGCCGAATACACGCCCCCCATCATCTACAGCCGCGAGACACGCGCCAAGCTGGTGTTCATGGTCGAAGCGCGGCCCGAGAGCGCGGTCGCGGCCCGCCTCCACCCCGGCCAGCCGGTGGATGTCCAGCTGGTCGTTCCCGATGAATGAGACGGCCCCGGTTATTGATGTGCGCGGGCTGACCAAATCTTTTGGCGGGAAAGTGGTCGTCAACCAGCTTTCCCTGCGCGTCGAGCGCGGCGAGATCTACGGTTTTCTCGGTCCCAACGGCAGCGGCAAGACCACCCTGATCCGCATGCTCTGCGGCCTGCTGCGACCCGATGCGGGGACGGGGGTCTGCCTTGGTCATGACCTGCACACAGACGCGGAACAGATCAAACCGAAGATCGGCTACATGTCACAGCACTTCAGCCTCTATGAAGACCTGAGTGTCCGTGAAAATCTCGATTTTATGGCGCGGGTCTACGGGGTAGCGCGGCGGAAGCAGGTGGTCAACGAGCTCATTGAGCAGATGGGGCTGGGGACTTACACCCACCAGCTGGCGGGGACCCTTTCGGGGGGCTGGAAACAGCGGCTGGCTTTGTCCTGTTGCCTGCTTCACCAACCAGAGCTGCTGCTGCTCGATGAACCGACGGCCGGCGTCGACCCCAAGGCGCGCCGCGATTTCTGGGATGATATCTATCAGCTGGCGGCCAACGGAATCAGCACCCTGATCAGTACACACTACATGGATGAGGCGGAACGCTGCCATCGCCTGGCCTACCTCGCTTACGGCGACCTGCTCGCGGCGGGCACCGCCGAAGAGATCGTCGCCGGTGCGGGCCTCACCACC
The DNA here is from genome assembly GCF_000384395.1 of Geopsychrobacter electrodiphilus DSM 16401. Lineage (NCBI taxonomy): Bacteria > Pseudomonadati > Thermodesulfobacteriota > Desulfuromonadia > Desulfuromonadales > Geopsychrobacteraceae > Geopsychrobacter > Geopsychrobacter electrodiphilus. The sequence goes on from NZ_ARWE01000001.1 coordinate 3,285,405, forward strand.
TGGTCGGTGTCCGGGCGCAACGTGCATCTGCTGGCAGAGAAATTAAAAACCGTCAGGGAGGTGGAGCAGATTGTCACCTTTGGCAACACCCTGCACGTCAGCAGCCACAATGCCACAGAGTTAAACGCCAGCCTGCAGCCTTTTCGCCAGGACAGCTCTTATCACTGGGAACAGACCGCGACCAATCTTGAAGAGGTGTTTATCAGCCTGATGCCGCGCAGTCAGGAGCATTGAGATGAGACGCCCGAGCTTCTTCCGTTTCTCGTTCCGGCGCTTCTGGGCCATGGTCAGCAAGGAGTTTGTGCAGATCCGCCGCGACCGGGTGACCTTCGCCATGATTTTGGGCATCCCGATCATGCAGATGGTGCTCTTCGGCTTCGCGATTAACGGCGATCCCCGGCATCTGCCGACGGCGGTCATCAACGCCGATCAGGGCGCGTTTTCACGCAGCATCGTCACGGCCATGCAGAACAGCACCTACTTCCAGCCGGTGCGCAGGGTGACGAGCGAGGCCGAGGCGGCACGACTCATTGAAATTGGCGAGGTTCAGTTTGTCCTCAACATCCCGCCACAGTTCTCCCGGCGCCTGATGCGTGGCGAGCGCCCCGACCTGCTGCTGACCGCCGACGCCACCGATCCCGCCGCAACGGGCAATGCCCTGGCAGCTTTCCGCGTGCTCACCGAATCAGCCGTTTCCCGCGACCTTGAAGGTCCCCTGACGTCTTTGCGCCGCAAGCCAGCGCCGCTCAATATTATTCTCCACCCCAGGTTCAACCCCGAGGCGATCACCCAGTACAATATCGTCCCCGGACTGATGGGGGTGGTGCTGACCATGACCCTGGTGATTATCACCGCGCTGGCCATCACCCGTGAACGCGAACGCGGCACCATGGAGAATCTGCTCGCGACGCCGGTGCGGCCGCTGGAGGTGATGCTCGGCAAGATCATCCCTTACGTTATCGTCGGTTATCTGCAGCTGGTGTTCATCCTGCTCACCGCCTACCTGCTTTTTCATGTACCGCTGGTCGGCAGTCTGACTTTGCTGCTCGGCGTCTCACTGCTGTTCATCGCCGCCAATCTTGGGGTCGGCCTGACCTTCTCGACCCTGGCGCGTAACCAGCTGCAGGCGGTGCAGATGGCCTTCTTCTTCTTTCTGCCCTCGATTTTACTGTCGGGCTTCATGTTCCCCTTTCGCGGCATGCCGGTGTGGGCACAATATCTTGGATCGGCCCTGCCGTTGACCCATTACCTGCGTATCGTGCGCGGCATTCTGCTCAAAGGAAATGGTCTCACCGAAATCCTGCCCAACCTCTGGCCGATCCTGCTATTCCTGGTGGTAGCCCTGACCATCGGGCTAAAGCGCTACCGCCAGACCCTCGATTGAGCGAATCCCTTCTCAGCCGGCCTCCGGCCACCTTCTCCCTCAGGGAGAAGGGCCTGAATAATTAAATCTCGAAAGATTCCAGCGACTGCGGGATATGCACATTCTGGAGTCCCAGTTCATCGCGCAAGGCAGCGGCCAGGCTCAGCGCAGATTCTTCTTCGCCGTGCACAACAAAGGTCTGTTGCGGTTTCTGCTGCATCACCCTGACGAAATCGAGCAGGCCGTCCCGGTCGGCATGACCGGAGAACCCGGGCAGAACTTCCAGCCTGGCGCGGACCTGATGTTCTTCACCGTAGATACGCACCGTCTTTTCCCCCTCGACGAGGCGGCGGCCCAGGGTGTTGGGAGCCTGCCAGCTGGTCATGAGAATGCAGTTCCGCGGGTCCCCGATGCGGTTGCGTAGATGATGCAGAATCCGGCCCCCTTCCAGCATGCCGCTGGAACTGATGATGACCGCCGGGACCTTGAGGCTGTTGAGCGCCTTCGACTGCTCGACACTCTGGGTGTACTGCAGGCGCCCGAAGCCGAAGGGATTCTTGTCGTCATCGCTCAGCAGAAATTCACGAGTTTCGGCATCATAGACCTCCGGATGCAAACGAAAGATCTCGGTGGTGCGGGTGGCGAGCGGACTATCGACGAAGACCGGCAGATTGGGGATGAGGCCGGAATTGTGCAATTTGTGCAGGGCGAAGACCAGTTGTTGGGTCCGGCCCACGGCAAAGGCCGGGATCAACAGGCAGCCGCCACGGCTGGCGGTCTCATTGACAATGCGCTGCAATTCCTGCTCAGACTCGAGATAGGGGGGATGCAGGCGGTTGCCGTAGGTGCTCTCCATGATCAGGATATCGGTGCCCTCGATAAGCGGCACCGGATCGCGGATGATCGGGATATCCGACCGGCCGATATCCCCGCTGAAGACCAGGCGCTGCTGCCGGCCGGTTTCCTGATCATCGATGTCCAGAATGACATGAGAGCTACCGAGCATGTGTCCGGCATCGACCAGAGTCAGAAAAATCCCGGGATAGAGCTGACGCCGGCGGCTGTAGCTCAGACCAACGAACTGCTCCATCGCCCTGGCCGCATCGACCTTGGTATAGAGGGGCTCAAAGGCGCGCTGGCCATTCCGCTTGCGCCGCCGGTTAACGAACTCGACATCATGCTCCTGAATAAACGCACTATCCATCAGCATCACCGCACACAGGTCACGCGTCGCCAGGGTACAGAAAACATCACCACGAAAGCCGTTTTTGACCAGGCGCGGGATGCGCCCGGAATGATCGATATGCGCGTGAGAAAGGATCAGCGCGTCGATCTCTTTGGCATGACAGAACTCGTTACGGTTCCGCTCGAAGGCTTCCTTGCGTTTCCCCTGGAACAGGCCACAGTCGAGCAGAATCTTTTTGCCGTTCACCTCAAGCAGATGTTGCGAGCCGGTGACGGTCTGGGCGGCGCCGTAGAATGTCAGTTTCATATTTTTTCCTCTGAGGTAGGCCGGGGTTCGGTGCGGTTCGGGCTCAGAAGTTCAATCACGGAGCAAGCCGGAACAATTGCACCAGGCATTAAAAGGATGACAGCCCGCTACCGGTTGTCAATCTAATGGTTATCCCGGAGATGATCCTGTTATTGTTCGGGGCATTCTGCTATACCAACACCTGCGAGGGGAAAAACTGCGACACTAAACCACCCTTCGCCTGAGAACCTCAGCGTCCTGCTGTTCTTTTCTTGTTGTTCCGATCAACGAATACCCGTCCACTGACCTTGCGTAAGCCGTAGGGGATGACCTCAGGAAATTTGACCGCCACTGAGCCATAGGGCCAAGGCCCGGTCAGATATCGCCCCACTCGCAAAATGTTATAATCACTAGTACAACGCTTCAAAAAATAAATTACTGGAATGACAGGCTTTTTTTGACCCAAATGCCGGGGCCGCCTATTCCCTGTTAAATACCGGAAATATTAAATTCTCCGAGGAGGTTCTGATGAAGCTGTTCACTCTTGCTGCACTTTTAATATCTATTTCCATCACTGGTTGTTCTTACAGCATTGCCGAAATTGACATTTCCAACGCTGAACCAGGTTGCGTAAGAGATTGCTCAAAAACCTACTCACAATGTGTTTCGCAAGGGAATCAAATCGGGTCAAAAATGGAAACGTTAAGAGCTTGTCGCGAGGCATACAGTATTTGCGTACAAACTTGTCCACCAAAATAAGCAACAAACTAGCTACAAAGGAGAATCAAATGAGTCGCATTCTTATAATTCTAATTTTTATGTTTTTCTTTACCACAATCGCAAATGCAGAAGTTGTTGAATCATGGATCTGCCAGGAAAGTTCAAATGGTGACTGGTCTAAAATTATTGCCACCGTAGAAGTAAACAAAGGAAAAGAAAATGGTAAAGTTGATATATTTGGAGAATCACATATAGCCACTTTTGGAACGATAGGCACTAATAAGAGTTGGAAATATGGTTCTTCTTATGAATTTGTTTTTATGATCAAGCCCAATGGTGAGGCCATGTATTATGACTATTCCAAAGCAACTAAAGGTGATGACGTAAAACCTCAAATAACTTTATTCTGTAAAGAAAAAGAGATTGTCAAAGAAGATGCGCCTAACATAAAAATCAAATTGCCGGAAGATAAGTCTGAGCACATTTGAAAAACCAAGCCTGAATTGTGGATGGGCCACGCAAGTTCGGGGAAATAGTGATTGGGCTACCCCGAGTTGTTATCAGCAGCCACCTGGTTCCGCAGAGTTAGGGAACAATTGCAACAGGTTTCAGCCCGCCCCCGGTTGTTAATTGCCACAGGCACTGTCCCGGTAATGATCCTGTTATTAATTGAGGCATTCTGTTATACCAACATCTGCGAGGGGGAAAACTGCGACACCAAACCGCCCTTCGCCTGATAATCTCAGCGGCTGGCGGTTTTTTTGTTCAGATCAACGAATACCCGCCCACTGATCTAGCGTAAGCCCTGGGGGATGGCCTTGGAAAATTTCACCCTCACAAAATCAAAAGGTCAAAAGCCCGTCAGATATCGCGCCACTCACAAAAGGTTAGGATTACGGATAAAATGCTGGTAAAAATAAACTACTGGAATGACTTGTTTTTTTAACCAATATACCGGTAACCGTTATATTCAATATTCTGGTAACCGTCTAATCCCTGTTAGGCATAAGAAAAGGATTGAATCAATGCCAGACCACTCTGAGTTGGATTCTAGATATTTCATAGATAATGATATCTACAATTGTCCATACTGCAATCTTAGGCATGTTTCATATACGGTTCGTGGAAGTAAGGTTTTTAATTGGACTGACAGCAAATTATGCTACGTCTATTTTGTTTTCTGTCATTCATGTGAAAACTTGTCTATGCACCTTTCCTTTAACGAAATTCCTCTGTCTGGCACAGGTTACTCGGGACGCTCAAATATAAATGTAGATGAAGATATTAAGATAGACGATTTATTTTTCTATTCAGTACCAACCTCATTTTTTGCAATTGATTCAAGAGTTCCCAAAGTATTGAGAGAATTAATGACAGAAGCGGAAGGGTCTTTAAAAAGCAATTATTTAACAGGGGCGTCTGTCTGTGCCCGTAAAATGATATATGAATTAGCTATTATCGAGGGAGCTCAGGGTGAAAACTACGAAGATAGAATTAAGTCATTAAAGTCAGTACGAACAGACGTCGATGAAGAATATTTTGATACTTTACTTACTATTCAGCAAGTAACCAGCAATAAAGTCCATGAAGAATCATATGATGGTTGGGAATCAAAACACCTGAAATTAATTCTCTCAACGTTAAGAGAAATATTTGGAAATATGTATGTTATTCCTGAAATAAAAAAACAAAAAAGAAAATCAATACTCGAATTAAAGGAAAAGATAATTGGAAAGACAAAAGGAATAGAAGGATAAACATGCCTAACAAAAAAATGAAGCGGACGAAAAATAGCTGGGTGCTTCCCGAAAAACAAAGGTTCGGTGGTTCCCATGTCGGCGCGACGTCGCCGCTTATCTAATACCGTTGATATGGTTTACATCTGTCAAGTAGGCACACTGCTCCCTTGGCTTTGCTCTTTTACTTTTATGCACATCCCCGAAGGCATGAAGCGAGGTGGAGCCGTCTTTGCGACGGTTGATCCTGCTGATATTCGTGGGTTGGTTACCACCTGACCGTATTACGTCACGGAGCTGCCTCACTCTAGGATCGGGCATTTCGACCTTTTCTGTCGCGCCCATAACGGTTCCCGAGGGTTCTCCTGACCGTGGCTGCACCTCGCCCCATGCCAGTGGGGATGTAGGTTGTCATAACACTACTTAGCCGACCCTGACCTCCTTCGCGATGGCCCAGAGGTAGCCCAAAAGTTCACGAGCAATGGCGGTGACCGTTTGTTGCTTGCACTTGCCGGACGCCATAAGCCGCCGATAACGCCCACAGAGACGCAGTTGCGCCTGCCAGGAAATCTCGTTGATCGCCGATGGCAGGTTCTCCTGCCGCAAGCGGATGATGCGCGACACCCGTGGCGGCAGGCGATAGGCCCAAGCGGCTTCGACCAATATACGACGCACATGGACGTTGCCGGTTTTGGTGATGCCTCCACGTCTTGTACTGGCCCCGCTGGAATGCTCACTCGGGACCAGACCGACATAGGCCGACAGTTGGCGGGGATTGTCGAAGCGGCGCAGGTCACCCAATTCAGCAGCTACGGTAGCAGCCACCACCAACTGCACTCCGCGCAATGACTGGTAGGCAGCGATCAACGGTTTCATCCGCCAGGAATCGATCTGGACACTGATCTGTCTCTCTAGTCGCTCGACCCGCTCTTGAGCGTTGCTCGTGGCATCGAGATACTCTTGGAAGGCGATCTGCTGGGCTGGTTGCGGCAAACGCAGTTCGGACAACCAGCGCAGGTGGGCCGGAATCCAGGAGGACTTACCCTCGTAGCGGATACCGTTGCGCAACAGCAGCGCTTTCAACTGCTGGCGAGATTTATGCCGGGCAATCCGGGCATCCTCACGACAGCGAACCAGGTCGCGAATCGCTTCATCCTCAGGATGCGGCACATAGATCGGGGTTAATTCCCCAGAGCGATGAAGACGCGCAAGTTGCAGGGCATCACGACGATCGGTCTTGATACGATCTCCGGGACGCCTCGGAATCAGCGATGGGGCAATCACCACGCAGTCGAGACCTTGTCCATGCAGGTAGCGATAAACCTCATAGCCACAGGGGCCAGCTTCGTAGGCAAAGTGGAGAGTGGAATGACGCGAGCGCAGCTTGCGCACCGCTTTGCCGAGAGCATCGAGATCGCCGCCGACAGCACCGTAATGCCGAACCTCGCCAGTACGACCAAATTCGGCAATGGCGATATCGATAGAATTTTTGTGGACGTCCAAGCCGACGAAAGCTGTGCTAAAATTTTCCATGACCTGTCTCCTTTGATAGGTTGCTTAAGCGCATAGCTAAGCATGTGGCTCTACGTGTCTGACACGCAATCCACGTTAACAAGGAGACAGGTCACTTCTTTAGGTGTGAACCATATTGTCTAGCAATCAAAATATAAAAGAGGAAAATTATGGCTGAAATTTTATCTTCACTAGGATGGCCACATTTTACATTCATCTTCGCCATAGTTTTTCTATTGATCTTTAGAACACAAATTTCTGGTTTTATTTCTCGAATTTCATCAATTGACAAAGGCGGTGTTAAAACATCGCCGGTCCCTGAAGCACAAAGAGAAAAAGAAAAAACAGAAGCAGTACAAGAATTACTATTGGCAATCGGGGACTCAATAGTAATGCGAGAAGTTGAAGGTCGTATTGTTGCTGACCTACAAAGTAAGGAACTCGAAACTGAGAGTGGCACTGCAAAAGTGCTTATCAAGCACCTCGCCGCCTCAAAAATACTTCTAGAATTTGAACAAATCCATAATTTGATTTTTGGTAGCCAAATTTATCTCCTCAAAAAACTCAATGAAGTCACGGGACAAGGGCAAGACGCCGAGGTGGTAAAAGCGCAATTTGACCACGTTAAAAGTATGTTCAATAAGGAATTTGAGGCTTGGGACTTCGACAAATATATGTATTTTTTGACAGCAAGATCCTTGGTTACAATTGAGAACAATCAGTATCACATAACAAATCTGGGGGTGGAGTATTTGACCTGGATCGCAAGAAATGGGCGTAGTGAAAATCGGCCACTGTAAAAATTGCTAACCAGTCAATCAAGGCGGACGGAAAATAGCTGGGTGCTTCACGAAAAGAAAAATCAAAATTGCGGTAGTAGGCCGAACCTTCTCGTCGCCGCCGCTTATCTCAAACCGGTTAGGGTCTGAAATGAAATTAACTAATAACCACGAAAGCTACTATAGATAATGAGATTCCGGAACTTAAAGAAATGGGATGATCCTAGAAATTGCCCTGGCTTGTTATATTTAGCGCAAATACTAGAGGAAATGTTGTTTGATTTTTCTCTTGATACGTATAAACCTTCAGTCATGCATACAGGTTTATTGTGCAATGAAGCCCTTCAGACAATTGGAGAAATAAAGCGTGGCAACATAAGGCAACCAAATATTAATCATGTCGCAACTGAACTTTGCAACTGCTACGAAAGCGATACTGTTGCAAAAGCACTTATAATTCTTCCCCCAACATCCTTTACTCCAACCTTGAAAAATACAAAAAGTTCATTACAAGAAATTCAAACAGTTTTAGAACTACTTTCAGTTCAATTATCTTTGAAAAATTACAGAATTAAAAACGAAGAACTTTTAAGGCAAGAAATTCTTGGCGGCCAATCAATATCAGAAATAAGGAGACTCGCTAGGAATTATGTTACTACACTTATTGCTATAGGTTTTAATCAAAAATACCTGCACGATAAATGCTTAGATTTTTTCTATTACGGGTCAAATCGAATAGCAGGGGTTGATGCAATTAACGATTTTTTTGATCTATTCACAAAGGAAAATCATAAATACAAAGTTTTTTTTCGCGTTAAGAAAATTTTCGAAAATGCATCAACAGCCTTTTCACCAATTGGGCTAACAGTAACAAGTACCACTCCGGAAGAAATAGACTTAAATAAATACCCTGAATTTAAACCAAAAAAAGGTGAAACTGTTTATGCCATCGTAAATGATGTTGAAGCAAAAGACGAATACAGTGCGCGCACAAAGGCAGAGAGCATACTGAAGCTTTCATCAACACTTTTGACTATTTATCACCATAAAGAAATTCCAGAATGGCAACAGGAATGTATTGTTTTCAACCTAGATCAAAACAATATGAAAAAAAATTCAAAAACCTATTAATGCTATGCATAAATGCAAAGATCTTATGCAAGCAACAGCTAGCAAGAAATTAAATTTATTTTTGAGCGAATTTTCTTTAAAAACAGATTCATTCCTTAAATTTATTCGTAGCGCACAACTTCATGCTATGGCACTTGGGAGCAATTCATCTGAAAATCAAATACTGAATTTATGGATATCCCTTGAATCATTAATACCATCAGAGGCTAAAAGTGATTCTACTGCCAACATTGAACATATTGTAAACTCCCTTATCCCATTTTTGAGTATTGGTTATTTTGATCGCCTTATCAATAATCTTGTAAAAGATTTATTAAGGTGGAATTCTGTTGCAACAAAACAAGCGTTTCGAAATATTAGCGGTACAAAATTTACAGACAAGCTGCTTAAATTACTAATATTGCCTGAGAATGCAACACATCTGGAAAAGCTAGAATCGAGCTTTGGTGAATTTCATCTCTTGAGAGATCGCATTGAATACTTTAAGAATATATTGTCTTGTCCTAAAAATGTTTTAAATGCTTTAGATATTCACAGAATACGTCTCGAATGGCAAATCAGAAGAATATATAGAACAAGAAATATCATTGTACATAGTGGGAAAACACCTTCTTACACAAATAGCCTGATTCAACATACTCACGACTACCTTGATACTGTCCTTTCACTATTGGTTAAGCTTGCTACAAAACCAAAAGTCATAGACTCTGTAAGTCAGGGCTTTAAATATTTAGACTTGCAATATACATTTTACTATAAATCATTAAGCAAGAAAGATCTAAGCTTCAATGAATCAAATATTTCAGAACTAATATTCACAAAAATTTAAAGTTATTAAAATTCAAAAAAACCCCTAACCATATAATGAAGCGGATGGAATATAGTTGTGTTGTTCACGAATAACACAGTGGGTAGATTCATATTGCAAGTGCACCATCTGAAGCCTCATCAAGAACTTCTTGGGGTGTCCGGTAGCCAAGGCACTTTCTCGGGCGGTTGTTGATCTTCTGTATCACTTTGGCCAACGCTTTTTCTGATACGCGCTTAAAGTTCATCCCTTTTGGGAAGTAGAAGCGCAGCAAGCCATTGATGTTTTCATTCGCTCCACGCTGCCAGGCGGAATAGGCGTCGGCAAAGAAAACCTTGAGGCCAGTCCCGGCTTCCAGGTCTTTGAATCGTGAGAACTCTTTACCGTTGTCCAGGGTCAGCGTATGGCAAATCCCTTGCGGCAGTGACTGATAAGCCGGAATCGCTGATGCATTGAAGGTCTCGGCTTTTCGGTCCGGCAATAAAGACGCCATGAGATAGCGGCTTTTGCGTTCAATATGGGTGGCAATAGCGCCTGAACCTCGTCGGCCAAGGACCAGATCTGCTTCCCAGTCACCATAGCGACCTCGTTCGGCAACAACCTCAGGCCGCGTTTCAATGCCGACCCTGCCGGGGATGAATCTGCGACCGGCACCGTAGCGTTTCTGCCGTCTGCGGCACTTATGCCGTCTTCGCAAATGGCGATGCAGGTTGCCACCCTGCTCGGCGTCGAGAAACACCCAGCGGTAAATGGTTTCATGACTGATCCGCATGCGTTCGTCATGAGGGAACTCTGAACGCAGGCGTTGAGCGATGACTTCTGGCGGCCAGTCTTCCCTGAGTTTGGTATCGATGTACTGAACCAGTGGGGGATGACTCTGACGCCGGTAACTTCGCGCTCTATGCCGATTTATTTCAACTTGTCGCTCGATAAAGTAGTACCAGTAAACTCCGCCTGGGTAGGTTGGACCATTACGCTTGAGTTCACGACTGATGGTCGTGTGGTGTCGTCCCAGGCGACGAGCAATCTCTCGCAAACTGAACTTCGCCACCTTTAAATGGCTGATGACATACCGATCTCTTGGAGTAAGATGTGTGTAGGGCATGATGGATTCCTTTCTGGTGTATTGGTTGCTCGCACTTCCAACATTACCAGAAACCCCATCATGTCCTGCTTTTTAGCCCGTGTTACGGGTGGTGCACTTACGAATAGAATCTACCGTGGTACACGCAAGTTAGCGTCGCCACCGCTTATCACTACCGTTGAGGCTGTAGAAAAACCCTGAAATTTGTTAGAATGCGGACAGTTTTTGGGATGAAATTCTGGAGGGAAAACATGCCTCGCTTTACCGAACACAACCAGGGACAAGGGGCCTTCGTGACGGTTCATTTCGACCGCCAACTGGTTCCCGGCACCTTCGAACACACCCTCAATTATCTGGTTGATCAGAAACTCGACCTGAGCATCTTCCATGAAAACCGAGTTCCGGGGACACCACACTTAATTGATAAATGAATTTGTTGGAGGGGGGGATGGCACGCATTTCCAGAATCGTAGCACCCGGTTTGCCACATCATGTGACGCAACGCGGCAACCGTCGGCAAACTACATTTTTTACCGATAACGACTATCGCTCCTATCTTGATCTGCTTGCCGAGTGGTGCGCTGTTCACGATGTTTTGGTCTGGTCGTATTGTTTGATGCCAAACCATGTGCATTTGATCGTTGTACCCCAAGCCGAAGATGGTCTTAGGTTGGCTATCGGGGAAACCCATCGACGCTATTCACGAATGATAAATTTTCGCATGGGCTGGCGTGGCCACTTGTGGCAAGGGCGATTCGCTTCTTGTGCCATGGATGAAAATTATCTGTTGGCTGCGGCAAGATATGTTGAACGTAATCCGGTTGTCGCCGGGCTTACGAATTCGCCGGGCGATTACCCATGGAGTAGTGCAGGGCATTATCTGGGGAGAAGAAGTGATCCGCTGATTCAGAAGTCTCCACTTGGGGATTTGGTTGAAGATTGGTCTACGTTTTTAACCCTAGAGGTAGAGGCGGAAAACAGAGCAGCTATAGGCCGAGGGGAACGATCAGGTCGCCCCCTTGGTTCAACGAAATTCATCGCTGGTCTGGAAGGGGACCTCGGACGGGAGCTGCAAAGACAAAAGCCCGGTCCCAAACCCAAGGGGATTAAGTGAGGTGTCCCCGGAATTCCCGGAATTCCGGATTTTTTACCTGCCGAATAGTGACCAATGATAGTCCGCTGGTACTTAAAGTTCGCGTCGCCGCCGCTTATCTAATACAGTTAGATCTCACAACAAAAAAGAGGAAGGAATTAACATGGCGTTGATAAACTGTCATGAATGCGGAAGAGAAGTATCCGATAGTGCTTCCTTATGCCCGGGGTGTGGGGCACCAATTCCAACATCTCAGCTAAAAAAGAGCGATAGAGTTCCATATAGTGATCAAGAAGTGGCGATTATGTTGAGCAAAAAGAAAAAAACGAGCCATATCCTTCACTTGATTCTGTCTGTAATAACCGGCGGCCTCTGGATCATTATTTGGGTTTTGGTGGCAATTAGTAACTCTTCGGATAATTCGAAAATTGAATCCCAAATTAAAAAGGGCAAAAAAGTAAAATGAGTTCCAACCCGAAAGTACCACCCAGGGAGTCCCCGGAATTACCGGTATTACTTCGGCGCGCGCCCATTTATCCATTGAACTCAAACAGCTCAGCCCATAGTATCAGGGTGGTTCCTTCGCTGCTAAGCTGACAGGCGCCACGGGCTGGTTACTTCTTGTTTGCGGGATCACGATGTACTGCGATTTTTTTGGTCTCAAGGAGAACCCTTTTTCCATCGCACCCGATCCGCGCTATCTCTACATGAGCGAGCGCCACCGGGAGGCCCTGGCCCATCTGCTCTACGGCCTGCAGAGTGACGGGGGGTTCGTCCTGCTGACCGGTGAGGTCGGGACCGGCAAGACCACGGTCTGCCGCTGCCTGCTGCAACAGATCCCGGCAAACGTTGAGGTGGCCTTTGTTCTTAATCCGAAACTGACCGCACTCGAGCTGCTCGCGACCCTCTGCGATGAGCTCAGAATTGATTATCCATCAGGGACAACCAGCATCAAACTACTGGTCGATCGGGTCAACCAGTCCCTGCTGGCCACCCACGCCGCCCACCGCAAGACAGTGCTAATCCTCGACGAGGCGCAAAACCTTGCGCCAGAGGTGCTGGAACAGATCCGGCTGTTGACTAACCTTGAAACCGACCGGCACAAGTTGTTGCAGATCATCATGCTCGGGCAGCCGGAACTGCTGGAGATGCTGGCCCGTCCGGACCTGCGCCAACTCGCGCAACGGATTACCGCACGCTATCATCTGGAACCACTCTCACTATCGGAAGTCAGCGCCTACATCAAACATCGCCTGGCGGTGGCGGGGGTAGAGCATCAGCTCTTCGCCAGCAGCATCCGCCAGATTTTCCACCTCAGCCATGGCATTCCGCGCCTGATCAACATGCTCTGCGACCGAGCCCTGCTCGGGGCCTACGTACAGGAGCAGGAGGCCGTCGACCCGCGGACCCTGCATAAGGCGGCCCAGGAGTTGTTCGGCAGCGGCAAGCCTGGGGCAAAAAAACGGGATCGCTATGGCCGGTGGCTGCTGGTAACACTACTGCTGCTACTCGGCGGTGGCGGAGCCCTGGGGCTGCACTTCTATCCCCTGCGAGTCGCGCAGCAACCTCGCACACCAGCGACGCAAACCCTGCCGCTTCCGCCCGCCGCAACTGCTGCACCCCGTGCCATGGACAGCCTGACCTGGCCCGCTGATTTGCCACAGGAGCAGAGCAAGCGCCTGGCGTATCAGGCGCTGTTTGCGCGCTGGGGGCTTGAATACAACCCGACTGCGCACGAGCTGGCCTGCCAGTTTGCCGAGCAACAGGGGTTAAAGTGCCTGTTCAAAAGAGGGAATCTGGGCAGCCTGATCAAACTCAACCGACCCGCCGTGCTCACCCTGCACGATCCCCGCGGCCAGAGTTATTACGCCACCTTAATCACGCTCAACGAAGAGACCGCCAGCTTCCGCCTCGGGACAGAAACCAGAAGGGTGATGCGGCGCCAGATTGAAGACGCCTGGGAGGGCGAATACGCCCTGCTGTGGCGTGCTCCGGCCTCTATGCCAAAGCTCTTGCATCCCGGCGACCAGACCCCGTCGGTTATCTGGCTTGACCAAACCCTGGCCCGCATCCTGAACAGACCGCCACAGGTCGAAAACCGGCCGCGCCTCGCCGGGGCGCTACTCAAAGAACTGCGCCAATTTCAATCCTCCAGGGGTCTCAGCCCCGATGGCGTAGTGGGAGCACAGACCCTGATTCAGCTCAACAGCCTGAGCGACAAAAGTATTCCGACACTGAACGCCGAGGGGCCCGAATAGCCGATGTCTTTTATTCTTGATGCACTCAAAAAATCAGAGCGCTCCCGCGCGGCCGGGAGCGTCCCCGACTTACAGACAGTCCATAATCCGACCCCAAGCTCAAATCTGAGGGAACGGCGGCAACCTTGGAAATTCTGGCTACTGCTGGCTCTGCTGGCCGTTCTGTTACTCAATGCCGGGCTGCTGCTCTGGGGGCCCAAGCCGCTGCAGACCGAAATCAGTGTTACATCCGCCGAGCCCCCAGCCACGGACAACGACCAACCCACAGCGCCAACCCCACTGACCCAACCTGCACTGCGCGACGTCCCCGCGGCGATGCCGCAAGCACAAACGGACCCGGTCGCCCCGCATAAGCCCAGGCGACAGGCTAGCCCACAGGTTCTGACGGTAGCGCGAGTGCCTGAAAAAGCCACATCCACCACCCCGCGATTGGAACACGCGCCTGCTGCATCTGCCGCACCTGCAGCCTCATCAGCGCCAGCGACGCTGACTCCGCCCGCAGGCAACTCCTTACCACCGAGCGAGTTGCCCGCCGCAATCCGCAGCGAGCTCCCGCTGATAACCATATCGCTTCACTATTACAGCGGCGATCCCCGGGAGCGCATGGCCCGCATCAACAATAAGATTCTGCGTGAAGGGGAACAACTCCAGGACGGGCTGGTCCTTGAAGAGATTATTCCGTCCGGGCTCATCTTTTCTTACCGGGGCTATCGCTTCAAAACCGACCGTCACGGCTCGCTGCGCGATCTGCTCGATGCAGACACCGCCGACCCGATACGGTAATACTATTGGCCAGGAGTTCCGAGGAGATACAGGGAAACCTCCATTTTCCCGTTGACTTTACTTATCATGGATGTCTCCGGAATTTCCATTGCCGTACGGTGGTTGGGTTACCCCGGAGTCGCTATCAGTCGCCACCTGGGTATCGGCCCGCCCGCGGTCAGCCGCGCCGCTGAGCGTGGCGCGACGATTCTGGCGGCCAATGTGGAGTTAAAGAAAGAGCTTGAACGGACGATAAAGCAATAAAGCAACAACGTCCCTTTTGTACATACGTCCCTTTTATACATATGCTGCAAACATTTTGGTGTGATATCTTGAAGGATCAAATTAACTGACAAGAGTAAATCCATTTCCCGAGCAAAAAAAGTGTAAGGATAATTAAAAAAATTGAAAACTCTAAAACACTTACTTGATAGCAATTTTGTCTGGGCTGAATCAATCAAGAAAAATGACCCTACGTTTTTCACTCGGCTATCAAAACAACACTCCCCGGAGTATTTGTGGATTGGTTGCTCAGATAGCCGAGTTCCTGCCAACCAGATTACCAATCTGCAGCCTGGAGAGGTATTTGTTCATCGTAATATTGCCAATGTTGTCGTACATACAGATCTGAATTGCCTTTCTGTAATTCAGTTCGCGGTTGAGGTCCTTGAAGTAAAGCATATTATAGTTTGTGGTCACTATGGATGCGGGGGAATCAAGGCGGCACTGGAAAACCAAGAGCATGGTCTTATCGATAACTGGCTACGTCATGTCAAAGATGTCATTCGCTTCAATGAAGCAAAATTTGATGGGCTTACACATAATAAACAGCTAGATTTACTTTGTGAGTTAAATGTAAAAGAGCAAGTCAAAAACATATCCAACACCACTATTGTCAAGAATGCATGGAAACAAGGGAAAGAGCTCTCTGTCCACGGTTGGATTTACAGTCTTAAAAATGGAATTTTAAAAGATTTAGATACCTGCTTTTCATCAGCAGATTCATAAATCTGCAGATAACAAATCGCTGCACCGGTGTTCAAAGTTAAGGGGGTGCGCTTGAGTCAATTGCCAGGCGTTCGCGTCATAATTGGTGAGGGATCCTTCGACCTTCACCAGTTCAAGTTCGTCAATAAAAATCAGTGATACTTCCCGTATCTCTCCCCAAAAAAAGCCTTCTTACCTAATCTGGCGAACCAAAGCCGACAGTGTTAATCTTAAAGTTCTGTCGTCCTCACGGCGGGCCATGAGGCCCCTTGTCTAAACCGCCAAACCGCACCAGGAGGTCATATTATGGAACAGATCCTGATCTATGGTGACAGCCTCACCTGGGGGATCATCCCCAACACCAGAAATCGGCTGGCCTTCGATAAACGCTGGCCGGGCGTATTGGAAAATTCCCTCAAGGCACAGGGGAGAAATCTCAGGGTCATAGAAAATTGTCTCAACGGACGCCGCACCACCTGGTCGGACCCGTTCAAGGACGGACGCGATGGCTCCCAGGGGCTGGCTCAGCTGATGGAAATCTGCTCGCCGCTCAAGCTGGTTATTTTGATGCTCGGGACCAACGATTTTCAGTCCAGCCACCAGAACACTGCCTGGATGTCGGCTCAGGGCACCGCCAAACTGGTGCAGGTTATCCGCCAGGCGCCGATCGAGCCGGGCATGCCGCTGCCGGAGATATTGATCGTGGCGCCACCGGTAATCCTGGCCCCGCGAGGCGTGATCGCCAATAAATTTACCGGCGCCGAAACGCGGAGTATCGGTCTGGCAGATGAGCTGGAAAAAATTGCCCAGCAGCAATCCACCCTGTTTTTCGATGCCGGAAGGGTCACTGAGGCCAGCCTCATCGACGGGATTCACCTGGATGAAGATCAACACCGCACCCTGGGTGAAGCCATCGCAGGTTTTGTTGCGGGAAAGAGCATCATATGACCGCGGTTCACCGCTGGTTAAAGCCCAACTGTCAGAGCCTAACCTGGACCTGAAGGTTGGATAAATTGAGGGTCGGCAGTTAGTAGCGGATTTCGTGGCAAAACAGATCACTGTCAGCGCCATTTGAGGAGAGAATCAATGGTCTCAAAAGAAGAGATGAATCAGTTTTTCCGCGCGGAATTCCCGCAAACGAAATGCACCGTCGAAGCGCTGGGCGAGATGTCGGCGAGGGTCAGACATAAGGTCGGGTTCGAGGAACTGCGCCCCGGCGGGACCGTCTCCGGCCCGGTGCTGATGACGACGGCCGATGTCGCGCTCTACGCCGCGATTCTGGGCAAGATCGGGCTGGTAGCGCTGACGGTCACCACCAGCCTGACGATCAACTTTCTCAGAAAGCCTGCGGCGGACAGGGACATCATCGGGGAATGTCAACTTTTGAAGGTCGGCAGATCTCTGGCAATTGGCGAGGTCGCCTTATACTCCGAAGGAGACTCAGCGCCGGTGGCACATGCAGTCGGCACCTACTCTATCCCACCCGCCAGATCCTAAGATTCTGGAAAAGCGTTCAGCGGAAGGCTATTCGTCACTGAGCTCCCCTCGCGCGCAGGCCTCTCTCATCTCCGGGGGGCTGACGCCTCCCCTATGACAAGACATGGAATCTCCATATAATTCAGCGATAACCCTGTGTCATCGGGCAAATTTTGACTCAAAGGACGGCGTTTTTGAATTGACGTTAGAGTGAATTCATTATATGTTTGAGCGCTTTAATTATGCTCAATAAGCAACAGGTGAGATTTGGTTATAGATCACTCCTCGCAATTAAGATTTCTCTCGAAGGCAGGTCATATTTACTTTTTTGTTACTCAAAACTACTGGAGGTGCTCGTGAAGCTGAATATTTTTTTACGCCTGTTTACAATGCTGGCCCTGGTTACGGTGTTCGGATTAACCCCGCAGGCCGAAGCCGCCAATCGTGCCGGAGCGATTACCCTGTCGCCAATGGTGGGAGCCCACATCTTTGACAAGAACGAAGGCTTCAAGAATAGCGGATTTATCGGACTCAACCTCGGGTACAACTTCACCAAAAATTGGGGAGCCGAGCTGGTGGGGACCTCGTCGAGGGTAGCTAAGGACGCCGTCGGAGCGGATGATTTCACCTATTTCACCGGCCGAATTGACCTGCTCTACCATTTCCGCCCGGATGAGCGGCTGGTCCCCTATCTTGCAGCGGGCATCGGTGGAGCCCTTTTAAAACATAATATGCCGGGGGATACCTACAACCAGGATCTTCTGGCCGACTTCGGCGGCGGCATCAAGTATTTTTTAACTGACAGGCTGGCCCTGCGTTTTGATGCACGAAATGTGATTCGCCATGAGATTTCATTCGACCCGATAACCCACGGTAACAATTACAACAACTTCATGTTTTCAAGTGGACTCACCTTCCAGCTGGGAGGCAAGGTCGCGGCCCCAGCCCCGGCCCTTGCCGGACCCGTGGACAGTGATCATGACGGCGTGATCGATTCCCTGGACCGTTGTCCCGGAACCTCCCCCCAGGAAGCTGTCGATGCTGATGGCTGCCCCCTCGACAGTGATTCCGACGGGGTCACCAATGCCTTTGATAAGTGCCCGGACACCCCGGCAGGAGCCAAAGTTGATGCCAACGGCTGCGTACCGGTCCCCGAAGTCGTTGTTATTCATGATACCGATGCAGATGGGGTTGTTGACTCAGAGGACCACTGCCCTGCCACCCCCGCGGGCGTCAAGGTCGATAAACTGGGGTGCACGGCCGACAGTGATCATGATGGAATCTTCGACGACAGCGATGTCTGTCCAGGGACCGCGGCGGGAATCAAGGTTGATGCACAGGGTTGCCCGGCCGACAGCGATCAGGATGGCGTATTGGACAGCTTCGACAACTGCCCTGGTACCGCAGCCGGCAAGAAAGTCGATGCCAAGGGTTGTGAGGTCATCTATGCGGCAATGGTAAAATTAAATCTCGAAATCACCTTTGCCAGCAATAGCTCGGTAATCACTCCCGAGTTCAAACCTCAGCTGCAGAAGGCGGCCGACTTCATCAAGTCCCATCCGGACAAAAATATCCTGATTGAAGGCTATACCGACAACACCGGTTCGGCAGCCATGAATAAACAGCTTTCCCAAAAACGTGCCGACACCGTCCGCTGGGTTTTGTCTCGCGATTATGGCGTCGACCTGGCCATCCTGACGGCCAAAGGATTTGGCAAGGATAATCCGATCGCCGATAACAGCACCCCTGAGGGCCGCAAGGCCAATCGACGGGTTGTGATCAGGCTGGCCGAATAAGCCCTCGTCTTCGTTGTCGCCTGTTACTGAGAGTAGCAGGCGACAACGAAACATGGGCTCAGCTTAAAATATCCAGGCACCTCAACTACCGGCCGGAGGCCTGCTCTTCTTCCGGCGTTAATTCTCTGAGCAGTCCCGCGGCACAAGCCTCATCCAGATACTTCACAACCTGTGGCCATAGCGCCGGAGCGCCCTCTTTGATCGGCAGCATGCGTGCAACAACCCGCGCGCGATCGATGTTATGGATGCGCCAGGTGCCCCCGCGGGTGTTGAAATTCTGCAGCAGCACCTGAAAGCGGTCGAGGGCGTTAGCAAAGCGCGCCTCGTTCGTCTCACCCGCCTCGAACTCGTCCCACAGACTGCGGAATTCAACACCCTGGTCGGGCGGCAGCAGACCAAAGACCTGCTCAGCGGCACGGCGTTCACGCGCGAGCTTGTCTTTATTCCCCTCAACATCGAAGCAGAAGGTATCACCCGCCTCGATCTCGATCACATCATGCAGCAGGAGCATCTTCAACACCCGCGACTGGTCGGTTGGCGAGGGCGCATATTCGGCCAGCACCATTGCCATACTGGCGATATGCCAGGAATGCTCGGCAGTGTTCTCGCGACGGGACTCATCCATGACCAGATTCTGACGCAGCACCAGCTTGAGCCGGTCAAGACATTCAATAAAGGCAATCTGTTGTTTCATGCGATCCATAGTGAAGACGTCTCCGGAAGAGGTTTATGCGAACGGTGACAGAATAGTGCTATTCTGACTGCCGGTACAGAGTTACACTATCGTGGCTCGCCATCAACGTTAAAAAATTTGACCTGTTTCTTCTCTTTTCCCGAACCAGTTGATGAACGTCTGCTGGGTTTAACTACGACTCGGTTCCCATGAATATTCAATCCCCCGGGCGCGGCCCCAGGTTTTCCAGTCAAGCCGTCGGCTGGTCTGCCGTTTTTGGTTCGGCCTTCTGTTTCTATCTCGCCACCCTGATCATCCGCTGGGCCAAGCCTCATGTGACGATCGAATCGGCCTATTTTGTCTTTGCCCGCCTGCTGCTCGGGTTCATCGTTGTTTCTGTGGTGCTGATCCTGCAAAAGAAGAGTTTGCACCCAAAAAACTACCACTATCTGATCGGTCGAGCCCTGGCCAATACCCTGGCGGTATTCTGTTTTTACAAGGCCGTGGAATCTGGGTCGGTGGCCGAAGCGAATATCCTCAATATGACCTATCCGCTGTTTGTCGCGATCTTCTCGTGGATATTTCTGCGCGGGCAACGTGACCGATTGTCTTTAGTGATCGTGGCGGTGGCCTTTGCCGGGGTCTGGCTGGTCCTCTCCCCGGGAGAGATTCAGCTTGGCTGGGGAAAGCTCTGGGGCCTCAGTTCGGGGATCACCGCGGCGGTCGCGGTGATCTACCTGAACATCAGCCGGCGCTGCCACGATTCACAGACCATCCTGTTTTTCATGTTCGGCCTGGGTACGCTTTTGATGCTGGTATTTTTTCATGACGCTATCTTCATGCCGAATCCCGAGGAGCTGTTTTTTCTGCTGAGCTGCTCAATCGCCGGGGTCCTCGGGCAGTATCTGATCACCTACGGCTTTTTATACGTCACCGCAGTGGAAGGGTCTATCATCTCTTCCAGCAGGATCTTGCTGGCGGCCCTGCTCGGGCCCATACTGGTCGCTGACCCGCACCTTGCGCTTGCCGGCTGGTGTGGGGCGCTGCTCATTTTTGCGGCCAACGCGACCCTGGCATTACGGAGAGCGTGAGCAAAATGAACAGAATTACGCTAATGACCATATCGTTCATTATTTGCAGAATGTTTACTGCGGGTAACGATTAAAGGTAGCGTTTTATACGAACCAAAATATGAGGTCGACATCCTCCCTCGGGACAGGAGTGTCTTGCTGAGACCTTGAGGGTTGGTGCAGAAAGTAGAGAAGCTGGAGCCTGTCCTGGCGAGTCAGGGCTAGGTTTAAGGAGTTCCCCTTGAAAGCGACACGCCATTTTTACCTGCTTCCACGGACCCTACAGATGAAAATGGTCCTGCTGGTGACAGGTCTGATGCTCTTTGTCATTCTTCTGACCGGCAGTATGTTCAGCAATTTTCTCAGCGGAGTCATCGAGGAAGAGATCGGCCAGAAGGCCTTGATGGTCTCCGAGAGTGTCGCCTCGATGCCGGAACTCCAGGAGGCCCTGGTCAGGAAGGATCCCCTGGGTAAGATTCAAATCCTGGCCGAAGAAATTCGCGCCAAAACTGGCGCAGAGTTCATCGTCGTTGGCGATCGTAGTGGACACCGGTATTCACATCCCGATCCTGAAAAACTGGGCAAACTGATGGTCGGTGGCGACAACTGGCCCGCTCTGCAGCAAGGGAAAGCCTATATTTCCAAGGCTGTTGGCACCCTTGGTCCCTCGATCCGCGGGAAAGCCCCGATCATCACCCGTACAGGGGAGGTCATCGGTGTCGTCTCTGTCGGCTATCTTCTGGCGGATGTTAACAGCATCATTCGCAGGGCCCAGTTCAAGGTTGCGCCCTTTCTGCCTCTGGCTCTGCTGTTTGGCATTGCCGGGGCGGTCTGGATATCCAGCACTTTCAAGAAAGCAATTTTTGGCCTGGAGCCGCAGGAGATCGCCGGCATCCTGCTGGAGCGAAACGCGATCCTCGAATCGATCCGCTCAGGAATCGTGGCCACCGACAACCAACTCAATATTACGCTGGTCAACCACGCCGCACTCAAAACCCTCGACCGGGCAGGTCCGGAGGAACTTCTCGGCCGGCCGCTTGAAGGGATTTTCCCGCTGGTCCCGGTTGCAACGGTGCTGGCCTCGGGCGAACGACAATTCGACCGCGAGTATCTGGTCAACGACACCCTGATGGTCTTCAACCTGATCCCGGTCATCCAGAATCAGCAGATTACCGGGCTTTTGGCCACCTTCCGCCGCAAGGATGAAATTGATATCCTGACCCGCAAACTCTCTTCGGCCAAACAGTACGCCGATATCTTACGCGCTCAGACCCACGAATATTCCAATAAACTGCATACCATCGCCGGCCTTATCCAGCTTGAATCCTACGATGAGGCCCTCGACCTGATCGTGCAGCAGGACAACCAATTCAAGGAATTCGTCAGCCTGGTAACGCGCATCTCGAACAATCCGGTCGTCTCGGCGCTGGTGCTCGGCAAACTCAGCTACGCCCATGAAATGCAGATTGATTTTATCCTCGACCCGGACAGCAGCCTGACCGCGCTCTCGGAGGAGTTCGCCAGCGAAAAGCTCGTGACGATTATCGGCAATCTGCTCGATAATGCCTTTGAGGCCGCGCGCGAAGGGGGGAAGATGGGGGGCTGGGTCCGGCTGCTGTTGAGCGACCGTGACAAGCAATTGACGATCAGGGTCGAAGATTCCGGCCGCGGGGTTCCGGACGAACTGGCCGAGCGCTTGTTTCAGCGCGGCGTGTCGGGCAAGGGCCAGTCCGGCCGGGGCGTCGGCCTGTATCTGGTTGCAAAGTGCCTGGAGGAGCTGCGAGGCGAGATTCGTCTGAGCCGAGGCCGGAGTGGCGGCGCGATTTTTACCGCCTCCATTCCACTGACCACAAGGGATTAAGCATGGATATGATACAGGTTCTGATTGTCGAGGATGATGTGAAGATTGCTGAAATTCACCGCCGCTTCACCGAGAAGGTGGAAGGGTTCGAAGTCGTAGGGGTGGCAAACAGCATCGATGAAGCGCGCGACCTGGTTGAGGTGTTGCAACCGGCGCTGGTGCTGCTCGACATCTACTTTCCCAATGAAAGCGGCATCGACCTTTTATGGGAGATTCGCGCCAAATACCGTAATACCGACCTGATCCTGATCACAGCGGCCAAAGAGATGGAGCCGCTGCAGGAGGCGATCCGCGGCGGGGCCTTTGATTATATCATCAAGCCGGCGCTCTTCAGCCGTTTCCAGGACACCCTGCAGCGTTTTCGTCAGGCCCGTCTCCGCCTGGCGGCGCAAGGTTCCGTCGCGCAGCAGGACGTCGATCAACTGCTCAATCCGCGTTCGGTCGCTCCACTCGACCGGCCGCAGCTGCCAAAGGGGATCGATGCCATCACCCTTGATAAGGTCAAAAAGGTCTTCTCGGCACCACCAGCCAACGGGTGGAGCGCTGACGAGGTCGGACGACAGGTCGGCATGAGTCGCTCCTCGGCGCGGCGCTATCTCGAATACCTGGTCGATGTCGACTGGCTGAGTGCTGATCTGCTCTACGGTACGGTCGGCCGGCCGGAACGCAAGTATTTTCGTTTATAAGCCCCGCAATTTCGCCAATACCAGCCTGCCGAGCAGCGGAACGACCAGAAACAAGGTGAATATTCGCACGGTATGTAGAAACGCCACGACTGAAGCCTGGTGTCCTTCGGCCTGCGCCAGCAGACTCATTCCAGACATCCCTCCGGGAGAAAACCCAAACAGTGCTGTAGCAAAATCGATTAAACCAAAGACCTGCGCCAGCCAGACCATAACAACTGCGATCATTAGCAACGCCAGGGTACTGAGGATCGCCAGTGGCAAGAGCTTCACCCCGAGGGGCAGAAACGATCGATCGAAACCCATTCCAAGCGAAACTCCGAGCATAATCTGCACCGCCGTGGACATGCTTCCTGGGATCACGAACTGTCCGGGGATGAGGATAGCGGTCAAGCCGGAGGCAAGCATTGAACCGACCACTGGGCCGCCAGGGCAGCCGACCCTTTTAGCGAGCAACCCACCGACCACACCCACCACAAGTATTAGCGCAACCCGGCCCATAGCTTCTCTGCATAATAAATAAATCGCTGGCGCACTCTTGCCCCCGATTTGCAACGCAAATCGGGGGCAAGAAGGAAAACCTGAATCTTGGGACCTAATCTTCGATATGTGGTTCCGGCTCGACAGATCCTTTAATCCGGAAGAATTTACCAAGGAAAAAAGGCAGGACCAAACCACCGATAGCCATAATCCACAGTCCGATACAGAGTGGGCTATCGACTAATGTCCACCAGTTGCCATTGCTGATGTTTAGGGCGCGCCGCAAGTTATCCTCCATCAACTGCCCGAGGAGCAGTCCCAGGATAATCGGCACCAGCGGTACTTCCAGCTTGCGTAAGAACCAGCCCCCGACGCCGAAGGCGATCATCACGAACAGATCAAAGGCGCTATGGCTGATGGAGTAAATCCCGATAAGACCGACGATCGCGACGATCGGCATCAGCACATAGGAGGGGACCATAAGAAGTTTGGCGAACAAGCCAATCATCGGCAGGTTGAGTACCAGCAGCAAAAGGTTACTGATAAACAGAGCCGCAATCAGCCCCCAGACGACATCCGGGTGGTTCTGGAAAAGCAGCGGGCCCGGAGTGATATTCATCGACATCAGCATCGCCAGCAGGACTGCGGTGGTTCCGCTGCCGGGCACCCCGAGGGTCAGCATCGGCACCAGCGCACCGCCAGCGGCGGCGTTGTTACCGGCCTCGGGTGCGGCCACGCCGCGCGGGTCGCCCTTGCCGAAGGTCCCTTTGTGATCAAACAGCCGTTTTTCAATGGTGTAGGAGATAAAACTGCCAAGTGATGCCCCGGCCCCCGGAAGCACCCCGGCAATAAAACCGATGAAACTGCTGCGCACAGTGGTGCCGGTCAGTCCGAACATCTCTTTCCACTTAATTTTGAACTTGTTGACCGTGACCTTGGTGACCTTTCCGGCGTGACTGTCCTCGACAAAGAAGAGGATCTCGCTGATGGCGAACATCCCAACGATGGCGACCAGGAAGTTGACCCCTTCAAACAGTTTCATCTGCCCTAGGGTATAGCGGGCTTCGCCGGTCGACGGGTCGAGGCCGATTGTCGCGATCATGAGTCCCAAAGCGGCCGCCAGCAGCGACTTGAACTGATTTTTGCTGCTGATCCCGCCGATGGTCGTGAAGGCCAGGACGAAGAGCACAAAATATTCGGCTGGCCCGAAGAACAGCGCGAATTTTGCCAGGATCGGCGCAAACAGCAGCAGCCCGAAGGTCGCCAGCAGGCCACCGACGAAAGATGAGACCGCTGAGATTGCCAGCGCCTCACCGGCTTTCCCCTGCTGGGCCATGGGGTAGCCGTCAAGCGTCGTCATCAAGGCCGGTTCATCACCGGGGATATTCAGCAGGATACTCGAAATCCGCCCGCCGTACATGGCCCCGTAGTAAACGCTGGTCAGCATGATCAGCGCCGAAGATGGTGGCAGGCGCAGACTGAAGGCCAAGGGGATGAGGATCGCCACCCCGTTGGCGGGGCCGAGCCCGGGCAGGGCGCCCATGATGGTGCCGAGGAGACACCCGAGCAGCGCCAGCCCCAGATTCATCGGGGTCAGGGCCACATCGAAGCCCTGCATCAAAAAACCAAAAGTTTCCATCAAAATCTCCCGAGCAGCCCGGCAGGCAGTGGTAGTTCAAGGACAATATCGAAGAGTCCGTAAACCACCAGCGAAACGCCGATTCCGGTCAATATGGCCGTCCTCAGACTGGCGCCGAGGCGCCAGCCAAGCATAGTCACGGTCAGCAGGGTAGCAATCAGAAAGCCGAGCCACTCCAGCAGACTGGCGTAGGCCAGCAGCACCAGGATAACCAGCCCCAGCTGCAGCAGGCGCGGCAGGTCAGGCCAGTGCGCTGTGGGGTCAGGCCGCAGCAGCAGATACAGGGCGGTCACCGCAAGCACCGCGCCCAGTAAATAGGGGAAGGTCTGTGGGCCCAGGGGATCGGCCATGAACCCGGGGTCGAAACCCCGGGCTGTCCAGCTATAGTCTGCGGCCAGCAACAGCAGCAGTACCCCAAAAATCCGGTCGCTCATTTTATAATCCCGAGTTCCTTGGATAAATCACGAATATCGGCTACCTGTTGAGCAACAAAGGCATCGAAATCAGCGCCCTTCTTGAAGAACGGCATCAAACCGTTATTGGTCATGATCTCCTGCCATTCGGCAGACTTGTAGAGGGTAGCCATTGAATCTGCCCAGTAATTGTATGCATCGTCGGAGATATCTTTAGGCACATAGAAGCCGCGCCAGTTGGGGCACACCGCATTGACGCCCTGTTCGACAGCAGTGGGAATGTTACTCATCGCACCTGGCAGACGTTCTTCTGAGAGAACCGCCAGAATGCGGATGTCGCCAGACTCAAGGTGCCCCTGAACTTCGCTGACGTCACCGGTGTAAGCCTGGATGTGTCCACCAAGAACCTGGGTAATGGCTTCGCCACCACCCTGAAAGGCGATGTATTTCACTTTAGTCAGGTTTTTAACCCCGGCCGCCTTGGCGGCAATCAGGACCTTGAAATGATCCCAACCCCCGACGGCGCTGCCGCCACCGATGGCGACCTGGGACGGATCAGTCTTAAGAGCGGTCATGAAATCGCCCAGGTTTTTAAAGGGTGAATCCTTGCCAACCGCGATGATCCCGTAATCGGCGCCCAGTGCCGCAACCCACTTCACCATGTCTTTATTCATGCCCGGGAACTTGTCTTGCGCTAGACGGGTAGTCGTTGAGGTACTGGCCGCAACCATCAGGCTGGCGTCGTCGCCACGCTTGCTGATGACATAACCGTAGGCCACGCCACCGCCGGCACCGGCCATGTTTGTTACCTTAACCGGTCCCGGAACCAAATTCAGATCGTAGAGCGCCTTGCCGACTTGCCGACAGGTAAAATCCCACCCGCCGCCAGGATTGGCCGGGGCAATACACTCGGTGTTGCCTGGCTCGAAAGCCAAAGCCTGTGTCGTGATGCCGACCATGACGATCAGCATCACGGCCATAATCTTAAATGTTTTCATGGTGAATTCTCCTTAGCTGGGGTTTATTGGTTTGGAATAAACCGACGTTTGGGCCATCCTAAAGTCCGCTATAAAACCTTGTAAACATTGGGTAAATACTGAGTTTTAAAGAATTAATGCGCATTTCGGGCATATTGTTCACGGCCCGACTGACAGTTCTCAAACCTCCAGATTCAAAAAACAACACCAGTGGATATTCAGGAAAAAACTGAGTGCTCAAGTCTCCTCCATGCCCCGGACTCTTCCCCCCTCATCAAACTCAAAAAAATCAGCGCTGCCTCTGACGTAAATGATCAAAATCTCCAGAAATCTCAAAAAAAACTTTAATTACCTAATATTTACAAAGACTTAACCCATCAGTACTGTCCCCGTAGAACAATGGTTTGTTCCTCGATAAATCCAAATCCATTTTGATGAGATCGATCCTGGCGGTCGACTGTTTAAAAAACCAAAACGGACAGAATTGCGGACCGGTCGTTACTTCCACCTTGTTTAACCCTCGAGTGTTTCCTCCTTACAAAGAACTCGTAAGGGTGGAAGCTGACCGGTCCGCCCCCCTGTAACGATCAATGGCCTGTCCTTCGACAGATAAAGGCCTATTCAAAGAAAGGAGGTAACCCCGCCAGAGTCCGCTACCCGATCAGCTTCCTCGGCAGATTTCACTGCGCCATTTGGGGGATCTCAAGCGGGAGGGATGACAGCTAAGCGGAGGGCAGGCATTCGACGACGGCAGAAATTAAATCAACCGCAGCATTAATGGCTCATCAGACAGGAGAAACTATGAAACAGTTAAAAATGTTTGTCACCCTGGCCACGATTCTGGCCCTGGCCAGTCCGGCATTCGCCGAGATGAAATTAAATGGCTACTACCGGATGACCGGCGTGTATCAGGACATCAAGAGTAAATCGAACGATCCGGAGGCGGAAAGTCTCGTCGATCAACGCATCCGTATGAAGCTCTCCGACAAGCTCAACGAAAACGTGACCTTCGTTTATTATGGGGAGGTTGATACGGTTTGGGGAGAGCAGTCAAAAGGGAAGGTCGGTGGCGGTGGTCAACTCGGCACCGATGGTGTAAATATCGAGACCAAAAATGCCTATGTCGACCTCAAGGTCCCGGAATCTGATTGGGCATTGCGGGTTGGTTTGCAGGGGATCAACGACAACCTTTCCGGCATGGTGATTGATGAGGACGCTGCAGGTGTAGTGGTCAAAGGGAAACTCGCCGGTAACAATGTGGGTCTGATATATTCGAAATTCGACGAAAAAGTCCGCACCGAAAATGATGACACGGATTTTTACGGCGCCCAAATTAATCGCAATTTCGGTGAACAGTTCAATCTTGGTGGCGAAGCCTATCTTTTTGACGACAATTTAACGAAGAAAAAAATCTATTACTATGGCGCAACCGCTGATTACAAGTTAAAGGATTACGACATTAACGGCTTTCTGGTGATGCAAAACGGTTCTACCGACACAACCAATGTCGACAGTCAGGCCTTTGCCGCGAGCATCAAGGGTTCGATGACCCTGCCCAAAGGGAACCTCGGCCTGCGCTTTATCTACGTCAGTCCTGATGATAGCGCCACCGACGATAATGCCTGGCAATCAAGCATTGGCGAATGGGAATTTGCCGGCGAGAACCTGATGATCTTCCTCCCCGACAAGTTGATCAACAACTCCGGCTACCCCCGCTACGCAATGGTCGATGGCGCGATGGCCGGCTTCGGCATGACCGGCCTGGTCGCCAGCGCCAATTTGAATGATCTGCCGTTGGGTCTGTACAGCAAACTCGGTCTGGGTGCCTTTATGGCCGCTGATGATCGCCGCAACGGCAGCAAGGCCTCCCACGTGGCTGGTGACCTGGTGACCGCGAGCAGCGATACGCGTGCTGGCAGCATGATGGGTTATGAAATCGCGGCCCGTGTCGGCAAAGTCATCGCCGAAAAGTTCGATATCAGCCTGCGCGGCGCTTATGCGAGCTACGGCGATTTTTATGACGACACCGTTGACGCCAATGGCACCGTCACAAACCCCGACAATGTTTACAAAATCGCAATGATGGTCAACGTTAACTTTTAATACTCGATTTCCCGGTTCGGACACCTGTTCCGGATCGGGAAATTTAAACACCGCGTACTTATTTTTTCAGATAGCGCACCTTACGGGATGCGCTATTTTTCTAATCAACCGGAGAGTGAAGCCCGTGGGAAAAAAATCAGGAATCCCAAGCACCACCACCGTGACCTTTCGGGTCACCCGCGATGAAAAAGACGCCATCAAAGCGCTGGCCAGACGTCATCAGATCAGTGTCTCTAAATACCTGCACGACAACGTCTACACAATTCTGGAAGCTGAGCTGCTGGCTTTTCTTATCGGGCATGATTGAAACTGAGGAAGAAACCAAAGATTTGCAGAGTCGTGACCAGCCTGGGTCCCTTCGGCAGCCGCAGTTGTGGCAGATCAGTTATCATCACCGACGCGCCCCGACTCTCTCTCCGATTCCTCCCGCAACGCCTGACGTGAGGCGCGATCCACCAGGGTAAAGAGTCGATCCACTGGGGTTTTCAGCTTCGCGGTCAGATGCCCCCGTAGTTGGACAAACTCACAGTCGAGCTGGTCGGTCAGTCGATAAAATTCCTGATAGAGGAGAGCGTTGTTGAGCGGCCGATTGTTGCTGGAGCGATAGCCGTTCTGCTCCAGCCGTTCACGCCTTCCGGCCAAACCGATAATCGTCTGTGAATCGGTGTGGACCCGTACCCGGCAGCCCGAGGCCGGCATCTCCCCTAGCGCCCAGATAAGCGTCTGCAATTCCAGTCGGCTCGAAGAGGTCTGGGTAAAGCGCCGCAATTTTACCTGCAGGCGCAGCTCCGCCAGCGGCAGGTCGGGATCAGTCACCATGAGATAAGCCCCATAACCTGTTTTCGATTGCGGGTTCATGCTGCCATCGATCAGCAGCATCAGCTCGGACGGCATCAACTTTTACTCTGCGTGACGTCCGGCGCAAGCGCTGGCTTCGCCAGGGATTCGACATTTTTGCGATAGGAGCCGATGTAGATCGCCCCCAGGATCAAGGTGATGCCGACAACCTCGGTTCCGTTGGTCGGCCTGGCGAAAAAAATCACGTCCCACACACAGGCGAGGGCCGGCTGCAGCAGCAGCACCAGCCCGGCGGTGGTGGCAGGCAGAAACTTAATGGCCGATGAGATCAGGGTCCAACCGAGAGTAGTGCTCACCACACCGACCCCCAGCAAGGCCAAAAGAGAACTGACATCGGGAATAACGAACGAAGCGCCGCCCACACTGGTGACAAGCCCGAGCAGAACCGTACTGATCAGCGAGACCACCAGCATGGCTGCTACGCCACTGACGCTGCTGCTGTTCAGTGCACCTTTCAGCAGCAAAATATAACCAGAATAGAAGACCGCCGTAGCGAGCCCCAGCAGGATCCCCAGTCTGGTCCCCTCACCCAGGACGTTCCAGTCGACCCCCGTGATCAGCAGTAATCCGATGAGCGCAATCACAACCGCCAGCATAAATAACCGGGTTATCTTCTGTTTGAGAAAGAGACAGGCAAACAGGGCGGTGAAAAACACCTGGAAATTGGCCAACAGGGTGGCGAGCCCAGGCCCGACCAGATGGATACTCCGGTGCCAGCACATGAAGTCGATGGACAGAAAAAGGCCCCCACCCGCGAGCAGCAGGAGGGTATTGCGCACGGAGGTCAGCTTTCCACCCTGCAGGCGCAGCAAAACCAGTAGGGATAAGCTCGCAAACAACATGCGATAAAAGCCGGCGGGGTCAGGGGGAACATCGGCCAATTTAATGAACACCGGTGAAAAACTGATACAGACCGAACCGGCCAGCAGACGAAGCAACAGGTGCGGCGGGGCCACAGAGGGGGAATGGTTCATGATGTGAGATGTCCCGTTTTTATGTCCAGATAGGCTTAAAGATCTCTTTTGTACCAGTCTCGGAGCAACCTCCGCAAGGCGGAAGCACGTGCTGGCTCAAGCGACAAACGGCTGGCAAGGACAGGGGTTCCCATTACCACTCTCTGCTCAGGGCGAGATACAAATCTTCGACCTTCTTTCTGGCCCAGGGGGTCTTACGCAGAAACTTGAGGCTGGAGCTTATGGAGGGATCACAGGTGAAACACTTGATCGTAATCTCTTCACCCAGATCTTCCCAACCGTAATACTCAACCAGATGGTTAAGGATCTGTTCGAGAGTGACGCCATGCAGAGGGTTGTGAGGTTGTTCTGCGCTCATGGTTTATCCTTGTTCAAAGTAAAAAGGTAAAAGACGCGAATCACGACCTGTGCCCTTCAGCCGCAGCGACCTGACACCAGATAACGCGCAGCGTACCAGAGGAGCATGATCAGGGCAATCAGCGGCAGGGCCGGAAGAAACAGGCCGGTCACCTGCGCCAGCACAAGGGCGCTGAACAATGCCATGACAGAGACGGGCAGATACCGCCCGAGCTGCCCACGTCGGGCCCGGGTTTCGCCTGAGGCGCCCAGCAGGTTGTCGTTGATGCCGTGACGGTGCGCGACCAGGGCGAAGAAGACCACCATAATCCAGTCTGAGATACCGAAGACCGGTCTCAGCGCCACCGAACCGGGGAAGGCCAGCTTGATCAGCAGCATGTCGATGAGCGGCTGCGGGCCTTCGGGCACCAGATAATAGTGCCGAATCTGCTGAGTGAAGCTGGCGGTCGGCCCGATAGCCCAGCTCAAAAAATCAGCCAGAGTCATCATGATACAGATCGGAACAATCTCCCATAACCGCCGAATATATCTGGCCAGCGCCGCCCCGATCAGGGTCGCGATCAGCAGCAGCAGCCCCGACCTGATGACGGCGAGCAGTGGCGGCCAGCCTGCGGGGAGGCTCACCTGATTCATCAGCCAGATCGTCAGCACCAGAGTCGCCCCCCAGAAGAGATAAAACCCGCGCGAACGGACTTCGGCTTCCAGGAGCAGCGCCGGCAGCAGCAGCTGAGCCGCGCCGAAAAGTTGCAGAGCGATCGCCCCGGCGGACAGCCAGGGCGTCCCTTCGATCAGCCCACCCAGCGCCCAGAGACTGAGAAGCGCACAACTCCACAGCAGATGGCTGGCGATCAGCAACAGGATCAGGCGCCGGTTTGTTTGACTGAAGCGGGTGAAGGGATGCAGATTCATCCTTCGATTATGCCTGACTGATCCCTGAAGTCGAGAGCATATTCCGTAGTGTCTCGGTTATAATAATCCTTGGAGCGCGACAGGAGGCATCTGTGTTAGTATTCGCGCTCCCCGCTCCTGAACCATTCGTCTCGAGGTCATGGTGAAGAATAAGCTGATTCGTCTTGCAGAACTCGTCCAGGAAGACTTTTCCGAGAACCTGGTGGCCGCCTTCAAGTCCGCCGAAAAGACCTCCCTCGCTCAGCGCCTGGCCATCACCGGCCTGGCGATCACCAGCCATCAGAAACATTCCGAAAGCCTCTGGCTAAAGGCGGGTAAAAAGCGCACCCCCCAGGAACGAAAAGCCGCCGCGCGCGCTGAGCTCGCAGCCTTTATCTTCGCCTACCTCACCGGAGATGCCCGGGAATATGCCGAGAGCGCCATCGCCGCACTGCGCGCCCTCGGGCGGCAGAGTGAAGACGAGCTGGTGAAAAGCCTGTGCAGGCGCAGAACGCCATGAGACGGGAACCGACCACCGAAACGCATGAAGCGGGCATTGAAATCCCCTACGAGCGGATCAACCCCGACACCCTGCGCCGCATGATTCAGGAATTTGTGACCCGCGACGGGGCCGATTGGGCCGAACTGGGTTGCACCCTCGAAGACAAGGTCGAACAGGTGCTGCAGCAGCTCAAAAGCAGAAAGATTAAAGTGGTTTTTGATCAGACTTCGCAAACCGCGAACCTTGTCGTTCGTTAAAGAGGTTCATGCTCAATCAGCCGGCTCAACAACCGATCAGCTCGCTGCACCAGGGCTCCTGTGCTTGACAGCTCAGCCCCTTGCTCAGCCCACTCACCACACAGGCGAATATGAGTCATCCCATGTTCTGGTTCTCAGCCACAGAAGCGCGTCAGGTGCTCACGGCCCTCGACCGCGGCGATCCCCGCATCGACATTTCAGTCGACCTGAACCTCTCACGCGACAGCTTCAGCCTCTGCGGCGACGCACTGGTGCTGGACGCGCATAATCGTTTGAGCCGGTCGGAATTACTGCAGATTGCGGGGAAGGAGAACCGCATCTTTATCCTGGAGGATGGCGAACTCGAGGTGCTCGAGATCAGGGACGCGGGTTATTATAAGCTCGCCCCCACGGAGCAGGCGCCCCTGCTCGAAATCAGCGGGGTGAAGATGCATATTTCTAAAGGGATTAATCCCTTTGAGAGTGCGGGGCAGATGGCCGCCCAGGTTGTTAAGAAGGGAGCGCGGGTTCTGGATACCTGCAGCGGACTGGGTTATGCGGCTTCGGCGGCCTTGAACCTCGGAGCGCGCGAAGTGGTTTCCGTCGAACTGAGTGACGCGGTCATCGCCTTGCGGAAAAGAAACCCCTGGTCTCAGGCCCTTTTCGGGGCCAACATCAGGCTGGTGCACGCCAATATCGACAGTTACATCCGCGAGCTCGAAACCGCATCGTTCGACGCGGTCATCCACGATCCTCCGCGCTTTTCCCTGGCGGGTGAACTCTATGGCGAAGAGTTTTACCGTGAAATTTTCCGCGTCCTGAAACGCCGCGGAAGCCTGTTTCACTACACCGGCAACCCCCAGCTGCTGAAACGCGGCACCAGCTTTATCGACCACGCCGTGAAACGTCTGCGCGCCAGCGGATTCACCAAAGTGGTCAAGATCCCCGAGCTCATGGGCGTCACGGCGTATAAATAGGCATGGGGACCAGCCAACATTACTGCGGCTACATCCCCTGCAACGGCCCGTGCATCGCCAGCATCCCGATGGATGTTACGGCCAGCAAAAGCAGAAACGCAAAGCCCATCCCGGCACGCTTCGCCAGAGAGACATCATAGTAGCGGGCATGCTCGGTCTTGGACGTCCTGGACATCTTGAACGATTTGTAGATCTGGAAACTCCCCAGCAGCAGGATCAGCGCGACGATCGGTGACCAGGTCAAATAGAAGAGCAGGCCTGCGCCCAGCAGCCCCAGCAGCCAGAGTTTGGGGCTGATGACACCGATGATCCGCCCGCCATCCAGCGGGGAGATCGGCAGCAGGTTGAACAGGTTGAGCAGAAAGCCGCTTGAGGCCAGGGCAAACCAGAAGAGGTTCCCCGTCGTCAGACCAATACCGACGCAGCCGATGGCGCCCAGCGTCCCGAGCAGCGGGCCGCCGTAGGCCCCCACTGCCTCGACGAAGGCGTTCTTCGGCATCTGTTTCATGACAATCTGCGCCCCGACAAAGGGGATGAACATCGGCGCCGAGGCCGGAATCCCCATCGCGCGCAACGCCAGCACATGCCCCATCTCATGGATAAAGATCAGCGCCACAAATCCCGCAGCAAACGGCCAGCCCCAGAACATGGCATAGGCCCAGATACTGATCAGCATGGTGATGAAGGTCTTGAACTTGCCGATTTGCAGGATAAGAGCCAGATATTTCAGCTTGCTGAATAGATAGAACAGCACCAGTCCGAGCGTACCGAACTTGCGCAGCCCCCTTTTGAGCACCGGCCCAACCTCAATGGTCGGTGCAGTTCCCGGCGTCCCCTGGTCGGACTCGGGGGGTGCGGTGTCTGCAATGATTGGTTCAACCAGCCGAGTCGGGATCGTGCTCACATTTTCTTGATGGAATTTTTGCATCAGAAATTCAGAGATCCTTACTTCTTCTCCTTTTTCTCCTTCTTTTCCGCTTTCTTTTCCTTCGGAGTTTTGGTCGCTGCTTTTTTGACGTCTTTTTTACTATCCTTGCCTTTGCTCATGATCTTTGCTCCTCTATCACTGCGAGATAATGCTGCCAATCCACCATGAATCCTTCACGCTATCATATACCACAGATGTCACCGGGAGCAGGTTATTTACGACCACAGCCAAATTGCATTAGAGGCGGATAACTTACTGATTTATAGAGATTTTGTTGCATTTGTCACATTTCGTGATAGTGCTTTATAAACACCAAACGACTGACACCTCCTGATTAACATGCAATCGCCCCGCATCAGATGAAAGGAGAACAGCCATGGGATTTTTCAGCAAGAAGGTAACCTACCCGGAGCTGGCAGCAGATACCCAGGCGGCCAAACAGCTCAACGCCATTGAGGGTTCGCTCAAAGAGTTAATTGGTCAGATTTCAGACCCACTCGAGGTCATCCCCGCCGACGGCCACGCTTATGTCTTTATCGGCAAGCCACCCAAGCGCTTCGGTATGGCGATGATCGATGACGGGGTTCACAGCCTCGGCGCGGCGGCCAAGGAGAATGGAATCGACCAGATCCAGCTCCTGAAGATCAACGAAAAGCTGCGCGAGGCCTACTTGCAATGCCAGGATGCCCCGCGCTACACAACCAGCGTCGCCGGTAGAGACCTGGTGATCACCCCCAGTCCACAGCTGGCTCAGGAAGTCAGTGAAATTACCCACAGTATTTACACCTGAAGATTGCAATTATCGGGGCTGAAACCGGGGACAACCCTTTCATGGTTGAAAGAGTTGTTCCCGGTTTGTTTTTGCGCCACCCTGCTCAATTCGACGAAATCGGCGCGCCCTCGGCAGGTTGCGTCAGCCTTTCCCACAGCTGCCCATAGGGCAAGCGGAAGAAATCAATGCTCAGCCGTTCGCGGGAGCC
Organism: Geopsychrobacter electrodiphilus DSM 16401; assembly: GCF_000384395.1. Classification (NCBI taxonomy): domain Bacteria; kingdom Pseudomonadati; phylum Thermodesulfobacteriota; class Desulfuromonadia; order Desulfuromonadales; family Geopsychrobacteraceae; genus Geopsychrobacter; species Geopsychrobacter electrodiphilus. The sequence continues at coordinate 3,320,980 of NZ_ARWE01000001.1, forward strand.
ACGCAGCACAAAACCCCGCGCCTTAACCCCCGCCTCAAGCCCCGGCATATGCATGGCGCCCCAGGGGATCAGGATCGTCCGATATTTGTGCAAGCCTTTCGCCAGATAACTCAATACCGCCCGATTGCGTTTGAGCAACAGATCAGCCATCAGGACCTGGTTGATCTCCGGTGTCAGGTGTTCCCTGGCCCACTGGCTGAATTCCTGATAGCCCCTTCCCGGCGAACTGGCGTGCAGCAGATAAGTGCCGACAGCTTTGAGAACGTCAATCGTGCGCGGATCAAAATCTTGCGCATCGATATCTGCGCGCAGGATATCGGGACCAGCGGATGCAGCCGTCAGGGGCAGGTCGAGTGACGCCGCGGTGATCGGATGCCCGGGAAACCGCAGATGCTCTTGTGAATCGAGGTCCAGCAGCTCGGCCAGGTTCCCGTAGCTGAACTTCCCGCGCAGCAACCCCTGCGTGTCGCTGACCCCCTCGGCCAGCAACAGACTCGGCCCAGAGTTAAACGAGTTTGAGAGGTCGGCATAAAATTCAGGTCGGGCCAGATGAATCATCGCGACCAGTCGAATCTCCTTATCGCCCCGTGCGTACACCTTTTCGATCATATAGAGCCCGTTCGGTTTCAGGCGTACAAAGCCGGCGGTATAGCTTTCAACCAGATTGCGGCCCGTCGCAAAACCGAGCAGCAGCAGAATCAGGGGCAAGAGCGGGAGACCCAGCAGACAGAAACGCAAGAGATGCGCGCCACTGAAGGACGGACCTGCGAACTGACCCGCGGTTAACAGCCAACTGCTGCCATTCTGGCGCCGAATCGAGCGCAGAACCAGCATGCCCAGCAGCAGTTGGCCCAGCGCCGCGTAGAGCGCATAGTTGACCCCGATCAACGGCTCCAGCGGCCAGAAATCGAGCAGCCCCCAGCACAGATATACCAGCAAGGGGACAAACTGGGCCTTCACCAGATGACAATTAAGACCAAGTCCGAAATAGACCGCCACCGCCAGCAGGAATAGCAGGATTGCCAGCAGATGGTTGAGCCCGGCGATGGCCCCCGGCAGCGCAGAGAAACGCGACAGTTCGGTGAAGATTCTCATGGCGGCAATAACAAGGAACAATATGAGGAACAGGTTGGCTATTTTTCGCATTTGTCTTCTGTGGAGTCAGGGTTTAAGGGAAAGGGGAACGATCGCAAAGGCCCTCATCCGGCCTTCGGCCACCTTCTCCCCCAGGGAGAAGGTTAAAAAAGCAGCCTTTATCAGAATCAATAAAGAACATGGCAGGCAGCAGCGTGCTTAGTGTAGCATTGACAGACAAACCTGAAAACCTGGCATTCGGCACAAACCAAGGAGCCCTCGCGTGGCGGGATCATCGAAAAAAGTCATCTATGCCGCCCTGGCTGGCAATGCCCTGGTTGCGGTGACCAAATTTATCGCCGCCGCCCTGACCGGGAGTTCGGCAATGCTCTCAGAGGGGATCCACTCAGTGGTCGACACCGGCAACCAGCTGCTGTTGCTGCTCGGCCTGCACAAAGCGAAACAACCGGCGGACGAGCGCTTCCCCTTCGGTCACGCCAAGGAGGTCTATTTCTGGAGCTTTGTGGTGGCGCTGCTGATCTTTGCCGTCGGCGCCGGGGTCTCCCTGTATGAAGGGATTCATCATCTCGCTCATCCGGCGCCGATCACCGACCCCTACATCAATTACCTGGTGCTCGGACTGGCGGTGCTGTTCGAAGGGCTGTCGCTCTATTTTGCCCTGAGTGAATTTTCCCGCACCAAAGGAACACGCAGCTATTTTGATGCGATTCACAGGGGGAAAGACCCGACGATCTTCGTCGTGCTGTTTGAAGATGCCGCCGCCATGCTCGGCCTGCTGGTCGCCTTCTGCGGCGTCCTCTTTTCTCAACTGAGCGGCAATCTGATCTACGACGGTCTGGCCTCAATCGTCATCGGTCTGATCCTCGGCGGCACCGCGATCTGGCTGGCCTATGAAACCAAGGGGCTGCTCATTGGCGAAAGCGCCAGCGTCGAAGTTGTAGCGGGCATCCGCAAGCTTGTCGCCGCCTATCCCGACGTTGAGCATGTCAACCAGGTATTGACCATGCACATGGGACCGCAACATATCCTGGTCAATCTGAGCGTTGACTTTAGCGATCAGACGACGGCTCTCGAGCTGGAAAAAACCATTGGGGTCATCGATCTGGAGATCAAGAGAACCTGGCCGAACGTCAAGCAGGTCTTTATCGAAGCCGAGGCCCGCGGCGCGCTGCGTAACGACCCGACTCGTACTGGGAGTGAATTGCCGGCTCCCCCCGCAGAAAAGAGTTAACTCCATGGCGACCTCCCCCTACCCGTCATGTGTCAGTCTTCCCTGCGCCGAAAAACCCTACCCTGCGATTCTGGATTTTCTGGTGCTCAGGTTCCCCAGCATCAGCCGCTCCGTCTGGACAGCGCGGCTGCATAACGGCAAGGTGCAGGATGAAGCCGGCAGGCCGATCACCGAAGCGACCCCTTATCGACCGCAGCAAAGACTCTTTTACTTCAGGGAGCTGCCCGAAGAACTGCGGATTCCCCTGGCTGAAACCATCCTCTTTCAAAACGATGAGCTCCTCGTCGCCTGCAAGCCACCCTTCTTGCCGGTCACGCCTTCAGGACCCTACATCAACGAATGCCTGCTTAACCGCCTGCGTCTGAAAACCGGCAACCATGATTTGACCCCGCTCCACCGGATTGATCGCGAAACTTCGGGTCTGGTGCTGTTTTCGATGAACAGGCAAACCCGTGGCCTCTATGCCAGCCTCTTTTCAGACGGGCGGATCGAGAAAACCTATGAAGCGCTTGCCGAGCTCGAGCAGCGCCCCGCAGCCAATACCTGGACGGTGGAAAATCGCCTGGAGAAAGCAGAGCCCTGGTTCCGGAGGCAGGTCGTGCCGGGCGTCGTCAACGCCCGCTCGCGGATATGCCTGGTGGATTACCGTGACAACATGGCGCACTTCACTCTGTCTCCGATCACCGGCAAGACCCATCAACTGCGGGTCCATATGAGCGGGCTGGGTTTTCGGATCATGAACGACAGGTATTACCCCGAGCTGCTCCCCAAACAGGCAGACGACCTGGATAATCCCCTGCAGCTCATCGCCCGTCGCGTGAGATTTACCGACCCGATTTCGGCTGAAGTCATGGAATTTGAGTCGGAACGGAGCCTGGGCGGCTAGGAGCCTGTCCGACAATAAGGGCCGAAGCGAAAATCCGGAAGTTTGAGAACAGATTTTGGCTCGATTGAGAGCTCATAGCCGTAGCTATAGGCCGAAAATGAGCTGAAATATGGGCCAAACAGCCGGGTTTGCAGCCGGGTCTCTATTCCCGGACAGGCTCCTAGCCCCGAAAAGGCCGGAAAGCTTGTATAAACAGTGGAAGGTCTGTATAAGACTCCGGCGCCACTAACCCTCTTCTCAGGAACCCCGATGCAACCCGGTCCCGCGTTCAATCATAAGGCCCTGCTCGAACTCGCCGCCACGCGCATGCCCTTCGGCAAGTACGAAGGGATGCGCCTGATCGACCTGCCCGAACCCTACGTGGTCTGGTTCCACCGCCAGGGTTTTCCCGAAGGGAAGCTCGGCCAGATGCTCGGCACCATCTACGAAATCAAGGTCAACGGCCTGGAGTATCTCTTCGATCCCTTGCGCTAGTCAGCAGCGATCTGCTACACCCAAGGTAGGTCAATTCTAAAGCACCTTCTCCCCTGGACGAATGAGTCATCCATGAACCCGAACGCATTTTCCAACCTGCCCTTAAAAAATCCGATGCTGCAGAACCTGGCCTCCCTCGGCTATGACGAAATGACCCCGATTCAGGCGGAGAGCTTACCGCTGATCCTGACCGGCACCGATGTGATCGCCCAGGCCAAGACCGGCAGCGGCAAGACCGCCGCCTTCGGCATCGGTCTTCTGGAGCGGCTGGTGGTGAGCTGCTTCGGCGTGCAGGGGCTGGTGTTGTGCCCGACCCGGGAGCTGGCCGATCAGGTCGGCAAGGAGCTGCGGCGTCTGGCGCGCTTTACCGACAATATCAAGATTCTCACCCTCTGCGGCGGCGTCCCCTTCGGCCCCCAGCTCGGTTCCCTCGAGCATGGCGCCCATATCGTCGTCGGCACCCCGGGACGCATCCTCGATCACCTGCAGCGCGGCAGCCTCGAGCTTAAGACGCTGCGCATGCTCGTCCTCGATGAAGCCGATCGCATGCTCGACATGGGCTTTCAGGATGAACTCAGCAGCATCATCGCCGCCGCTCCGAGCAACCGCCAGACCCTGCTCTTTTCGGCCACCTACCCCAAAACTATCGCCAGCATGAGCGCCCGGGTGCAGCACCAGCCGGTTACGGTCAAGGTCGAGGCGCTACATGACGAGCAGCAGATCGAACAGCTTTTTTTCAGGGTCGAGAATGATCAGCGCATCGCCGCAGTCGCACGGATTCTCGGCCATTACCGGCCGGAATCGAGCCTGGTGTTCTGCAATACCAAAAAGGATTGTCAGGAGCTGGCCGATGCGCTGAAGAGTCGCGGCTTTTCAGCCCTGGCGATTCACGGCGATCTGGAGCAGCCCGAACGGGATCAGGTGCTGGCCCGCTTCGCCAACAAGAGCGTCGCCATTCTGGTCGCAACCGACGTTGCGGCGCGCGGCATCGATATCAAGGAGCTGTCCGCCGTCATCAACTTTGAGCTGACCCGCGACCCGGAGGTTCACATCCACCGCATCGGCCGGACCGGGCGCGCCGGGGAGCAGGGGCTGGCCTTCAGTCTGGTGAGCGCGACAGAGAACCGAAGAGCGGCGGCGATTGAAGACTATCTCGGGGTCAAGGTTGAACGCGCCGAACTCGAACGCCTCGCGATGCCGACGGAGACAGATCATGCGGCACCGATGATCTGTCTGTGCATCGAAGGCGGGCGCAAGAACAAACTGCGCCCCGGCGATATTCTCGGCGCTCTAACCGGTGAGGCCGGCATTTCCGGCAGCGAGGTCGGCAAGATCAATGTCTTCGATTTTCACACCTACGTCGCCATCCGTCGCAACAGCGCCAGGCTTGCGCTAGAGCGCTTGAGCACCAATAAAATCAAGGGGCGGTTCTACAAAATTCGCACCTTCAGCTGATGTCTGCTGTCCCTCCATTCGGGCTTAAACCCTCCACTCAAAGCTGAACAGCAAAAAAGCGGAGCTCCTTGCTGGGCGCCTTCTTAGCTCCTCGCCAACTCATCCGAATTGAGTGATTGCGGGCCACCTCGGCCTCGGTTATTTATCCTTTTTTTCAGACACTTCAGCAAACGCGGTGCTGCCCTGATACCTTTTCCCAAGAGCATCCCCTTGAATAGCGTCCAACCTGGAGTTTCGTACATGGACGGCTCAAAAACCCCTTACTCTACCAGCCCAGTGTCCTGATCTTCGGCGGCGGCTTTACCGGCCTGCAGTATGCCCTCGACCTGCCCATTGCCGGTCTCTCGGGTTTTCATTTTATTTCTTGCTGATTAAAAATATTTAGATTATTGTCGAGTTCTGCCGCTAAAATTATACCCTAATGGTTCCTAACCATCTAAAATACGGGTTGTTTAAAAAACATACTAAAAATTGAATAATCACAGCTTCTGTCTGCGAATCCAGCCATCGTTCTGCAGTTCATGACAAACCGGCCTCGGACAGACAATAGCTGCAAACCAGTCGACCAGCGCCTTGGCCGGAAGCATAAGCAGTCGACAAACTTCGATCGGGGATTACCATGCGCGGCAAATGGATTAGTTCGTTGCTTGTTGTCTGTGGAGGGTTCGTTTTACTATTGCTCGCGTCATGTGGCGGCGGCGGTAGCAGCAGCCCTCCGGTAACCTTGTCCAGCAATGCCTTATTGTCCGAAATCCAACTGGCTGGAACCAGCCTCTCCCCTGGATTTTCCGCCGAAACTACCATCTACACTGCAGACGCCGGCCTTGCAACCAGCTCGATTACCGTCACATGCACCAGTGACAGTGACAGGGCAACGCTAAAAATCGATGGCGTTACGGTCGCCTCTGGGGTAATCCACCCGGTCACCATTCCTGTGGGCCAGACGCAAATTATCGTCGAAGTAACCGCCGAGGATGGCACCACCAGAACCTATATGATAACCGTAACGCGACCGGGCGTGGCCTTGAGTCCGACTTCGGTCAATCTCAATTCCGGACGCGGGACGATGCTGTCGGTTTTGCTGGCCGCCCCGGCCAGCGGCGACACCGAGGTCACTCTCGGCTCCTCTACCGCCGACGTCTCTCTGCCGGCCGCGGTAACCGTCACCAATGCCACAACACAAAAAGAGTTCGAGATCCTCAGTGTCGCCGCAGAAACAACGACCGCGACCATCACCGCAACCCTGAACGGAGATAGCGCAACCGCTACCGTCAACGTAACCGGAGCCTTGTGCGGCGACGGTATCCTGGGGATCGGGGAACAGTGTGACGACGGCAATGCCAACCTTGGGGACGGCTGTTCCAGCTGCCAGATCGGAGCGGGCTGGCAATGCGCCGGAGAGCCGTCAGTTTGTGCCACGACTTGCGGTGATGGCATTGTTGCCGGATCCGAAATGTGCGACGACGGCGCTACCGTCGGGGGTGATGGCTGTTCCAGCACCTGCAATATAGAGAACGGCTGGAACTGCGCCGGAAACCCCTCTGTCTGTGCACCGATCTGCGGCGATGGCATCGTCACCGGCACCGAGCAGTGCGACGATGGCAATCAGATTGACAACGATTTCTGTTCCAACCTCTGCCAGGTGGTCACTCATAATTGTGATGATGGCATCGCCTGCACCACCGACAGCTTTAATGTCGGCACACTGAGCTGCCAGCATCTTCCCAACGATGGGTCCTGCAACGACGGAAACCCTTGCACGGCCGATACGTGTAATCCCGCTTCGGGTTGCGAATATCTCGGAGCTCCACAAAACGGCACCTCCTGCGATGACGGCAATGCCTGCACCAGCAGCGATGTATGTTCCGGCGGCGCCTGTATCGGTGGCAATCCGGTCCTTTGTGACGACGGTAACGGCTGTACCTCGGATAGTTGCAATCCCGCCACCGGCTGCGGCTATAGCCCGGTGGGTGACGGCGCCTTTTGTGTCGGCGGAACCTGCAATAGCGGCATCTGTCTGCTCTGGCCTGTGAACTGCAGCGATGGCGTCAAGGACGGCGACGAGACCGGTCTCGATTGTGGCGGGTCCTGTCAGACTTGCGTAACGGGAGAAGGATGCATCTCGTTAGCCGATTGTCAAAGTGGTGTTTGCAGTAGCGGCGTCTGTCAGGCGCCGACCTGCAGCGATGCTGTCAAAAATGGTACCGAGACCGATTTGGACTGTGGTGGATTCACGTGTGGGAGCTGTGCCGATGGCCGCATCTGTGCCGCCGCAACGGATTGTATCAGCGGAGTTTGCAGTAGCGGCATCTGCCAGGTTCCGACCTGCAGCGATGGGGTCAGAAACGGTATTGAAACGGGCCTTGATTGTGGAAACGGCTGTGCACCATGTGCCAACGGTAGCGGGTGTGATTCGAACAATGATTGCCAGAGCTCGGTTTGTATCGGGGGCGTCTGCCAGGTCCCGACCTGCTTTGATGCGGTCCGAAACGGCGCTGAGACCGACGTTGACTGCGGCGGTTCCTCTTGTGGCGGCTGTATGGATGGCGCCGCTTGTTCTGTGGCGAGCGATTGTTCCAGCCACGTATGTAGCAGCGGGGTATGCCAGCTGCCCAGCTGTTTTGATGGGGTCCAGAATGGCATTGAAACCGCTGTAGATTGTGGCAACGGCTGTCCGTCATGTGCCACCGGCGCAGGTTGTGACGACAATACCGATTGCCAGAGCGGTATCTGCACCGGCGGCGTTTGCCAATAACTCGATTCGCCCCTCGGGCTGAATCCGTACGTGCGGCGTTTTTCCGGCAGGTTACACCCAGATTTATCGTCCTGCCAAGTAAGGGCAATCTCAGGAAGATCCTGTCGATTGCCCTTACTTTTTTCCCGACGAGGCGTTGCCAAAAAGCAGGTTTGAGCCTGGCGGAGTCAACACCAACAATTTTCGGCCGTGTGAAGGAGAAACCCCTGCATGTCACTGCAGCGCCAGGCATGCGCTAGAGCGCTTGAGCACCAATAAAATCAAGGGGCGCTTTTACAAAGTTCGCTCCGTCGTCTGAACCCCTCCACTGACGAAACTTGCGCTCTGGGCCATCTCCAAAGCTACAGGGCGACAGCCCACCCGGCTCAGCGCCAGCGGACCATCGCCCCTGTTCATCACACAACAAACTCTCTGCACCTACCGCTGAACATCAGGCGGCTAACGAACCTCGACCTCGATCGACGTCCATTGACCGGCGGGATCAAGTACCGCGGCGGCATCACTCGGATCGAGCGCTGTCAACCGCGTGTGATTGTTCACCGTTGAAGTGCCGATCGTCGCGCTGTCATCCAGGCTGAAGGTCAACCGCCACCAGCCAGGCTTCAGTGCTCCCGGCGGGAGTGAATCCTGATTGAGCATCCAGTTATAACCAAACACCAGACTGCCACCGACATTGATCTCGGCCGAATATCCCCCCGGTCCGTCACTGCCGTAATTCTCCCAGACCGCCTTGTCGAAATGCGTAAACACCACGTTGCCACCCGGCCCATCGAGCTTGTCGATGGTCAATCGTGCCGTCACGGCATAGACGTTGCGGCGCGTCGTTTCGTACAGGACCGCACTGGTTCCCTGCATCTCGGTCACCCCAGACCCGTAAAGCAGGTCCATAGTGTAAGCGGTCAGGGTGTCGGGCGGATCCTGATAGAGAACGGTCTCCACGCGCACGACCGAATTTTCGGAGAAAGAGACGCTGGCCAGATTATCGCCCCAATTGACCGTCACTTCCTGAACCGCCGTCGGGTCGCTAGCGATACCGTTCACCCAGTCCGCCTGCCAGGTACTGGCTGTCTGTTGCTCGTAGTAATCCACCGCATTGAGCGAGTAGATGTTGTCTGGATCGAAATTCGGAAACGCGGTCAGACTCACGAGCTCCTCGGCGGTCGGCCGCAAACCGGTGTTTGGATCAATATTGGTCAGACTGTAAGGCGGCACAATCGTCGTCGAGATCTCCGCTCCGGTCAGCCCGTAACCATCGGCAAACACTAGTGGTAACGACAGATTGTTGCCGAAACCGCTATCGCCCCCGCCCCCGGTGGTGCTCTGCGAACCGCGGGGGGTCGCAGAAACTTCAGCCGACGGGGAACTCTCCACGCTACCAGCGACCGCTGTCAGAGTGTAGTAGTAGGTCGTCCCGCCGACCAGTCCGACGTTATCGATATAACTGGTGGCCACCACGCCGTCTGTCACCAAGTTTGCCGGATCGACTGCCACCGGCGTCGTGACTGCGCGATAGATGTTGTATGAATCGGGCACAGCACCAATCAGCGGCTGCGACCAGGAGAGGGTGATCGAGCGCGTCGTCTCTGCGGTCAACACCGCGCTGACGTTCACCGGCGCGTTAAGCGGCAGGCGTGGAAGCGCCGAAACCTGTTGCGAAGGGAGACTCTCGCCACCGGCACCGACTGCCGTCAACATATAGTAATAGGTCGTGTCATGCACGACATCCAGATCCCGGTAAGGCGAAGTCACATCGACAGTACTCGGACTGGCGATGGTGACCGGTGCAACGATCGATTTATACAGGGTATAAGAGGTCGCCCCCACCAGCACGTCTGCCCACTCGATATCCACATAGGGGGTAAAGACTTCCCCCTCCTGAAGATTCCCCGCGGTCACCGCAACACTTTCGGGCCCATTCGGTGCCAGAGTTACCGACGCTTCGGCCGAGCCCTTACTCTCACCGGTCGGATGAACAGCCGTGAGCACGCAGAAATATCTGGTCCCGTTTTCCAGCCCGGTCACGGTATAAGGTGACACGACCGAGGCAATTTTGACGCCAGTTGCCGGGGTAACTCCGCTAGTCAAACCAGCATAAAGATTGTAATCTGTCGCTCCTGAAACGTCCGACCATTCAATCGTTGCGGTCCCATCCCCGGCCGTGACCGCGGAGATCGTGGGTGATACTAACTCCGAACTAGGACTGGAGCTCGAACCACCACAGGCCGCCAGCAACGAGGTGAACAAACAAAGCAGCGCCAGCCCACCCCACCGTTTAAGAATCGAAAACATTTTGCTTCTGACAAAACCTGTATTTCGACACATAACCTGCCTCCTTCCAAGTCCCGAGACCACTGACGCTTTGCACTGCGCAAGGGGAAAAGTCTTCCCCTCTCTGATGGAAGGCTATCAACTGCAGGGCTGATCACAATGACCGAAACGTCTATCTTTCTTAAACTTTAGTCTATACCGCCAATATCGCCGTGCTCTTGTCTTTGCTAAATGGCTTTTTCGGGCTTGAAAGCTTATTGGAACTAAAAAGATTTTATTCCTTTTCCCGTTTGTGCAATGCTCTGCATGAATTTTAGGATACCGAACCCCATCTGCAATGTCCCCTCTCGGAGCACACGTGAGCTTGTTACCGCAACTCTATCTGCTGGACGGATCCAGTTATATCTACCGCGCCTATTATGGCGTGCGCGACCGGGCCACCGCTGGCGGCATACCGACCAATGCCATCTTCGGCTTCACCCGGATGCTCCTCGGTCTGCTGCAGGAGCAGCGTCCCGATTTTCTGGCGGTGGTCTTCGACCCACCGCGCGCAGAGACCTTCCGTCGCGAGCTCTATCCGGCCTACAAGGCGAATCGGGAAGATATGCCCGCAGAGTTGGCGATGCAGATTCCCACCATTAAACAGATGCTCCAGGCCCTGAATATCCCGGCCCTCGAAGCCCCCGGGTTTGAAGCCGACGATCTCATCGCCACTCTGGCGCGTCGTTACGCCGCCGAAGGGGTGCAGGTCACGGTCGTCACCGGCGATAAGGACTTGATGCAGATTGTCGGAGAGCGCATTACCCTCCTCGACACCATGAAAAGTGTGCTTTCGGGTCCCTTGGAGGTTCTCGAGCGCTTCGGCGTCCCGCCCGAACTGGTGGCGGATGTGCTGGGGCTTTCCGGTGACACCTCGGACAATATTCCTGGCGTCCCCGGTATCGGCGAGAAGACGGCGGCCGACCTGGTGCAGCGCTTCGGTTCGATGGAACGCGTTCTCAAATGGAAGGATCAGGTCAAGGGGAAGAAGCGCCGCGAGAATTTACGCGCTTTTGAAGAGCAGGCGCGACTCTCGAAGACCCTCGCCACCGTCCGCTATGACGTCCCTTTTGCGCTGAGCCTGGCCGAATTGCAGCGCCAGAAGCCGAACCTTGCGACCCTGCTCCCCCTGCTACATGAGCTGGAATTTGAAACCCTGGCCGTCGCCTTCACCCCGGCTGAGGCGGGCCTGGTCGAGATCTACACCGATGGCTCCGGCCGTGACTCTGGCCCCGGCGGTTATGGCGTGATCCTGCGTTATGCTGATTTCGAGAAAGAGTTGAGCGGCTTTGAAGCGGTAGCCACCTCGCAGCGCATGGAACTGCTGGCGGCGATCAGGGGGCTGGAAGCGCTGAACAGCCCGAAGCGGGTGCGCCTGTTCAGTGATTCGCAATACCTGGTGCGTGGAATGAGCGAATGGCTGGTCGGCTGGATTCGCGACGGCCGACTGGAGACGCCGGACGCCCTGGCGAATCAGGACCTCTGGCAGCAGCTGGTCCCCCTGTCACGCACACACCAGATCGACTGGCAATGGGTGCGCGGGCATGCCGGCCACCCGTTTAATGAACGCTGCGACAAGTTGGCAAAGCGCGCTGTCGAGGAGGGTCTGCGGCTGGCGAACGAGCCTGTCGAGCCTCGCGAGCAAGAACCGCTGCAGCCAGTGGCTGTCGCTGCGGTTGTGCCGCGACCGGTTCCCATTGAAGATTATTCTGAGTTCGGTGTTGACGAGGATGGTCAACAGCGGCTGTGCTAAGGAAACTACGATGAAGATCCAGACATTAAGCGAAGAACATCGCGCCAAGGCCTACGCCCTCTTACGCAACGCGTTCCCCGAGAGCGAGTATGAAGCGACCCTGGTGCAGTTGCTCCACGCCAGAGACAAACCCCTCCACGAATGGGTCTGCCTCCACACCGGCAAGGCCATCGCCTACATCGCCTTTGCTAATGCCTATCAGGGCCGCAAGGTCTGCGGCCTGCACCTGGCGATGATAGCCGTGAGCCCCGAATTTCAAAAACAGGGAGTGGGCGCAGAACTGCTGCGCTTTGCCCTGCGCCAGGCAGCGATCAAGGAGCAGGCATTGTTCGTTCTGGGCGCTCCCGCTTTTTTTCAAAAATTCGGTTTTGAGCCCTGCAGTTCGCCCCTTTGTCCTTACACCAGAAACAACACCAATTTCATGAGCCTGCGCAATCTGGACGACACCAATTTTACGGTCGGCTATGAGCCGGAGTTTAAGGCGGCAACCAAACAAACACGGCAGAAGGAAGAGATTCGACCAGCCAAAGGGGGCGTCAAGAAACGCCACTGAAAATCCAGACCTCATCTCTACTCCTTTGCTTTCCTAATCTGCAAAAACACCGGCTGATCTGTGTTAAAGTTCGAGGATATCAAAACTGCGTTCCGATCCCCGTCAGGAGCAGAAATGAGGGCTAAATTTACGGTAACCAGAAAAGTCGCCTTCGGCTATCTGGTGATTATCGTTTTCAGTCTGCTGGCAATCGGCTATGCCCTGATCAGCCTGCATGATCACAACCTGCGGACCGAGCAGCTGGTCGGTGGTCAGTTCCGGGCCTTTACCCTGCTGCGCGATATCCGTCAGAACCTGCTGGGACAGGAGAACCTGGAAAAACAGCTCCTCATCCTGCGCGATCCCCAGCTGCTGGGCCTGCTCGAGCTGCGGATCTCCGGTCTCGAAACTACCATCACGGACGTCAACACCTCGGCACTGCCCGACTATTTTGCCACCCTGCCCACCAAGGTTGAAAACTACCTGAGCCAGACCCGCCAGCTGATGCAGGTATTTGCCGCGAAGGATTGGAAGAAAGCGGCCAAGGTTTCCGCCACCACGACCGCACCCTTGCGCAGTCAACTGCTCGACCAGCTGGCAGATCTCAGGATCCAGCACCAGACTGTCCTGGACAACGACCTGCATGACCTGTCCCTCCAGAGCAGCAAGGCCTACCGCCTGACCCTGATTATCACCCTCGTCGGTATTCTGCTCTCGGCACCGGTCGCTCTCACGGTGATCATCAGCATTCACCGCTCAGTCAAGGCGCTGACCAAAGCCACTCGCGACATTGCGGCCGGAAGCTTCGAAACCCAGATCGATATCCGCGGCAATGATGAGTTCAGCCAACTCGCCCAGGACTTTTCCGGCATGGCACGAAAGCTCATGGAATTTGAACAACTGAATCTGGACGCCAACCCCTTAACCCGACTGCCCGGAAACCTGGCGATTGATCGCGAGCTGAAACATCGTATCGCACAGAATTTACCCTTCGCCCACCTCTATATCGACCTCGACAACTTCAAAGCATACGGCGACCACTATGGCTACCATGTCGGCAGCGACGCCATTAATATGGTCGGCAACCTGCTGCGCGAAGTCGTTGACCTGGAGGGCGGCGAAGGGGATCTGGTTGGCCACATCGGCGGAGATGACTATGTGGTTCTCACCGCCCCGGACCGGGGTGAGGCGCTGGCCAAAGCGATTATCAGCAAATTCGACAGCTGCGTCCCCGAACTCTACACGAAGAAAGATCTCGAAGCGGGCTTTATCCTGGGGACCGACCGGCATGGGATCAAGCGTTCGTTTCCACTCTTGACCATCTCCATCGCCATAACCCTCTCCGAGAACCTGGATCATCCTTCTCTTTTGGAGATCAGCAACAACTGTGCAAGAATGAAGGGGCACCTGAAACAACTGCAGAACAGTAACTATCTCATTGACCGCAGAAAGCAGATCCCATGACCTCAGTTGTCGCCCGTTGGTGCATTGTGTCGCTGACCTTTCTGCTGCTGGCCGGCTGCAGCCTGCCGGCACTCAATATGCCTGGCACGCAAGAGACCGAACTCTTCGCCCAGGGGCTCGATCAGCTCCTCGCCAGCGGTGATCTGACGACCCTGAACCAGCTGCTGCAACAATACCCGCAAGGGGAGTGGCAAACCAAAGCCGCAGGGCTCATCACCATGGTCAAAAAGCAGAAACAGTTACAGGAACAGCAGCAGGCCCTGCTGGAGAAACAGGAGCAGAAACTGGCCAGCCTCAAGGACAACAAAGCCCTCGCCGTATGTCAGCAACAGAAAGACGCTCTGGCACAAGACAACCAGGTCCTCGAAAAAACCCTCAAACGCCTGAAAGAGGTCCTCATCGATACCGAACTGCAGGCGAAGTAAGTTCCCGCAAGCGCGCCTTGTCCACCTTCTTAGTTCAATTTCGCCGCAATAAACGCCGTGGTCCAGGCGGCCTGAAAATTAAACCCTCCGGTGATGCCGTCAATGTCCATGACCTCACCGGCGAAGTACAGATTTTCACAGACCCTGCTCTGCATCGTATTCAGGTCGATGCTCTCCAGACTCACACCGCCACAGGTCACAAATTCGTCCCTGAACTGGGTACGCCCCTTGACCGCGTAGACGTCATTGGTCAGGGTGTTGACCAAACGGTTCAGCCCGGTCTTACCGATCTCTGCCCATTTCTTGGCGGGTTGCAGACCGGTCTTCTCCAGCAGATAAAGCCACAATCTTTCGGGTAACGCATAGGGTCGAAGATTGGCCAGCAGTTTTTGCGGATGTTCATCTATCAGACTGTTCAACGCAACAACGACCTCGTCGTTGTTGCGCACATCAGTCCAATTGACCTGCAGCTTAAAGTTGTAGTCTTTTTCACTCAACACCCGTGCGCCCAGAGAAGAGAGCGTCAAGATCGCCGGCCCACTGAAACCCCAATGGGTGATCAACAAAGGGCCTTCGGCTTTCAGTTTGGTCCCCTGAACGCCCACCAGGGCGTTGTCAACCACGACCCCCATCAACTCGGTGACGGCTTCATCTGGAACCTTGAAGCTGAATAAGGATGGCGCGGGCTCTTCAATTTTATGATTCAACTTTTCCAACCAAGCCAAACCCTCTCTGTGTTGCGAACCGCCGATTGTCACAATCACCTTATCAAACGCGGCCGCCGGGAGCTTCCCGCCGACAAAGCCCAACTGCAATTTATCCCCGACTTTTTTGATGCTTTTTATGCCTTGCTCCAACGCGAGTTCAATCTTTAATTTTCGCGTTTGCTCCAAAAAACAATCAATGACGCTTTGTGAATTTTGCGAGAGCGGAAAAACACACTGGTCATCCTGAACCATCAAGGGGACGCCCCGCGACTCAAACCAGTGCATCGTATGCTGGTTATTGAAGGTGCCGAAGGCTTTCTTTAAAGCGTTGCCACCGCGCGGATAGGCCTCGGACAGCTCCTTGACGCTGGCGCAGGCATTCGTCAGATTACATCTGCCGCCGCCAGATATTTTAACCTTGGTCAGGATCTCCTTAGATTTTTCAAAAATGACGACCCTGGCTTCGGGATAATTCTCCTTGGCGCTTATTGCCGCAAAGAAACCGGCCGCCCCGCCACCAATTATTGCTATGTCCATTTTTCCTCCGTGTCAGGCTTATATTAGGTATGACGTTAATTTGAAGGAGGTCCCTCTCGACAAAATGATTTATTCCGAAACGAATAACCCGCCGAAGAGCCCTGCCTCTCTCTGCTGTCTGGCCCTCTTGTCCAGAAGGGAGACGAACTTCCACATCATAACGCAAAAGCGATTTACAAACCTGAAGCGCCAGCAAGCCGATTTCCAGGTGACGCGGTAAAACCGATCTGTCATTCTGTCGCACATGGACAATACCCCTGAACTGCAACCCGCTGAACCGGAATGGCTCGCCATTCCACCTGACCTGCTCCCCGAAGGGGTTGCCCGCCCGCTCTCGAGGAAGCTGCTGCGCCGATGGGGGCTGGTGCTTGAAGCCAGAGGTATTCCGTTTCACAACGAAGCGCTGGTCGAAGGCTGGTACCTCAGGGTGCCACCCGCCCTCTTGAGCCGGGCGTGCAACGAACTGCGCCGCTACGAAGAGTTGAACCACAACTGGCCGCCGCCGCTGCCCGCCGCAACCCCGCAACAGGACAACCTGCTCTCAACCCTGTGCGTGCTGCTCGCCGTGGCGACCTTCTATAACCTGACTCAGATCGACATCAACCTGTTGGGACATCACCCGGTTAATTGGAACGACCTCGGCAACGCCGATGCGCGCAAGATTCTGCAGGGGGAGTGGTGGCGCCTGATCACGGCGCTGACCCTGCACGCCGACTGGCTGCACCTGCTCGGCAACCTGGTCATTGGCGGGTTCTTCATCAGTCGGCTCTGCCGCGATCTGGGTGCGGGTCTCGGCTGGAGTCTGCTGCTGGCGAGCGGCCTGCTCGGAAACGCGCTCAACGCCTGGCTGCAACACCCCGAGCATCAGTCTATCGGGGCCTCAACCGCGGTCTTTGGTGCGATCGGGATTTTGGCCGCAATCAGTCTGGTACGCTACCGGCGCAGTCTGCGCAAACGCTGGCCGCTTCCCCTCGCTGCGGCCCTGGCGCTGCTGGCCATGCTCGGCAGTTCCGGCGAACACACCGATCTGGGGGCGCATCTGTTCGGTTTTGGCTGCGGGATCGTGCTGGGACTTGTAACCGAATACCTGCAGAGTTGTTTCGGCCGGCCCGGCAGCGGACTCAATCGCCTGCTCGCCCTCGGCAGTGCTGCGCTGGTATTCCTGGCCTGGTGGGCGGCGCTGAGCGCCTGATCCGCGTCAAGGACAGAACAAAACCCCCCGGCCGATTTGAAAGAACCCAACTCCGATTTTATCTGTGTTAACATCTCAACCTGCAAGGTTTTCGGCTCGGTTAATTTTCCTGCGCCTTAGCTCTGATTCTCAACCCCGGAGGCTGTCGATGAATCCCCCCTCAACAAAACATCCAGATCAACTTGTGGCAGAGATGCGCAAAGATGAACAACAGCGGCTGTCGGGTTACCGGGAGCAGGCTTTGAAGCTCTTTCCTCACGTCTGCGGCCGCTGTTCCCGCGAGTTCGAAGGGAAGAAATTGCGCGAGCTGACGGTGCATCACAAAGACCATAACCATGACAATAATCCCGCCGATGGCCGGAACTGGGAACTGCTCTGTCTTTACTGCCACGATTTTGAGCATACCCGTGGTCTGCAGGAGGATCAGGAGCCGGATGGCCCAAGTGAGCGCCAAACCAGGCCGAGTCTGGCGCATTCCCCCTTTGCCGCCCTCGCTGAGAAGCTCAAACAACCAAAATAAATTTCTTCAAATTGGATAAAAGCATGACCGGTAAAAAGAGAAAATTCCTCTATTCGATTTTTTGGAACTGCAGCCTGATCACCATCGGCACCCTGATTCAGGCGGTTGCCCTGAAATCGGTGGCCATTCCACACAATTTTGTTCCGGGCGGGCTGTTCGGCATCGCTTCGCTGATCTACTACAAGACCGACTTTCTGGACCCCGGTCTGCTCTACATTCTCCTCAACGTGCCGATGTTCATCCTGGGTTACATCTTTATTTCGCGGCGCTTCCTCTGGTATAGCGCACTGGCCATGGGGGAGATCGCCCTGTTTTATCAGCTGGTCAATTTCCAGATTGAAATCAGCAATCAACTTTATGCGGCACTGGTCTTCGGCGCTCTGCTCGGCGTCGGGGCCGGCATGGTCTTGCGTTCACTCGGTTCCAACGGCGGCCTCGATGTCGCTGCGGTGATCCTCAATCAAAAGTTCAACATCGGGCTCGGCAAGGTCTACTTCTCCTTCAACCTGATTCTCTTTACCTTGAGTTTTGCGAGTTTGGACAATGATCTGGTCATCGCCTCGATGATCGCGGTCTTTATCTGCTCCCTCTCCATCGACTATGTGCTGTCCCTCTTCAATCAACGGAAAATGACCTTTATTGTTTCGGAAAAACCCGATGAAATTGCCGACCAGGTCATGACTCACCTGAAGATCGGCACCACCATGCTACCGGCGATCGGGTCCTACCGCAGAAAGGCAAAAACCGTGTTGATGATCGTCACCAACAACATCCAGCTGAAGCGCCTGGAAGAGATTGTCTTCACCACCGATGAGCATGCCCTGTTTATCGTGGAGAACACCTTCAACGTGCTCGGTTCGACCTTTTCGCGACGTAAAATTTATTGACAGGTTTAAACAATCGGAGGGGGAAAATATGCGAACATCGATCCATCAGAAGCGAACAACACTGGCGCGCACACCACTCATCTTGCTGGCGCTCTGTCTGGGTGGCGGACTGCTATCTGCGGCCAGCGCGGCGGCGACCGACCTGATGTTGCCGCAGGTCTATCAGGAGCGGGTCGAGGTCAGCGGATGGCTGATGAGTGAAAAACTCGACGGGGTCCGCGCCAGCTGGGACGGACATCAGCTGCGCTCGAAGCAGGGCAACCTTTTTCATCCCCCGGCGGCGTTTATTCAGGGGCTACCCCCCTTCCCGCTGGAAGGTGAACTCTGGGGCGGACGCGGCAGCTTCGAACAGACCGTCGGCATCGTCCGCCGCGAGAAGCCCTGTGCTGACTGGCTCAAGCTCAAGTTCGCGATCTTCGACCTGCCCGAAACAACTAATGATTTCACCACCCGGATGCGCAAGGCCAAAGACTGGTTCGACCAGCATCCCTCCAGCCATGCCTTTCTCATCCCCCAGATTCTGGTGCGCGATCGCGATCACCTGCGTCACGAACTGGACCGCATCGAGCGGCTTGGCGGCGAAGGCCTGATCGTGCGTCAGCCGCACGCGCTCTACACCCCGGGACGCAGCGCCGAAATTCTCAAGGTCAAAAGTTATCAGGATGCTGAGGCCAGGGTTATTGCGCAGCTCCCCGGCAAAGGGAGAAATCAGGGTCGAATGGGGGCTTTACTGGTTGAATTGGACGATGGCACCAGGTTCAAAATCGGCAGCGGCTTCAGCGACGCAGAACGCGAATCGCCACCGGCGCCCGGCACGCTGATCACCTATAAATATTACGGCAGGTTCCAGTCAGGGTTGCCGAAGTTCCCGTCGTTTCTGCGTATCCGCAGCGATCAGAACCTTTAGGCCGACCCCGGCGTAACGCGCACCCGGCGGAGTCGGACTATTCGTCCGGCACCTTCGAGTTATTGATCATCTGGTGGGTATTTTGGGTGCCGACGGACAGAGTTTCGCGAAAAAGACTGACGGCGTAGAAAAAGGCCGCCAAAAAGAGCAGCAACAGCACAAATTTGAAGCTGGATTTCGGGTTTTTCCAGGCGATAAAAAGCAGAATAAGCGCGACCACCGCCAGCACGACCGGGTACTGGTGATATAGACCGAACAGACGATTTACCAGCTTATCCAGATCCATGAAGTCCCCTTTATACCCGCAACAGCGCTGCCGCCCAGGTGAACCCGGCGCCGAAGGTGACCATTCCGACCAGTGCACCGTCCTTGAGTCCGGCGTCACGGCGGAGCTCGTCAAGGGCGATGGGGATCGAAGCGGAGGAGGTATTGCCGTAGCGATCGACGTTGACGTAGACCTTCTCCATCGGAACCTTGAAGCGCTTGGTTACAGCCTCAATAATGCGCAGATTGGCCTGGTGCGGGATCAACAGATCGAGATCCTTCTCCGTAAGCCCCGCCCGCTCGAGCACCTTGGTCAAGGCGCCGACCATGGATGACACCGCATGACGGAAGACCTCTTTGCCTTCCATGCGGATAGCGTACACTTGCGCAGCGAGATTCGCGGCGCTGGGCGGATTGAGACAACCACCACCGGCATTATAGAGCAGATTGCTATGGGCACCGTTACTGCCCAGAAAGGTCTGCAAAAGTCCTCGCCCGTCAGTAGAAGGCCCGAGGAGCACAGCTCCGGCCCCATCCCCGAACAGCACGCAGGTATCGCGATCCTGCCAGTTGACCATGGAGGTGAGCACCTCACCACCGATCACCAGCACCCGCCGGTAACCGGACGCGACCATCATCCCCTCGGCCACTTGCAAACCATAGAGAAACCCGGAACAGGCGGCCGAAAGATCAAAAGCCACGGCATTTTTCGCCCCCAGTTTCTCCTGAACAATACAAGCCGTCGCGGGAAACTGCATATCCCCGCTCACGGTCCCGAGGATGATCAGATCGACCTCGTCGGCTGTTACGCCGGCGTTCTGCAGGGCATTGCGCGCGGCTTCGGTCACCAGATCCGAAAGTGCGCTCCCCGGCTCGGCGACATGCCGCTGCCTGATGCCCGTCCGCGCGACGATCCATTCATCGGAGGTGTCAACGATCTGTTCCAGATCGGCATTGGTGAGAATCTTTTCCGGTACAGCGCGACCGGTGCCCAGTATCATGACCTGCGGTTTTTTTGACATTAAATTTCCTGACTTCGGTAAGTAACCATAGTCGCACAAAATAACATACTGCCTCTGTGAGGGCTAGGAGTCTGTCTGACTTTTCAGAGTCTGAAGTTTGAACCTGCTGGCCGGGAAGGCGCTGATCAGCCCCATCCCTAATGCGGCCAGGTAGGGAAGCGACTGGACCAGCAGGGCAGCGCCCCAGAGCAGGAAGGTCGCCAGCCCGAAGCCGAGTGCGATCAACAGATTGATCCGCAAGGTTTTTTATCCATAGATTTTTAATCCCGGAACAAGAAGCCTGATCAGAAACGTGCAGATTATAGAGCCGAAACCGGCAAAACTGGCTAGAAAAAAATTTGTTTCGCCTCTATCCATATATAACGTCCTGACTAAATCACCCCCGAGCGCTGAATCTGCTATGTCTCCAGCGATCGGCAAGAGCCAGTCTCTCCCGCATTTCCAGCTTGATTATGACAACCTTTGACCTCTCAAAGAGGTTGCGCTACATTTCGAAATATTTCTCAGACTAAGGCCTAAAGAAAGGACCATGGATGAGCAGTTTCACCGGTCTGTTTAACAACGCGATCCTCCTGCTGGCCATGGGTGTTATTTACGATGCCCTGGGCATACATAACCTCCGGCGCTCCATCGTGCGCGATATTCTATCGGGGCTGCTCATCGGTCTGGTCGGCATCGGGGTGATGCTGACCCCCTGGTCACTGGCACCGGGGATCTTTTTCGATACCCGCTCGGTGTTACTCAGCCTGTGTGCACTGTTTTTCGGTTTACGTCCCACCCTGATTGCGGTGGCGATGACCCTGGCCCTGCGTGCGTTTCAAGGCGGAGCGGGGGTCTACGTCGGTTCACTGGTGATTGTGTCCTCTGCCGCCATCGGCCTCGCCTGGCGCCAGTTGGAACTTGCCCACAACGGGAAATTGAGCTGGTGGAACCTCTATCTCTTCGGCATGCTGGTTCAGGTAGCTACTCTGACCTGCATGTTGCTGTTGCCCGCCATGGTGCGTTTCAAAGTTCTGGCAGCCATAACCCCTCCGGGACTGCTGATCTTTCCGATCGGGACCATGTTGCTGGGATTGGTCCTTCGCCGTCAGAACGAGCGTAGAACGGCGGAGAAGGCACTGACCGAGCATCGTCATCTACTTGACCGTGAACGCGGACTGTTGCGCGGCCTGATCGATTCAATCCCGGACGCCATATTTTTCAAAAACACCAAAGGTCAATATCTGGGGTGTAATCAGGCCTTTGACCAACGATCCGGGCTCTCTGAGCAGGATATTATCGGCAAGACCGCGCTGGAACTTTTCGATCCACAAACGGCGGCAAGGATCAATCGACAGGACCAGCAGGTCTATACCTGCAGTGAGCCATTCAGCGCAGATGATTGGATAAAATTTCCAGATGGTCAGCTGCACCTGATGAGCACTCTCAGGGTCCAATTTCGTGGCCTGGATGGCACCCTCTACGGCTTGGCCGGCATCAGTCGCGATATTACCGAACGCACCCACGCTGCTGAAGAGCGTGCCAGACTCGAAGACCAGCTCCAGCAGTCCCAGAAAATTGAATCGATCGGCCTGCTGGCAGGCGGCCTCGCCCACGATTTCAACAATATTCTGGCCGGCCTCTATGGCAATATCTCCCTCGCTAAAAACAAGCTGACCAGGACCCTGCCCGAACATCCCGGTCTCCGCTACCTCAATGCGGCCGAAAAATCGCTGGGACGTGCCACCTCCCTGACCAATCAGCTGCTGACCTTTGCCAAGGGTGGAGTCCCGGTTAAAGAGATTCTGGCCCTGGACAGTCTGATTGAAGACGTTGTGCAGTTCAGTCTGTCCGGCAGTAAGGTCATCCCGCAGATCTCCCAACCCGATCACCTGTGGCTGGTTGATGTCGATCAGGGGCAGATGCAGCAGGTTTTCGGCAACCTGACTATCAATGCCAAACAGGCCATGCCCGAGGGTGGATTGTTGCGGATTACCCTGGAAAACACGGAACTCCCGGGCAACTGTCTGCCAGACCTCAGCGGGGGGAAATATGTCCGGATCACGCTGACGGATAATGGCAGCGGCATCCAGCAGGAGCATCTTGAGCAGGTCTTCTCCCCCTACTTCACCACCAAACCATCCGGCAGAGGACTGGGCCTCGCCACCGTCTATTCAATCATCAGAAAACATCTCGGGCATATCAGCGTCGTTTCTCAACTCGGCCAGGGAACCACTTTTATTCTCTATCTGCCCGCCGCCAAGAGTCAGGAGCTGCCACAGAAAACAGTGCCCATAAACACCACCCCCCCACAGCAAATTTCCAGGATTCTGGTCATGGATGATGAAGAAGCGATCCGTGACATCACACAGGACCTGTTGGAAGAAGCCGGCTTTGCGGTCGAAACTGCGCCCGATGCCAAATTGGCCCTCGCTTTATATGGTCAGGCGTTGGAGGCCGGGAGACCATTTGATCTGGTCATTCTGGACTTGACTATCCCCGGCGGAATGGGGGGATTGGAGGTCATCAAGGAGATTCTGACACTTCACCCGCAAGCGAGCGCCATTGTGTCGAGTGGTTATGCCGATGATCCGGTGATGGCGAATTATGCAGACTACGGTTTCAAGGGCGTGGTGGCGAAGCCTTACGAACTCAGGACACTGACCGACGTTGTGTGCCAGGTTTTGCACAGAACACCAGGGAGATTTGAAGATGTGGGATGAACGTTATCAGGCTGAAGAATTTGTCTACGGCACCGAGCCGAACGCATTCCTGCGTGAAGCCGGCAGCCAACTGACTCCGGGCAGAGTCCTCTGCCTCGCCGAGGGGGAAGGACGTAACGCGGTGTTTCTGGCCGAACAGGGCCATACGGTGACAGCAGTCGACGCGTCAGCGGTCGGGCTGAAAAAGGCCCAACGCCTGGCGATCGAACGCGGGGTTCAGATCAGAACCGAGGTCGCCGATCTGTCAGTGTACAAAATTGAGGAAGAGGGTTGGGACACGATTGTTTCAATTTTCTGCCACTTGCCCAAGGTAATCAGAACAACACTTCATAAAAATATCTCTAAGGGCTTAACACCGGGAGGCCTGTTTATTCTTGAGGCCTATACCCCGGCCCAGCTTGCGTTCGGCACGGGCGGCCCACCGGTCAAAGAGTTGATGCTAACCCTGACTGAGCTGCGGCAAGACCTGGCCGACCTCGACCTGGAACATGCGCTGGAGACCGAACGCGACGTGATCGAGGGCTCGCTCCACACCGGCCGCGGAGCTGTCGTCCAACTCATCGCACGTAAACCAGGCGCTTAACGACCTGGGAGCCTGCCCGGAGAGGCCCGGCTCCTAGGATCTGCTCCCGCGGCGGCCGGTTTTGACTGCCGGCTTACCGGCGGTCCCGGCTCCCGGTTTTTTTTTCTGCCCGACCGTCCGACTCTTTGTCGATTTCTGCACCTTAGCCGGGCCTTTAGCGGTTTTTATTTCTCCGCTGCCGGGCTTAGCTCTCTTGGCCGGCGCTTGCCCTGATTTAGTCGTCGCACGCTCTGGCTTAACGGCAGGCGTTAGTGTGCGGCCCACTGCGCGTCCCGAGCTTCGCTCAACCTTACCCGTCGATTTCGAAGCCTTTGCGGAAGTTCTTCCGCCTGAAGCAGAGCTTTTCGCTGGCCGGTTCGTGCCCCGTTCGGTTTTGACCGCCGGTTTCGCCGTTTGAGCAGGTTTGGATCTGATAGAGGGATCGAGCTTGACCTTGGGAAATGCGCTCAGGGTCTCTTTGGGGATCGCGTATCTCAGCAGTTTTTCAATCGCCTGCAGACGCGGCAACTCTTCCTGACAGACCAGCGAGACCGCAACCCCCTTCTCGCCGGCACGCCCGGTGCGGCCGATGCGATGGACATAGTCTTCCGGCACCTGCGGCAATTCGTAATTGACCACCTGCGGCAGATTGGCGATATCGAGGCCGCGCGCGGCGACGTCGGTCGCGACCAGGACCCGCAGCTCTCCCTGTTTAAATTGGGCCAGAGTGCGGGTGCGGATCGACTGACTCTTGTTACTGTGGATGGCCGAGGCGTTAATGCCATCGTACAACAACTCTTCGGTCAGCTTGTCCGCGCCATAACGCGTGCGGCAAAAAACCAGCACCTGGTCCCAGTTCCCCTGCTGGATCAGATCGGCCAGCACTTCTCGCTTTTTGCGGCGCTCAACCGGGTAGACAATCTGGGTCACGGCGTCAGCAGCCAGGTTACTGCGCGCCACTTCGATCCGCCGCGGCTGGTTGAGCAGTTCGTCGGCCAGCTGCTTGATATTCGGCGCGTAGGTCGCCGAAAAGAGCAGGGTCTGACGTTTCGTCGGCAGGTACTCGGCGACCTTGAGGATGTCGTCGATGAAGCCCAGATCGAGCATACGGTCGGCCTCATCCAGCACCAGAAATTCAACTTTTGAGAGATTAATCGTCGCGCGTTCGGCGTGATCGAGCAGGCGTCCCGGGGTCGCCACCACGATATCTACGCCGCGATGCAACCGCTCAATCTGCGCCTGAATGTTGATCCCGCCGTAGATCATGGTCGAGCGCAATGACAGCCGACGGCCGTACATCTGCATCTGGTCACTGACCTGAGCCGCCAGCTCCCGCGTCGGCACCAGCACCAGCGCCCGCGGCCGCCGACGTTTCCCTTCGGGAATGGTTTCGCTTAAGCGCTGCACAATCGGCAGAGCAAAGGCCGCGGTTTTTCCGGTGCCGGTCTGCGCCCCGGCCAGCAGGTCTACCCCCTCAAAAACCACCGGGATCGCCTGGGTCTGGATCGGGGTCGGAGTGGTGTATCCCTGATCGGCAATCGCCTTCAACAGTTCGGCACAGAGGCCAAGAGAATCAAAAGACATGAGTTCAAATCCTTAAAAGGAGGAGCTGTCGGGTTTTCCACGACCTGGCCCACCCACAACATCTGAGCTGCGGCTCTTGCCAGCGGAAAGTTAAGTGACAACGTTGGACGCAGGCAAGAGCCGCAGACCAGATGTCCTCGTTAAAAAACGTAATTTATGCATCCTGTGATCAACAAACGTCGGAAGATACTCGGATTAGCCCACAGCTGTCAAGCCGCCGAAAAATCGAAGGTTTTTTAGTAGAGGGGACCACAGAGTTCGAGATGGGTCAGATAGAGTCGGACATCGAACTCTAATTGGGGATAGGCGGGTTCCATGTGGAAACACAGATTATAAAAGGCCTTGTTGTGCTCCTTCTCTTTTAAGTGCGCCAGTTCGTGGACCACGATCATGCGTAAAAACGCCAATGGCGCGATCTTAAACACTGCACCGATGCGGATTTCGCTCTTCGCCTTGAGCTTGCCACCCTGCACGCGCGAGACAAAACTATGCAGCCCGAGTGCCTGATGGGTCAGGTTGATCCTGGTGTCAAAGACCACCTTGGAGAGCGGGGCGGCCTTGCGCAGGAACTGATTTTTAATATCCAGCGTGTAATCGTAGAGCGCCCGGTCGGTCTTGATCTCATGCGCTGCCGGATGGCGCTTGAGCAGCACTTCCCCCAGCCGCCCTTCATGGAGCAGTTGCCGGATCTGCAGACAGACCTGCTCCGGGTAACCGGCCAGATAGGTTAACTCTTTCATCCCGTGCTACTCTTTTCCGTTTTTGACCCCGAACAGCCGGATAAAATCGTCCGGCATTCCGGTATCGAAGAACATCTTACGCCCATGGAAGGGGTGAATAAACGCGATTGAGCGGGCGTGCAAGGCCAACCGTTTGGCAGGGTGATCATCGCGGCCATATTTCTTGTCGCCCAGCACCGGATGCCCGTTTTCAGCAAAGTGGACCCGGATCTGATGTTTGCGCCCGGTCAACAGATGGACATCAAGCAGACTGAATCCCGGCCCCTCCTGCACCACCTTGAAGGCGGTCCTGCCGAGTTTCCCCTGCGCCGCATCCGAGATTGAATACACCCGCTGAGCGGCATTTTCGACCAGATAGCTGGAGATCAGCCCCTCTTTTTCACTCAGCCGCCCCTGAACGATGGCCAGGTAATGCTTGTCGGTCTGTTCCCAGTTATCCTGCAGAAACTTCTTGGCCTGCTCGCTCTTGGCGAACAGCAGCAGGCCTGATGTATCCTGATCGAGACGATGGACGACATAGACCCGGTTGCGCGACTTGGGATTCCCCTTGCGCACATAGTCGTTGAGCAGATAGTGCGCGGTGCGGGTCTTGTCGCGGTCGGTGCCCACGGTCAGCAGACCGGCCGGCTTATCAATCACCAGAAGATCCTTATCCTCATGCAGGAGGATAAGGCCTCGTGGACCACGTTTTTGCGGCGGACGTTTGCCGTGATGCTGATGATCCATTTTATTATCCGCCACTCTTGACCTCATAACCACTGTACTGCCCGCTGGAAGAATAAGTGTAAAAGCGGATATTTGAAATTAACAGGTTAGTGGCAAAGTGCCTGGTACTCTATACACCCTAAACCTTCGCATCTTACTTGTTCTTTTCCGCGCCAACTGCGTTGTGCTTTCCGCTGTATAGCTATGCTATGCAACGAAAAACACGCCTTGTTGACACGGAAAATACCTGCGCAATCCTACAATTGCTTAGAATGTATAGAGTACTAGCGCAATTGTCAAAACTGGTTGTTTTTTAACGACAATCCTGCAATTCTTGGCCCCTGATCTTAAAAGGAGAAGCTCCAATGTCATCCCCGGCTCCCCGCTACCCGATCGCGGCGCAACGCTCACGCTGCGAGATTGAAGTCGAACGCAGCCGCTTTATCGCCACGCTGCAAGAGGTATGTTCTGCTGAAGATGCGCAGGCTTTTGTTGCCGAGCTCAAAGCCGAGTTTCCCGACGCCAGCCACAATTGCTGGGCTTATCTGGTCGGCCCTCCCGGCAGCAGCGACCGCATCGGCCTGAGCGACGACGGCGAACCCCACGGGGTCGCGGGACGCCCGCTGCTGACCTGCCTGCAGCACAGCGGACTGGGTGATATCGCGGTGGTGGTGACACGCTATTTCGGCGGGATCAAACTCGGCAAAGGCGGGATGGTCAAGGCCTATACTTTAGCGGTGCAGACCGCCCTCGATCAACTGCCGCGTGCTGAACGGGTCGACTGGTGCGAGCTGCGGGTGACCTTCGACTACGCGCTGGTGACACCCCTGGAGCGGCGCCTGATGGAGTTCGAAGCGGAGCCGCTCGCCACAGACTATGCGGAGAAGGTCAGTTTTCGGTTGAGGCTTCCCCGGGAACGGGCAGAAGAATTTCGCCAGATATTTGAAGATTTGACCGCCGGGCAAGGCAGCCTGAGGGTTTTATGAGAAACGCTTTTCCCCAAGTTACATCAAATTTGATCGAGAACCTCCCTCACTTTTCCAGCAAATGTCTCCAGGGAGACAGGTTTTTGAAGAAAGTGGATATAATTATCGACGATCCCTTGTTTGGAAATAATATCTGCGGTGTACCCTGAAACGAATAAGACTTTAATTTCTGGATGAAGGGCCAGTATTTTCTCAGACAATTCCCTGCCATTCATTCCAGGCATGATCACGTCCGAAATCAGGAGAGCAATCGCACCAGGGTGTTTTTGGACCAAAGCCAGAGCAGCCCCTGCCGATGACGCCGGAAGAACCTGATACCCACAGCCTTCCAGCATGACCATCCCCATTTGAAGCAACATCTCATCATCTTCCACCAACAGAATGGTTTCAGTTCCACCCGCGAGTTCTTGCTCTTGTGGACTTGCTGGCGTTTCGGCGGCGTCCATCTCGCGCGGGAAGTAGATATTAAATGTCGTCCCAACCCCGGGCTCACTGTAAAGAGTGATAAATCCATGATTCTGCTTTACGGCACCATAGACTGTAGCCAGACCCAGACCCGTCCCGTAACCAATTTCCTTGGTGGTAAAAAATGGTTCAAAGATGTGATCCTGAACCTCCTTGGGCATGCCACATCCATCATCGCTGACGGAGAGCTGGACATAATCCCCGGGATAAAGTTCATAGGGGCGTGCCATGCAATAAGCTTTATCGATGGAGGCATTGCCGGTCTGAATGCTGATGTTGCCACTACCAGCGATCGCATCACGGGCATTAACGCAGAGGTTGGCCAGGATTTGATCCATCTGGGAGGGATCGACCTTGGTTGTCCAGAGGTCGGATTTCGGGCTCCAGGAGAGGCGGATATTCTCGCCAATCAAGCGCTGCAGCATTTTGAGCGTTCCCGCCACCGTATCATTTAAATCGAGAATTTTAGGGGTAATAGTCTGCTTGCGGGCAAAGGTCAACAGTTGCCGGGTTAAATCTGCGGAACGTTTAGCGGCCAGACGAATCTGCTCAAGGTTAGTGGTTACGCACTTACCCTGGCCCTCTTTTCTCAGGGCCATTTCCGCATGACCTAAAATCACGCCCAACATGTTATTAAAATCATGGGCGACCCCGCCTGCGAGCTGGCCGATGGATTCAATTTTCTGCGCCTGAAGAAGCTGACTTTCCAGCCGCTCACGTTCGTTCTCCGCCAGTTTCTGGTCGGTTATATCTGCGTTGATACCGATCATGCGCTCTGCCTGGCCATCGGCTCCCCTGACAACCAAAGCGTTGGCCTTCAAATGCCTGACCTTTCCATCGGGATGGCAGACGCGGAATGCAGTGTCGAACTCCGGTCCGCCGTTCACGGCAGCCTGACAGGCTGCAACGGCGGCCTCTTTATCTTCCGGGTGGAGACCATTCATCCAGGCATCAACATTATTAGGCGACTCCTCGGGGCGAATTCCGTACAGCTCAAACATCCGCTCGTCCCAGATCATGCTGTTCTCGGGGATGTCCCAGTCCCAGATTCCCAATTTCGCTGATGAGGTAGCGAGAAGCAGACGTTGGGTAAGGTTTCGGGTCTGCCCTTCGGCGTGTTTTTGTTCGGTGATATCTGTGAAGACGACGATGGCTGCCGTCACTTCACCAGCTTCATTCTTGATCGGGGCGGCATTGGCCGAAACGATATGGTCATCACCCTGGTCGCGGCGAATGATGAATTCCCGGTGGCAGGTTTCACCGAACAGGACCGCCCGAGCCAGGGGCACTTCATCTGTTGTTAACGGCCTTCCGTCCAGATCAAGCAGTTGCCAACTCGCCACGTACTGATCCAGGCCGACCCCATCTACCACGGTTTGCCGGTCACTACCCCGGATCAACAGTCCCGCATCGTTGACATAGCTCAAACGGCCATCTGGCGCTTCAGCAATGGCAATACCGGCAGGACTCTGGTCCATGGCTGCCTGTAGAATTGCCTGGGTGTATTGATATTGTTCTTCGACCTTTTTTATTTCAGTGATGTCTCGTCCGGCAACTGTAACACCCGCTATTGAGCCATTTTCAACATAGGGAGTATATGCGAGATCGAAACATCGTCTGCCTGCCTGGGGGA
The DNA here is from genome assembly GCF_000384395.1 of Geopsychrobacter electrodiphilus DSM 16401. Classification (NCBI taxonomy): domain Bacteria; kingdom Pseudomonadati; phylum Thermodesulfobacteriota; class Desulfuromonadia; order Desulfuromonadales; family Geopsychrobacteraceae; genus Geopsychrobacter; species Geopsychrobacter electrodiphilus. The sequence goes on from NZ_ARWE01000001.1 coordinate 3,350,770, forward strand.
AATCAATCCAGGTCTGGTAGCGGACGATCTCTCCAGCCAGGCAGCGATCTATCTGCGCTTTAACAATCTCCTTAAAAGCCCTCTCGCCTATCATCTCGACAACGGTATGCCCGACGATTTCCCGGTGAGATTTGTTGTGTAACCGGAGGTAGGCCTCATTGACCATCCGGTAACGGTAGTTACGGTCAACCAGCGACACAAGATCTTCGGAATTTGAGGTGATATTTTTGTAAACCTGCAATTCCTCCTGTGCCCGTTTACGGGCGGAGATATCCCGCATTATGACAAAAGATCGAGATGAGGCATTATCCTGGTCGAAAACTACCGAATCCACTTCGACGGGGAATTTTTCACCGTTTTTGCGAATTGCGGTAATTTCATAGCCCTGCACTTTCCCTGCTTGCTGCCGCTCTTGAAGACCCATAGGGAGTCGTGGGTCACTCTCATCAAGAATCCCGGCACGGGTACGCTGAAGCATCTCCTCTCTTGTCCATCCAAACATTTCGCAGGCGGCGGGGTTGCAATCGGTGATCCGTCCATCGGGTATGGTCAAGAAGACCGCGTCGGGACTGCTCTCAAAAAGCCCCTTAAACTTCAGCTCACTTTGCCTCAACACCTCATCAGCGAGTTTATGCTCGGCGATATCCCAGGCCAGATCGGCGAACAGGGAAACTGTTTCAATATCCGCTTCAGAATAATCTTGGGGTTTATTGCCAACGCCCATGATGGCCACAATTCGATCATGGCGTTTGACTGGCACGACCAGTTCTCGAATCACCGAAGCATGCCCCTCGGGGAGGTCACTTCGATGAGTGAGCGCGGCATAATCATTGTGAACAATTGGCTGGCGGGTTCGCACACAGTCCGCCCAGACACCGGCCTCATCGAGACTGTAATGCCCTTCCAGCCCGTCCATATGGCAAAACTCTGTTGCCGTTCTGGTGGACCATTCCTTGAGGGTAATGATTTTTGTAGTCTCATCGTAGAAATGGTAGAAGCCGATCGTGCTGCCCGTGAGGTTCTCCAATTGATCAAGAGTCTCGACGAGCAGTTCTTCAAGAGAGTGGGATAAGGCAAACTGCATCAGAAGAAGACGCGCAGCATGGACCTCATTCATCCTTTTCTGCCTCGAGATATCATGAAGAGTCACGAACACCTGATCGGGTCTGTCACAGGACTCTTTGAGTACGGGAATGGCGTTGATTTTCAGCCAGACATATTGGTTGCGGTGTGGAACAAAGACCCCGGCCATGAAATCGCGCACGGGCTGTCCGGTTCGCAGCGCAACTACTGAGGGGTAGTGTTCATGACCAAGGATGGTCCCATCCTTGGTTATCATTTGCCAGGCAGAATCACAGGAGACGCGCCCCATAAACTGGTCACGGGTTAGTCCGAGCATCACCAGCGCGGCCGGATTGACATCGAAGGGATATCCATCGCCTCCGACAAAAAATGCACCTTGAGCCATGTTCTCGAACATAGCCTTATATTGCTGTTCAATTTCGGCCATTGCTAAAACTCCCTGGGAGCCAGATTCTGTCCGGTTTTGGAAGGCGCATTCGATAGGGGTAGAATTTATTTTTTATTAACCTGTTTATATATGAGAAAAACCAAACCCGGATTCAAGTTGTAAGTGCAACTCTAATAGTTTGGTTTGAAGGATAAGCTGCGGTAGGCTCACGGCTTCTTTCACCGACCAAAGTTAGAGGAGCGCGATGATGCACTACACACAGCTTACCCGAGAAGAAAGATATCAGATTTCCGCCTTGAAAACAGCCGGTCAATCGAAGGCGCAAATGGCCAAGGTTCTTGGCCGCCATAAATCCACCATTGGCCGGGAGATGGCACGCAATTGTGGGTTGAGAGGCTACAGACCCAAGCAGGCTGATGGTCTTGCTGTAAGTCGTCGTCAGGAAAAGGTCACTTGCCGTATCACTCGCGAGTCCTGGGCGCGCGTCGAGCAGTTGACCCGCGAATACTGGAGTCCAGAGCAGGTCAGCTATTGGCTGCGGCAGGAAGAATGTCTCCATGTTAGTCCCGAGTGGATTTATCAATATGTTCTTCGTGACAAGCGGGCTGGTGGTGACATCTACCGATATCTGCGCTGTCAGAAACAACGTAAAAAGCGTTACGGTGCGCCAGATCGTCGTGGCCAGCTCAAAGGGCGCGTTTCGATCGACGAACGACCAGAGGTGGTCAACGAACGGAGTCGAGTCGGTGATTGGGAAGCCGATACGGTCATTGGCAAACAAGGCAGCGCTGTTTTGGTTACCCTCGTGGAACGCAAGACCCGTTGGAGCATGATTGGCAAGGCACCCGATCGGACAGCAAAAAAGGTTCGGGCTGTCATAGTGAAACGATTACTACCGCTGGCCTCACACGTGAAAACGTTGACTTACGACAACGGGAAAGAGTTTGCCTTGCATCTGGACATTGACGAGATGCTTCAGTCTAGCGGTTATTTTGCGCACCCTTATCATTCGTGGGAACGCGGCTTAAACGAGAACACCAATGGCCTTATTCGCCAGTTCTTCCCAAAAGGCAAGGATCTCGCTGAAGTGACTGACGAAGAGATTCAGAGAGTGATGAACAAACTCAACAACCGCCCCAGAAAATGCCTTGGATTTAAAACCCCCAATCAGGTATTTTTTGGAATCAATCCACCGGTTGCACTAGCGAATTGAATCCGCCAAACAAAAGAAACAGATATCTAAGGATTTTAAAAAAATTAGAGAAGTCAACAATATGGTAATTTGGGATCATGGTTGGTATTTGGAGGCTGATGCCCACTTTGGCTAGAAACATCGACAAAACATATGATCTTCTTTCAGATTGGAGTTTGCACAAAGAGGTGATTCCCTATGACCTGACCCTGTCGGGCGGGTACCGGAACTTTTTTTGACGCGTATGGCTGAGATCAATTGAAAGGGAGTGCCTGCAATTCTTGTCGCACTTTATGGCAACCGGGAGTTTAAAGGTGCACTGGTCGAGCTGCCTGATGTCAGCACTGCGAAGGGTTTTCAGGCCATCACCGCAGGTGCCTTTATCGGGGAACATTCTTACTCGACTCCTGTCAGACCTCCTGCCAAAGGCCGGGCCCGATACAGAGGACCAGAAGCTCGCGTTTGATTTTGGGCGGAAAATTCCTCAGGAAAAATTGAACTCTTCACAGATTGCGGGGAAATATCTTGGCTTATGTGGCGCATTGTTTTTGCAGGCTAAAAAACTGAGAGGACCTGAACTTATTGAAGCCCCTGATTTACGGGAATGTGAATTAAGTAGCAACTGTCGCCAATTGCTACTTAATCAATTGTCATTTTCGCTCCCGACGCGGCAATTCGAGTGGCCCAAGATTTTTCAATGCGCAATCTGTCGCCGCATTTTGCGTGTAGATTGGATATCTAACCAGAGCATCTCGAAAACTTTTAAGTGGCTGCCCCAGTCCCAGCAGGCCCCGCTCGCGCACCCGACGCACTCGCTTTAAATCAATTTCGAAGACAATTGTTTCTGGACCTGATTGCGCCTGGTAAATTACATCCCCTTCGGGACCAACGATTACCGAACGGCCGTATCCGAGTTCGCCGACATTGTTGACATCACAGAAATAGCATTGATTTACCGCGGCACTGGTTCTGGCGATAGAAAGTTCCAGTTCCCGGTCCGAGGTGTTGGTCATGGTCGGATGTAGAATGACCTCTGCACCCATTGCGACCATGCTTCGGGTTGTTTCAGGGAACCACATGTCATAACAGATCGACAGGCCGAAGCGTCCAACCTCAGGGATATCGAAAACCGTACATTCAGTTCCACCTGCGATCCCTTTTTCATAAGGCAAAAAAGGATAGATCTTTCGATGCCTGGTCACCACTGCACCGGCCGGGCTAATAACCGGTGCAGTGTTGTAGACGATGTCACCCGACAGTTCGTTAAACGACCCGGGAATTAGCCAGATACCATACTCTTGGGCTAAAGCGCAGAAATATTGTTCTGCGGCACCCGGCATAGGCTGTGCTCGGGCTATATCCGGGCCAAAAGCACAAAGTTCGCCAAACAGGACCATCTGCACCCAGGGATAACGTGCCATGGTGCGCTCAAGTTGAGCTTTCATCGCTTCAAGGTTATCCCCTGAGCGGACCTCCATTTGTATTCCTGCAATAGCGAAATTCGTCATTGACTCGCCTCTTTTGACAATGGATAAAAACATGCGACCGAACGGCTGGTGCCGTTTGATACACACACCGGGACCACTTTGCGGCAGTGATCCTGAACCTTGGGGCAACGGGTTTGAAAGGCACAGCCAACCGGTCGATTCAGGGGGCTGGGAATCTCCCCGGTCAAGGGTTGTAACTTGCCGCGCTTTTTCAGATCAATGGTAGGGATCGCCGTCAGCAAAGCCTTGGTGTAGGGGTGCTGCGGTGCACTGAAAATCTCGGGAACTGGCCCCTGCTCAACAATCCGCCCCAGATACATGACGACAATTTCGTCAGCGATATATTCGACGGTTGCCAAATCATGGGAGATGAACAGATAACTGATGCCGGTTTTATCCTGCAGATCAAGGAGCAGGTTAAGAACCTGAGCCTGAACAGAAACATCAAGGGCGGCCGTCGGTTCATCGAGAATCAACAGCTTCGGCTCTAAGGCCAGAGCACGGGCAATTGCGATGCGCTGGCGCTGACCGCCCGAGAATTCATGCGGGTAGCGATCCATGTGCTGCGGCCCCAGCCCGACATCGCAGAGCAATTGTTCAACCCGTTCACGCAAGGCCTGTCCACGTATCTTGTAAGCCGTTTGCAGCGGTTCACCAACGATCTTGAAAACTCGCATCTTCGGATTGAGCGACGAATAAGGATTTTGAAATACGATGCTCATGTTCTGGCGTAACTTGCGCATGGTCTTGTTGCCCATATTTGCCAGATCAACACCTTCAAAAATCACTTTGCCACCATCGGGCTTAAGGAGATGCAGCAGGGTCTGAGCAACGGTGCTTTTGCCGCAACCTGATTCGCCGACCAAGGCAAGGGTTTTGCCACTCTCGACCACAAAAGAGACATCCTCAACGGCCGTGACGACCCCTTTCTTCGTTTCAAAAGTCTTTTTAAGGTCAGTAACATTGAGTAAGGCTGTCATGCTGTCCCTCCAATGTTTGCAGTGTTCTTGGGGGAGACATCACGCTTCGGATAGTGACAACGAACAGTTGAACCTTGGGTTAATCCTTGCGTCGCCGGCATCTGCTGCGTGCAGCGCTCTTGTGCCCTCTCGCAACGCTCATGGAACGCACAACCCGAGGGAGGAAACGCCATATCGGGGACATTGCCACGGATATAATCCAGACGATGATCGTTACCGCCGAGCGCCGGTACGGTTTGCAGCAGTTTTGCGGTATAAGGATGAGCCGCCGACTCAAAGACCTTTTCCAAGGAACCGCTTTCGACCACCTGACCGGCATACATCACCGCCACCCGGTCACAGAGTGAAGCAACGACGCCCAGATCATGGGTGATAAAGAGCACCGTCAAGCCGAGGGTGTCGACCATCTCGCGCAACAAACAGATGATCTGCGCCTGGATGGTGACGTCCAGTGCGGTGGTTGGTTCATCGGCAATCAGTAACTGCGGACGGCAGGCGATGGCCATGGCAATCATCACCCGCTGGAGTTGACCGCCCGACATTTGATGCGGATACCGGTTGAACACCAACTTCGGATCGGGCATGTGAACCATCTGCAGGGACTCAATCACGGCTTGATGAATTTCCGCTTTATCGCCTGGCAGATGACAGTTCAGGGCTTCCACCATCTGTCGCCCCACCGTAAAGAACGGATTCATCGAGGTTGCCGGATTCTGAAAGATCATTGAGGCAACCCCGCCCCGCAAACGGAAGAGTTCCTTTGGGGTGGCGTGAACTGCCTGAATACCGGTGACCTTGACATCCCCCCTGACCCGAGCCGATTGGGGCAGAAGGCCCAGGCAGGTTTGCGCGGTAATCGATTTGCCACTCCCGGATTCGCCAACCAGCCCGAGAACGGTCCCTTTTTCGATCCTCAGGGAACAGCCCCGCACGGCCTGAACAGTTCGTTCGAGGCCGGGGAAATCGACATAAAGATCGTTGATTTCAAGAATGGGCTCACTCATAAATGCTCTCCCCGATGTTTTGGATCGAGCATGTCACGAATGCCATCACCCACCAGATTGATCGACAACACCGTCAGGAAGATGGCCAAGCCGGGGGCCGCAGCTGTCCACCAATAGTCGAGAAACTTGGAGCGCGACAGGGCCACCATCAATCCCCATTCGATCGTTGGAGGCTTAGCACCAATCCCGATAAAACTAAGAGAGGCTGCCGCCAGAATGGCGTAACCAAAATCCATCGAGGCCTGAACGATTGATGGGGTCAACGAATTTGGCAGGGCATGTCGCAACATAATACGGATATGCCCTACTCCCATGGCACGGGCGGAATCGATATATAGGTTGCGTTTCACCGTCATCACCGAGCCACGCATAATTCGTGCGTACCAGGGAAACCAGGAGATCGCCAACGCCAGCATGGCATTGGTCAATCCGCTCCCCAGGGCGGCGGTAATTGCAATCGGCAGCAACAGGGGTGGAAAGGCAAGAAAAATATCGGAGAACCGCATCAGGAGGGTATCGACTTTCCCGCCGAAATAACCAGCAAGCAAACCAATGGGAACCCCGATCACCATAGAGACCGCCAGCACAACCACTCCGATCATCAACGACTTCTGAGCCCCAAAGAGGACGCGGGAAAACAGATCGCGCCCCAAGGCATCAGTGCCCATGAAGTGGCGCATTCCGGGAGCCATCAACTTATCACTGAAATTAATAGCGTGCGGATCGTAGGGTGCCAGCCACGGAGCCAGAACGGCACAGAGAGCTACCGCGCAAAATATCGCCACACCGACGACAAACAGGAGATGCTGCGAAGCAAAATAAGTCAGCTTACGCATCCCGCTCGCGCGGACAAAAACAGCGGGTGCGACTTCAGTCATACTCATCAAGAAGCCCTTAAACGTGGATCGACAACATAATAGAGCAGGTCGACGATCAGATTGATGCTGAGATACAGGGTCGCAAGAAACAGGGTTACGCCCATCACCGAGGGGAAATCATTTTTAGTTATTGCGCCGACCACATAGCTGCCCAGACCCGGCCAATCGAAAACGTACTCAACTACTACCGACCCTCCAAGCATAAAACCATAAGTCAGACCGATAACCGTCAGCATGGGAATCATGGTTGCTTTGAAGGCAAAACGATAATGAATTTTACGTAGCGGAATCCCATAGGCGAGAGCGGTCTTGATATAGTCCTCACCCAATACCTCGATCATAGTGTTACGCGTAATCCGGGTAACCACCGCCAGTGAAGCAATCGCCAAAGTCAGCACCGGCAATACCAGATGTTGAAAAGAACTGAGCAGTGCCACCCATTGACCTGATAAGAAGGAGTCGATGAGATAGAGACCAGTGGTATTATGAAAGGGATAATCGAGCATCACCTCGCTGTTGATACGCCCCTGCAGTGGAAACCAGCCGAGTTGGCCGTAAAACAACATCTGCAGCATCATCCCGATAAGAAAGACCGGCAGAGCCACCCCGGCGATGGAGATAGAGCGACCCGCATGATCAACCATTGAGTTCTGTTTGACTGCCGAGAGAACCCCCAATGGGACCCCGACTATGACCACGATAATGACCGCCAAAGTTGTCAGTTCAAAGGTGGCGGCCATGCGGGCGCCAATTTCACTCAAGACTGGCTGACCAGAGCGTAGGCTGGTACCAAAATCACCCTGTAATGCAGCAACCAGATAGTTGTAAAACTGCTGCCACATCGGTTGATCGAGACCCAAGGCCCTTTTCGCCGCTTCGATCTGTTCCGGGGTTGGCCGATGCCCCAGCATCAGTTCAACCGGAGAACCCGGCAGGATGTGACTCAGCGCAAACGTGACTGCAACCACACCGATCAAAATTCCGACCATCATCAATAAGCGTCGACCGATATATGCGAGCAAAACAGCATCCTCATCGAGTCGCTGCTCTCCCCCTCCGCCAACAGAGGAGGGAGAGCAGCGAGTTATTTACTTGCGCGACAACTGATAAAAGAACACACCGTCATAGGCGGGATTAACCACTAAACCGCTGATATTACTCCGCCGCGCAATGCGTTTCTTGATATCGGCATAGAAGATCGCTGTTGCGTCATCGATCAAGATTTGTTGCGCCTTTTCATAGTTGGCGATCGCTTGGGCCCGGTCCGAACCTTCTAGCGCGGCACCGTCATCGATCAACTTGTCGTAAACCGGATTGGAATAGTGCGACAGGTTGAAAAGCGTCTTCTTCTCGGTGTGAAACAGTCCCGTCAGCCAATCGTTGGGCGTCGGATAGGTCGGCCACCAGGTCATCGACTGCAGATTGGGAGCGGTGTCCAGTTTTTTCGCATTCGACCAGAGGACACCCCATTCGCCAGGAATCAACTCAACCGTCAAGCCGACCTGACGACTTATCTCCTGAAACAGCAGAGCAGAGTTTTTATACTCTTCAGAGGTGCCGATATAGGCCATGGTAACCTTCCAGTCCTTTTTCGGAATTCCCGACTCTTGCAACAGCTTCAGCGCTTTGGCGGGATCGAAATCCGGCGTCTTCAGATTGGGGTTGTGCCCCCAGAGACTGGCCGGGATCACCCCTTTAGCAACTTCAGCTTGTCCGGCATAAATATCCTGCACAACTGTCTTATAATCCCAAAGATGCGTCAGCGCCTGACGGAACCTCTTGTTGTCGGTCGGGTAAATTTTGGTGTTGATCAGGAACTGTGAATTTTTCCAGGAGGCAACAGCCTCTGCCGTAATCCCGGGCTGCTTGTTCAGCGTAGCAACAGCATCGGCCGGAACCAGAGAGATAAAGTCTGCTTCCCCTGATTTTAGCATCTGCACCTGAGTGGCATTTTCGTTAACAACCTTCAACAGAACCCGATCAAAGTTATCCTTTCTCCAGCCACCCCAATAATCGGCATTCTTTTCCAGAACGACATGCTGCCCCTTGACCCATTGACGCACGTAATAGGGACCGGTACCGGCATCGTTGCCAAGATTGAACCAATCGGTGCCTTTCTCTGCGGCCTTGGGCGAATAAATGTAGCTACCGTACTGTGAAGAGGCGATCAGGTCGATCGGTAGCGGATTCTTGGTTTTAATCACCAAGGTGTACTCGCTGGGAGCGGTGATTTCAGTGACGCCAGACCAGATGTAATAAGCACCCTTCTTCATGGCCATGGTGCGCTCAATCGAGAACTTGGCAGCGGCGGCATTCATCGGCTCCCCATCGTGAAATTTAACGCCTTTGCGCAGGTTGAAGGTCCAGACGAGTCCATCTTCGCTGACCGACCAATCGGTTGCCAGTGCCGGAGTGAATTGGTCCTTGGAGCCTGGCGGGTTGTACCAGAGTAGTGGCTCATAAACGTTAACCAGCATCACCACTTCCATGGAAAAGGCAATTGCAGGATCCCAGTCTTTCATATCGGCATACATTGCATAGGTCACCGTATTTTTCGCCGGAGCGGCAAAAACGTTCCCCGACATGCCCAATACTGCAACCAGAGCAAAAACTCCAAAAAACAACTTTCGTAAACTCAGCATCGACGTTACTCCCTATTCAGTTAGATTTTTTGACATGTAACTTGAGAAAGATGCGAAGACAAAAGAGCAATGGCTATGCCAAGATTAAAACACTGTTAGTACTCTTTTAAAAACAGGGTGTTATGGAATATTAACCGATTCAATGACCTGAAAATTTATTCGATACCGAATAAATAAACTCATTTTTATTCATTTATAAATAATTACAACTTCAACCCATGCTTCTTGATCAACCTCACGACTGATGGCTGCGAAATGCCAAGATAGTCTGCCATGTCTACCTGTCGGGAAAATTTCATTGAGGCTCTTTCAAGCCAAGCCCTCTCGACCTCTGTAACCGCCTCCTTCAATGTCACTTGACTGCCCGGAAGCCTCTTTACCTGTCCCTTGTCACGAATCTCGGCAGGCAGATCACCAATCCTGATTTGCTCTCCGCGACAAAGCACAAAGGCCCGTTCGAGAATATTGTTAATTTCACGCACGTTGCCGGGGAAATCATAATTGCACAGCAATTCCATCACACGCGGCGACAGGGTTCGACGCACACCGTAACGCTTTCGCAGATTTTCGAGGATATTGGTCGCCAGGAGGGGAATATCGGCGCGGCGCTCAGCGAGTGGCGGAATGTCAATCTGTACAATATTTAAGCGAAACCACAAATCCTCGCGGAAAAGTCCTTGACGAACCAGAGTCTCCAAATCCTTGTTAGTAGCTGCCAGCAGGCGGATGTCAACCTGCTGGAATTTGGTCGCGCCAACGCGGATAAAACGTCGCGTGTCGAGGAATGTCAGCAGCTTAACCTGCACCTCAAGGGGGAAGGCATCAATCTCGTCGAGAAATAATGTCCCGCCGTCCGCGGCCTCAATCAGTCCCGGCTTGCCTCCTTTTTGGGCCCCGGTAAAAGCCCCGCCGACATAACCGAAGAGTTCGGCATCAACCAGCGTCTGTGGGAGCGCGCCACAGTTGAGCGATAAGAACGGTTTATCTTTGCGCCTGGAGCTATCGTGGATGACCTGGGCAATGAGACTCTTACCCACACCAGACGGCCCGGTTGCCAGAATCGTGGTGTCGAAATCAGCGACCCGAAAAGCAGTTTCCAAAACTCGCTTCATCTCTTCGCTCTCTGCAACGATTTCATGGCTCTTGAGTTCGCGCATCTTCATCATCAACAACTCTGACTGGATTTTACGATTAAGTTGCTGTTTTTTCTCCAGCTCTTCTCGCAACATATTAAGCTCAGTCACGTCCCTCTCAGTGCCTACAACATAACGGATTTCGCCATCATCACCGAAGATCGGGACACCGTTAACCAACAGGGATCTCCCAGAGCGAACTGTCTGAATAATTGCCACCGGCTCACGTCCGATCAGCACCTTCTTGGTGACGGATTGATCGTAATTACCCCGGCCCTGCAATTCTTCGACGGTCCTGCCGCAAACGTCTTCTCGCTTGATGTCATTCAGACTCTCGACTGCTCGATTGATCCATAGCAGACGCGGAGTCGCGTCACAAAGCCATAACCCAGTACTGGTAGCATCAAAAATTTCTTCAACGTCTCCAAGCGCATCTGCACCCAGCGCCTCTTTCAGGGATAGTGTCATTTTTTCACCTCGGGTTGAATTTATTCATAAATGAATAATCCCAACCCTATCACAGGGGTTGTCTGCTCAATAATTATTTTTTCTAGAGAAGGCACAACGGAAGGGGGCATTGACCAGATCGGGAATTAACTAGCTAAAACTCATTGCCAGGTCGCCGACAAAGAAGATCACGGCGAAGCGTCTGGTGTAATGCCTTTCTGCTTTAACGACGCTATTGATCGGTGCCAATGTCATCGACCGCTCGGCAGGCGCAATATAATTATTGCCGGAAACAATCCGAAAGGCAGAATGACTTTTCGCCTGTAAATGCATTTCAACACCCAACGAAGCAGGAAAGAGGGTGTTGGGAAATTGGACCTTTTCAGATTCTTCTGTTGTTGGTGGGCAGCCAGTGATGTTGGTCAAGAAAGTTATTACCCAGGTCCGATAAGTTGTGTCACCTGACCTCAGCCCACAACCGGCAAATATTTATCCGCATTTTTAGATACCCTGGTTCATAAAGAACGGCCAACCGCAAAAATAGGGTTGACCGTTTTGGTGTCTGGCAGACGGTGATTTATGAGTCAACGGTTAAGTCCCTTATAAATAGGGGTACAAACTCACGATTCCGGACTCCAAACTATCGTTTTCTGATGTGCGGATTCGTCAACTGCCACACATCACTCTTCGTCATCATTCTCCGGTTCATCCAGCCCGTAAGGCTGCGGATCAGCCCCGTGGCCCCGTTGATCTCGCGACCGTCCAATAGTGCTCTCAATCAATCGGGATAACTTTTCTGCTGCGCCGTTGACGGCCTGTTCCAGTGTTGTGGTCTGATGAGTGGCCACAACGGGCTGACGCCCCTGGAGTCGGGCTTCCATAACGCAGCGCAGCCCGTCTTTGCCCTTTTTTTTGTCGCTGTTCTCATCACTCAGATGGACTTCCATCCGGGTGATATGATCCCTGAACCGGCTCAGGGCCTGTTCGGTTTCGCCTCTGACATAGGCTGCCAGCGCTTCGTTACCATCGATGTTACGGTCGGTATTTATTTGAATCTGAATGGTGATCTCCTCTTTGGTTTCCTGAAGTTAATCGTGCTCTACTTATGCAGAATACCTCCACCTAAACAATTGCGATACCTCACCACTATACCCTTAATCGTCCAACAAGTCGTCTCATCAATTACGCTTCGGAGGGCTTCCCGCGAGAAAATTACAAAATCCCTGCTAAACAACCTCCCCCAGCATCGCCCTCACCTTTTTTGCATCGGCTCGTTCCAGAGACTTCCCGGTAATCTGGCAAAAAGGCCGCTGACGGCGATCATTGGGCGGATAGACCGCGCATTCAATCTCGACCCCCTCATCCTCCAGATAAAACCGCACCTGCTCGGCGTCTCCCTCTTCGCCAAAAGTGATCCCTTCGCGCTCAAAAAAATATCCGACCTCTTCCGGCTTGTCGCAGAACAGCTGCAGGTTGATATCGCTGAGCTCACGCACCTCGCCGCGCTGTACCGAACCGACCAGCAGGGGTTGGAAAGGTTCGAGCAGCTCCAGATATTTCAGCGCCAGCAAGCGCCACTCCCGAACGCGCCTGGCCAGTGTTTCCCCACCGTAAAAACGCAGCAGATGCTCAAATTCGGTGTGGATTTCTGCATATTCCGGGAGATGAGCGCCGCGTGTGCTTGAAACCGCTGGTCCGAAATGTCGTATCGCCTGACGGCGCGCGTCGCGATAGCTGCGCACCTCCTCTTCAAAGAGCAAACGCGCCGCCTCGCGGGCGATCTCGGTTTTGATTCTCTCCTTGCGTTCCATGGGCCCGATACTCCTTCCGGCATCGCTTGTAACTTCCGCAGTTTTTTGACCTGGGTCATGTCGCAGATCAAGCCATCCGGTATAAGGTGAAGGTTATTCTGGACAGCGCCTCAAACTGTCCCCATATCCCGAATATCTCTACAAGGAGTATAAACCATGAGCAATTGTGCGTGCGGTGGTGGTCATCATCATGGCGGTGGCGGGCCTTTCGCCGAAGGCCGAGACCTGGTTGATTTTGTCGCCCGGGCCCACGGCGGAGGAAAACGGGATCAGCCGATCCCCGGTGGCGGGCTCAAGGCTAACTGTCAGGGATGCGGCGCCCCTTTCACTCTGCTGACTTTCGTCGGCAGCTGTCCCGCATGCGGCGGCGTACATGCGGTGGCACCGCCGCGCAGCGACGATGCGGCGAACATCCAGTTTGCCGGCGCGGATTACCAACTCCCCTGAGTCTCGACCTGGAACCCACTCCGCGACCATCAAACTTCCGGCGCTGCCAAAGAGAAAAGCCTCCCTTTATGTACCAAGCGGGAGGCTTTTCTCTTTAATTAGGTCAAACCGGCACTTATCAGTCAACGATGTCCTGCCGTAGCTGCTGTCGATCCTGACGCCGTTCGCGAGTGAACTCTTGACGATCGATACGCCGGTCAGCCTGATAATCATGTTTCTGGTCGTGCATTTCGCGGTGAATCTGCTGGCGTTCCTGCACCGTAGCGGCATTGTTCAGCTCCTGCCGACCGGTACGCATGGCACTGTGCAACTGTTGACGGTCGGCGCGGCGATCCTGACGATAGGCCTGTTGATCGAGGTGGCGGTCCATCTGGAAACTACGCGCCTCGACCCGGGTCATTTTGGCAGAGCCGATCGCCGGAAGCGCAAGGCACAGGGCGAGCAAGGTGGCAAGGCTGAAGATTGACTGTGGCTTCATGGTGATTCCTCCTGTCGGATGGTTTGGCGTCATTGCCCTATGTTGCTGTGACGCTTCAACGACAAAAAGGTTTACAGCCAGATAAAAACAATATCAGCCTCGCGCTGAGCCGCAGAGATCGCGAAGCAAGATTGATCAAGAGCTGGAGTCAGTGATATTTGACACCCAGCCGGCAGCTGACGTATACAGTACCCCTTTTTGCCTGCCATTTTTATCTGATCGAGATTAAAGAGAGTAAAGAACCATGATGAATCTCAAACCCGAAGTGATTGCCCAGCTTGAGCGTGTGCTCGGTTCGGTTGAAATGCTGCTCCCCAAAATGTCCAAGCCGGTCGACTGGGCTAACTGTTACGCGGCCAACTGGCGTCGCCACTCCTTTTCCGGCTATCTCGAACGGGTCAAGGTCACCGACACGACCCGCCTCGATCAACTGCTCGGCGTCGAAGAGCAGAAAAAAACCATGATCAATAACACCCGTCAGTTTCTTAAGGGCTTACCGGCCAACAACGCCCTGCTCTGGGGTTCGCGCGGCACGGGCAAATCATCCATCGTCAAGGCCTTGCTCCACGAATACGCCGCCGAAGGCCTGCGTGTGATCCAGGTCGAAAAGGAAGATCTGATCTATATCGCCGAAATTTTCGCGGCGGTCGAGGATCAACCCTACCGCTTCATCATGCTCTGTGACGATCTGACCTTCGAGATGGGCGAGCTCTCCTACAAAATGCTCAAGAGCGCCCTCGACGGCTCGGTCTATTCGGCGCCGGAGAACGTACTGATCTACGTCACCAGCAACCGCCGCTACCTGCTCCCCGAATACGAAGGGGACCATCTGGGCGGCAAGTATGTGAAGGGAGAGTTGCAGCAGAGTGAGATTCAGGAAGAGAAGAGTTCACTCTCGGACCGTTTCGGGCTCTGGGTGCCGTTTCATGTCTTTTCGCAGGAGCGTTATGTCGAAGCGGTCAAACTGTGTATCGAGCGCTTTGCCCAACAACTCGGTCGTGACATCCCGATGACCAAAGAGGTCGAACTGGCCGCGATCAAATGGTCGCACGACAAAACCAAACGCTGCGGCCGCACCGCCTTCCAGTTCAGCAAGAACTGGGTCGGCAAGTATCTTTTGAAATAGGTGCATCTATGACTATCGAAACCCTGATCAAACAGCGTAAAACCAAAACCCCGCCAGTGATTATCGACGTACGCAGTGGCCCGGAATATCGTAACGGCCACATCCCGGGGGCCCTGCATCTGCCAAGCTCAAGACTGATTCTTAGCCGCAGCCAGCTGCCGGACGATAAAACCGCCCAGCTGGTGATCACCTGCGAACATGGTCCGCGCGCCAGTGTAGCCAAGAGCCTGCTCGCTCTGTTCGGCTATCACAACTGCGAACTGCTCGAGGGGCACATGCACCGCTATCGGCAGAAAGGGCTTTCCCTCGAGAAGTAGCAAGCTCATAGCCGTGAACAAGCGTTCATGTTAGGGTGCACTTCATACAAGAAAAAACACCCTGCCCCGATCTACAGGCAAAGCATGTGGGCTGCAGCTGTTGCTGGCGGGAAGTTAAGTGGCAACGTTGGACGCAGGCAATGGCTGCTGTCCACATGCCCCCCGCGCAAGGACTGAACAGTTACATATTGCACAGGAGTTAAGAACGCATGAAGATCGACTGGTATCCGGGGCACATGAAGAAGGCACGCGAGCTGATCCTCGATCTGGTCAAGAACATTGACCTGATCGTTGAGATCCTCGACGCACGCCTGCCGCAGAGCAGCGCCAACCCCGTACTGCAGGAACTGCGCGGAAGGCGGCCGTTTATCCGCGTGCTCAACAAGGATGACCTGGCTGACCCGACGGTGACCAAGGCGTGGAAAAATTATTTCGAACAAGAAGAGGGGGTCAAGGCCTTGCCGCTCTCCGCCAAAAATCGCAGCGCCTCCTCCAGTCTGCAAAATCTCTGTCGCCGCATGGTCCCGCATCGCTGCAAACCGGGCCGCCCGATCCGGGTTATGATCGTCGGCATCCCCAATGTCGGCAAGTCGACCATGATCAACACCCTGGCCGGAAAAAAAATGGCCCGTGTCGGCGACAAACCAGCGATCACCACCTGTCACCAGCTCATCGACCTGCGTAACGGTATTCTGCTCTCCGACACGCCAGGGCTTCTGTGGCCGAACCTGGAAGAGCGCGGCGGCGCGCAGCGCCTTGCGATCAGCGGCGCGATCGGCGAGAACGCCTATGATCAGGGGGAGATCGCCCTGTATGCCCTGAAATGGCTGGTCGCAACCTACCCCCAACTGCTGATCAAACGCTATAAACTCGATGACCTGAGCGGCGAACCGGCCGACTTATTGGCCACCATCGGCAGTAAACGCGGCTGCCTGATTTCCGGCGGTGAGGTTGATTTCCGGCGCTCCGCCGATCTGCTGCTGCGCGATCTGCGCGGCGGACAACTGGGCCGGCTCAGCCTAGAAACTCCCCCCCTGGCGGAAGCACCGGCCGCCTGAGCAAACCTCAGCTCACCGCTTTCACCCAGCTGCACTTCGGGCCCACCACCATCAAACTGTTCGGCAGGCCACTCTGCACCTTCTCCATTGTGCTGCCGAACAGGAGCTTACGCATCGAGCCCTTACCGTAGGCGCCCAGCATCACCAGTCCATCGTGGGGGATGCTGAAGAGTTGTGAGGAAATATCTCCATCCCCCAGAAACTGCCAGTCAAAGGCTTCAATCTGCGTCTCGGCGAACCCTTGCCTTATGAGCTGGATTTTGAGTTCAATCCTGTCTCCCTGACTGAAAATTTGCAGTGGCGCATTGCACCTCCGGTTTATCTCCAACGCCAGGCGCAGGGCACCGGCGGCATTGTCCGACCCGCCGTAAAAGACCGAAAGCCGCGTCCAGGGTTTAAAAACCGGCGCCGGTAGAAATATCGGAAAATGTGCCGACTGGACAATCCGCCGCACCTTGGAACCGATCACCCCCAGCGCGATCTTGCGCGTGTCTTCACTCATCGAACGCGGACAGGTCATCAGGGAGAAATGGATCGGCAGGTCAGGCAGGTCGCTGGCAGTCTTCCCCTTCGGGACCACCAGGGTATGTTCCACCTGATGGAAGGCCAGAATTTCGCTGATATGATCCCTGGCGGTGGCGGGGTCGGTCAGGTAACTGGAATCCAGATCCACCTGCACCACCTCGGGGTCAAAATACATCAGGAATCGTTTAAATTCAGGCAGGTATACCGCAAGGGGCAGCTGCATTCGACGACACAGATAGGCGGTCTGGAGCAAGGTTTCGCGACCGAACGGCGTATTGCGAAAGATGTGCATGACTGGTTTATTCATAAGACCTCCGGATGCGGGTAAATGCGCATCATAGCGCCGCAGTCGTCTTCATGGCAAATCGATCAGATGCCCCTTTTCAGGAGCCGGGATTCAACCCGATTCGACTTTTTTTTAAAAATATCAGGTTGACAAAAATCAGTACAACTGCAGGATAAGCCCTGACGAATGATTTATTAACCGACAGGACCATCCATGCGCTTAACCATCCGCATCACCGCTGCTGTGACCCTCGGGATTATTCTGGTCTTCTCAATTTACAGCTACCTGTCGATTCAACGCGAGCGGCAACAACTTAAAAAAAACCTTAGTCGCGAGGCCCGCAACCTGGGTGAATCGCTGCTCTTTATCGTTACTGATCTCAGAGAGTCCCGTGGCGAAGAGGTGGCGATCGCCTTTCTGAACCGCCGCAATCTGCTCAGCCCCAGCCTTCAGGCCCGCTGGGTCTGGACCGACGCCCCGGCGGGCAGCCCTCAAAGCCCCCTGGTCCCGGAACCGGATCTTTCGCCACTCCAAAATGGAGAACCTCTGTCGCTACTCGTCTCCTCCGAAGATGGCCACGATTTTTTACTGACCTATCTCCCGTCGCGTGACAGCAAGGGCCGACTCGGTGCCATCGAAGTCCGCGAATCGATGGATGAGCTTCACGGTTACGTCCAGGAGAGCCTGCGCCGCTCAGCCATGGTGGTCGGTGCGGCGGTTGCTTCGGCCCTGCTGCTGATGACCCTCCTCGGCAGCCTGTGGATTAACCGTCCGGTGCGCCGGTTGCGAGAACAGGCCGAGCGGATCGGTACCGGTGATTTTTCGGCGCCACTCAATCTGGGTGGCCGCGACGAGCTCGGCAAGCTGGCGGATACGATTGATCAGATGCGCGGTCAACTCGCGGCGGCCAAAGAGGCTGATGAAGAGTCAACCCGCGAGCGGATTGAGGCCCTGGAAAAGTTGCGCCATACCGAGCGTCTGGCGACTTTGGGCCGTTTGTCTGCGGGGATGGCGCATGAGATCGGGACGCCACTGAATGTCATTTCGGGACGGGCCAAGTTAATCGCCCAGGAGGCCCTCAGCCCGCAGGAGACTGTCCACTCGGCAAAAATCATCGGTGAGCAGACTGAGCGGATGACCCATATCATGCGCCAGTTGCTCGATTATGCCCGGCGCGGAGAGATCCTCAAGCAACAGGTTGATGTCTCTGAGCTGCTCCGCGTGGTCAGTGAAATGCTCCATCCGACGGCACAGAAACAACGGATCGAGATCGAACTGAATCTGCCCCAGGAGGCGTTGATGGTCAAAGCCGACCCCGGCCAACTCCAGCAGGTGCTGCTCAATCTGGCGATAAACGGTATCCAGTCCATGGGCAAGGGCGGCCGCTTGAAGATCGACCTGTCACGCCACCCTGAGGATAAAAATCTGGTCCAGATCGACATCTGCGATCAGGGGTGCGGGATTGCGGCGCAGGACCTGCCGCATATTTTCGACCCCTTCTTCACCACCAAGGAAGTCGGCCAGGGGACGGGCCTCGGGCTGTCAATCGCTCAGGGGATTGTCATTGAACATGGGGGCAAGATCGAAATCGACAGTACTCCCGGAGAAGGGACATGTTTCCACCTGAGCCTGCCACAGAATCTGCAGGATCAAATTAATGGTTGAAACCCAAGCACGCATCCTGATTATTGAAGATGACCAGGCCTTTCTCGACCTGCTGCGTGAAACCCTCACCCGGCGGGGCTATCAGACAGACTGCGTGACGCGCACCGCTGACGCCGATCAGCAGATGCAGAGGATCGATTACGATCTGATTTTGACCGACATCAACATCCCGGGTGAAACCGGCACCGATTTTTGCGCACGCCTCCAACAGACCCTCCCCGACCTGCCGGTGCTGGTCATGACCGCTTTCGGCAGTCTGGAGACCGCCATCGAGGCCTTGCGTGCCGGCGCCTACGATTTCATCACCAAACCGGTCGATCTCGATCTGCTCGGGATCTCTCTGGAGCGCGCCCTGCAGCACCGACGACTGACCCGGCAGGTGCGGCTGCTCGAAGAGCAGGTGAAAAAAGCTGACGCAACACAGGAGTTAATCGGCAACAGCCCGGCCCTCATCAAACTGCGTGAACAGATCAGCCGGCTGGCGCCGGTGAACACCTCGGTCATGATCAGCGGCGAGAGTGGTACCGGTAAAGAGTTGGTGGCGCGCGCCCTGCACCACCAGAGTGGTCGCAAAGGGCGTTTTATCGCCATTAACTGCGCCGCCCTGCCAGAGTCCCTCCTTGAGAGCGAACTCTTTGGCCATGCCAAAGGGGCCTTTACCGATGCCCACCTGGAGCGTCGTGGGCTGTTTGTCGAGGCCGATGGCGGTACCCTCTTTCTTGACGAGATCGCCGAACTCCCCCTCGCACTGCAGCCAAAACTGCTGCGTGCCCTCGAAGAACGTCGGGTGCGCCCCTTAGGCGGAAGTATTGAAATCGACTGTGACGTTCGGATTCTTGCCGCCAGTCACCGCGACCTGAAAGAGGCTGTCGCTTCGGGGGCTTTTCGCGATGATCTCTACTACCGCCTCAATGTGATAGAGCTGCAGCTTCCCCCGCTTGCCGACCGCGGTAACGACATCCTGCTTTTGGCCAGCCGCTTTATTACCGAACTCGCCCCGCGTTTCAATAAAAGAGTCGAAGGCTTATCCGCTCCTGCGGCTGCTCGGCTGCTCAGCTGGAAGTGGCCAGGGAATGTGCGCGAACTGCGCAATGTCATCGAACGTGGGCTGGCGCTCTGTCGCCACGACCAGATTACTCTTGAAGATTTACCGGAACCATTGCAGAAACAGAAGGGAGCACCCGCCAGGCCGGGCGCTGAGTCACAGCCGACCCTGGCCGAGGTCGAGGCGAGGTACCTGGCTCAAATCATGGAAGAGACCGAGGGGAATCGTACTCTGGCCGCCAAAATCCTCGGCATTGACCGCAAGACCCTCTACCGTAAACTCAATCCATAAATCCGGGGCAGTCTGCCCCGGCGGGGCAAAATGCCCCGCCGGAAAAAACATTTAACCTACTGATATTACTAGAATTCTATCCCGGCACGCTTCCTGCGACAGGAATGGTCTCCCCCTTTCAAGGAGATGCCTGTGACCCAGCCGAAAACAACCGAAAACCAACGGCCGCCCTGCGTACTGATCGCTGAAGATGATCAGGCGTTGCGCGAGCTTCTGGCCTTCGCCCTGCATCGCGCCGGCTTCTCGGTTGCCAGTTGCAACAACGGACTCCGCCTGCTCGAAATGCTTGAAAACGGGATTGATGATGCCTCAACCGCTGCGGATATCGTCATTACCGACCTGCGCATGCCGGCCCTGACCGGTCTCGAGGTGCTCGAAGCGCTGTTCGAGCGCCCCGGTCGTCCCCCGGTGATCTGCATGACCGCTTTCGGCGATCCCAAAACCCATCAGGCAGCAATCCGCTTCGGCGCCACTCACACCATCGACAAACCCTTCGACATCGATGAGATGATCGAACTTGTTCGCGCCGTCCACAACTATCAAAACAGAGAGAAGGAGTAACCTGCAATGAAAATGCTGACAAATAAAACCCTGCTGTTCCTGCTGCTCACCTTCACCGCGGCCAGCCTGATGCTGCCGCCGAATGTGCGGGCCCAGGAAGCGGGCCTTGAAAGCCTGCGTCAAACCGGTATGGCGTTTCGTGAAGTCGCCAAAAAGGTCTCTCCGGCGGTGGTCTTTATCAAGGTTGAGAAAGAGATCAAGGCCCAGCCGGGCGGTAATCCGCTGAACTCGCCCCTTGGTGACGAGTTCTTCCGCCGCTTCTTCGGCCAGCCACCCCAGCAATATCCCCATCAGCAACCCCAGCAGCAGCGGCCACCTCAGCATGCGATCGGCCAGGGGAGCGGCTTCATCATCTCACCTGACGGCTATATCATGACCAATAATCATGTGGTTGCGGGGACAGACCAGGTCACCGTCACCCTGCTCGACGGGCGCGAATACAAAGCCAAAGTCATCGGCACTGACCCGCCGACCGATGTCGCAATTATCAAGATTGATGAGACCGACCTCCCCTTTCTTAGCTTCGACGATTCCGATAAACTCGAGGTCGGTGACTGGGTTCTGGCCTTCGGCAACCCCTTCGGCCTCTCGCACACTCTCACCGCCGGGATTGTCAGTGCCAAGGGGCGCAGCGGCATGGGCTTAAATGAATATGAAAACTTTATCCAGACCGACGCGGCCATCAACCCCGGAAACTCGGGTGGTCCGCTGGTCGATCTCGACGGCAAGGTCGTCGGCATGAACACCGCCATCTTCAGCCGCAGCGGCGGTTATATGGGGATCGGCTTCGCCATCCCGATCAACATGGCCCAACGCATCCGCGAGCAGCTGGTCAAAACTGGTAGCGTCACCCGCGGGCGCCTCGGGGTCATGATTCAGGATATGACCCCGGAACTGGCAGAATCGTTCGACCTTAAACACGGCGAAGGAATTCTGATCGCACAGGTGATAGAAAATTCACCGGCAGCGGAGGCCGGGCTCAAGCAGGGCGACCTGATCCTGCAGCTCGACGGGCAAAAGGTCGGAAAGATGGCCGCTTTCCGCAACAAGATCTCCTTTACCCCCCCCGGCACCAAGGTCAAACTGCTGATCCGCCGAGACGGCAAGGAACAGACCCTGACGGCCAAGATAGGTACCCTCGAAACGGATAAAAACGGACGCCCGGCGGCAACCAGCAAGTTGTCAAAACTGGGGTTGAGCCTGCAGGAACTCACGAGTGACCTCGCCGATAAGTTTGGCTACACCGGCCAAAACGGAGTTCTTGTGACCGAGGTCGAACCCGGCTCCGCCGCCGAGCACGCCGGGATCAAACGCGGTGACCTGATCCAGGAAGTGAATCGCGCGGAAGTCAAGACCCCGAGCGAAGTGCGCAAGGCGATCGAAAATAATCGCCGCAGCTCTATCCTCCTGTTGGTCCGCCAGGGTAATGCGACACGCTATCTGGCCCTGAAACTCGACGAATAAGGTCCCTTCTTCCCCTGCCGCTCCCCTGTTTCTGGAGGAGCGGCAGGGCCTTTGTTTTTTTTATGGAATTTGATTCGGGTCAGGAGTAATATCCGCCGCTGTGAACATGACTCTTATTCGTGCGCGGCTCCGCCACCTCACTCCCGGCCAGGCCCTGCTCATCTACTATGCTTTTGCGATCCTGCTGGGCGGCACACTGCTCAGCACTCCTCTGGCCTCCACCGGCAGCCCGCTCTCTTTCCTGGACGCCCTCTTTACCGCTACCAGTGCCCAATGTGTCACCGGGCTCGCGGTAGTCGATACCGGTACACGTCTGAGCCTTTTTGGTCAAGTGATTGTGCTGCTCCTGATCCAGACCGGTGGGCTCGGCATTACAACCTTTTCGGTCTATCTCTTCTCGTATCTCGGCAGCGGCTTCAGCCTGCACAGCCGCAAACTGATCGAAGAGACTCTGCTCC
The DNA here is from genome assembly GCF_000384395.1 of Geopsychrobacter electrodiphilus DSM 16401. NCBI lineage: Bacteria > Pseudomonadati > Thermodesulfobacteriota > Desulfuromonadia > Desulfuromonadales > Geopsychrobacteraceae > Geopsychrobacter > Geopsychrobacter electrodiphilus. Next base: position 3,373,536 of record NZ_ARWE01000001.1, read on the forward strand.
CCTGCCCTTATGCGTCAATCAATGAACTGATCCGCGGCATCTTCATCCTGACCTTTGCCATCGAAGGGATCGGCACCCTGCTGCTTTCCATCCGTCTGGTGCCACAGCTCGGCTGGGCCATGGGGCTTTACAGTGCCCTCTTCCATTCGATATCGGCCTTCTGCAACGCAGGCTTTTCACTCTTCCCCGATAGCGTCATCGGTTTCCGGGGCGACCCGCTGGTCAATCTGACCCTGATGTTTCTGATTATTGCCGGCGGTCTCGGGTTTCTGGTCCTGCAGGAAGTTCTGGGGATGACCCGCCGCACCAAAGGGCATCGACGCCGTCTTTCGCTTCACAGCAGACTGGTGCTTGTGACCACGCTGATCCTGACTCTGGGGGGAGCGCTATTGCTCTGGCTGATAGAAGTACCCTCGGAACTGCATCATTTGAGTCCTGCTGAAGGGTTCTGGACCATGCTCTTTCAATCGGTGTCCGCCCGCACGGCCGGATTTAACAGCCTTGACCTGAATCTGCTTGCGACTCCCTCGCTCTTTCTGCTGATCGTCCTGATGTTCATCGGCGCCTCCCCTGGCTCCTGTGGCGGCGGGATCAAGACCACCAGTCTGGCCCTGCTCTTCGCCATCCTGAAGAGTCGCCTGCGCGGCGAGAATCACACCAATATCTTTCGTCGCACCATCCCCGAAGAGTTGACCACCCGGGTCCTGACGCTGGTGCTGCTCTCGATACTGGTCTGCGGCATCGCCATCTTTGCCCTGCTCGCGGTCCAGACCTACGGCCTGCCGGCCAGTGCAAGCCGCGGATCCTTATTGGCCTACAGCTTTGAAGCGGTCTCGGCCTTCGCCACCGTCGGGCTCTCCCTCGGGGTGACCTCCTCATTGCTCCCGGCTGGGAAACTGATCATTATCGGCCTGATGTTTATCGGCCGCGTCGGAATTTTAACCCTGGCCTTCGCCTTTGCCCAACGCTCGCGCCGGGCATCGGTCGTCTACAGCCAGGAACAGATCATGATAGGATGATGCCATGAAACGTTTCTGTATTATCGGTGCCGGCAACTTCGGCTTTCACGTCGCCTCAAACCTCTATCAGGAGGGTCACGAGGTGATGGTGGTTGACAACAACCGTGCCCATATCCAGCAAGCGCAGGAACATTGCTCCTTCGCAATTCTGGCCGATGCCGCGGATCGTGAATTTCTTGAAGCGCAGGGGCTCGCCGGAATGGATGCCGTCGTCGTCGCCATTGGTGAGCGCTCCCATGCCGCGACCCTGACCACCCTCTATCTCAAGGAACTGGGGGTTAAAAAGATTCTGGTCAAGGCGATCAACGAAGACCACGGCCGCATCCTCCATAAGGTCGGCGCCACCGACATCATCAATCCCGAGAAAGACATGGCGGTCAAGGTCGCGCGCACCCTGGCCAGCCCCAATATCCTCGACATGCTCTCCATGACCGGCGGCTACAGTCTCAACGAGCTGGAACCACCGCGGGCCTTTATCGGCAAAAACCTCATCGACCTCAATCTGCGCAAAAGATTCGGTGTGTTCGTCCTGGGGATTAAAGACGTGCTGACCGACGAGTTTCTGCTGCTCCCCCCGGCCGATCGGGTCATTCGTGACAGCGACATGTTGCTGATCTTCGGCCGCAATGAAGATATCAACCGCGCAATCGGGAACCGCTGATCGCCCTAGGCGGTTCATCTGCCCGCTGTTGAATCTAAAAGTATTTATCCGCGTCAGGTCCGACGACCAGATCCGCAGCATCATAAAGTAGCGCGACTGAAATACTCTCAAAATGAGGCCTGAACATCGCGATCATTACAGCCTTAAGCTGGTCTTAAGGTGAGTTCTTTACTATCCCTGCTTTCCCTACTTCAGATCAGTTAGGTTGTCAGGATAGATTTTTGGAGGCATATCCACAGGAGAATGTTTAATGATGGGACGGAATCCGCCAATCCTGGTCCTGGGCCGATGAGACTTATCCACAAGGGCGTGTTTAGCCTGGTCCTGGTTTTACTCAGTGCCTGCGCCAGCTATCGGCCACAGCCCCTCACACAGGCCGCGGTCCAGGCCAGGCTGAAGCACCCGGATATGGCAGAGCTGCGGATTCTCGCCAGTGAGATTAAACACCCCATTCTTCACCCGGTGGCGTTAAACCCTGAAGAGGGTCTTTCCCCCGATGGCGCCGCGGTGCTCGCGGTCCTGCTGAATCCCGCCCTGCGCGCCCTGCGCGACCAGAAAGCCGTAGCCAACGCCCAACTGCTTGAGGCCGGACTGCTGCCCAATCCCGAACTCTCCTACAGTCTCGATCTACCGACGGGGAACCGGGCCGGACGCGGCAACGCTTTCGGGCTGGGGTTGAATTGGAATGTTTCCGCGCTGATCTCGCGCGCCGCCCGCAGGGGCAGCGCACGGGAGCATGATGCTGCCATCGCCCTGGATATTGCCTGGCAGGAGTGGCAGGTTGCGCAAGGGGCTAAATCCGCCGTCTATCGGCTGGTGAGTTTGCAGGCGCAGGAGGCGCTTGCTGAGCAGTCCGCACAACATCTGGCGACAACCCTGACGCGTCTCCAACATGCCGTTGCGGCTGGTTCTTTGACGTCCAGCACCCTGCGTCCGGCCCAGGCGGCCTGGAGGCAGGCCAACGCAACCCGGCTCGAGCTCAGCCAGAAGACCGCGCAACAGCTGTTACAACTCAAACGCTTGCTGGGGCTGCCGAGTACCAGCAAACTGCATCTGCAGCAGGAAATTTCTCTGCCCTCCCGAATTGAACTGCCCGCTGAAACAGCCCTGCTCAAAGATCTGGAACAGCGGCGTCTGGATCTGCTTGCCCTGCGGCGCGGTTATGCCAGTCAGGAGGCGGCAGTTCATGCGGCCATCCTGAACCAGTTCCCACAGATCAGCATCGGGCCGACGCTGAGTCGCGATGCGGACAACCTGCGGACAACGGGATTCAGCCTCAACCTCAGCCTGCCGATTTTCAATCGCAATCAGGGCCAGATTGCCCTGGAGCGTGCGACCCGGCAGAGACTGTTGGATGAATACACCAACCGGGTCTTCGAAGCCGGTTCGGACATCGGTCTACTCTTATCTGGAATCCACTTTATCAACGAACAGATCACTCAGGCCCAGGCGGACGCGACCGATCTTGATTGCCAACGGCAACTGTCCCGCTCGGCGCTTGCCGCAGGGCTAACCGACCGGGTTTCTGCTGACCTGATCTGGAACGCACATATCAGGGCACAGATGAAAATGTTCGCCCTGCGAGGCGACCTGGCCCAGGCGCTTGTCGCCCTTCAGCTGGCTTCCGGTTTCTATGCAATCCCGCTCGCCGCAACTCCGCCAACCGGAGCCGCGCCGAGCTGGATCAACGAAGGAAAAGCCTTATGAGGTTCACACCCACGCTCCGCGTTATGATGGCAATACTGTGCGGCGCTCTGCTTCTGCCCCTCTCTGCCATTCAGACCTGCGCGGCGCCGCAGACATCCTCTGCCACCGGCGATACTGCGTCTGCCGGACCGCAGCTGATGACCCTGGCACGCCCCGAACTGCGCACATTTATTCAGCAGATTCCCTGGATCGGCCGCGTCGAGACCAAGGTTTCGGTGAAACTGAGCGCGCCCCTGGCTGGCCAGATCGCGACGATCAGCGTTGAGGATCAGGCCCGGGTTAAAAAAGGCCAGCTGCTGGTGACACTCGGTGGTTTTCAGGTGGAAGGGGAGCGCGCCCGACTGACGGCTGAGGTTGAATCCCTGCACACCCAGCTTGAACTGGCGCAGCAGACCCGGAAACGGCTCAAGGAGAGTCTGCAGGCACAACTGGCGACAAAAGATCAGCTGGCCGCAGCTCTGAGGACACAGGTGCAACTTGAAACACGCTGGCATGAAGCGCTCACGCAGCAGAAACTCTTTGAGAAAAAAATTCTCATCACCGCCCCCACAAATGGAATTTTCACGCAACGGCGGGTCAGTTTGGGGCAACAGGTGAAGGCCGGTGAGGTGATCGCTGACGTCATCGACCTGGATCAGCTGCGTGTCCTGGCCTTCATTACGCCAGCGGCAGGTGTTGAGCTGCGGGGCAGAGAGGCTCGGCTTCAGCCTGACCAGATGCAGCCGGCCTTGCGGGGAGTGGTGCAGGCCGTGCTGCCTCAGGCCAGCGCGACCGGGGCGCTGCAAATCTGGATCGAGGGCCCACAAATCAATCGCCTGCTGCGGCCCGACCAGACGGTTGCCGGAACTGTCACTATTGCGACCGGGACGCAAGCCCTCGCGGTTCCGCAATCGGCGATCATCTACGATGCAGAAGAAAATCCCCTGATTTTCGTGCAGAAAAACCAAACGTTTGTGCCGCAGTATGTTCAGCTGGGCCAGGTGCAAAATGGCTGGGTGGAGGTTCTCTCCGGCCTGAGCGCAGACCAGACCCTGGTCACAGAAGGGGGCTACGAACTCTTTTATCGCCAGTTCAATAAACAGTTCAAGGTCGCGGATTAAACGATGCAGAAATTTCTGAAACTGACCATCGCCAATCCGCTTGCGGTCATACTGCTGGTGATGATCGCGGTCTGGGGTGGGGCCTTCGCCCTGCTGCACCTGCCGGTGGGTCTGTTTCCCGGTCTGGATGTGCCGGTGGTCAACGTAATTACCCATTATCCCGGCGCCGCCGCGGAAGACGTGGAACTGCTCGTTACGCGCCCGATCGAGGATCGGATCCGCGCTATTTCCGGGGTTCGGCGCGTCGCCTCTACTTCCATCGAGGGGGTCTCTCAGGTCACAGCCGAATTTGATTGGGGCCTGCGGCTGACCGATGCGCGCCAGCTGATCCAGGCTGAACTGGCACCTCTTCAACGCGAGTTGCCCGGCGACGTCAGACCTCGACTGGAGAATATCGGCACGACCCTGCAAGAGGTCGCGGGTTATGTAGTTTCCGGCGGCGGGAACCCGAGTGAGCTGCGTACAACGGTGCGCAGCACGCTGGTCAGCCGCCTGATGAGTGTCGCCGGGGTCGCTCACGTCGAGGTTCTGGGCGGCGACGAACCGGCCTATATCGTCCAGCTCAGGCCGGAGGCCTTATCCCGCCATCACCTGACGCTCAGCGCCGTTTCTGCCGCCCTGAGCAGATACAACCAGGTGGCCGCGACCGACTTTATCGAGCGCGGGGCGCGCGAATATTTTATCCGCGGCGATAGCCGCTTACAGACGGCAGCGGATATCCTGGCGGTGCCGGTGGTTGCCGACGGCGTCAACTCGATCTTTTTGCGAGATATTGCCCGGGTGAAAAGCGGACGGGTGCCCAGGCACTACCGGGTACATGGTAATGGCCTGCCCGCAGTGGCATTTCTCGTCAGCAAGCAAACCCAGGCCAGCACGATTGGCGTCGTTCAGGGCGTCGACCGCGAGCTGCAAAGCCTCAAATCGCTCCTCCCGCCCGGGGCAAAAATCCGCAAATTCTATGATCAGGCCGACATTGTCAGCGAAGCCCGAGACGCACTCTTTCACGATCTGATCCTGGGCGCTTTGCTGGCGGTGGCGGTGCTGTTTTTCTTTATGGGCCCCCTGCGCGCGACCCTGATCGTGACCGCGACCATCCCGATCACCCTGCTGGCGACCCTGGCGGTGATGCAGCTGTTCGGCCAGACCCTCAATGTGATCACCCTTTCGGCCCTGACCCTGGCGGTCGGGATGGTGGTCGACGATGCGATCGTGGTGGCCGAAAGCGTGATGCGCCATCTGCAGTCGGGAGCAGGGCGGCAGGCCGCCAGCCTGGCCGGAGCGGCAGAGATTGCGGGGCCGGATATCTCCGGCACCCTGACCACGGTAGCGGCCTTTGCGCCCCTGCTGTTCCTGGGCGGCATCGCCGGCCTTTTCGTGCGTCCTTTCGGCCTGGTCGTCAGCGTCGCGCTGCTGGCTTCCCTCGTCGTTTCCCTGACCCTGGTGCCGATGCTGTTCGGCCAGATTGACTGCGTCGGTCGCCACCGCGCCCTGGGTTCGCGACTTCTGGATGGTCTGGACCGGGGGCTGCAGAAGACGCTGCGCTGCGCCTTTGCCCACCGCGGTCTGGTGCTGCTGCTGGGGGGATTGAGTCTGGGGCTGGGTGGGCTTGCCGCCTGGCTGGGACCGGTCAGTGTTCTGCCGCCGATCGACGAGGGTGCGATCCTCATCGAATACGTCATGCCGCCGGGGACCTCCCTGAGCGAGAGCGACCGGGTCGGCAATATTCTTGAACAACAGGCCCTGGCACAACCGGATGTCGAGACCGTCTATCGCCGCACCGGGTCACCTGAAGGCGGGTTTCAAATCGAGGGGGTCAATCGCGGCGAACTTACGCTCAAGCTCAGTCCACGCAAGGTCCGCAGCCGGACAGTGGCTCAGATCATTGCGCGCCTGCGCAGCGCATACGCCCAGATTCCCGGCGTAGCCTTTCTGTATCACCAGCCGACCCAGGAAAAAATGGACGAAAGTCTTTCAGGTTTGCCCGCCCTGTTCGGGGTAACAATCTATGGCAGGGATAACAACAGACTTGTCACCCTCGCGGGTCAAGCCGAAGAGATCATGGCCAAAGACTCGGCGCTGGCCAACATCATCAACAACACCAAGATCAAGAGTCCCCAGATCATCTTCCGGCCTGACCCGCTCGAACTGGCCCGCTACGGCCTCGCGCCCGGCGATGTTTTCGCGACGATTCAGGCCAGTCGCTCAGGGCTCCTGGCGACAACCATCCTGCGCCAGAGACAACAGGTGCAGGTTTTGCTCAAGAATGATGCGCCGCCCGACATGACCCTCGATCTGCTCGAGGGGCTGGCGATTAACACCGCTAAGGGTCCGGTACCGCTGCGACAGCTGGCCAAGGTTGAAATGACCCATCTGCCCGCCGCCGTGACCCGCCTCAATGGCCAACGCGAAGTCACGCTGCTGGCCGAGGTCGATGGCAGCATCCCTGCGGCGGTGGAGCGGCTGCGCCAGAAGTTCTCAGCTATCAGCCTCCCTGAGGGCTATAGCATTACCTTTACCGGTCAGTACCAGGTGCTCACTCAAACAATCCGGGACTTTCTGCTGGTCGGGCTGGCGGCCATGATGCTGGTCTATCTGATCCTGACCATGCAGTTTCACTCCTGGCGTCAGCCGTTGATCATTCTGGTGACCATCCCGGTGGCCCTGGTGGGTGCAATCGTACTGTTGGCCATCACCCAGGTCGGCCTCGACGTCTCGGTCGGCATGGGGGTTCTGACCCTGGTTGGCATCGCGGTCAATAACGCGATCGTCCTTCTCGACTACACCAACCGGCAGGTCGCCGCTGGTCAGGACCTGACCGATGCCCTGCTGGCTGCCGCCTCGGTCCGCCTGCGCCCCATCCTGATGACGGCGACGACCACAATCTGCGCCCTGATACCAGTCGCTCTCAACCCGGCGGTCGGCTCACGGATCTTTCAACCCTTCGCGATCACCGTTATCGGCGGGCTGCTTTCAGCGACCTTCGCCACCCTGATTCTGGTCCCGGTGCTCAGAACCTTTCGCCAGCAGGGGGAGTAAAAACGGGCACTATGGCATTGAAAGGATGACTTGGATGGCTCCAGCTTGAAGCCAGATGATGTCCATTCAGGATTCCCGCTGTTGATCATGATTTGAGGGTTCAGGTGCTTTTAATTCGTGGCGGGGATCTTTGTTTCCAGGCCCAGGTAAAACCGGCCAGGGCCACGGCCGCGATTGACGCCCCGCCGTAAAAGGTGGTCGCGGCCCCGAAATGCTGCCAGAGACCACCGGCAAGCAGGCTGGCGAACAGGATGGCGATGCCGCTGACCAGACCGAAGATCCCGAAGGCGGTACCGCGTAACTCCGGCGTTGCGGCGTCGGCCACCAGAGCCGAGAGCAGGCCCTGGGTCAGGCCCAGATGCAGCCCCCACAATCCCGCACCGGCATAGACCCACCACAGATTCGCCGCTCCGGCCAGCAACAGGTCGGCGGCAATCAAGACCAACAAACCCGTGGCCATCAACCCCTTACGTCCGATGCGGTCCGAAAGCTTGCCCACCGGGTAGGCGGTCAGGCTGTAAGCGATGTTCATGACCACCAGCACCAGCGGAATCAGGCCGGCGCGCAAGCCCAGATCTTCGGCGCGCAGCAGCAAAAAGGCCTCGCTGAAGCGAGCCAGGGTAAAGAGCGCGCCGATCACCACCACTAACCAATAGCCGGAACCGAGGCGCGCCAGGCTATGACGCCGAAAAGGAAAGCTGAAGCGTTTTTCGCTGTTTGATGCCGGTTCCTTGACCCAGAAAAACAGGATCAAAACCGCCATCAGCCCCGGAATAAAAGCGATCCAGAAGACCCGGCGAAAGTTGTCGCCGGTCAGCAGCATCAGGCCGATAGCGAGCAGCGGTCCGGCGAAGGCGCCGACGCTGTCGAGGGACTGACGCAGGCCAAAAGCGGCACCGCGCTGTGCAGGTGGGGTGACATCAGCGACCAGCGCATCGCGCGGCGCACCACGCACCCCCTTGCCGATGCGATCAACGAAACGCGCACCGAACACCAGCCCGATACTGGGCGCCATGGCAAACAAGGGTTTGCTGAAGGCGCCCAGCCCATAGCCGCACAGAGCCAGAATCTTGCGCTTGCCGAGCCAGTCGCTTAAGGTCCCGGAAAAAACCTTCACGATCAGTGCAGTGCCCTCGGCCACCCCCTCAATCAAGCCGACGGTCTGGACACTGGCGCCGAGAATACTGACCAGAAACACCGGCAGCAGGCTGTGGACGATCTCGGACGAGACATCCATGAACATGCTGACCAGACCGAGCGCCCAGACGGTTGTCGGAAGCGCGCGCCTGGCAGGCAGTGGTGTTTCAGACTCAGTCGACATTGCCATCCGCGGCCTCAGGGAGTGAACCCTGGCTCCGACCTTGCCGACGACGCAGCCAGATATAGCCCGCCACCAACAGCAGACAGGCAAACAGGACCAGCCATAAAATGCGATGCAGGTACTGCCCGACCAGCTGCGGGTTATTACCGATGACATAACCGGTCAGCGCCAGGATAATAACCCAGACACCGGATCCCAGCGCGGTGAAGGCCGCAAAGAGCAGCGGGTTCATGCGCGCCAGTCCGGCGGGCAGGCTGATGTATTGACGGATACCGGGCAACAGGCGGCCGACAAAGGTCGAGATATGCCCATGACGGGCAAAGAACAGTTCGGCCCGATCGAGGGATTTGGAACTCACCAGGAAATAACGCCCGTAACGCTCAAATAGCGGCCGGCCCCATCTGACCGCCAGCCAGTAATTAAAGCTGGCCCCGAGCAGGCTGCCGAGAATTCCTGAGCCGATCACCAGCGCCAGAGACATCTCGCCCTGGGCGGCCAGGTATCCGGCCGGAGGCACCACAACTTCGCTGGGAAATGGGAAAAATGAGGATTCGAGAAACATCAGCACAATAATGCCGGGATAGCCCCAGAGTCCGACGGTGTCGACAATCCAACTGACGATCTGATGCAGCATATCAATCCTTCTGGGTTACGGCCATTGGGTTAAGGTCCCTGCTACTGAAGTCATAGCCACAACGAGTACCGCAAGCCTCGGCCTCAGCGACATCTCTTGGGTCGATGGGGAAAACCTTGCAGGCCTGAGGGCGGCAAATGCCATAGACGATACAATTCCCGTCATTTGTCAGCGACGGGCAGGTAAACAACAGATTACAACAGGTGCCGCATTGTCGACATTTACCCTGCCGGGTCGAAAGCTGGTTCTGAACGTAACTCTTACGAAAATGAACCAGAAAAAAACGCCTTAGTTTCCCCGTTGCGTGAAGCAAAAAACGTGAATTGCTGAAGGACCGGGTGACCGTAGAGAACAAACGCCAGGAAAGCTGAACCCGGTCGGCTAACTGGTCACTGAACCCTTCCCTCTTATGCTGTACTGTCTGCATATCGCCTCCTGTTGACAGCTCGCAAAAATAGTTTACGTCGTTAAATTTCCGGTTTCGAGCAAATCGGACCTATGACCAAACCGGCACCGTCGAGAAACACCAGCAGATCCCCGGATGCGGACGGTATCGACTATCCAGCGGAAGATCTGGTGCAACATTTATTTGACCATTTCGACGCCCGAGCCCGCGGGAGTCTTGAGTAACAGGATCTTGCCCACGGCATCAGCGGGCAGAGGCGGGGGAACCTGAGCCCAGCTCATGTTGAGCATATTTTGCTGCTCAAGATCGCCTGCCAGCGTCTGCAGTGACGCACCGAAATCCTTTTTTCCCAGCGGCAAGGTCAGAAGATTGGCCAGCGGCTGAGCGGTCTCATGCTCAACCGTGCCTGCCCACAGCGGTTCGCCGTTTTTAAGCTGAAAGGAGGTCGGCCAGAGGCGCAGGACCATGCGACTGGGGGGGACATACTTGACGAGGCGCAAAATTTCCCGGCGGCCGTTGGACAGACGGGGCAACAGGGGCAATTGAGCGACCGGAATGTCAGAAACGAACAGATTCAGTAACTGCCGGGCCGTCAATCCGGGGGCCGGCTGCCAGCCATGCCTGAACAGGGCCCTGGCCAAATACTGCGGATCTCCAGCCAGTTGCAGGGTCAGGGGCTGTTCCATGTCCCCCAACAGGGTATAACGCCAGGTCGGGAGTTGCCGGAAACCCTGATTCTGCCAATCCGCGGATTCCAGGATCTGCAGGGGCTCCTGGGCACGATAGCGGAGCAGGTCCGATGCGTGGCGCTGGTTGATGTGCCCGACCCCTGCGAGGAGCAGCATCAGGAGCACCGATAGCAATACAGGCCGCATTGGAACTGAGGTTTTGGCGCCACGCAGATAGAAAATCCCCAGCAGAATCACCCAGCTCCAACCCAGGGCCATGCCGCCGACAACATCGGACAGCCAGTGCGCGCCAAGATAGATGCGCGACAATGCAATCAACAGCGAGACCCCGATCGCGGCGCCAAAGGGAGTCCAGCGCCAGCGTGGAGCAAAACTGCGCGCCAGCAGCAGGGCCAAAAAGCCGTAAAACACCACGCTCATGGTGCTGTGCCCGCTGGGGAAGCCCCAGCTGGAAACCCCGCTGTAAATATCGATCGGCCGGGGTCGATGCAAGGTCCATTTGAACAGCTGCACCAGCCCGACACCGCCAGCAACGGCAGCCAGCCAGTACCACACATCACGAAACCTGCGGTGAAACAACAGCACCGCCAGCACCGTTAATACCAGCGGGAAAAGAACCAGGGCATCACCGAGCTCGGTGAGCGCTACAAAAAACTGATCCCCCCAGGGCGAGCGCAGCGACTGCAGCCAGTGATAGATCGCCTGATCGGCCTGAACCAGCGGATCAAAGGTGATCAGATCCTCCAGCACCCCGGCGAATAACCAGACCGCCAGCAGCAGCGCAATACAGAGCAGCGGCAGCAGTCTCTCCCCTTTGGCCCCGAGGCGCCCCAGACGCTCGAACCCCTTGCGCGTGAGCCAGAAGGTCAACCACAGAAGCAGCCCCAGCATCAGCAACAACAGGCTGAGCCGGGTGCTGACGGCGCCGACCAGAGTCAGTGAGCTGCCGAGGATAACCCCAGGGAGAATGTAGGCGAAGGCCCAGCCGATGGCAGAAAGTATATTGACCAGCAAAAAGCGCCTGACCGGCATATCCAGCATGCCGGCGATGACCGGAATGACCGGGCGCACCGGACCGACAAAGCGGCCGAATAGTACGCTCTTGCCGCCATGTTTATGGAAGAACTCTTCACCACGCTGCAAAAGTTGCGGATGCTTGCGAAACGGCCAGAGTTCTTTGATCCCCTGATGGTAATGATGCCCCAGCCAATAGCTGAGGCCATCACCACTAATAGCCCCGGCCATGGCGGCAAGCAGGGTGATTTTCAGGGAGATAGCTCCGCTGCCGGCGAGGGCGCCGATGCCGACCATCATCACCGTTCCAGGCACCAGCAGGCCGACCAGAGCCAGGGATTCTGAAAGCGAAATCAGAAAGATCGCCAGATAAGTTGCCAGGGGGTAAAGCGAAACCCATTGCAACAGATTATGCCAGAGGTGCGACCAGTCCATAACGGCCTTTCAGGGTGTCACTTTTGCACGGCCTGTTCAGATTCAGGCTTTATTTTCTCCGGCAGTCGATACTGCTGATTAAAGTAGGTATAAGACGGCCAGAGCGCAAGTGCTGAGGCTTCGACCGCAAACTTGGGATCAAGGTCCTGGGCGACGAGCTTGCCGCCGGTGTAACGGAACTGTTTGGCTGGCAGGTGTGGCTGTTGCACGATGACCTGATCGCCGACCATGGTCGCGTGGTTCAGATTGAACTGCATGACCGCATGCCCAGGATCGTCGGCCGGAATCTGTAACAGGTTGCGCCCTGGCATGGGGTGCCAGGTAGTCTTACCCAGAAGGCTCAGCAGGGTCGTCGGCAGATCGGACTGGCCGGCAATTTTGCTGATAACCTGCGGTTTGATGTCGGCGCCCAGAATCAGCGCGGGGATGTGAAACTTGTTAATCGGCACCAGAGCGTTACCGTAAACCCGATTTGAATGATCGGCGACAATCACAAAAAGAGTGTTCTTCCAGTAATCCGATTTCTGCGCCTGAGCGATGAATTTCCCCAGGGCATAGTCGCTGTAGCGCACCGCATTCCCGAGCTTGGAATAGGCCTGTTCGTTTTTCAGAATGCCACTGGGGATATCGAAAGGTTCATGGTTTGAGGTGCTGAAAACCAGAGCGAAGAACGGCTTGTCACCCATCTTGCGAAATTCTTCATCGGCGCGGTTAAACAAATCTTCGTCCGAAACCCCCCAGGTTCCCCGGAATTTAGGGGTTTCGAAATCACCTTGATCGACGACCTTGTCGAAACCGTTCCCGAGGAAAAATCCGCGCATATTATCAAAAATACTCTCACCACCATAAATAAAGCTGCTTTTGTAGCCCAGCGGTTTAAACAGCTGCGCCAGGGTAAAGAAGTGCCGTTGCGCCAGGCCGAGTTTGACCACGCTACGTCCGGGCGAAGGGAGCAGCCCGGCGGTCGTCGCTTCGATGCCGCGCACCGAGCGCGTCCCGGTGGCATACATGTTTTCGAACCAGATCCCCTCGTGACGCAGTTTGTCCAGCTGCGGAGTCCAGTCTTCGCCGCCAAGAGATCCGACGAAATCGGCACCGAGGCTCTCCTCGAGGATGATGACCACATTGCGCGGGCGTGCCAGCTGCTGCAGCGGGTCCTGGCGGTGGTAGGTGGGGATGTCTTTGTCGGGGAAGGCCGTGGACGGCAGGTTCATATAGCTATACAGCTGACTGAACATTTCGGCGACGGGCATTTTCGGATAGAGCCGATCCGCCCGGCCTTCATTGTGAATGTTCTGCACCGCATAAAGCAGCGAGTAGGTCGAACTGACGCCCAGGCGATTGACCAGCTGATCGACAGAAAAGGAAGCGGTGCTGAGATTCGCCGGGCGGTGATCGAGACTGGAGCGCGCACCGAGAAAGATGAGGACCCCACAGAGGGGAAACGCCAGCAGGCGCCAGCGCAGCCGCCAATGGCTCTGTTGTTCCCCCAGCCTGAGCATGGTTCTCAGACTGAGCCAGATGGCCAGAATCAAGAGCGCCAGGCCGATAAAAAGTTGCAACTTGTAACTGGCCCAAAGGGTTCCGAAGACTTCTTTGGGATGATTCAGATATTCAAAAAAAAGCCGCCCCGGTCGGCTGTCATACTGGTTGATGTAAGAGGGCGTGGCCGTTTCCATATAAACGAAAATTCCGAAGCACAGAGAGAGAAAAGCTGCCTCTACGCGGCGAAAATAGCGTCGCAGGGTCGGAAAATCAGGGAGGAGCAGGCTACAAACCACCGGCAGGGCAATGGCAAAGCAGATGACAATCAGGTCAAAGCGCAAGCCGAAACCGAGTACCGGCCAGAGGCCGTCAACCGCCGAAACCCGTGGCCAGAGCCAGATAATAAAGGCGATACGGAACAGACTCAGCACCAGCATGGATTCAAGGATGAAAAACACCGACGGCGCCAGTGGGCCGCAAAAACGCGCAAATTTGGTTGATACAGACATGCAATTTTCCTTCTTTTCTTTAAACCCGCCGAAGCTGATCAGGTCACAGTGACACACCGCCTCGGTTTTTTTTGATTGATCGTCCCAGAAACGCAATAGTTTACGCCCTAAGTGAATTCGGTATCAAGTGGCAGCCTCACCAATACTCTCAACCCGTTCTGCTGTTCGGCGTCAGCGAGGGTGATTTCGCCATGGTGACGTGTGACCACTTCCTGAACAATCGCCAGGCCCAGGCCGCTGCCCAGTTCGGAAGTCCCGGGGCGGCGGTAAAACCGCGCGAAGACCTGGACGCGCTCTGCGTCGGGGATTCCCTGGCCGTTGTCCTGGATCTCAAATTGAGCAAAATTTTCAAACCGACTTAAGGTCACATCGACGCGCCCCCCTTCGGGTGTATAGCGGACGGCGTTATCGACCAGGTTACCCAGCATGATCCGCAGGCTTTCGGTGTCACCTTTGATAAACAGGGCTTCATCCCGACCAACGCCGAGATCAATCTGCCGATTTAATGCCGCCGAAGAATGGTCCGTCACCACCGACTTCATCAAAGCACTCAGATCGACCCGGGTAAAGGGGCGTTGCCAATCTTCGGGTTCCATCCGCGCCAGGGTCAAAAGCTGTGTTACCAGATGGCTGGCGCGCGAGGTGCCGGCGCGAATCTGTTCGAGAGCCGCCGTTTTTTTCTCCACGCTGGAGACGCGTTCTAAAAGCTGGGCCTGTAGCTGCACGGCCGCCAACGGGGTGCGCAGTTCGTGTGCGGCATCGGCAATGAATTTACGCTGTCCATCCAGGGCCTCGCCGAGCCGTTTCAGCAGGTCATTCAAGGCGTCAATCAGAGGCTTGATCTCTTCTGGTGCATCCTGCATGAGGAGCGGAGTGAGGGCGTAAGGACGCCTGAGGCCAAGAGCGCGTGTTATCTCTTTTAAGGGGCGTAAGCCGAGTCCCACACTGACCCAGACCAGAATGCCAAGTACAAAGACCAGCACAATAACCGGGGCAACCGCACCCAGCGCGATGCCGGTGCTCATCTCGAGTCGATCCGAATAGGGCTGGCTGGTCTGAATCAAACGGTCACCGCGACGCAAGACAAAACTGCGCCACAGCATCTTGTTTGAAAGATGGGTACTGAAGCCCTCTTCTGCCAGGTTCGGAGCACCTTCCTTGCGGTTGATGTTCGTCAGCAATGAGCCGTCACCCCGCCAGACCTGAATGACAAAATCATCATCATTGTCCTGGAGGCTAGTCAGAGGGGGCGGGAGAAACTCCCCTGTTGCAGACACGCTGTAGGCCAGTTGGCGCAGGCGGTCATCAAACAGATTGGCCAATTCACCGCGCACATAAAAAAAAGTGAGCCCGCTGCTCGTCACAATGGCGATCAGTTGACCGATCAGCAGCCAGCGCAACAGTTTTTTACGGATCGAATTCATTTCAGATTCCCCAGCAGATAACCGACCCCGCGCAGGGTCCGAATGGCATCGGCTCCAAGTTTTTTGCGCAGGTTATGGATATGCACCTCGATGGCATTACTTTCGATTTCACTCCCCCAGCTGTAGAGCTTCTCTTCGAGCTGGGCCCGCGAAAGTACCGCACCAGGACGGTCAATCAGGGCCTGTAACAGCGAAAATTCTTTAGCGGAAAGGGTAATTTCAAGCCCATTTAAGGTGCATTTGTGGCTGGCGGGATTAAGGCACAACGTCCCATGGCACAGCAGCGGTTCGGCACGTCCCTGCTGGCGTCTTTGCACTGCCCGGATACGCGCGCTGAGTTCATCGAGATCGAAAGGTTTCACCAGATAATCATCGGCCCCGGTGTCCAGCCCGGCAATCCTGTCCGCAACGGCATCGCGGGCGGTCAGAATCAGCACGGCGACCGCATTCCCTTTTTTACGCAAATCGGCCAGCACCTCCAACCCTGAGCGATCGGGTAACCCCAGATCGAGCAGCACCAGTTCATAGTCCTCGGTTTCAAGTGCCAGTTCAGCGTCAGCCGCGTCCTGGGCCCAATCAACGGCATAACCTTCAATTATCAGACCCTGACGAACGGCAATAGCGATCATGGCGTCATCTTCAACCAGCAGAATTCTCATCTATAAAAACCTCGCATTACATCCATCAGGGACGCAGCCAAGCCCTAAGCATAGCCTATCGAGCGAACAAAGAAATGGGCCGGAGCTTTTGCCCCGGCCCGCAAAGAATCAATCCTTATCTTTTTTATCGTTTTTGTCACCGTCGTGGTCATTATCTGCTGTGTCGAGTTGTTTCGCTAGAACCTTACCGTTTTGCGTGTCGAGTGTCACCCTGTAGGTTTTCTCATGGCTGACAATTTCCACCCGGTAAACAGCGGTGGCATCTTCGTCGTCCAGCTCGGCACTAATCGCCTTACCTGGAACGACCGCCAGGGCACCGCTGACAGCCTGGTTCAAGGTGATCCTGGCCTCAGCCAGAGCCTTGTCATTTTTTGCATTATTCTCATCGGCCCAGGCCTTCACGGTCATTGTCGCCGTGGCCAGGATCAACGTCAGCAAACCCAAAATCGCGATTTTCTTCATTTTTATATTCTCCTTTGACTCTCGTCTCTTTCAAAGTTTGAATCCTGCATATTGAAATCGAGGATTCAATTTTCAAAAGGCCTGTCACCCTCAGGTGACAGGCCTTTCAAGGGGGGTAAAGAAGCCCGCTTCGCATTGTGAGGGGTTACGATTTCGGGCTTCTTCAGGCGAAATATAAAGACGAAACATTAAGTCAATATGAAGGGAGGCTTCGGTCGGATAGCGGGTACTCCCTGTTGCCTGCGGAAAAAACGCTCTGATGCCAGTTACTGAAACACAGAAAAACGGAAATACCACTATCAAGCTAAAACCGTCGCACCCTTTGACCATTTCCCAAAAGATGAGAATTAAAAGTGATACTCGACCCCGACGCCGTAACCATCCTTGAAGCCATATGGGGAACTGGCGCTGTTGCCGCGATTAAGGTTATTGAAGCCATACGCATTGACATACGTATCTATGTTTTTAAAAAAATAGTAACGCAATTTAAGATCGTAATCGAATTCGCGTTTCGTGCCCCCGAGACCGTCATGGGCATTAAACAAAGACACCCCCGCTTTCCTCGCAAACCAGAATTGCATCGAAGTTGAAAGCTCGAGTTTGGGGTTATCTATCGTTCCCAATAAATAAAAGTTATTATCCCATTCTATTTTATAGAGCGGCTTATAGGCCAAAAGATTTGGTGCGACCTTCTTCCCATAAAAAAACAGGATGGTATGGAGGGAGGAATCAATTTTGTCATAAGTGAATCTGAAATTTATATCGGCACCGAGAAGTACTTCTTTTGACAGTTGTTCTGACTCTTCATCGGAATAATCGACACCAGGGAAAAGCGTAGAAGGTTTCTCAGATTTAAAGGGCAGAGCAAAAGAGCCGTAAAGACCAAGGTTAAATGATTCATAGGTCTCTTTTTTATAGAGCGGATACAGAGAAGTTAACTTCCCCCTGAGTTCCAGCATGCTGTTTTTTTTAAACCCGGTTCCGGTTTGCTTGTCGCCATAAAGTGCATGTATGTCTATATTGTTAATAAAATGTTTAAAATCCAATTCGCCCTTGATTCCGATGATGGCTTTTGGCTTAAGCCCTATATTGTTTATGCCCGGCATTTCTCCACCTATTTGCCCCAGGTACAGGGTAAACTTTTTATTTGACGAACTATCAACGGGATCCGAATTTCCTAAGGGTCCGGCCATGCTGATATCTGCAGAAAATAAAAATACAAGAACCACAAAAGTGGAAAATAATTGCTTCATTCAAATACTCCAGTTTTTCTTTCTAAGGATTCAACAGAAACGCAAGGAATGGACTCGATCTCAACCTGTAACTGTTCCGAAAAGGGAGTAAATATTAGCCGCAAAAGTATCCAGCCATTCATAACGACGCCGATACATGGACCGTTTTTTTGACACAATTTCTTCGAGCGGTTTTCGTGTCAGC
Organism: Geopsychrobacter electrodiphilus DSM 16401; assembly: GCF_000384395.1. Taxonomy (NCBI): domain Bacteria; kingdom Pseudomonadati; phylum Thermodesulfobacteriota; class Desulfuromonadia; order Desulfuromonadales; family Geopsychrobacteraceae; genus Geopsychrobacter; species Geopsychrobacter electrodiphilus. The sequence continues at coordinate 3,391,534 of NZ_ARWE01000001.1, forward strand.
TGAGGTAGCAGAACGAAATTGGAATCAACATCCCGGGCTTCAAATTCAGACCACAGCTCATCATAATCAAGCTGGACCTTCCCTTTTTGTTTTTTACTGTACCGTTTGGCCTGAAACACATGGGCATTCTTCTTGACCGCCATGACCTGCTCGGCCCCCAGCGCTTTTGCAATCATCAAGACACCCAGGACAACAAGGGATTTTGGCCTTAACCCGTAGGCCCCCTTGGTCATGATGCGGACCTTCTCCTGAGCCTGGTCAACCGCAGGTTCAGGTCCCTGCACCGACCCGATGATGAGATGAAGCTGCTCTGCTGTCCCGGCCAGAGAAAACGCACAACTATAGAGTCGCTTCCCCGCTTCATCCACGACCGAGAGCACCAGCTCCCCTTCCCTGCGGAAAACCCCATCGTAACGCAGGATGACGCGATTAAAATTGTCGGGATAACGGCCGAGCTCGATCCCGGACTCAAGGAATAACGGCTCGATAAGATTCGGGTAGCGCCGCAGCAGAAGACGATAATGTTCCTCCACCCTCTGCGCCCGCACGCGGGCACTGGAATTGGCAATCTGATAGGGGCGTAAGGTCTTGTCCAGGAGTTCTCGATGTTTCTCTGGCAGGGTTCTCAACCGTTCTTCCTGAAAAAGAAAAAACATCTGCTTGAGAACGCGGCGGTAAAGCAGGCTCCGCAATAAAAATCGGACTCTTTTAAATTTATAGTGAGCATTTTCAGCCGGATGGATTATCCGGGCCATAGCGAAGGCAGAGAAGTGAATTTTGTCGGTCAAGTCATCGTTCATGTCGTTTTATTCCTTACCCCCAGGTGATGCGCAACCACGAGGAAAAACATACCCAACCCAAAAACACCCCCTGCTCGACGAAAAACAGGGTATCCCCCATTTCTCAGGGCCAGATTAAAAAGCCAACCTTAAGTGAATATGAACGCTGCTTATATTGAGCAAAGGTCCTCCGAATGGTTCAGGTTACGAATATACCGAAGGGGAGGAGAAATAAGCCGCAGGTTCGACCCGGGGAAATCCCTTCAGTCTGAGTTAAGTTGTTCCCTGTAAAACAATATTCAAAATTCTGGATGTCTGTCATTGACCCTGGTCTTCTGATGTTCAATCCGGACAACGCTGTATAGCAAAAGAAAGGGACTGAAAATGACCTCGAAGACAAAAAAATCGAAAACAAAATTATCATTTCTTATTGCTCTTGCCCTGGTCGCGGGCATGAGCGGCTACGGCGAGACAGGCCGGGTCTGGGCGAGTGACAACCCGGCTGCCAGTTCCCCGCGCATGGACAGCAGGCGCTCAGAGTTGCCGGTCGCAGCGGAAAAAAATCCTCCTGGCGATATCCCGGACAGCCAGGTGTTTGTCCCCTACTCCTCATCGCAAGCAGGCTACCGACTTTCAGTTCCGGAAGGCTGGGCCCGGACAACCAGTGAACATGCCGTTACCTTTCAGGACAAACTGAACGGATTGTCGGTGACGATCACCAAGGCAGATAAATTACCTGACAAACGCGACATCTATAACAACCAGGCCACCAGGCTGAAGCAGACCGGCAGAGCCGTCATCATGAAGCAGATCAAAACGGTAAGGCTTTCCAACCAGCCAGCCATACTGATGCGCTATGAATCAAATTCAGAACCGGATCCGGTCATCAATAAACAGGTCCGCCTCGAAAACAGCAGCTATTTCTACTACCACAACGGCAAGCTGGCGGAACTCAGACTCTGGGCTCCGCTGGGCGCGGACAATGTTGATCAGTGGCGTCTCATCTCACGCAGCTTCAACTGGAGGTAATATGAGGGTTCTTGAGGCCTTTGACCTGTACCGCTTCTACCATATTGAAGAGGAAGAGACCCTCGCCCTGAAGGGGGTGAGCCTGGCGCTGGAGGCCGGCGAGTTCATCGCCGCGCAGGGCCCTTCGGGGAGCGGCAAATCCACCCTGCTTGCCTGCCTGGCTGGGCTGGACGAGCCGGACGGCGGCTATGTGACCGTTGCGGGCCAGCGTCTGACCCGACGCTCGGAGGCCGAGCGGGCCGCCGCGCGCGTTGGCAATATCGGGATCATGCTCCAATCGGGAAACCTGCTGGACCATCTGTCGGTCGAAGACAATATTCGCTTGCCCATGGTGCTGGCCGCCAAAGTTGATCAGCCGTATTTAGACGAGCTGCTTAAGATGGTCGGTCTGGAGCATCGGCGGCAGGCACGCCCCGCCCAGATCTCCGGCGGGGAAGCGGCCCGCGCGGGGCTGGCCGTCGCCCTGGCCACCCGGCCGCAAGTCCTGCTGGCCGATGAGCCGACCGGTGAGGTTGACGCTGAGATCGAAGCGCAGATTCTCGCCTTGCTGGATCGCTACCGAAAAAATGGCGGGGCTATTCTGGCGGTAACCCACAGCAACGCCGTGGCAAACTATGCCGACCGGATTATCCACCTTTTTGATGGGAGGATTGTCACTCATGCCTGACCTTGTCAACCTGGATAACCTTGGCCGCACCTATACTCAGGGCGGCATCTCGGTGGCGGCACTGACCGCCATCACCTGCAGCGTTGCCCCCGGCGACCATATTGCTGTGGTCGGCGCTTCCGGCAGTGGCAAATCGACTTTATTGCATCTGATCGGCGGACTCGATGCCCCGACATCAGGCAGCATCTCATGGCCCGGGTTGGGCAAAAAATCGGAGCTTCGCCCGGAAAAGGTCGGCTTTATCTTTCAATCCCAAAGCCTGCTAGCCCCCCTCACGGTGGTCGAAAATGTCGAGCTGCCGCTCCTGCTGCAGGGGATAACCCCGGCGGCGGCCCGCATGGCAGCAGAAAAAACCCTGAGAGATCTGGAAATGGCGGCACTGATCGACAAGCTGCCGGAAGAACTTTCCGGCGGACAGGCCCAGCGGGTCGCGGTGGCCAGAACCCTGGCCGCCCGGCCGCAACTGATATTGGCCGATGAACCAACCGGACAGCTCGACCACCCTACGGCCCAACATCTGTTTACGACCCTGCTGGCAGCGATTGCCGAGACCGACACCAGCCTGATTGTCGCCACCCACGATCCTGCCATTGCCGAGCATATGCGCATTCAATGGCATATCCAGCATGGAATGATGGAGGTCAAACCATGAGATTTATCACCTGCTGGCTGAAGGGTCTGCTGACCTACCGCCCGGAACGCCTGCTGGCCACTATGGCCGGAATCGGCCTGACAATTGCCACCCTTGCAGCTTTAGGGACCTTCATCGCCTCAAGCTCCGTGAGCATGACAAAACGCGCCATCGGCGATGTCCCCATCGATTGGCAGGTGCTGGTATCCGGCGATACTTCGGTGGCCGCTTTTACCGATACCCTGGCAAAAACCACCCGCTATACGGCGTTGCAGCAGGTGACCTATGCGGATACGGCTGGCTTTGAGGCCAGTACCGACGGTACGGTGCAAACCACGGGACCAGGTCAGGTGCTTGGTATAAGCGACGCCTATCGCCAAGCCTTTCCCTCCGAGATCAGGCCGCTGACCGGCGCCCGGCAAGGGGTTCTGGTCGCCCAGCAAACCGCCGCAAATCTGCATGTCAAGGCGGGCGACAGGGTGCTGATCAAGCGGATCGATTTGCCCCCGGTCGCGGTGACCATTGCGGGTATCGTTGATCTCCCCGATGCCGATGCGCTCTTCCAGGTGGTGGGTGCTTTAGCCGGGACCGCTCCTACCGCGCCGCCGGACAATGTCCTGCTGCTCCCCGGGACGCAATGGCACCGTCTGTTCGACCCCCAGGCCAGCAGCAGTCCGGACACAGTCAGCACCCAGTACCATGTCAAAATAGGACATGATCTCCCCACCAACCCGAATGATGCCTATCTGACCGTCAAACATCTGGCCAATAATCTTGAGGCCCGTAATTCAGGCGGCATCAGCGTGGCCGACAACCTTGCCGCCCGCCTGGCCGGCACGCGGGCCGATGCCATGTATGCACGGGTCCTCTTTCTGTTTCTCGGTCTGCCCGGAGCATTATTAGCCATCCTCCTGACCCTGTCGGTGGCGGCTTCGGGTAAAAAACACCGCCTCCACCAACAAAGCCTGCTGCGTGTGCGCGGCGCTTCTCGCCGACAGATTTTGAAATTTGAGTTGGGGGAGAGCACAATTGTCGGGATCGGCGGGGTGGTTTGCGGGGGAATTTTATTCCTGCTGGCCGGTACAATGACTCAAGTTGGCGCAGACAGCAGTGAGTCGCTGGGCTGGCTGGCCGGAGCATCACTGGCAGGTTTTCTTCTGGCCCTGATCAGCACCCTCTATCCGGCCTGGCAGCAGGCCCGCCATTTCAGCGTCGCCGCCTCGCGGGATCTCTTGCGGCGTTCCGGCAAACCCCTGTGGCAGAAAACCTGGCTGGATATCATTCTTCTGGGGTTGGCCTTTTTTGAATACTGGCGGACGGCCAGCTCCGGCTATCAGGTGGTACTGGCGCCCGAAGGCGTCGCGCAAATATCTGTCCACTATGAAGCCTTTATTGCCCCACTCTGCCTCTGGATCGGCGGCATCCTGTTAGCCGCCCGGTTGGGAGAGGACAGCCTTGAACATGGCCGACAGATCCTGCTCCGGCTGCTGCGACCCCTAGCGCCCAATCTGACCGGGCCGGTGGTGGCGTCATTGATCCGTCAACGTCGGCTTATCAGCCGGGGGATGATCATGGTCGCCCTGGCGATCTCGTTTGCCGTTTCCACCGCCACCTTCAACACCACCTATAATTTCCAGTCACGCGTCGATGCCGAACTGACCAACGGCGCCGATGTCGCGATCAAGGGCTCCAGCGCCGCGCCTCCCGGCAGCAAACTCGCCGAGCTCAAAGCCCTGCCCGGTGTCGCCGCAATCCAACCGATGCTGCACCGGTTTGCCTATGTCGGCAAGGACCTACAGGACATCTACGGCATCAACCCCGACCAGATCGGCACTGCGACCCCGATGTCCAACGCCTATTTTGCCGGCGGCAATGCCAAAGCCACGCTGGCGCTGCTGGCCAAAAATCCTGATGGTCTGCTGGTCTCGGAAGAGACGCGCAGAGATTTTCAACTCCGGCCGGGGGATCAATTAAATCTGCGCTTACAGCTGGCGACAGATCACCAATATCATTTGATCCCCTTTCACTTTATCGGGGTCGTCCGTGAATTCCCCACCGCGCCCAAGGATTCTTTTCTGGTGGCGAATGCTGACTACCTCACCCGCCAGACCGGGATCACAGCTCAGGAAATCGTCCTGATCCGCACCGCTGGTGACGCCGCCCAGCTGGCGGCTGAGGCGCGCAAGACGGTCTCCTCCCTGGCCGGGGTCAAGGTGACCGATCTCGGTTCGGCACAGCGGCTGATCAGCTCCAGCCTAACCTCCGTTGATCTGCACGGCCTCACGCGCCTGGAACTGATTCTCGCGCTCTTCCTGGTCATGGGAGCGACCGGGTTGATTCTGGCGCTCGGTCTGACCGAACGCCGCCGTAATTTCGCCATCCTTGAGGCACTGGGCGCCAGCAGCCGGCAGCTGGGAGCTTTCATCTGGAGTGAAATTTTACTGATCCTGGTCGGCGGCGGCGTTATCGGTACCTTCCTCGGGTTGGGGATCGCACAGATTCTGGTGAAGGTTTTAACGGCGGTGTTTGATCCGCCGCCTGAACACCTCTATATCCCCTGTAGCTATTTGTCGCTATTGGCGGTGGTCGCGATTGTCTCAACAATTCTTGCGACCTGGATCATAAGGCAGGTATCACATCGCCCGGTCGTCGAAGAATTACGAAACCTTTGATGCTGAACGTTCAGGTCTGCATGGAGAGTCTCTTTCGGAACGGAAAGAGACGATGCTGCGGAAATAAAACAAGAGCAGCCTTCGCATGGCAAAGGCTGCTCTTGTGCTGGGCAAAAAAGAATTGCGCGTTAGCTATCCGCACCATTGGTAACTTCAATTGTGGCGACGGAGGATCTTGCTTTGAGGGTCATAAAGAAAACCAGGCTGACAATCACGGTGAGAAAAATAACATTCACCGGGGTCATACCGAATCCCAGCCCGCCATCGACTTTCGTCTGGATCAAGAAATCACCGATAGAGGCCCCAAGGGGTCGGGTCAGAATAAAAACCACCCAAAAGGTCAGGGTACTATTCAATTTCAGGCCATAATAACCGAATGCTACTACCGCTATTGACAGGGAAAAGGTCAGCAGCGCAACCCCGTAGCCCAGGTTGATACCTTCAGAAATAAGATCGCCGGCGCCTGTCCCGAGGGCGAACGCCAGTAAAATGATTATCCAGTAATAAACTTCTCTTTTGTTTGTATCTATGGAGTGAATTGAGAGTGTTTTTTCGGACTTATACCAGACAGCAAAACCAGCAAGCATAGTTATGGTGAACACAATACTCAGGGTTAACAGGCTGACGCCAAAATTTTCAACAAACATATCGGTAATGAGAGTACCGACGACACTCATCAACACCACAACCGTCCAGTAACTCGCAGGGACATAGCGCTTTAATCTGAGCTGAATAACGAGGAAGACCGCCAATAAAACACTCATAACCAGAGTCGTGCCATTCAATCCGAGGCCAAGCCTGTCAGAAAGAAAATCTGCCCCGGTTTCACCGACCGTGGTTGACAGCACTTTTACCACCCAGAACATGAGGGTTATTTCTGGCACTCTAAGCAATAAGTTTTTCATTTTTTTCTCCTGAAGTAAGCGCAACCAGATTGAATGTCCCGAAACGCCGGTTCGATGATTCACGCAGGGCGCGGCAGGGGCCAATAGCTCCCATGTCAAGCGTTAACCCCTTTCGTGAACTGCAGGTTGCTCAAACGACCTTAAGCCAATATGAAGACATTCATTTTTATTGAGAAAATTTAAAACCCTGAGATCTGCGTAAAAAATGACGGGGCCTTGGCATATTGACGACGAGAGTGGTTATAATTAGCAGAACCCTTTCTCTGGAGACTTCATGTCATTTTATCCCTTTATCTCTCCTCTGTGTCTTGCCTCAATCCTGCTGGGCGTAGCGCCGCAAGCGGCTCTGGGCAACCGGCTGAGGCTGGAACAGAGCCCCTACCTGCTGCAGCATGCCGACAACCCGGTCGAATGGTTCCCCTGGTCGGAAGAAGCCTTTGCTCTGGCCGAAAAAGAGCGGCGCCTGATTTTTCTCTCCATCGGCTACTCGACCTGTCACTGGTGTCATGTGATGGAACATGAAAGCTTCGAGGATACCGAGGTCGCAAAACTCCTGAACAAGGACTTCGTGGCGATCAAGGTCGACCGCGAAGAACGCCCCGACATCGATCAGTTTTACATGCAGGTCGCAACCAGATTGACAGGTCAGGGCGGCTGGCCACTGACGATCATCATGACCCCGGACAAGGTGCCGCTCTTCGCCGCGACCTACCTGCCGAAGACGGGACGTTATAACCGTCCCGGCATGGTTGATCTGCTCCCGCAGATCGCCGCAGCCTGGACCGATCATCCGCAGCAACTCGAACATGACGCCCGTCAGTTTTTGGTCAGCATGGCGCCACAGTCTGCAGCGCAGGCGTTTGATCCGGTCTTGATTGAGCAGGCGGTCGGACAGATGCGCTCCGAGTTTGATGCCAAAGATGGCGGCTTCGGCGCGGCGCCCAAATTCCCGCGTCCGCATCAGCTGAGCTTTTTACTGCAACGCTACCGGATCGACCGCAACCCGCAACTGCTGGCAATGGTTGAAACCACGCTCAGCGCCATGCGCGACGGGGGCATTTATGACCAGCTCGGTTACGGTTTCCACCGCTACTCCACCGATAAAAAGTGGCTGGTGCCGCATTTTGAGAAGATGCTCTACGATCAGGCGGGTGTGGCAGAGGTCTACCTCGAGGCGTTTCAGGTGACCGGCAAGCCCGACTATGCCGCCACCGCCCGCGAAATCTTCAGCTATCTGCAGGACCAGATGCGCAATCCGCAGGGCGGCTTCTATTCGGCTGAAGACGCCGACACTGAAAAGGCCGAGGGGAGCACTTATCTGTGGACGGAAAAGGAGTTACTGGAGGTTCTTGGGCCGGAGCGCGGAGCACGCTTTGTGCAGTATTTCGGGGTGACCACCCCAGGGAATTTTCCCGACGAAACAACCGGGGCCGTAAGCGGCAACAATATTCTGCATCGCACCAGACCGATTGCCGTCTGGGCCAAAGAGTTTGACATGTCAGCCGCGGACCTGAGCACCGAACTTGATGCCGACCGCACAGAGCTGATGCGACTCCGTGAACACCGCCCCCAACCCTTTCGCGACGACAAGGTGCTGACCGCCTGGAACGGCATGGTGATTTCAGCCTTCAGCAAAGGGGGAACCATTCTCCGGAGCGATGAGCTTCTGAAGATAGCGAACGAGACCGCGGATTTCGTTTTGACAAAGCTGCGTAAGGCGGATGGCCACCTGCTGCGCCGCTGGCGCAACGGACAGGCGGCCATAAACGCTTTCGCCGAGGACTATGCCTATCTCGCGCGCGGACTGCTCGACCTTTACCACGCCGATCTCGATCCACGGCGCTTGCAACAGGCGCTGGCGCTGGCCGACATTCTGTTCGACGAATTCGCCGGCAACGGCACCATCTACACCAGCGCCGACCTGAAAGAGCTGCCGCAACGCACCAGCGAACGCTACGACGGCGCGATCCCCTCAACCCCATCCATCGCGCTGGAAGTCGCGGCACGTCTCGCCCAGCTCACCGGCGACGTCAAATGGTCAGAGCGTGCCGCTCGGCTGCTCGAGGGCGCAACCAGCGAGGTCAAACGTTACCCGCAAGGCTTTCCGCATCTGCTCTCTGCCGCCGAGCGCCTGCTGGGCAAGAGCCGTGAACTGGTGATCATTGGCCAAAGAGCTGACCCACACACCAGGGAGATGCTGGAGATTCTGCGCAAGGCCGATCCGACCCTGACGTCGTTGCTGTTTGTCGAGGCGGAAGAACCCGATCCCCTGACAGTTCTCGCGCCTTTCACCCGCGACATGCACCAGATAAACGGCCTGACCACCGCCTACCTGTGTGAAAATCACGCCTGCGGCAGGCCCGTGACCGACCCTGCCCAGTTCTCACAACAGCTGGGCAGGTAAGCTATATTAACCATTTTCACGCAGGAGCTTTCAGATGCAGATCATTGTCGATCTTTGCCTGGTACCCATGGGGGTCGGAGTCTCGGTCTCCCCTTATATCGTCGCTTGTCAGGAGGTGCTTGAAGAAGCAGGGTTAAACTTAGCCCTGCATGCCTACGGTACCAATATTGAGGGGGAATATGATGAGGTTTTCATGGCGATCCGGCGCTGCCATGAACGGGTTCATGAGATGGGGGCCCCACGCATTACGACCACGATCAAACTGGGGAGCCGTACAGACCGTGCCCAGAGCATGGCCGACAAGATAGAGAGTGTGCGCAGCAAATCGGGCTGAAACGGCAGAAAAATCAGGCTCCAGCGCCGGGAAAGTTAAACCGAAAGCAGGGCGAATCCCCTGCATTTTGACTGAACACAGGCGTGAGAAACTTTTCGCGCAGTTCGGCTTCAGGGATCGGCCGACTGAAGAGGTACCCCTGCCCGAGCTGACATCCACGGCGGGAAAGAATATCGATCTGCTGCTGTGATTCAATCCCCTCGGCGATCACTTCCAGATTCATGCTGCGACCTAGAGCGATGATCGCGTCGACGATCATCGCCGGCTCCTTTTCATCGACCAGACGGAAAATGAAGGAGTGGTCTATTTTCAGTTGATCCACCGGGAAGCGATTCAGATAACTGAGCGAGGAGTATCCGGTACCGAAGTCGTCAACCGAAAGCCGGATGCCGCGCATGCGCAGATCGGTCAGCTCCATAATCGTCGACTTTACATCACGCATGATGATGCTCTCGGTAATTTCCAGTTCCAGATCTGCCGGCGTAATCCCTGTTTCGGTCAGGATCAGATCGACGGTCTCGATGAACCCGGAATGTTTCAATTGGCGACCGGAGATATTTACCGCCATGCGTAGCGGGAAAAACCCCTGCCGTTTCCATGCGACCTGCTGACGACAAGCCTCGCGCAGCACCCACTCACCGATCGGTACGATCAGTCCGGTCTCTTCGGCCAGTGGAATAAAATCGTCCGGTGGCACCAACCCCTGCAAAGGGTGAATCCACCGCACCAGCGCTTCGACCCCCATCAGTTTACCGGTCGCCAGTTCGACCTGTGGCTGGTAATAGAGGCAGAATTGCCCCTCTTCGAGGGCCTGCCGCAGATCACTCTCCAGCAGCAACATTTCATGCGCACGCGCGTTCATACGCGAGGTGTAGAACTGGTAGTTATCCTTCCCCTCATTCTTGGCGTGATACATGGCGACATCGGCGCATTTGATCAGATCCTCAGCGCTCCCGGCATCATCCGGAAAGATGCTGATCCCGATGCTACCGGTCGCCACCAGCTGATAACCGTCGATTTCGGCGATGCGGCCCAACTCCTCCCGTACCCTCTGCGCCATGGCGGTAACGGTCTGAAAACAGTCGACCTGCTCCAGCAGGATCAAAAACTCGTCACCACCTAACCGGGCAACGGTATCCGCGTCACGCACTGCAGCCCGCAAGCGGTGTCCGACCTCCACCAGCATACGATCACCGATCTCGTGACCCAGGGTATCGTTGATATTCTTGAAACGATCAAGATCGATGAACATCAGCGCCATTTTATGTTGTCTGCGTAACGCCTTTGCCAGCGCATGGCGCAAACGGTCCTCAAACAGCAGACGATTCGGCAGCCCGGTCAAGGGGTCGTGATGCGCCATGTGCTGCAGGCGCTTTTCCTTCTCACCCAGCAACTCTTCAACCTTAAGCCGAGCGGTGATGTCGCGCGAAGCCTCAATCATGCCGCGCAGACGACCGTCAGCATGCCAGATAGGCGATGCGGTCAGCTCAACAATACGCCGCTCTTGCCCGACAAAATGGCAATGAATGGTAGTGACCGTTTTGCCGGTTGTTTTGACCTCATGCAGGGGGCAGGGGTGGTCATCCCCGGAACAGGGGGTGGCTCTTTGATGGAGGAGTTGATAACAGCAGAGGTCCTTCTGCCTGTGCGGCAGTTCCGGCAGACACTCAGCGGCGACCCGATTCATCATAAGCAGCTGGAACTCGGGTGAGATCACCATGATCGGATCGGTCACACCATCAATCACCGTCTGTAAAAATTCTGATTGTTCAACCAGTTCCGCTTCAATGCGGTGCCTGGCAGCAAGTTCGATTTCGAGCTGGTCATTCTTCTGCTTGATTTGGCGCGTCTTTATTTGTACCTGCCAGCGGGTCTGATAAATCCCCAACCACATGAGAAAAAACAGAACAATAATCGCCACGGCCAGGGGGTAGACCCAGGCAGGGAGATGCGTTCCGAAACTGGAGGGTGACAACCATTTACCGAGTAACAAATGATAAGGCGAGCCCTCTGAATTTTTCCACCGGGCAAAAGTAGACTCCAGCTGCTCTTTTAGAGGTCTGGCATTGCCGCGAGCAAAGGCCATGCGGATATCAACCGGATTGAGCAGCACCGAGCTCGGTTCAAGCGCGAATTGCGCCTGATGCCAAGCGCCGAAGATCCGATTCACTAATGCGGCATCGGCCCGCTGATCCTTGACCGCCTGGAGTGCGGCAGCATAGTTCGGCACGGGGATGAACTGAAGCTTCAGACCAAAGCTGGTGGCCAGTTCTCGCAGACCGCCGGCACCCTCCAGAAAAACATCTGCATTAATAACCGCAACCCGCTTGCCACTCAGGTCAAGAATGGAAGAGATATGGGAGGAGTGAGCGGCAAAGACCTGACCCCAGTTTGAAAGCAGGGTGGTGTTAAGAAAATCGAACTGTTCAGCACGCTGAGAGGTGTAGGCGATCGGCCCAAGCAGGTCGATCTTCCCCTGGTTGAGGAGTTCAAGACATTCGGCCCACTCGCAGGAGACATAGTTTAGAGTCCAGGGCTGATTGCGACTGGCGGTTGCCAGAAGTTCAGGAAAGAATCCGCTCGGTGCCCCTGCATCATCCATGAATGAGAGGGGGGGATTCGGATAGATGCCAACCCGATAACTCGTCTCGGCGGCGCAAGGCTGCGCTGCCGTCAACAGCATGATCCCGGCTAAAAGTAGTAGACAGCTCCGTAACACCGGCATCCCCCAAAAGCGTGGCAATTAACCCAAGCCCATTAAGAAATCATTAATTATTCCCAGACTACTCGATCTGGGAATAATTGCAAGCTCCTCCTGAGGGAGAGGTTTGACGCAGGAAAGCAGCAGTGACGGAAAGCTACCAATCTTTTCGGACCAGGGCCTCACGCAGGCCTTGAAGTTTCTGTTTGACGCGCCGGGTATTTTCAACTCCCATGCGCAGCAGAATCTTCTGCCCCGCTGAACGGGACTCCAGATCCGGATCGGCATAACGGAAACGGTTGATATGACGGACGAGCGCTATGGGCTCCTGCGGCTCCGGGGTCGCGAGAAGGTCATCGATGGCAACGATAAGACGGTCATTAAAATAGCCGCTGGGTTCACCAGCTTCACGGTAGGCCTGCTGAAACAGGGGATAAAGCCCACGATAGAGACGCAGCAAGACCTCATCCGGGATTATTTCAACCAGTTTGACATAGGCCAGATAACGCAGCATGTTTGTCTTGCCGAGGGTGCGTTGGTCACCACTTCCGCTGGTCACAAAACCCGGCTCGGGGGGGACGAACGGCAGGTACAGCCGGGGAATGCTCTGCTCCGGGAGATGATCAACAAAGAGCACCAGCTTCTGAATAAAAAAGTTCAGATCGAGCAGCAATAGCAGCTTTTGGTCCTTCAGCAACTGAGGTAACCGGGTCCTCAGATAGGTATCCGCGCCCTCGAGATCCGTGGGGAAAGGGAGCGCCTCAGGCTCGACAGAAGCACTGACAGCCGGACTCTCGAGCGGGACAACCGGATGGCGGGGAGGGACCGGGAGACGGGAGCTCTCAGACTCAGTCGCTGGTTCCGGAACGACATTTAGTACACTTAAGGGCTTATTCTCCGGGAAATACTCCTCAAGATTCGCAGCAAGATACCAGCCGACTGCGGCAGCTACCAACAGCACCAGCGCCAAAATTCTCAGTTTCATCATTCATCCTGATCGAAAAGCAGGGCCCGCAAAAAAAAACGGACGAATGTCCCCCCAGACTCCACCAGTAAGCGTAAGACAGCAATGCGGTCCGGTCAACGTTAGAGCTGCATATTTCTCTTTATAGAGAAAATCAGCGCCGTCGTTGCAGCTGGGAGAGTTCATCTTTCAAACGCAGATAGTTGGCCAGACGGAGATCGTCGAGGGTCGATGAGACAACCGCTGCCTGTACCGCACAACCCGGTTCAGATTGATGTCCGCAGTCGGAGAAACGGCATTGCAGGGCCAGGGCTTCAATCTCGGCAAATGATTCGACCAGATCCTCTTCTTCGCCCCAGAGATGCAGCTCACGCATGCCGGGATTGTCCATCAGGACGCCACCGCCATCCAGAAGAAAAAGTTCGCGATGGGTCGTAGTGTGCCGCCCCTTGCCGATCCCCGCACTGACGGCGGCGACCTTCTGGCGCTCGTCACCGAGCAGGGCGTTAATGATAGTCGATTTGCCGACTCCGGACGAGCCGAGCAGCGCCAGAGTCTCTCCCGGGCGCGAATAAGCCTTGAGCTGTGCGACCTGCGTCTGATCTTTGGCGCTCAGCAGTTCAACCGGTGAACCCGCCGCAACCTCAAGCACCTGCCGCCTTTGGTTGTCGACATCATGACTGAGGTCCGCCTTGTTCAACACCACTACCGCTTCAGCGCCCCCTGCCTTGACCAGGGTCAGGTAGCGTTCAATGCGCCGCAGACTGAAATCCTGATCGAGGCCACAAACGATAAACACGCGCTCGACGTTGGCGGCGATCACCTGCTGCTCGATGCGCTCGCGCCCCTTCCCCTTGCGCCGGCCGGGGAGATTGCGCGCAAAGGAGGAGAACCGGGGGAGAATAGCGTGGATCATGCCACGCCCCGCTTCCGGCTGCGCCTCAATGGCGACCCAGTCGCCAACCACCGGCAGATCCTGCCGTCCTTCGGCGTTATGCCGCATCTTCCCGGCGAAACGCACAGTTAATTCCCCGAGGGAACAGATCACCCGGAAATAATTCTTTTCACCACGAAACACGCGCGCCGGCAACAGCCCTTGTGCCGCAAAAGGGCTGAACACCTGCTCAAAGCTCTCGTTCCACCCGTAGTCTTCTAGATTCATGGATGGCAGATTAGCATGAAGCGAAATAGGGGAGATACCGGAATCGCGCAGCGTTTAACGGCACGGCACAGAAGAACGTAGAGAAAAACAGGGATGAGCATTCGGTCAATATGCGCCAGCCGCTCCAGAAACCTGGGGCGGATGGCGCATATTCTAAACGGAAAAGGATCAGATGTCTTCTTCGTCATCTTCCAGTTCAGGATCCGCTTCGACCTTCTTTTTGCCGAACAGACGGGCCACGATAATCCCGACCTCGTACAACAGAATAAAAGGGATGGCGATTGACGCCTGCGAGAAGACATCGGGTGGGGTCAGAACCGCGCCGATCACAAAAGCCACAACCAATGCGTACTTGCGCTTGGAAGACAACCATTTGTAATCAACCACTCCCATTCGGGCGAGGAAAAAGATTATGATCGGCAGCTCGAAGACCAGACCGAAGGCGAAGAGCAGGCGGGTCGACAAAGTCAAATAGGAGCCCATCGACAACATGGCGTTGATCTCGCCGCCACCCGTGCCGAAGTTGACCAGAAAGGTAAAAATCGTCGGGAACACATAGGAAAAACCGAAGTAGGTTCCGAGTCCGAAACAGAGGCAGCTGGCCAGCACGAAGGGGACGGCAAAAATCTTTTCATTCTTGTAGAGCGCCGGTGCGACAAAACCCCAAAGTTGCCACAAAATCACCGGCATGGCGACAAGCAGCCCGGCCACCGCTGCCACCTTGAGGTAGGTGAAAAAAGGCTCGGTCGCCTGAATAAAGACCAGCGAACTCCCCTTGGGAAGCGCCTGCTGAACCGGCGCAGAGAGGATTTTAAACAACTTTTCGGCCACCGAATAACAGCCAATAAACGCCACCAGCCAGGCGGCCGAGGCAATAATCAGGCGTTTGCGCAACTCTTCGAGATGCCCGGAGAGCGGCATGGAATCAAACATCAGCCTGCTCCTGATCTACAGGTCCCTGGGGTGTTTTCTCGTCCACAGTTTTGGCAGTCTCGAGGGTGCTGACCGAGGCCTTGTTGGCGACGCTGGCATCGCTCTCGGGATCAACCTCGCCATCGACATAGGGGTTATAGGAGCGTTCGGTCCCCGGCGGGGTCAGCTTGCCGTCCTTGAGCAGGCGCTCCTTGGTCTCGGCAACACGGGTCTCTTCCTGAAGGGTATTTTTAAACTCTTCGGTCGCACGTTTGAACTCGGCGAAGCCCTTGCCCAGGGCGCGTGCCAGCTCAGGCAGTTTTTTCGGACCGAGCACCATCAACGCCAGGGCACCGATCAGCAGCAGTTCGGACATACCGATTCCAAACATGGTAATCCTTTCAGAAAGGAGAGTATACTAGGCATCCGCAACCTGGACGAACCCGGCTCGAATCTGCGCGAGAATAGCGGGTTGTCACGCCCTCTGTCAAGCGGATGTGCAGGGGCGAAAAGTTTGACTTATCAGGGGGTTTGGTCTAGCATTCGCGACCTGTAACCGACACTGAAAACCATAGGGAATTGGCTCAGATGACTCAGGATCAGATCAAGGCACGCATTCTTCAGCTGGCCGAGGAACACAACGCCCTGCTGATGGCTCATAACTACCAACGCGATGAAATTCAAGAGATCGCCCATATCACCGGCGATTCCCTGGCCCTCTCGATTGAAGCCGCACGCACCGACAAACAGATCATCGTTTTCTGCGGGGTGCATTTCATGGCCGAAAGCGCAGCGCTCTTAAGTCCCGAAAAAATCGTACTGCTTCCACGCCATGACGCCGGCTGTCCGATGGCCGACATGGTCACCCCTGAAGGCTTGCGCGAACTTAAAAAACAACACCCCAAGGCGACGGTCGTGACCTACGTCAATTCCAGCGCCGCAGTCAAGGCCGAGAGCGACATCTGCTGCACCAGCTCCAACGCAGTCAACGTGGTCCGCTCCCTCGACTGCGACGAGGTTCTGCTGGTCCCTGACCGCAACCTGGGGCGCTACATCGCCAGCCAGGTCGACAAAACCTGCCATATCTGGGAGGGCTTTTGCCCGACCCACGAACGCCTGAAGGTCGCACAAATTGAAAAGGCCCGCGCCGACCACCCCGACGCCATCTTCATGGCCCACCCGGAATGCGCGCCCGAAATCCTTGCCCTGGCCGACCATATCTGTTCAACCAGCGGGATGTACGAGTACGCCGCTGCCAGTTCGGCCACAACCTTCATCGTCGGCACCGAGATGGGTATCCTCTACCGGCTGCGTACCCAGAATCCGGGCAAAACCTTCATCCTGCCGAGCGAAGGACTGATCTGCCCCAATATGAAGCTGACCTCACTCGAAGATCTGCTCAAATGCCTCGAAACCCTGAGCCCGCGTGTGACGGTCGATCCCCTGACGGCAGAAAAAGCCCGGCTCACCCTCGATCGCATGCTCGCCGTCCCCCGCGATTAATTAACGCCCCGCGGCTGAGCCGCAGCAAGATGGCCTTCATGGATCAGGAACTCTCTCAGCACATCAACTATGCGACGGCTCAAAGCCTGCTTGATGGCTTTACTGATCGTCACCGCCAACTCGAAATTCTGGGCATTAACGGTAGCAGCGATGCCGCCCTGCTCTCCAAAACCCTCGGCCGGAACTCCCGCCCGCTGTTCGTGGTCTGCTCCAGCCAGAAAGAGGCCCAGCGCCTCTGCACCGATCTGCAGTTTTTTGCTCCGAGAGCCGAGCGTATTGCCCTCTTCCCGCATTGGGAGCTCGGCCCCTACGATCCGCTGACCCCGCACCCCGAGATCGAAGCCAGCCGGCTGGACAGCCTGGTCCGGCTGCTCAAAGGGGAGATCGACGCCCTGATCGTGCCAGCCCGCGCCCTGATGCAGCGCGTCATCCCGCGCCCGATTCTGGCCAGCCTCTCCCTGGTTCTGAAACTTGAAGATGAATATCCGCGGCAGGAGCTGCTGCAACAACTGCAGAATCTCGGTTATCAACCCGTCGCGCTGGTCGAAGACCGGGGCTCCTTTGCGGTGCGCGGTGACATTATCGATATCTTTCCGGCTGATGCCCAGCAGCCGGTGCGCCTCGATTTTTACGGCGACTATATCGAGCGGATGCGCACTTTTGATCCGACCAGTCAGCGCTCCGAGCCTGGCGAATTAAAACAGCTGCGCCTGATCCCCTCGCGCGAACTCTGCCTGAGCGGCGAGCACCTTGAGCACCTGCTCCTTAAGCTGAAACAACGCTGCGATGAACTGGAGCTGCCGCGCAACCTGCGGGACGGGATCAGCGAAGAGCTGAAAGAGGGGATTCTTGCACCGGGGCGCGCCTTTCTGCTGCCGTTCAACTACCCCGGACTCGAAAGCCTGTTCGATTATCTCCCCGAGGCGGACCTGATCTTCAACGATCCCCCGGCGATCGAACAGGAGATCGACCTTTTCAGCGGCGAGATTCGTGCCGCTGAAAAGCGTCAACTCGAACACCGACTGCCCCACGTCAAACGCCAAACCCTTTACCTTGATCCAAGCGAACTTGAACAGGCTTTCGGCCGCTACCGCCGGATCGAGCTGAGTCGCCTGCAGGTTTTTCAGCTGGATGATCAGCGCCAGAGCTACCACTTCGACATTAATGGCAACTCTGACCTGCGCGCCAGCCTGGCGCCGGGCCAGGACGGGCTGGCCCCCCTGCTCGAACGGCTCGAGGGCTGGAGCGAAGAGGACTGGCGGATCTTGCTGGTCTGCCGCCAATCGGGACAGGCGCAACGCCTGCAGGGGTTGCTGCGCGAAAACGGCTGGGAGCTGCCTTTACGGCAACAGACAGAGCTGAGCCGCCTGCCCGCTGGTGCACCACAGCTGCAGGTCGGAGAACTCTCGGCGGGCTTCCGCATGCCTTACGATCGGCTGGTCATTATCACCGAAGAGGAGATCTTCGGCCAGCGCAGCCATCACCGCAAGAAGACGCGCAAGTCGGCACTGCAACTCTTTTCGAGCCTGGCCGATCTACGCGAACAGGATTTTATCGTCCACACCGACCACGGGGTCGGACGTTATCTGGGACTGATTCACCTGACGACCGGCGGCAGCGAAGGGGACTATCTGCATCTCGAATACGCCGGCGCCGACAAACTCTACCTGCCGGTCGAGAGGATCGAAAAGGTTCAGAAGTATATCGGCGGCGAAGGTGCCCAGCCGCGCCTCGACAAGATGGGTGGCCAGGGCTGGGAAAAGGCCCGCCTCAAGGCCCGCGCCGCGATTGAGGAGCTGGCCCGTCAGCTGCTTGAAATTTATGCGCGCCGCGAGCTGTGTGAAGGCTTCGCCTTCAGCCCGCCAGACCGCCTGTTCCGTGAATTCGAAGCGACCTTCCCCTACGAAGAGACGTCCGATCAGGCCGCGGCCATTATTGACGCCCTCACCGACATGTGCTCACCCAAACCGATGGATCGCCTGATCTGCGGGGATGTCGGCTATGGCAAAACCGAGGTCGCCCTGCGCGCGGCGACCAAGGCAGTACTTGATGGCAAACAGGTCGCGGTGCTGGTGCCGACCACGGTGCTGGCCCAGCAGCACTGGAAAAGTTTCAGTGAGCGCCTCAAGGACTTTCCGGTCCAGGTCGAAATGATCTCGCGTTTCCGCACCCCGGCCGAGATCAAAAAGGTTCTGGAAGGGATGGCGAGCGGTCGGGTCGATATTGTCATCGGCACCCATCGCCTGCTGCAACGTGATATCCGCTTCAAGGATCTGGGTCTGCTGGTCATCGACGAGGAACAGCGCTTCGGCGTCAGCCACAAAGAGAAGCTGAAAAGCCTGCGCGCCGAGGTCGACACCCTGACCCTGACCGCCACGCCGATCCCGCGCACCCTGCATATGAGTATGGCCGGCATGCGCGACCTGTCGGTCATTGAGACCCCGCCGATTGACCGCCTGGCGATCCGCACCTATGTCACACGCTTCGATGATGAGCTGATCCGCGAGGCGATCCTGCGCGAACTGCGCCGCGGCGGGCAGGTCTACTTTGTCCACAATCGGGTCCAGACGATTGGGGCCATGGCGGAACACCTGCAGCAGCTGGTCCCCGAGGCCAAAATCGCGGTCGGCCACGGCCAGATGCCTGAAAAGGAGCTGGAAAGAGTAATGCTCGATTTCATCGAGGGACGCAGCAACCTGCTGGTGGCTTCGACGATTATCGAGAACGGGCTGGATATCCCTATCGCCAATACGATTATAATCAACCGCGCCGACTGCTTCGGACTCTCGCAGCTCTATCAGTTGCGTGGCCGTGTCGGGCGCTCGGACCGTCGCGCCTACGCCTACCTGCTGATCCCCGGCGAAGCCTCCCTGACCCGCGAAGCCCGCGAACGCCTCAAGGTGCTGCAGGAGCTGACCGAACTCGGTTCCGGCTTCCGTATCGCCAGTCACGACCTGGAGCTACGCGGAGCGGGGGACCTGCTCGGAGCCAAGCAATCGGGCCCGATCGCCGCGATCGGTTTCGAACTCTATACCGAACTGCTCGAAGAGACGATTGAGAAGCTGCGCGGCCATGAATGCGAAGCGCGCATCGACCCGGAGATCCGCCTCGGGCTTTCGGCTTTTCTCCCCGAAAAGTACCTCCCCGACCCGAATCAGCGCCTGCAATTCTATCAAAAATTGGCGGGCGCTGAAGATGATCGCGAGATCTTCGATATTGCCGATGAACTGCAGGACCGTTACGGCGCCCTGCCACCCCCGGGCGAATTGCTGCTCGGTGTCATGCGCCTGCGGATTATCCTCAAGGAGTTATGCGTCGAACTGCTCGAATATGATGGCCGCCGCCTCAACCTGCGCTTTCATGCCAGCACCCGGGTTTCACCCGACCTGATCCGCAGCCTGTTGGATCAAGAACCCGAACGCTTCAGCTTATCAGCTGATTTTCGGCTGAGCATCCGCTGCGAGCGCTGGCAAGGCGAAGAGTTACTGCGCGAAACCCGGCGGGAACTGCAGAGATTTCAAGGAGTGGCGCATGTTGAAGCTTAAGCGCCTGGGACTGGGTCTTTTGGTGCTCGGCCTGGGTCTCTGTGCCTGCCAGCAGGAGCAGAAACCGTTGATCAGAATCGATCAGCATCTGGTAACCCTGAACGCCTTCCGTCAAGAGATTCAACCGCTGCAGAAGGAATTGGCCCTGCTCCCGCAGGAGCAGCAGAAACTGCTGCTGCGTCAGGCGCTATCGCAACTGATCGACCAGGAGCTGCTGATGGCCGAAGCACAGCAGCGCGGCATTGAAGTCAGCGAACAGGAGCTGCAGCAGGAGATAGCGGCCTTACGGGGAAATTACACAGCAGCCGAGTATCAGGACATTCTCCTCAGTTCGGGGCAAAAGCCTGAGCACTGGAAACATCAGCTGCGCATCCGGCTCTTAGGTGTCAAGGTTGCCGCGCGGATCACCGAGGCCAAGATCCATATCAGCCCCACCCAGATCGAAGAATTTTATCTGCAGCACCGCGCGGACTATAGCCGACCGGAACAGGTTCGGGCACGCCAGATCCTGCTGACAACCACTGAGGAGGCGATCAACCTGCGCAGCCGCCTGATCGCCGGCGAAACCTTTGCGACCCTGGCAAAACAGCACTCGCTCTCCCCCGAACGGGTCAACGGTGGGGATCTCGGGCTCTTTTCCCGCGGCCAATTCCCCCCCGAAGTCGATGCTGAACTTTTCAACCTGAAACCGGGCCACATCAGTGACCCGATCAAAAGCCCCTACGGCGTGCACCTCTTCCAGGTCGAGCAGCGCTTTGCGGCCAGAGTCCTCCCCCTCTCCGAGGTTGAGGGCTCAATTCTCGCAACCCTCAAAGCCCGGGAGGAGACGCGTCTCTACCAGGAATGGCTCCACGCCCGGCGTGAACGTAGTGATGTCCGCATCGATTGGGAACAGCTGGACAAACTCCACTTCGACAGGGCAGAATAGCGCCTTCACCAAATTGTCTTAACCCCAAAGGAATGGAACCCTGATGAAAAAGATCCTCCTGACAAGCCTGCTCCTGCTCTGTGCGACCAGCGTTTTCGCCACCACCCTGATCAAAACTGTGGCGGTCGTCAATAACGATGTGGTTACCAGTTACCAACTGGAGAAGAAACTCGCTCTCGTCATGGCGACCAGCGAAGGGAAACGCCAGTTCAGCCAAAAAGAACATGCCGCCCTGCGGCTGTCCGTCCTCAATGATATGATCGACGATCTGCTGGTGGAACAACGCATTCACGAACTTGGCCTCACGGTGACAGACCAGGAGCTCAACTCGGCGATCGAAGATGTTCAGCGCCAGAACAAATTAACCAGTGAACAGCTTAAAGATGCCCTTCAGGCCCAGGGGATGTCGTTTGAAGGGTATCGCCAGCAACTGCAAAAGGAAATTTTGCGCTACAAGCTGATTGCCAAAGAGGTGCACAGCAAAGTCGAAGTGACCAACGCCGAAATCCGCGCCTATTTCGACGCCCACAAAGATGAGTACATGACCGTTCCAACCTTGCATCTGTTGCGAATCAGCTATCCTCTGCCCAAGGACGCGACGGCAGAACAAATAACCCAGATCAAGCAAAAGGCACAGATCGCGCGGCAGCTGCTGCTGGAAGGCAAACCCTTCGCCGAGGTGCTGGCCGGAGTCGGGACTGATGCCAATGGCGGCGACATGGGGACCATGATCGAAAAGGAAATGCACCCGGAACTGCACAAGATGGTGGCCACATTAAAGGTCGGTCAGATCAACGAGCCAACAGAAGCTCTCGGCAGCATCCATATCTTCCAGGTGCTGGAGCGAACCCCGGCGAAGGCAGAACTGACCGATGAGGTCAGCGCTGCCATCGAAAAAATCCTGGCCACGCAGAACAGCGAGAAGCGGTTTGCCGAATGGAAAAAGGAACTCCGCCAGGATGCCGTTGTCGACATCCGCATCTGACCTTTAAGCTTTCTTATAATTTGAGCTTCAATAAATCGGCCCGGGTCTTCCAGGCCGTTTTTATTTCTCCCTGACCCTGATCTCATCCTGCTTATTGTCGCGCCCCCCTCTGATCAGATATACTGGTCGATTGATGCGAACCCAAGGATCTCTTCATATGCGACCGATCATTATCACCATGGGCGACCCTACCGGAATCGGGCCGGAGCTGATCCTCCGTTCCCTGGCGGCAGGCGGACTTCCGAACAGGCCGCTTCTGGTCGTCGGTGACCTACAGGTCCTGCAGAACACCGCAACGCAACTAGGGGTGAAACCGCAAATCTCAACGGATGCCCAAGGCCGCACCTGCTTTACCCTGAAAGGGAACCGTTTTTCGCTGCAACCCCTTTCGCAGCTCGCCCCTGACAACTTCAGCCCCGGGCACCCCGACGACTGCTGCGGGCGGGCCATGGTCGCCTATATCGAATGGGCCATCAGCGAATGTCGCGCCGGACGCGCTGCCGCCATGGTGACCTGCCCGATCAACAAGGCGGCGATCAATCGCGCGGGCTGCCACTTCCCCGGCCATACCGAACTGCTTGGCGAGCGCTGTCAGGCGAAACGCGTGGTGATGATGCTGGCCGGCAGTCACCTCAGGGTGACCCTGGCGACCATCCATACCGCCCTTGCCAAGGTTCCCGGCTTGCTTGACAGTCAGGAAATTTTTGAGACCATCCGCATCACAGACAAGAGTTTGCGCGAGCATTTTGGGTTGAAAGTCCCGCGGATTGCAGTTTTGGCCCTCAATCCACATGCTGGGGAAGAAGGACTCTTCGGGGATGAAGAAGAACGCTTCATTCGACCGGCTATCGCCCTGGCCCAACAGGCCGGGATCTGCGCCAGCGGTCCTCACAGCGCCGACACCCTCTTCTACTTTGCCGCACGCGGCGACTATGACGCCGTGGTCTGCATGTATCACGACCAGGGATTGATCCCGCTCAAGCTGCTGCATTTCGATGATGCGGTGAATGTCACCCTCGGCCTGCCGATTGTGCGCACCAGTGTCGATCATGGCACCGCCTATGATCTGGTCGGCAGCGGACGCGCCAGTATTGCAAGCCTGCAGGCCGCCATCCAGATGGCGGCGCGCATGGCCGATAACCTCAAATTCTGAAGGTACTTTTTCGATGATAGAAAAGATCAGCATCCGCGGAGCCCGCGAACACAACCTCAAAAATATCGATCTCGATATCCCCCGCGATCAACTTGTGATTATCACCGGCGTCTCGGGATCAGGCAAGAGCACCCTCGCCTTTGACACCATCTACGCTGAAGGTCAGCGGCGCTATGTCGAAAGCCTCTCGTCCTACGCCCGCCAGTTTCTGGAGCAGATGGAGAAACCGGATGTCGACCAGATCGATGGCCTGTCGCCCGCCATCTCGATCGAGCAGAAGACCACCTCGCGCAACCCGCGCTCGACCGTCGGCACCGTCACCGAAATCTACGATTACCTGCGCCTGCTCTTCGCCCGCGCGGGTGAGATCCACTGCCACCGTTGCGGCCAGCTGATCAGTTCACAAACGGTTGAGCAGATGGTCGACCGGATCATGCAGACCCCTGAAAAATCCAAAATTATGGTGATGGCGCCACTGGTCCGCGAACGCAAGGGGGAGTACCGCAAGGAGTTGGCACAACTCCAGGCCGATGGCTTCGTCCGGGTCCGGATCGATGGCAAAATGCACGAACTGGGCGAAGATTTTCAGCTGGATAAAAAACGCCAGCACAGTATCGAGGTGGTGATTGATCGTCTGGTGGTAAAACCGGGGATCGAAACCCGGCTCGCCGATTCCATCGAAACGGCGTTGAAACTTGCCGACGGCATGGTCCGGATTGAGATTCCCGATGGCGAAACCCGTCTCTTTTCGGCCAAACATGCCTGTATCGATTGCGGCCTCTCCTACCCCGAAGTCACACCGCGGATGTTTTCTTTTAACAATCCGCATGGTGCCTGCCCTGATTGCAGCGGACTGGGAACACGCAACTATTTTGATATTGAACAGGTCGTCCCTGACTCCAGCCTGTCGTTGCGCGAAGGCGCCATTGTTCCCTGGGACAGCCGCACCGGTTACTACTATCAGGCAATGCTTGAAGCCCTGTCTGAGCACTATCAGTTCAGCATGCGCGTCCCCTTTTCCAACCTCCCTGAGTCAGCGCGTTCAATTCTTTTGAACGGTTCAGGCAAAGAGAAAGTCAGATTCTTCTTTGATCAGGGGGAGAATCGCCATCATTACGAAAAGGCGTTTGAAGGGATTCTGCCGAATCTGGAGCGGCGCTATCGTGAAACAGATTCGGACACGGTGCGCGAAAATCTCGAAAAGTATATGAGCGTCATCCCCTGTCCGAGCTGCGAGGGGGCGCGCCTGCGTCCTGAATCTCTGCACGTCCAGGTCGCACAGAGAAACATTCAACAGGTCTGTGCCATGTCAATCGCCGAGGCAACCGCCTTTTTCCTGAACCTCGAGCTCCCCCCAAAACAGGCCGAAATTGCACGGCGCATACTGAAAGAAGTGCGCGATCGCCTCGGATTTTTAAGTCACGTCGGGCTCGATTATCTCTCTCTCGACCGCGCGTCAGGGACCCTGTCGGGGGGGGAGGGTCAGCGCATCCGCCTCGCCACCCAGATCGGATCATCGCTGATGGGGGTGCTTTATATCCTCGACGAACCCTCGATAGGACTCCACCAGCGCGACAACCAGCGGCTGCTTGAAACCCTGCAGAAACTACGCGATCTCGGCAACACGGTCCTGGTGGTCGAGCATGACGAAGAGACCATGCTGTCAGCTGACTACCTGATCGATATGGGTCCGGCGGCAGGAGTGCACGGCGGCGAGGTCGTATTCGCCGGACGGCCCAAAGACGTGATCAACTGCGCTGACTCACTGACCGGCCAATATCTGTCGGGCCGAATGAAAATTGAGATCCCCAGGCAGCGCCGCACCAGCGAACGCAAGCTTGAACTGAAAGGCGCCAGCGCCAACAATCTGCAGAATGTCGATGTCGAAATCCCCCTCGGCGTCCTGACCTGTGTGACCGGCGTCTCCGGTTCAGGGAAATCCTCACTGATCATCGAAACCCTCTACAAGGCTCTCGCCCAGAAACTGCATCACAATCGGGAAAAAGCCGGGCCGGTCAAACAGATCCTCGGGCTTGAGCAACTCGACAAGGTGATCGACATTGATCAATCGCCCATCGGCCGCACCCCGCGCTCCAACCCGGCGACCTATACCGGGGTCTTTACCGATATCCGCGAGCTCTATGCACAGCTCCCCGAGGCGAAGATCCGGGGCTACAAACCGGGACGTTTTTCCTTCAACGTCAAGGGCGGCCGCTGCGAAGCCTGTAGTGGTGATGGAATCATCCGCATCGAAATGCACTTTTTACCCGATGTCTACGTGGAATGCGAGGTCTGTAAAGGCGCGCGCTATAACCGTGAAACCCTTGAGGTCAAGTACAAAGGAGAGAGTATCGCCGGCTTGCTCGACATGACCGTCAATCAGGCCAGCCTGTTCATGGAAAACCTGCCGCGGATCAGCAACAAACTCGAAACCCTGCGCGATGTCGGACTGGGCTATATCAAACTGGGACAGAGCGCGACGACACTCTCCGGGGGGGAAGCCCAACGGGTCAAGCTCTCCCGCGAACTCGGCAAGCGGGCCACCGGGCGCACCATCTATATTCTGGATGAACCGACCACCGGCCTGCATTTCGCAGACATTCACAAACTGCTGGAAGTCATCGACCGCCTGGTCGAGGGGGGGAATACGGTCGTTGTCATTGAACACAACCTGGATGTCATTAAAACGGCAGACTACGTTATAGACCTCGGACCCGAGGGAGGCAAAGGGGGCGGGCAAATCATCGCGGCGGGGACCCCCGAACAGATTGCGCGCTGTGCAGAATCTTACACCGGACAGTTTCTCCTGCGCTATCTGAAGTAAAAATGCGCAGTGGTTTCGCCACTACTTCAGACCAGGAGTGTCGCTTTTTTTCCTCTAAGGTGTCAATTTTGAGGCGGAAATCACTCATTAACGCTTCCGGCTTACGCAGCTCAGAATTAATAATCGAGGCTAACCACCTAAAAGAAGACCCCTGATTTCATTTCAGCCATTGATTCCAAAAACTAACCGGCGCGAATGGAATGGGATTTGCAATTCTTTACGATAAGTACTTGCGACCGATAACTCCTGTAACAGGACACTATGTGCTAAAAAATCTGATCTGCCTGATTCTGCTGACAACCTTCACCTGTGCTTGCGCACCCACGCGCGCCTTGATTCAGTCGGAGCCTCCCGGGGCGATGGTGATCATGGATGGCCAGGAACTGGGTGTCACTCCGATCAGCTATAGCCACAAACTCAGTTCCGGTGAGAACCATGAGATATCCCTCCAGCATCTGGGCTTTGAATCGATCGACATGACCATCAAGGCAGACAAGACGGATTCCAGTGCTCTTAAAAGCTGGCTGACCGCAGGTGTCATCTGGAGTCCGTTGTGGATCGGCACCCTCTTCACCAAGAAACTTAAAGAGAGCTACATGTTTGTCATGAAACGCAATCCACAGCAGATGACCGCCAGTCTCGGACAAGAAGCGCAAAAATAATTTTTCTCTCTTTTCGAATAAACTCTTTTTAAACCGGCCTATTGGCCGGTTTTTTGTTTTTGAGCACGTTTAATAAGTGCCCTGCAGTTGCGATTTTTTTGAATTTCGGACGCGACTCGATTATGATGAACAGGCAATCAATAAAACCCGGCCTAAGAGACCATCACCTCAACAACCTCCGATGCCACACCCAGGGGAATCGACAATGGCTGAAAAAATCTGCCCGACCTGCAAAGCAGAACTCAAGGGAAAATACTGGTGCGCCAAATGCAAAACGGTATTTAGATGCCCTCTACCTGGCTGTGAAACCGAAATTACCAAACCAGGTACTGAGGACTGTCCGCGCTGCGGGCTCTTTTTTGAAGAGTATCTAAGTCAACGCAAAATGTATCGTCGTTGCCCCAAGTGCAAAAAAAAGCAGGGGCTCTCCGAACAGCAGTGTCGCGCCTGTCGGCACTGGTTCAACTGCCCGACCTGCGGAGAGAAGGTATCAACCAACACTATCCTGACCTGTCCACGCTGCGGCACAGGGTTGCGCTGAGAGCATATAACTTTCTTAAAAAGAAGGGGCCGGTCATTGCTGACCGGCCCCTTCTTTTTATTTTACAGTCTCATCGCTGTTCTGCTTTTCGGTCTCCCGCACGGGGAGACTGCAAGAAGCTGACATTCAGGTCTGAACCCCCATGCGCGGCAGAATCCAGCGATTTAATACGAACCAGACTGCGACTATCCCGAGTAACCAGAGTAAATCCATAAAGTGTTCTCCTTTAAGTCAAGCATAAGCGATCTGTGCCTGTCACGCAATTACCAGCTGCTCATCGCTAAAAAAAGGCCGGCCCGAAGGCCGGCCAAGGAGGCAGGAATGATCAGGACGTCAATCTGCCCTGACCGGTTGTTCCTCTGGCGATTATCAGTGTTGTTCACTTTCAAGATCGAGGGAGACAAACCTTTCAATCAGGGTATAGGCGAACGCGCTGAAGGCGATACAACCGACGACAATCAGCACCTCAGCAATTGAAGGGGTGTAAGTGAATACACCACCGACAAGCCCTTTGGCGCCCTGACGCATCGGATAAATCTGGCCAGCGATGGTCATGTCATAGCGCATGAAAAACATCCCGATTAACGCCATCAGGCTTGCCAGCATCGTGGTAAAGGGGGTTCTATTTTTTCGCAACAACAGCCCCAGGGGAATCAACAGACCGACAAGCACTTCACCCAACCAGAAATTAGCTGATAAATCGCCGTTAACCAGGGCCATGACTGGTTCGTAGTGACCGGGTTGCTGACCGTAGAGGCCGACAATCACATTCCAGAACACAGAGAAGATCAGAACAAAAATCATCAGGCGCAAAATGCGGCCGAGCAGCCTGATAACACGTTTATCGGTATCATCCATCAGCAGCCCACGCAGGGCGTGATGAAAGTACATTACCAGACAAATCAGCGCCGTTCCCGAGACCAATGCAGTAATCAGGATATAAACCGGTAGAAAAGCGCCATGCCAGAACGAGCGTGCCAGGGTTAAGCCGAAGACCGAGCCCAAGACCGAAGGTGCGGCGATGGCAAACAGAAAGCCGAGGGTACCCGTTACCATTGACAGCTTCTGGTTATCGGTCATGAGCGCATAAAACTCAACAATCAGCACGACCAGATATATGCCGTAAACCGTGCCCATCCACCAGATAGCGGAAGAAAAGTTCGGCGACAGCAGGGTATAAATCATATTAAAAGGACGTTCCAGATCCATCCCGATGGCACCAAAAGCCCCCATCAGACAAACGATCGCCAGCAGGATCGCGCGACGACAGATCAGGTTGAACTCGTGAAACCCGAACACATGCCCTAAACTGGAGATGAGGCAGAGCCCGGAGCAGGATATCGCCATGAAAACGTAGGTCGAAATCAAGATGCCCCATGGCACCCCGCGTGAAACGTTAAAGGCATGTTCATGGCCGACCATATAACTGTAGCCCGCGGCACCTACCGCGGCAATCAGACAGGCCCCGAGGAACGCAAACCACAGGATATAACCAGGTTTTTTAGCCAGGGTTGACATAGTCGTCTTCTCCTAAATCAAATAGAACAGATACGGCTTAGTACCCATTTCCGGTTTGAGAACGCGGTGCTTATTTTTAGCCAGCAGCATTGAAACCTCGGAACTGGGATCATTCAGATCTCCAAAGACCCGAACCTTGGTCGGGCAGGTTTCAACACAGGCCGGAATGCCCCCCACAACTATCCGCTGGATACAGAAGGTGCATTTGTCGATCACACCTGTCTCTTCGTTGTAATAACGTGCGTCATAAGGACAGGCCAGCATGCAATATTTACAGCCGATGCATTTATCCGGGTTGACCGTCACGATGCCCCCGGCCGTGATCCCGGTAGCGCTGGTCGGGCAGACGGAATTACATGGCGGGTTTTCGCACTGATTACACTGACTCGGCGCGAAACTCTGACCAAGATGGGGATAAGTCCCCCGCAAAGGATCTTCGGTGACCCAATTGCGATAGGTCTCATTACCAATCGGAACATTATTTTCCGCCTTGCAGGCCACCGTACAGGCCTTGCAATCGATGCACCGTCTGGTGTCAAGGACGATGGCGTAGCGTTTTTCTTTCATCTTTTCAACTCCTTAACTGCTGCCCCCTTCAAGCGGGGCTGACGTCGACAAAGGTCTGATGCATGGCGACATTGCCAGAAATAGGCTCGAGTTTTTCCTCGATCAGGGCTGCATCACAGGCGCCAACGCCATAGATCAACGATTGGCCTTTGGAGATAACCCCGAACCCATGTGCCATATAGACACAATCAGGACGGATCTTGTCTGTTACCTCCAGTTTGAGCGTCCCCTCGCCGACATTGCTCTTGACCTTAACCATCTGCCCGTCGCGCAGGCCCATCTTTTTGGCAGACTGCGTATTCAGCCACAGTGCATTCTCCGGCATCAGATCATGCAGATAGGCATTATTTGCCGTGGTCCCGTGGGTGAAATAGGCGTTGCGTCCTACGATCAAACGAAATTTCCCGGTCGGAACCCCGGCATGCCGCTTGTAGACCGGCATGGGATCGAGCCCCTTCTTGACATAGTTTTCAGAATAAATTTCAATTTTGCCTGTCTTGGTTCTCAGCCGTTTCCCTTTCGTCAAGCCGTAACTCGGCTCCACCTTCATGTAATGAACGCCCTTACTCTTAAGATCCTTAAGAATTTTGGGATTCTTTTCAACCTGATGATGGATGTAGTCATCCATCGTAAAATCAAAGGTATCGGCAATATCCGAGCTCAGCCGTTTCGCCAGATTCTGCATGATCCAGAGATTCGGTTTACTCTCAAACAACGGTTCAATGCAGGGCTGCCGAAAGGCCACAACCGGCAGGATTCCACCGATCGATTCAAGCGGATCCTGGCGTTCAAGGTAGGTTGCTTCGGGCAACACAACATCCGAATACCAGGCGGTATCGCTCATGGCGATATCGATGGTGCAGATAAAATCCATCTGATCCATCATCTTCATGGTTTTGGCGCGATTAGGCACCGACATCAACACGTTCTGTTTATAAATCATCATCCCTTTGACCGGATAAGGCTTTTCCTCGAGAATCCGGTCACGCATCGCAGTCCAGGAGCCGTCTTTCTCAGACAGAAATGCGGCGCTGCCATTGTCGATACGAAGGGGCACACCATCATACCAGGGGGCCAGATAGTCATGGTTCTGTAATGGGATATGGCTGTTGGGCACCAGGCCACCCTCGGTATCCCAGTTGCCGACAACGGCATTGAGAATAGCCATTGCCCGGCGCAACTGAACATCGTCATCAGCAAATGAAGAACGGCGTCCGGGATAGAACACCGCCTTGGGCGCGGCCTTGGCGAACTCCCGCGCAATGCGTTTGATATCCTCGGCCGGGATTTCACACTCCACGGCCGCCCATTCAGGAGTGTACTGCTTGACGTGCGGCACCAGCATATCGAAACCGACTGTCATCTTCTCGACAAAATCTTTGGCATACCGCCCTTCGCCAACAATGACGTTAATCATCGCCAGGACAAAGGCCATATCCGATCCCGGCTTGATCGGAAACCACTCATCGGCCTTGGCGGCGGTTTTGGTGAAGCGTGGATCAAGGTAAATCAGTTTGCGTCGACCGCCGTCACCCTTGAGCTGATCAATGGAATCCGGGGTGATCAGAGCTTCGCTGCGATTGGCTCCCGCCATGATGATGTAATCCGCATTGAGAACGTCCGGCGTCGGGAATGTGCCGTAAGTGGCGCTGAACCCTTGAATGTTGGAAGACAAACATAGGCTCGGATGGCGTACCGTATTCGGCGAACCGAAGCATTCCGCCATTTGCAGGAAAAAGTGTTCCTGAAAGGTCCCCTCGGTCGAGGCGAACATCACCCCGGCCCGGGTATATTTTTCGGCGATCTCATTCATATTCTTCGCCACCAGGTCGAGAGCCTCGTCCCAGCTGGCACGCCGCCATTTTCCCTCACCCCGTTTGCCTGAGCGGATCAGTGGATATTTCAGGCGATCAGGATCATAAACCACCTTGACGCCGGCATTTCCACGGGCGCAAAGCATGCCGCGGCTCTTGATGTATTCGGGGTTCGGATCCAGCTTGTGGATTCGTCCATCGCGAACCCGTGCGATCACGCCACATTTGTTGACACACATGCCACAGGCGGTAAAGACATCCTTCGTCCCTCCCATCTTCGACGTTGTGACCTCGCCAGAATCGGCCAGCGCCTTGAGTACCGTCGTTTGTGCCCCGACTGTCGCGACAGCCAGCGCACATCCCGAAGTCCCCAGAAAACGCCGACGACTCAGTTTTTTATCGATCAGTCGTGCCACGTCAAACTCCTTTTCGCCTTGCCGGCCTCATGAACATCCAAACCTGCCGGCTTAATAATTAACTCAATAATCTAGATACTTGAATGTTTTAATCCAAAATAAAGGGAGGACGGATAAAGCGCCGTCCTCCCCGGATAAAATTTAAAACTTAACTGTCATGGACAGATTTACATCCACAGCGGTGTCAACCACCGGGAACGCCGAGTAAGCTTTCCCATCTTTAACATCAGCAACCTTCTGTGGCTTACCGACCGGAGAGCCGCTACCAGTGTACTGATAATCATAGTAAAGCGCACCAAGCTTGATGAAGGCCCTCGGATTGATATCGAAGATATAATAGACTTCACCGACATGACCACGAGTTGCCAGTTTGGAGCCTAAGACATCGTCCTGTGCCTGGGTAAAGGGAATCCAATATTCTGAACCGTAGTTGTACTCCAGGCCCAGCTTACCCATGGGGGCAGGAATCTGCATGCCGACGTAGACCGAATAACCGTTGTGATCTTTGCCAACTCCATCTTGCGCGTAATTTCCAGTAGGTGCCCCTGTTGCAGCATCATAAATTGGCGCCGCATCCGACAAGAGACCGCCGAAGCCCATACCATTAAAGTTATTATTGGCAATAGTCCGGGTGTAACCGAAGGAACCGAAGAAGTTCATGCCATTCATGAGGGAGACACCACCACCGACACCTGCCAGTATCATGTCACCAATATTGGTCGAAGCCTGCAGACGTGAAATATAGCCCAATGGATTTGAGCCGTCCGCTGCAAGTCCCATAGGCATGACCGCTAACCCTTTGAAACCATCGCTGACGTCCTTGACCCCAAACAACGTCATCTGCAGCCAGGAAGCATCGGTATTCCAGACGTCGAAGTTAAACCCGCCGAGATGGGTGTCTTTGACATCCGTTTCACGATAAAGAGTGCCATTGCCATACTGCGACTCATAGCCCTGGCCGTAGCAGAAACGCAGGGTCTGCCCTTCCACTTCAGTCAGATCGCTCAGGTGGTAACCGATGGTGATGCCGTCAAAGTTGAAATTGACCAGATGGCCCGAAGGGGTGCCGCCGCGCAGCTCGTTTTCGCGGTAGTTGGCCGGTGCGCCATAGGTCGAGGGCCGACGGCCGATCGACAGATAAAAGGGGCTGTCAGCAATGTCTTTCCAGACAAAAAAGGCCCGCTCGACCCGCAGGAAATCGCCGTTGGTGTTACCACCGTCGGTGCCGTCCATGGTGAAGGCGTTCCAGGAGTCCATGACCTTGGCCCCAGTCGAATCACCCCAGTTTTTATACATGTTCAGGCGGCCCATAAACTCCATATTATCAGCAATGTGAGCCTTCATCCCAAGACGCAGACGGGTCGTATAAAGAAGCGCGTTGGTCTCGTCAAATTCAGCCTTGGGAAGGGCAAAAAATCCTGCGGTGGTCATCATCCCCTGTGCAACCGTTACCTTTTGCTTGGTTGAATCGGCCTTAACTCGCAGGTCGCCGTAGAAACTTATCCGGTCAGTTGCGACCTTACGCTCGGCCTTATCAAGCCGAGAACTCAATTCGTCCAACTGCTGCTGCAGTTGATCAACAGTCGCTGCCATAACCGTGGCAGGGGCCAGCAGCAACAGGACCATCAACAGGGTCAAAAACTTTTGCATCGTCATTCCTCCATATTTATAAGTTAAAATCCCTGCTCAGCCGCAGGTTTCAGGTTGGTCTGAGTCAACAGCGTGGTCAAACAGGAACTGATTGATATCCTTCAGATCCTTTTCGGAAAACTTTTTCATGACCTCGGGACTTTTCTTGTGTTTGTCCTCGTTAAAGAAGCGATCCCACTGTTTCTGGGTTTTCGACAGCGGGGTTAGCTCTCCACCCTCGGCACCGGAGACATGACAGACTTTGCAATTTTTCTTGTAGAGATATTTGCCTTTACGCGAGTTACCGCCCTCTGCAGCAAAGACTGCTGTGCAAGCAAAAACCACCACCATCATCACGATCAGAACCTTCATCAATTTCATTTTCTGCTCCTTCTCAAGCCTTGAGATGTTTATGCCACGAACAACCAGACGAATATTCGCAGCGGTTACTATTGTTGTTGCGTTACTGGCAAGACAATTTTCAACGAAATTGGCCAGGACATTGATAGAGATTAAATATGTTTTACGCGATATCTAAATTTCTCAATATAGTACTATCAAGATATATGCCAAGCAGAATGCTTTTTGTAAAACTTCGAAACTATAGGGGTTTTTAAAAAAACACCTGAGGGCGGCAAACAGATACGAAACGATTTGTTTCTAATGTTCGGCGATAAAATTCGGGAGGGGCCTGCATTCTACGGTTGTTTGTCGAGAATTTGCGAGGATTGAAACATTTCGTTTCTGGAAACATTTTGTTTCACTGGAAAACAGTTTCTGCTATCTGCGAAAGAAGTTATCGGTAAGAAATCAATAAAAAAAGCACCAGGGAAAATTCCGATGCTTCATACTTTACCAACCTTCAACCCGACTGAACTGTCAACTTACATCGCAGAGTTCTTCTTCATGTTGACAAAACAGCATCAAAATCTCTGCCGACCAACGGTAAACCTGGTGGGCACTCTCGACCCGCAGAATTCGCTGGCAAAACGGATAAACCCAGGGCTGCAGCAAGGAATGACAGAAATCGACCTGTTTCTGACGTAAGCTATGAGCTGCCTCAAGGTCATTGCGCGACAAGGCATCGATCTCCTTCCCTACCAGAAAGTAGAGAAACTCCATTTCGGTCGCAATAAAATCGGGGGGTTCACCACCTTCCTCATGGTTCAAACCCTCTCCTTCGTAAGCGCTCAAAACGCAAAGTGTTGTTTGCCCCATCAACTGCCCCTCTTTTTCGAGATAAACCGAACCATAAGGGGGTGCCGGGACGCCGCCCAGTCGGCTGATAAAAAGTTCAGTATAACCAGTTTGCAGTTCAACCAGATCCGGGAGAGCGTTCAACTGCGGGGGGTGAGATGAAAGAAGGGTGGCCGCCGCGGCAACCTCATCAGATAAATCTCCAATCAGAGAAATATCAGGGTAGCTGAATATTCTCGCAAAAAACCGATACAGCTCCTGGCGTTGATAATTCTCAAGCATGTTGTCCATGACTCCCTTGCCGATCCGTTTAAAAACCCAAATGCAAAATCAATTTTCCAACCCGCATAGTCCAGCAGGGTCCTTGGAGCCTGCTGGACTATGCGGGTTGAAGCGAAAATTCGAATGGTTGAGATCAGATTTTGGCTCGGTTGCAGGCTCATAGCCATAGCTATGGGGCAAAAAGGAGCTGAAATCTGGGCCAAACAGTCGGATTTGCAGCCAGCTCATGGATAGTCCAGCAGGCTCCTAGACCAGACCCGCATTCTTCATACGGCGCCACAGGGTCGTGCGACTGATCCCAAGCGCATCAGCTGCCGCACTTTTTTGCCAGCGACAACGCTCAAGGACCTGCTGCAACTCGCGCTGCTCACCCCCTTCAGAGTCATCGGCAATATTTGTCGCTTTGGTTATATATCCCTGCATCTGAACCGGCAGGAAGCGGCGTTCGATTCGCCCTGAAGTACTGGTGACATAGGCATGTTCCACCGCATTTTCAAGTTCCCGCACATTTCCAGGCCAATTGTATTCCATCATCAGCGCCATGGCGCGGGTTGAAATTTCCTGGATTCGCTCGCCGCGGGCATTAAATTTTTCGATAAAGAACTCCACCAACAACGGAATATCTTCTTTCCGCTCCCGCAAGGGCGGAAGATGCAGCGGAACGACACACAGTCGATAGTAAAGGTCCTCACGAAAAAGCCCCTGTGCGACCTCTTTGCGCAGATCCTTGTTGGTCGCCGCGATCACTCGCACATCCGCCTTAAGGGTCTTGACCCCACCGACACGCTCAAATTCACGTTCTTGCACAGCGCGTAACAGCTTGGCTTGCAAGGCGAAGGAGGTATCTCCGATCTCGTCCAGAAACAGTGTGCCGCCCTCAGCCAGTTCAAAACGCCCCGGCTTGTCACGAATCGCCCCGGTAAAGGCTCCCCTGTCATGGCCAAACAGTTCGCTTTCAAGCAAACTGTCGGTCAATGCGGCACAGTTGACCCGCACAAAAGGCTTATTCCGGCGTTCGGAACGGTAGTGAATGGTCCGTGCCATAATCTCTTTGCCGGTGCCGCTCTCACCTTGAATCAGCACCGTTGCCTCGGTGGCGGCCACATTGTCCGCCAGCTCAAAGAGCTCGGCCATCGTCTTGCTTTTGCCGACAAAATCACTAAAAGAGAGACTATCCCCTAAACGTTTTTTTAGTTTTTCAACCTCGGACCGATCGCGCACAATCCCGATACAACCGCTGATCTTTCCATCGGAATCTCGTAACAGGTCGGAAGAGATAAAGGCAGGGATGTTGCCACCGACCCGACTGACAAGAGTGGCGCGACAATTTTGAATCGGTTTCTCATTCTCAAGCGTCCAGCGCAGCGGACAATCGACGTCACACACGCTGGTTTTCAGAACGTCGCGACAACAGGCACCAAGAACTTCCTCCTCTGCAAAGCCGGTCATCCGCTCAAGGCTGCGCGAAAAGGCCGTAATCCGCATGGAAGTATCAACCGTATAAATACCGTCAGCGATTGAATTGACCAGTGCCTTCGAACGCTCCGTCTCAGCCTGCAGACTCGCCTGTTTCTTTTGCAGACGGGCCGACATTTCATGAATCACCGGCGCCTGACGAAAGGATTCCAGCAGTGCCACACAAGAGCCCTCATCCCCGAAGAGCGGCGTCAACTCGACGATCAAAGGCAGACCGTCCCCGATCCCTTCCGTTTCCAGACGATGCAGACCTTTCCCCTGTTTGACAATTTCGGCGAGGGGGCCACTCTCGGACAGAACCGAAAACCCCGTCGCCTCATCCGCATGCCGACCGCGCAACGACGCCTCATCAGCCTGAAACAAGCTACAGGCCTGCTTGTTAGCCGCGAGCACCATCCCCTGCAGGTCAAGAAGGAGTGCTGCTTGCGGGAGTTGTTCAAACAGCTTGCGATCACCCAGAAAAGGGAGGGACATAGCCAATTCCTATTTTTAATTAATATATATGATATTTAATATCTTACAGAGCCCAGGAATTCAGGTCAACAGAAATTTGCGCCGGGCAAACGCAGCCCTGAATCGACAGGCCCGGGGCCACTTCCTTCACAAATAACTTCGCCCGCCAACGTAGGCATTTGACCAGTATTTTGAGGAGAGGTTCGCGAGTCGCACCGTCTTGCCAGTCCGCGGCGCATGAATAAATTGGCCAGCACCGGCATAAATTCCGACATGCGTCACCCGATTACCACCGTGGGTCGCAAAAAAGACCAGATCCCCTTTCTGCAGTTGAGCCATGGAAATCTTAACCCCTTTGTCGTATTGAGCTCTTGAAT
Organism: Geopsychrobacter electrodiphilus DSM 16401; assembly: GCF_000384395.1. Lineage (NCBI taxonomy): Bacteria > Pseudomonadati > Thermodesulfobacteriota > Desulfuromonadia > Desulfuromonadales > Geopsychrobacteraceae > Geopsychrobacter > Geopsychrobacter electrodiphilus. The sequence continues at coordinate 3,428,564 of NZ_ARWE01000001.1, forward strand.
TCCGTGGCAGATTTAAACCATTAATACGATAGCAGACCAGGGTCAGTCCGCTGCAATCAAAACCCCGCTGGGTCTCCCCCCCCCATAGATAGGGGACGCCGATAAATTTACGCGCGGTCCTCACCAGTTCATCCCGTAAACTTCCGCGACCGCTCCGCCTGATTTGCGCCGCGGGATAACTTTCCGGGATCACGACAAAAAAACGCGCGATCACCCCCTTGCGCTGCAACAGTTCCGCCTGTCCCCGGGCGGCAGGGTATTGCGCATAATTTCCAAAACGAACTTTGTACAGGTTATCAGAATCACGAAAATAGTAGGCATCAAGCCCTTTGGCCTCAAGCTCCTTTTCAAATCTCGCAGCATTCTGAACCTCCGAAAAGGCCCCGACCTGAATGCTGAATTGCATCGTTTCCAGTGTGGTGGTCTCTCCTGCGGCAGGCTGCGTGACAATCAGCCCGGCTATCGGATCGCCCGAACCCGTCACATCCCCCGGCGGAGATAATAAAATGGATGATGGCCCACAGCCTGGCAACAGCAATAGAAAACAAAATAAAAAACAACAAGCAGTGAGGGCCCATTGAGACCGCAACATCAAAATTCTCCACGTTATAATGGTCCCGGGTCGCACTTGACAGCTCCGGGCAACAGCAAAAATCTGAAGCCTTTGCCCATACTACCTTGCAACTTACCTCAGGCCAACACTCGGATCAGCGAAATTGAGCCCGCAGGAAAAATATTACCCGATCTGGCTCCTGCAGGGACTTACAACCTCTGATATGATGTCGGTCAAGGAGGTCGTCATGACAAACAGCTCGAAGTTTCCGCTGCAGGTCTTCTACGACGGCAGTTGCGGAGTGTGCAGCCGCGAAATGATGATCTACCAGCGGCGTGAGTGCACAGACCGCCTGCATTTTATCGATATCAGCGCCCCCGACTTCAACGCCGCCGAGCATGGGCGCAGCCGCGCTCAGTTTATACAAGAATTGCATGTCCGCGATTCAGCAGGGGAGTTCCATACCGGCGTGGCCGCGTTTAGCCAAATCTGGAGTGCCTTTCCCGACTCACCGCTCTACAGCCTGCTCGAATGGACGGTCGGTCTGCCGGGAATTCACCAGGCCGCCGACCTCGGCTACGCCACCTTCGCCAAATTCCGGCACCTGTTGCCTAAAACTGACTGTCGCGACGGCAGTTGTGGATTACACTGATATTAATTGGTATGCTGAAACTCGACGGACTATTGACCAGCAGAGGAGAGTTACAATGAAGAAATCAATAATCGCCCTTTCACTTTTCACCATGATTATAGCTGGTTGCGTCTCGCAACCGGGCCAGAGAGAACAGATGGGAACATTGTTGGGCGCCGGGACTGGCGCCCTGGTTGGCTCCCAAATGGGGAGTGGCACGGGACGCCTGGTGGCCGTCGCCATCGGCACCCTGGCGGGCGCCCTGATCGGGCAGGATGTGGGACGCACCCTGGATGCGGCCGACCGCATGGCAATGGAGCAGAATGCCCAATATGCGCTGGAGCATGCACCGACCAACGCCGCGACCCCCTGGCGCAATCCCGATTCTGGCAACAGCGGGAATATCATCCCGATTGAAACCTACAAGGCCAAAACCGGAGAATACTGCCGGGAATACCAACAGACCGTCAGGATTGGTGGCGAGGTGCAGAAAGCCTACGGCACCGCCTGCCGTCAGCCTGACGGGAGCTGGAAGATTATTCGCTGACAGCGCACCGAAAATTTAACTTTTGAGGCGTTGGGTCCGCTCACGCCGCGCGGCGAAATCGAACTCGTGGCTCATGCGCCAGACCAGCCGCAACCGTCTGGTTGAGGTCCGCACCTGTCCAAGCCACATGGCGATCCCGGCACACGCAAAGAGGACGCCATGTGGCGCGACATAGCTGAAACCAGAGTTGCGCCCGACAAGGCCAGCCCCCATATCCAGCAGAACTCCCGCCAACAGGGTGTACACCCCCAAGCGCAATGCCAGTTTGACGATCAATCCGGGACGAATCAGGCCGGTGGCGTTTTTATTGACCAGCGTTTTCCAACGCCAGGCAAAGAGTCCATGCACGCAATAGCCGAGTCCCAACAGGCTATCCAAGCCGCGCAGCAATAAATAACCAGCAGCCAAGCCCCAGAACAGCGCTACAACGTACAGAGTGAGAGTCATTATTCGCCTGTGTAAAAAGAGAGAAAAACGGAGTCAAAGTACCCCGCAACGTTCTCTCCGTCCAGCTTTTCCGATAAAATCCTTGCCGCCTGCCAATCCGACATGTTAACAGAGCGGGACTTTTCAGCTAGTGGAGGAGATTCCCGAATGATCCATCTGACCAATATCAAAAAACAACACGGCGCGCAGGTGCTGTTCAATAATGCCAGTTTTCAGATCCTTCCCGGCAGTCGCAGCGGCATGGTCGGACCGAACGGCGCCGGCAAATCGACCATCTTCCGCCTGATCACCGGCGAAGAAGAGGTGGATGCGGGGGAGATCAACTGCGGCAAGAAGGTAGTCATCGGCTACTTTTCGCAGGATGTCGGCGAGATGTCGGGCCGCTCGGCGCTGGCCGAAGTTATGGCGGCATCAGCCGAGGTGATGAACCTCGGGGAACAGATCTCGAGCATGGAACAACAGATGTGCGAACCCCTTGAAGATGAGGCCCTCGCCAGCCTGCTCGAACGCTACGGCGATGCCCAACAAGAATTTGAACACCGCGGCGGGTACGATCTCGAACCCCGCGCGCAGGCGGTTTTAACCGGCCTGGGCATTGGCCCCGATGCCTATGATCGACCGGTCGAGAGCTTCAGCGGCGGCTGGAAGATGCGCATCGCACTGGCACAAATATTGACCCTTAATCCCGACGTGCTGCTGCTCGATGAGCCGACAAATCACCTGGATGTCGAATCGATCGTCTGGCTGGAAAACTGGCTGGCGACTGACTACAAGGGGGCCCTGCTCATGACCAGTCACGACCGCGACTTCATGAATCGCCTGGTCACGCGCATCGTCGAGGTCGCCGGACAGACAATCACCACCTACGGCGGCAACTACGATTTTTATTTGCGTGAACGCGAAATCCGCCGCGAACAGCTGATTGCCAGCCACCGCCGGCAACAGGAGATGCTCTCCAAAGAAGAAGAGTTTATCGCGCGCTTCGCCGCCCGCGCCTCCCATGCCGCCCAGGTCCAGTCGAGGGTCAAAAAGCTGGAGAAGATCGAACGGATCGAGATCCCGGCTGATGAAAAGCAGATCCGCTTCACCTTCAATGCCCCGCCGCGCAGCGGCGATGATGTCGTCGCCTTCGACCGCCTGGCCAAAAGCTGGCCCCTCCCTGAAGGTGGCGAAAAGCCCGTGTTCAGCGGTATCAGCGGCATGATTCAGCGCGGCAACAAGATCGCCGTCACCGGGATCAACGGTGCGGGGAAGTCAACCTTTCTCAAAGCCCTGGCGGGTCTGACCGAGCCGACCAGCGGCAGCGTCACCCTGGGCGCCAACGTCGAACTCGGTTATTTCAGCCAGCACTCGATGGAGCTCCTCGATCCGAAAAAAACCGTCTTCGAGACCCTGCAATATACCCTGCCCCAGGCGTCCATCGGCGTGATTCGCAACCTGGCCGCCGCCTTTCTGTTTCGCGGCGATGATGTCGAGAAACGGGCCGACCGGCTCTCCGGCGGCGAAAAGAGTCGTCTGGTCATCGCTACCCTGCTCGCGCGACCCATCAACCTGCTGATCTTTGACGAGCCGACCAACCACCTGGATATTCAATCCCGCGAAGTCCTGCTCGACGCCCTGCAGAACTTTGCCGGTACCGTCATCCTCGTCAGCCACGACCGTCACTTTCTCCGTTGCCTGGTCGATCGCGTCTTCGAAATCGACCATGGCCAGATGCAGATCTACGATGGAGAGTACGAATACTATCTGCATAAAACCGGGCGGGAACATGCCGCGGTTTAAATACTCATGAGCTAGAAACGCGGCAGCTTTTGTGATCGAAGGGTCCACTCCGCGCATCCCTGGAAGACCTCAAATAAAAATGGCCGGCCTCTAAACAGGTGGGCCATTTTTATTTTCCACCAATATGATGCTACTATTTACTATCAGGTCGGGGTGAATTCACATGAGGGAAGCCAAAGATTAGTTCATCTCCACATCCGAGGACAGGACTGATGACACTATCGACAGGGCAGGACTCAGCACATCGCCAACTGGTTGAGAGCGAAGAGCATTATCGCAATCTCGTCGAACTCGCAGTCGATGCCATTTTTATGGGTGACGCTCAGGGGAAGATTATTGGCGCCAACCAGAGCGCCGTCAGCTTGACAGGCTACAGTCTTGATGAACTGCTCGGCATGAGCCTCGGCGAATTGTTCAGCGCGGAAGAGCGGGACAGGGTCCCGCTGCGCTACGACCTGCTTAAGGCCGGCCAGATTGTGCAGAGCGAAAGGATGCTGACCCGCAAAGATGGAGGCCTGGTCGCTATCGGCATGAACAGCCGCATGATGCCCGATGGCACCCATCACACCTTCATCCGCGACATTACCGAACGCAAAGCCGACGAAACCCGGATGCTCGCCCTGATCCGTGAGCTGGAGGCCTTCACCTTCACCGCGTCACATGACCTGCGGACCCCGCTCTCCTCCATCCTCATGGCAACAGAAATCCTCGAAAGCCGCTGCAAACAGACCCTCGACGCACCAGAGCACAGCCTGTTGCAGATGATTGCAAATTCAACCCGCGAGATGCTGACCCTGGTCGATAATCTGCTCCTTCTCGCCCGCGCCGAGAGCCCCCTGCGGCCATCTCAACCTGTCGACAGCAATAAAGTTCTCGCCGAGGTGATTGACAGCCTCAGCCTGCGCCTGGAGACCACCGGGGTCGCAATAAAACAAGATCCGGTCCCTGACCTTAAGATCCCTGAAACCTTCATCAGCCAGATATTTCACAACCTGATCGGAAACGCCCTGAACTACGCTGGGCGAAAAGGGGAAACCATCGAAGTCAGCGGGCGGCAACAGGGGAACAGGGTGCGGCTTTACGTGCGGGACCATGGTCCGGGGATTCCAGCTAAAGAGCACGGTCGAATTTTTGAGCTCTTTTATCGCGGCGAGAACGCAAGTGAACAGGTCGGATCCGGTCTGGGGCTGGCAATTATTGCGAAGATCGCCCGCGCCTTTAATGGCCAGGCCTGGGCTGAGGAGACCCCCGGTGGTGGCGCTACCTTCTGTGTCGAACTCGAAAACACCTGACTCCGTTAGCCCGGACCGGGGCTTCAGTCGGCCCTCCCCTTGATTTCCGCCTGCCAACACAGTAGATTGAGGGCTCTCTCCTTCCTCTGCATTCTTGCCTGTAGCCCCTGACCAAGGAATCAATAAATGCCTACGGCGAGTACCAGTATCACGACTTTAGCTGCGGTTATCGACCTGGTTATCTCCCTGGAAAAATATGGTCGCGATTTTTACGCCCAGGCCAGCGAGATGGCCTCTGAACCAGAGTGCAAAGCATTCTTCTCATGGCTGGTAGAGCAAGAGGATGACCACCATAAAACCTATCTGACCCTAAAAAAGCAGACGCTGAATGTCGACCTTCCGCAGGAGAAACTGCTTGGCGGGTATGGCCAATTTATCGAAATGCTGGTCAGGGAAGTGACTGAGAACCTGATCGTCAGTGCGAACCCGACGCTTGACGATGCCATCGCCAAGTCCTTGCTCTTCGAGGAGAGCGTGGTGCGTTATTTTGAAAAAGTGAAGATCCTTTTCCCTGCAGAACAGGCCCGGGTTATCGAAGAGATCTGTGCCGAAGAGCGCAAGCATATCGACGCCATCCTGGAGTACACCGCACACTTCGAGGTCAGTTGATCCGCCGTCATTCTTAAGAGGCCGATCCCGGCCACTCTCCCGACTTGAGCCCCCAGTCCCGCCTCGCTGGCGCTTTTAGATATTACTCCCCTGGGTCGCACTGGAATTTTTGGGCAGATCCGCATCGCTCATGATGATATCGCGATAGGTCCCGCCGGCCGGGATCATCGGATAGATGTTCTCCTCGCCCTTGACGATAATATCGAGCAGGAAGGGTTCGTCAGGGTTGGCGAGCATCCGGGCAAATGCAGCGGGAAGTTCCTCTTTAAGCGAAACCCGCTCGGCCTTGACCCGATAGCCTTCGGCGATGGCGATGAAGTTCGGGTAGATATCCCTCTCATCCCCCCCCTTGACCATGCAGGGATCCGACAGATCGGTCCCGGAGCGATGGCCATCGTAGATCATGTCCTGCCACTGACGCACCATCCCCAGCCATTGATTGTTGATGACAACCACCTTGACCCCGATTCCGTAACGATGGCAGACAGCCAGCTCATGAATCGTCATATTCAATGAGCCGTCGCCATCGATATCGATCACCAATCGCTCGGGACAACCGACCTTGGCCCCGATGGCAGCCGGAAGCCCGTAACCCATGGTACCGAACCCTGAACTGCTCAGAAACGAACGGGTCTGCCGACTGCGGTAATGCTGCATAGCCCACATCTGATGTTGACCAACTCCCAGACTTACAATCGCTTCACCATCGGTCAAGTCACTCAGTTGAGAGATCGCATATTGCGGCGTGATCTCTTCGCTCGCGGGAACCTGAAACGGAAATTTGGTGCGCAGATCAGTCAAATACCCCAGCCACGCAGTGTGATCAGACGATTCAACGATCTCGATCAGTTGACTCATGGCAGGCCGCAGGTTAGCGCAGATAGGCAGGGTGACCGGTTTATTTTTATTCAGCTCGTCGCGATCAATGTCGATATGAATAATCTTGCCATGCTTGATAAATTCGCTGACATTCCCGGTGACCCGGTCATCAAAACGTACCCCCAGGGCCAGCACCAGATCGGCCTCGTTGACCGCCACGTTGGCGTATTTGCTGCCATGCATGCCCAGAATATCGAGCGCCAGATGGTGCCCGGGCGGAAAAGCGCCATGGCCCATCAGGGTGGTGGTCACCGGGCAACAGAAGTGCTCTGCCAATGCGAGCAGTTCATCCTGACTGTTGGAGCTGACCACGCCGCCGCCGGCGTAGATGACTGGCCGCCGGGCTTCGCGCATCAGGCGCCGACACTCTTCCAGCTGAGTTTCGCTGATCCCGCCAATAACCGCTTCCGGCGCCTCAATCACGGCCGGCATGCGCGGTGGCGCATAATTCCCTTCCGGATCGCGCGGGTACTGCTGCTGAATATCCTTGGGGATATCGATCAGCACCGGGCCCGGCCTGCTCCCGCCAGCCAGCGCAAATGCCTCGCGGACAATTTCGGGGATATCTGTGACCTTTTTGACCAGGGTACTTTTTTTGGTCACAGGACGGGTGATGCTGACGATATCCACCTCCTGGAAGGCATTTTTCCCCAGCAGGTGCGAGGGGACATTGCCGCAAATCGCGACAATCGGGATCGAATCGCTGTACGCATCGGCGATCCCGGTCACCATGTTGGTCGCGCCGGGGCCCGAGGTCGACAGGCAGACACCGACCTTCCCCGTCGCCCGCGCATACCCCTGGGCAGCATGCACCGCCCCCTGTTCATGTTCAGTGCGAATGCAGCGAATATCAAATTCACGGAGTACATCGAAAATTTCCAGATTGGCTCCCCCCGGATAACCGAAGATTGTGTCCACCTTCTCCAGTTGGAGACATTTGGCCAGCAGTTGCGCGCCGCGCAACGCTTTTTCGCGTTGTTCCGGGCAGATCTCGCGCAGCGGACCTCCGGTTACGGTGCCAACATTCTGGTAGGTGACATTGTCATGCGGACTTGTCGTCTTGTTCATAGGAGCGAACCTTCTCTGGATTGAGGGGCAAATTCAGACAGGGTTCACTATTGCGCATTCCGCCGATCTGAGTCCACTGATTCCGAGCAAAACACCACTCCCCCCCCCCACACACGCATTAAAAGCCCCTCTATCTCAATGCGTATCTCAATATATTGTCCATTTCTGACGCCGGAGACAATTTCGAGGTAAAATGTAAGTCTAGGCTGCTCTGATCCTATCCCCGTCAAAAGGAGGTTTTTTATTCTGCCTCCGAAAGGTAAAGCGAATGAGGCGCTGCCTGCTGTTGATCGTCAGTCTTCTGGTTTTTTTCACTCTCGTCCCCCTCGGCGCCGAGCAGTCTACGGCTACGCCGATCATCGCTCAACTGACCATCGACTCTGCCATCAATCCGATTGTCGCTAAATTTATCAGTGAACAGATCATCGCCGCCAACGCACGTAAGGACAGGGCGCTGCTCATTGAACTGAGCACCCCCGGCGGCCTCGACAGCGCGATGCGCGAGATCATTCGGGCCGAGCTCAACTCCAGCATTCCGATCATCGTCTACGTCGCCCCAGCAGGGGCACGAGCCGCTTCGGCCGGAACGCTCATTACCCTGGCCGCCGATTTCGCCGCCATGGCTCCCGGAACCAACATCGGCGCCGCGCATCCGGTTTCCATCGGGGGCGGGGTGCAGCAAGACAAGACCATGGAAGCGAAACTGGTCAACGACGCCGCGGCCTACGCGCGCAGCCTGGCTCTGCAGCGCGGACGCAACCTTGACTGGGCTGAAAAAGCGGTGCGCGAAAGCATCTCATCATCGGCACAGGAAGCCCTGGACCAGCGGGTCATTGATCTAATCGCCGCCGACACCGGCGAACTGCAGAAAAAGTTGAATGGCCGCACCTACCTGCGCCAGGGACAGAAGCTCACCCTGACTACCACCGAGGCTCCCCTCATGAAGATCGAAATGAACTGGCGCCTGCAGATCCTCAGCGCGCTCAGCAACCCGACCTTCGCCTACATGCTGATGATGCTCGGCATGCTCGGCATCTTTTTTGAGATCGCCCAGCCGGGCGTCATCCTGCCGGGTGTGGTCGGGACCATCAGCATACTCCTCGCGTTCTTCGCCTTTTCGACTCTGCCGATCAACTACGTCGGGCTGTTGCTGATTTTGCTGGCGGTGGTGATGTTCATTCTGGAGGTCAAGGTCCCCTCCTACGGCATGCTCACCGTCGGCGGCATCATCGCCATGGCCTTCGGCTCATTGATGCTGATCGACAGCAGTCAACCCTATCTGCAGATCTCCAAAGCTGTTATTGCCGCGACCGTAGGGGTCAGCGCCGGATTCATCCTGTTTGCCAGCTGGATGGTCATACGCACCCAGAGCCGTCCGATCGCTTATGGACAGGAAGGGATGATCGGCGAGCACGGCAGGGCCGAGAGCGATATTCACGACGCGGGGGAGGTGTTTGTGCATGGCGAGCGCTGGCGAGCGCGCTCGGATATAGAGATCAAAGCCGGTACCGAAGTCGAAGTCGTCAAACTTTTGGACGGTCTGGTGCTTGAAGTGCGTGCAACAAATGACAACCCAAAAGTTAGCTGAAGTTTCAGCCGGTTCGCGACCAGGCCCGGGATCCGGGCTGCAGCTGTCGTCGGAGGAAAGTTAAGTGGCAACGTTGGACGCAGGCAATAGCTGCAGCCCGGATGCTCCCCACGGAGAGACGGAAGGTTCCCGGCTAACATCTAATAAAGGAGGCATAATATGTTCGGATTGGGATTAAGCTTGGCTTGGCCGATTGGCGTTCTCTTTCTGGTGGTTATTCTCGCCTCCGCAATCCGCGTTTTGTGGGAATATGAACGCGGCGTGATGTTTCGCCTTGGACGTTTCTCCTGCGTCAAGGGCCCAGGGCTGATTTTTATGATTCCGCTGGTTGACCGCATGGTCAAGGTCAGCATGCGCACCGTCGCGATGGATGTTCCACCGCAAGATGTCATCACCCGCGACAATGTGTCAGTTAAGGTTAATGCGGTGCTTTATTTTCGCGTGGTACATCCCGACAAGGCGCTGATCGAGGTCGAAGAGTATCTCTACGCTACCAGCCAACTGGCGCAGACCTCGCTGCGCAGCGTGCTCGGCCAGGTCGAACTGGATGAGCTGCTTTCACAGCGCGACAAGATCAATAAAAACCTGCAAGAGTTGCTCGACCGCCAGACCGACCCCTGGGGGGTCAAGATCTCCAACGTCGAGATCAAGCATGTGGATCTGCCCATCGAAATGCAGCGCGCCATGGCCCGTCAGGCCGAAGCCGAGCGCGAGCGGCGCTCCAAGATCATCCACGCCGAAGGGGAATCCCAGGCCGCGGCCAACCTGGCCAAGGCAGCCCAACTGCTTTCGACCGAATCGGGCGCCCTGCAGCTGCGTTTTCTGCAGACACTGACCGAAATCGCCGCGGAGAAGAACTCGACCATCCTCTTCCCGTTGCCGATGGAACTGATTACGCCGTTTCTTGACAAAGCGAAACAGACGAAAGAGTTGAAACCTCAATCCACCGGCAGTTCAACCCCGCAGGTCTGATCGCAAAAAGGCTGCTTTCCAGTATTGCCACAGCTGCACAAATAGACCTTGCGCCGCTCTTTAATTTCAAATCGGATCGGCAATTCTCCGCCGCGATGGTTGCCATCACAAAAAGGGAGGTTTTTCGAGCCGCCGCAGACGCAGCGAAAATAGGTGCCCGGCTCAAGGGTGAGGGCAATCGGCATACCGGCATCAGTGTTAGGTTTGGTCATGGTTTAGTCTCCCAAAAATTTAATTTTCGTAAACTCGATCTTGTAATAGATATCAGCACCGCTCACCTCACCCAACTGGGATTCGATATCGACCCGTTTGCTGAGGCTGTACCGCAACTGCAGCTGGCTGGCACTGCTCACCAGAGCGCGCCCGTAACTCAGGTAAAGCTCTGGGGTCAGGTATTTCCCGACCGTCACAACGGCACCCTCAAGCCCTCCCGCAGACCCGGCATTGACATTAATGACGTCGATCCCGGTGCGATTCTGCAGACGTTGTTGAAAGCTGGCCGAATCTCCGGCCGACAGGATCGCTCCTGCGGCCAGGCTGAGGGCACCGACATCACTCGAGCTACCCAGCGTGGGCCGACCGAGCACAATATACGACAGAATATCGGTATCATCCAGCGCCGGATCCGAGATCAGGCGGATCACCGGTTGACGCGCGGTGCCACCCACGGCGACCCCGGCGCTGACCTCGCCGATCTTCCTGGTGGCAACAACGTCGAGGGCCGGGTTATCGGCCGGTCCGCCGTTGAAATATAATCGACCGCTGCTGATCGGCAATTTGACCCCGTAGGCGCTGTAATGCCCACTGGGGATATCGATCTGCCCGCGGGCGAGAACGCCGGACTGTTCAGCCTTGTTCAGATGAAAGTTCCCCTTGAGCCGCACATCGAGCCCGCGATCCTTGACCACCACCCGATCTCCCAGTTCGACCCCCAGATCGAGCTTCAGCTTGAAGGTCTTCGGCGCTTCGGGTTTAGGCAGCTGATCGACATACACCACGTCTTCGCTGCGGCTGACCCGCCCCGTCGGATGCCAATTGACAATCTGCAACTCCGGAACCTTCAATACACCCCCCAGGCTTAAACCCGCGGCGTTACCGGTCAGCTTCAAGTCGGGCGAGGCAACCATTCGCAATTCGGGCAGATTCACAATCAGGACGTTATCGCCCTTGAGTTCGAGCTCAAACGCCTTCGGAGCCCAACCGGCAAACAGAACCTCCCCTGTTCCCTTCAGTTGCCCCTCTCCTGATTTGAGGGCAATCTGCTCAATCCTGAGTTTCTGGGCGCTGAACACAGCCTTTAACCCGATCTGCTCCAGAACGACTCCCAACTGACTCAAACTGAGTCGTCCGTTCAGCAGCTGCAGATCACCAGAAAACTCCGGTTTCTGCAGGTAACCGGCGAGCCTCAGCGCCCCACCGATTTCGCCGCTGAAATCGGCAAGCTGCTCCGGAACCAGCAAGGACAGGGCGCCAAGTTTGCCGAGATGAAATTTAAATTCTCCTGCAAGCGGGGCCTGCGCCACCTGCTCCAGCGGCCAACGCGCCGGGAGCTTCAGGTTCAGGTCACCGGCGAGGCCATCGCCTTCCCCCAGGCCAAGACTGATCGTCGCGTCCAGGCCCTTCTGCTGCCAATCGAACTTCAGCTCGGTCTGATCAATGGGGATCTCAAACCGACTCTGTCCATCATGGTAACTAAAAGCCCCCTGCTTCACGCCGCCCGTGCCCGCCAGCATAAAATGACCGTCTACATACCAGCTACCGCGAATATCGGCGGCCAACAGGCCACGAAACTCCTGACCCGGTGGCATTTTCGGATTGAGCAGACTTAAGGGAAGATCATGCAGGGCAAGTTCGAGATTCACCTGCGGCGGGAGTGCAAGTCCGACCTCAGCTGTCGACGCGGCCCGCAGCATTAATCGTCCACCAGCGCGTTCCTGTAACTCGACATTGAGTCCCAGACCCTGCTGGTCCCAGTGCCCGGCAAGCTGCACCTTCTCGAGCTGTAGCCGCTGCCCGTCAAAAATCAACCCCCCGGCATAATCAGCCTGCAGGTTCAGGGAAACCCCCTCGTTCTTTTCTTGGCTGAAGCTCCCCTCCCCGGTACTTAAGCCAGCGAGCTCAACTCCCGAAAGCCAGGGGTTCAGCGCGGCAAGATTGATCTGTTCCCAGCCCCCATGAACCCAACGGCGGCCATCCTGCCGGCTCCAGTCCCCGGCCAGGCGGAACTGCCCACCTTTGTCCCCCTTCAGTAGAATTTCAGCAAAATTAACCTGCGCCGGGGCAACACTTAAGGCGAAAGGGTGGTCCAGTCGGAACGCTTCGGTCTCTGCTGCGCTCAATTCAAGGGCCGTAACCTGACCGCGCCAGGCATCCTTTTGCCACTGACCTTGCGCCTGCAGGTGGGCCTGAGCGTTTCCTTGTTTCAGCGCCAGTTGCAGCTGGTGCGCACTCGGCAGACCCTGCAGTTGCAGATCAAGGCCTGCCAGCCGAGCTTCGCCCCGTTGCACATCGCTCAGCTTCAGATGCAGATCGACAGGACCCGTCGCCACCGGCTGTTCCCCTACCAGCGATAACCCGGCAATGCGCCAACGTTGATAAGCCAGATTTTTCAGTTCCCCGTTTACTGCACCATGCGGCCAATCCGTGGTCCAGGCCAGCCATCCGGCGAGCTCTCCCTCTCCCGCCAGCGGCGGCCAGAGCGCCTTTCCATCGCGCAGATTCAGGCTGAAGGAAAGCCGTTTAGCGAGATCCCCCTCGGCCTTGAGCCGTCCCCAGGCCCCGTTCAGATCGAGCTTGTCAATTCGCAGTCGGCGACCTCCCCGCCAGTCGCCACGCAGTTCACCGCTGAAATCGCGACCCAGCAGAACCCCTTTGCTGACCTGCGCGCTCCCGCCCAGTTGCAGGCCGCTGACAGCCGAGTTTTTCAGCCAGGCATCGACCTGCAGATCGACGCGCCCTTGCGGTCCCTCGGGAATCCGGCTTAGCTGAAGGTCATGTCCCTGCAGTTTGAAGACGCTGGAAATCCCGTCACGCCAATCAAGGGCGGCCTCCCCCGCAACATCGCCGCCCAGCAGGCGTCCCTGCAGCTGGGTTAGCCCCAGATGCCCTGCATCTCCCTTCAGCTCGCCCTTCACATTCAACTGTTCCCAGCCAACCGCAGCGTTGCGCAGCTCAATGCGCCCGGCGTACCGGTCTTGTTGTCCGTTTAAATTCAGCTGTCCGCCGAGACTGGTCGCATGCCCCAACTCTGGCCGCAGATCGAGATCGGTCACCGCGAGATCAGCCTGCCAGCGGAACTCTGACTGCCAATCAAGCCGCAGGTCGCCACGGACCACTCCACCGGTTTTGCTGCCGCGATCAAACTGCAGGCCGTGCAGTTCGAGTCCGGCCAGATCGAGTTGCAGATCCCCGGCCAGACGATAACCAGGGGAAGATTCACCCTGGCTGGTGAAGGTCACCGGACCCCGCAACTTTCCGGCCGGAGTGCGGGTCAAAGCAAGCCGTGCGTTGATGGTTTCAAACGGTCCCAGGGGGGCGGGCAGGATCCAACCGATCTGACCGCTCAAGAGAGAGGTGTCGGCCCGCAGTTTCAAATCCCCGGTCCAGTTCCCCCAATCGCCACCGAACTCCACCCCTGAAAGGTTCAGCTCCGCCGCGCTGCACTGGATATTGCCAGCTAACTGCAGCAGGGTGGTCTGCCCGCCGGCATCAACAAGTTGCAATGAATCAAGCTCTACCCTGTGCAGCGCCAGTGACCAACCCCCCAGAGCCGACAACAGGGGATTGAGATCTGGGATCAAAATCGAAGCAGCTTCAAGCGGCGCGGCCGCCGGTTTTTCCGCCACACCAGCGCGATGCACCTCGAGGCGCCCGGCCTTTAATAGTTCGATCTGCACGCGCCGCTGTAACAAAGCTGACGGCTGCCAGGTAACCTGCAACTGGTCAGCGAACAGATGCCCCCCCGGCCAGGCGACCTTGACCCCCTGCAGCACAAGCCCATCCAGCAGACTGCCGTTCAGATCGGCGAGCTCAACCTTAACCGCCGTCTGGGTGCCGACCCGTTTGAACAGCCAGAGCGCTCCGGAGCGGGTGGCCAGCAGCCAACCACCGCCGGCCCCCAGACCGACGAGCAGCAGCAGGAGCAGCAGCCCTATGAGTCGACCTTTTTTCACCATCCGAAACCGATCCCGATATGCAATCTGAGTGAAAACTTCTCGCCGCCGATCGGAGTCGCCAGATCAACCTGAATCGGACCAACCGGCGTCCCATAGCGTAGCCCGGCGCCGGCGCCGGACTTAAGGACGTAATCATCCCAGGAATTAAAGGCATTCCCCGTATCGATAAACAGAGCGACCCCCCAGTGCTGCCCCAGCTGTTTGCCCAGTTCAATACTACCGGCCAGCAGATGCTCGCCGCCGATGACCGCACCGGTTTCATCCTTAGGGCCTAACGCCTGGTAGGCATAACCCCGCACCGAACGGTCCCCGCCAGCGAAGAAGCGCAAAGAGGCAGGGATCTCTTCAAAGGGATGATCGGTAAGCGTTGTGGCGACCTGCCCTCGCAGAGTCACCGAGGTGCGGAAGGGCAAGGGAACGAACAGATCGGCGCTCCCCAAAAGCTGCATCAGACTGATCTCCGAGAAAAAGCGCTGGTCGCTGCCCCGGACTTCTCCCTTGAGGTGATAGCCATAACCCTTGCCAGTGGTTTCGGGGAGCTGCACCTCTGTGTAGCGCAAACCCGGCATCAAAAACCCGGTGTAGACCGAATCGGCTGAGATGTCAGACTTTTCGTACTGGGCTCGGACAAAGACCGCGCCAATCCGGCTGCCACCAAACCCGTAGGTCTGCTCCGCCTCAGAAAAAATATAGCTGTTGTTGTAATTATCGAGCTGTTCGGCGCGATAACCACCCTGCAGATTGAGCCCGGTATTCAGATTGCGGTAGCCGGGAAAAGCGTAGCTGCCCGTGTAACTCTGGGATTTTTGAGCTGCCAGCAGATCAAGATTAAAGGTATGCCCCAGCTTCCAGACGTTGGCGTCACGGTATCGCAGGGCCAGGCGCGCGCCAGTGTCGGTGCCATAGCCGATTCCCGGTCGCAGACTGTAGCGTTTTCGCGGCTCAAGTTCGATCTCGATCGGCAGCTTCACCCCTTGTCGTTCTTCCGGTAGGGGGATGACCAGGACCCTGCGAAAGCGATCCGAGTCGCGCAGGTTTTTCTGGGTACGGCCCAACAGCCGGTAAGAAAATTCATCCCCCGGTTTAAACGCCAGATAGCGCCGTAAAAACCGTTCGGGAAACTCATCGGCACCGCTAAACTTGACCGCACCGAAACGGCTACGTTCGCCACTGGCGATCTGCAAAAAGATTCTGGCCTGATTCAGCTCGCGATCAATCTGCACTTCATGGCGAGTAAAACGGGCATCGAGGAAGCCCTGATCCTGCACATGGGCGAGCAGTTCAGCCTTCCCCGTTTCGTAAAGATCTTCACGCAGCACATCCCCGGTTTTCAGGGGAAAATCTTTCAACGCCAGATCCGGCCGCTCGGCAGTTGAGGGGACCAGCTCAATCCGACGCTCGACCAGCCGGACAGCGGGCCCCGGATCGACATGCACTCGCAGCAAAACCTTATCCCCCTCAGGCTCCTGACGGCTGCTGACCTCCGCGTGAAAGTAGCCGAAGGGCTCAAGGATATCGTGAACCTTCTGAGGGAGTTGTTTCTGATAGCGCTCAAGCCACAGCGGGTTGAGCGGCCCCGGGTTTTTCAGGGCCGGCGGCAGCGCGATCGCTTCGAGAACCTGCAGCTGCAGCTCTTTTGGCAGACCGGTCAAGGCGATCTGGACTTCGGCGCAGACCGGAGAAACCAGCAGAAGCAGAAGGAATATGGGAAGCAGAACAAAAGTGCGTGGCAATAGTCAGAACCTTCGTAATAGAATACGGCCCTTAAAACGCCTGATTGTACCCGGAGCCAGGTGCCGGAATGGTCTCCTGGGCAGCGATTCCGCAGGTAAAGAATTAATATAGCCGAGAGCGTACAGCCTTTGGTAAAGATTGAGCATATCATGGATAAAATGGACAGATTAGATAAAGTCGCTCTCCGAAACCTTATTCTCGCGCAGCTCAAAGCGGACCGCGATCTGCTGCTGCAGGCGGCCAGCGCAGCGCATGCTGCGGCGACCCACGCCGAAAATATCCCTGACAGCAAATATGAAACCCTCAGTATCGAGGCATCCTATATCGCTCAGGGGCAGGCCAACCGTGCCCAGGAGATCAGCCTGGCGATGGAGAGCTTTCGACAGCTCGACCCAAAAAACTTTACGCCCCATGACCCGATCAGGCTGGGGGCTCTGGTCCTGCTCGAAGATGAGGATGGGCACCAGCGCCTGATTCTCCTCGGTCCCGCCGCCGGTGGCCTGAAGCTCAGCTTTCCGCAAGGGGAAATTATGGTCATCACCCCCGACTCGCCCCTCGGCGAAAACCTCCTCGGCAGACAGGTTGGTGACGTCGTTGAGCTCGCGGTGGCAGGGCGGCTGCGCGAATATGAAATCCTGACTATCAGCTGACCTTCACCCCTCATTCGACCTTCTCCCACCGGGAGAAGAGTTAAACAGAAAGATACTGCATTCAAATAATAGTTGACAATAACAGTCATATTTAATAAGAATGAAAACCGTTTTCAAAAACCCAAGGAGAAACGGAAGAAGATATGGCTAAATTTACCGGCCCCAAAGGAAAGATCGTACGCCGCTTCGGGGTCAACATTTTCGGCAACCCCAAATACGACGAATTATTGCAGCGCCGCAATCAGGCCCCGGGCCAGCATGGGCCCAAGCCCAGACGTCACAAAAGCTCTGACTACGCCCTGCAACTGATCGAGAAACAGAAATTGCGTTTAAGCTACGGCATGCTCGAGAAGCAGTTTCGTCGCGTATTTCACAAAGCCCAGCAGATAACCGGTGTCACCGGCGACAATCTGCTGATCCTGCTGGAAACCCGCCTGGACAACCTTATTTTTCGCGCCGGTTTCAGCCATTCCCTGGCCCAGGCGCGTCAACTGGTCAACCACGGCCACCTGCGGGTCAACGAACGCCGGGTCGACATCGCCTCATACCAGGTAAAACCCGGAGACAGCATCAGTGTGCGCGAGAATGAGAAGACCAGCACCTTGATCGCAGGCTGCCTGAAAGAGCGCCGCAGATTCGCGGTTAACCCCTGGTTCGAGGTTGAACCTGAAACTTTGCAGATCAGGGTTAAACGTCTGCCGCTACGCGATGAAATTCAGAGCCCGGCACTTGAAAATCTGATCGTTGAATACTACTCGAAATAACCTAGAAATCTGTCGGACTATGCAGGTTGAAACGAAAATTCGGATCTTTAAGATCAGATTTTGGCTCGTTTCCAAGCTCATAGCCATAGCTATGGGGCAAAGAGAAGCTGAAATCTGGACCAAACAGTCGAATTTGCAGCCAGCTCATGGATAGTCTGACAGACTCTTGGTTTAGAGGGTCTCCAGGAAAGCTTAAAACATGAGTGCTGCGTTTTATCTCGGTTCAATTATTCTGGCCAATATTCTGGTCCACACCCTCGGCATTGTGACTGTGCTCGGGGTAACCTTTCCGGCGGGGGCGGTGGCGGTCGGGCTGACCTTTTCGGCGCGCGACTTTGTACAGGACCGCTATGGCAAGTTCGGCTGCTGGGGCTGGATGCTGGTCGCGTCGGGGATCACCTTCGCCTTCAATCAACAGCTGGCGCTGGCCTCAGTCTGCGCCTTCGGGGTCGCCGAAACCAGTGACTGGCTGATCTACAGCGGCACCAGGGGGAGCTTCGAAAAGCGCATGATCCTGAGCAATCTGATCTCGACGCCCCTCGATTCGCTGGTGTTTGTTTTGTTGGCCTTCGGTCCACTCTGGCCGGCAATCTGGGGACAGGCGCTGATCAAAATGCTCAGCAGCCTGCTGGTTCTGCCGCTGTTTAAAAATGGTAAGATCCGCACCCTGCACCTCAGTGTTCAACGCGGCTGAACACTAAGCCCTTTATTTTTGAGCCTGATCAGCCGGCATCACCACCCCCTGCGGACTGACATAACGCACCTCACAGTGCAGGTCAAAACCAATCTGATCCAAAACGATTCTGCGGATATGGGCGATCAGGGCGAGGACATCGGCGGAACTGGCGCCGCCGGTGTTGAGGATAAAGTTAGCGTGCTGCTGTGAGACTTCGGCTGCGCCGCAGCGCAGGCCTTTGAGACCTGCGGCTTCAATGATTTGACCGGGCGGGCCAACGCTTGTGTGCATCTTGCTGGTACTTAAGAAGACCGAACCGCAGTTGGGGGTTTTACGCGGAAACTTTCTCCGCCGCTCGCGCAGATCACAGACCATCTCACGCCGGATGGTTGCCAGCTCACCCGCGGCACATTCCAGCTCGGCCTTGACCACCACCACTGCCTCTCCTTGCAGGACACTGCTGCGATAAGCAAAATCGCATTCTGCCTGTGACCGGATCTGCAACCTTCCAGTAGAATCGACCAGCCAGACCCGGCGGATATTTTCACCGATTCCCTTGCGCTGACTGCCGCCGTTCATCAATACCAGCCCCCCCAGCGTACCGGGAATCCCGATACAATGTTCCAGTCCGGCCAGACCGGCGCGCATTGCCAGTCGCGCCAGTTGCGGCACCCAGGCTCCTGCTTCGGCGCTGATAATATTTCCGTCGATATGAATTCGGGAGAAAGCTGAACCGAGCTTGAGGGCAACCCCGCGCAGACCGGCATCATCAAACAGCAGATTGGTCCCCTGCCCGATGACCACCAGCGGAATCTGATGCTTATGCGTGTAACTGATCAGGGTGATAATCTGGGCAATACTGACAGGTTCGACCAGCAGATCGGCCGGGCCCCCGATTCGCCAGCTGCAGTGGTCTGCCAGGGACTCATCATGATACGTCTGCCCTATATCCTGTGTCGCCAATGCCAGCAGCATATTTTTTAATGAACCAGGCAAAAACGCTCCGGCAAAAGTTGACTCTCAGATTTGAAAAACACAATCCTTCCCCTGCGCCTTGGCTTTATACATCGCGGCATCCGCCATATGAACGAGGCTATCAAAAGCCGGGATATTTTTATGGGCAAAGGTTGAGACCCCGATACTGATCGTCACATGATCGTTCTTCAGACAACTGAACAAATGAGCCTTTACTGTAGCACGCAGCCGGGTTGCCAGATCAAAAGCACCTTCGGCCGAAGTATTCGGCAAAATAATTGCAAACTCCTCTCCCCCATAGCGGGCGGGGATGTCGATATCTCTGGCCACCATTTTTATCAGCAGGCCAATCTGCCTGAGCACCTCATCACCACAGGCGTGACCATATACATCGTTGATCCGTTTGAAATCATCAATATCAAAAAATAACAGCGACAACGAACTATTATAACGGTCAGCCCTGCTGAATTCTTCTTCCAAGCGATTGTAAAAATGACGATGGTTGTAGAGTTTTGTCAGACCATCACGAATGGACATCTCTTCGAAGTATTCCTGCGCGGTTTTCATGGTATCGAAAAGCATCGCATTCTCCAGCGCGTTGGCCGAAATATTCGCAACCAGCTGGCAGACCTTGTAAATTCTGTCGGTGATTCCACCTTTGAACGGCGAGGCTGTTCTTAAAAAGAAGGTTCCGATAATGTTCTCTTTTTTAAGAACCGGGATGACAATAATAGAATTGTAGCGCAGGTCTTTAATCAGTGGCCGCACTGAATCCATCAGTGGGTCCTGTTGAATGTTATTGACGATGACGGCCCGCTTCGTTTCAAGCGACTTGCGAATTTCCGGATACTTTGCCAAGTCGAGCCGAATTTCCATATTCTCGTCCAGATCATTGCTGGCCTTGACGTATAGATCCCCGTTGCCGTTGATACTGACGATAGAGCACCTTGCGACATCGATAATGGCTGACATTTTTTCCACAATGATGCGCAGGATTGTCATGGGATTGCGTATGGCAGAGATATTTTCCGCGAGTTCCAGAAGCAGTAGCAGGTCCTTGTGGAGCAGATCAGAATAGTAATCCTTGGTTCTGAGATGGGCATCAACCCTTGCAACAATTTCAGAAAGACAAATCGGCTTGGTAATATAGTCATCGGCCCCGGCTTTTAATCCGAGGACAATGTCTTCTTTTTTTGAAAGGGCGGTAAATAAAATGACCGGAATCTTGTGGGTCGCGGCGTTTGCCTTGAGTATCCTGCAGACGTCGATCCCATTGCCATCCGGCATCATGACATCGAGAATAATCAGATTTGGCTGATGCTCTTCGGCAAGAGCTACCGCCTGCTCACCATTTTCGCCTTCAATAATCTGATAGCGTTCGTGGAGGGCTTCTTTCAAGATATCCCTGAAAAAAACTTCATCATCAACAACAAGAATTTTTTTTAATCTCATAATGATTAAATCAGGCCCTGGATTTTTACATCCGTAAAGGTGTCGTCAGATTCATCCTCAAGAGAAATGATAAACGCAGATATAATAGATTTACTCAAACATGTCAAAGTTGAGCCCATCTAACTAATATGGCAAAATATTTTTCAGGGGATAAGGATTGAAGCACAGTCCATATCCCGGACCAGAAAAAAGAGTGAACAGGACTGCAGCAAGGGGGAAAACTAACTCCTCAAGGCCTGAGATATAACCTCTGATAGTTTGTCGAGATGATAAGGTTTGACGAGAACCCCTTTGAACCCGTATGCAGAAAAATTAGCCATGATCGGGTCGTCGGCATAACCGCTGGAAACGACCATTTGCACAGCAGGGTCAATCTGCAACAATTTTGCGGCGGTGTCTTTCCCGCCGAGCCCTCCGGGTATGGTCAGATCCAGAATGACCAGATCAAACGGGGTCCCGACTGTCATCGCATGTTGATAGGTATCCAATGCCTGCTGACCTTCAACGGCAGTCTCAACGGTAAAATTCAACTCTTCCAGCATGGCGCTGATGCTGGTGCGGATCATCTCCTCATCATCCATAACAAGAATTCTGGCAGTATGCTCCGGAGCTTCAAGAACAACCTTCGGTTCTTTTTGCGGCAGCTCGGTTAATTCAGAAGCCGGCAGGTAGAGGGTAAAAGTCGTCCCTTTGCCGAGCCGTGAGTCAACGCTGACGTGCCCGCCATGTTGATGGATGATGGAATAGATGGTAGCCAGGCCGAGACCGCTGCCGGTCTGCTTGGTGGTGAAGTAGGGATCGAAAATCCGGTTCAGATGTTCAGGGGCGATACCGGTTCCATTATCCTTCACCCGGATCCGGATGTACCTTCCCTGAGCAAGAGACTGGATATTACTTTCTGCAACCTCAGTATTCTCCACCTCGATCCACAGATACCCTCCTTCAGGCATCGCTTGCGCCGCATTGATCGTCAGGTTGCCAAACACCTGCTGCAGTTGGCCAAGATCCGCCTGGGCCAGCCACAGGTTCTCTGCCAGACTGATGACCGGTTTTACGTTACTGCCGGACAAATTGAACTGGACAACTTCTTCGATCAGCTCCCCCAGATTTACACTCTCAACAACCGGCGCCCCCCCTTTGGCGAAGGTGAGCAACTGATTGGTCAGCAGAGTTGCCCGGCGCATCGACTTTTCGGCCGCATCAAGAAACCGGAAGGCCGGATGGTCTTTGACCAGTTTTATTTTGGCCAGGGAAATATTGCCGTACAATCCGGCCAGAATATTGTTGAAATCATGAGCAATGCCACCAGCCAGGGTGCCGACGGTGTTGAGCTTTTCAATGGTTTTACGTTCTTCTTCATGTCGCTTGCGTTGGTCAATATCGGTGTGCGTACCGAACATGAGCAGGGGGTTGCCGTCATCGGTCCAGGAGGAGACTTTTCCGCGTGAGATGACCCAGAGCCAGCGGCCATCTTTGCATTTAATCCGAAACTCATACTCGTAGAAATCAAGTTCACCGTTAAAATGTTTCTCGAGCAGAGGCAAGCTGCCCGGCAAATCATCCGGGTGCACAAGCTCCCGCAGCAGATCGATCGTGAAGGGTGAAAATTCATCCCGCCGGTAGCCAATCATTTCAGCATAGCGCTCGTTCAGTATTATTTCACCTGTCTGCAGGTGCCATTCCCAGGTGCCGATATCGGCACCCCTGATCACTTCGGACAGCCTGAAGCGTTCAGTCCTTAATTCATCTTCAGCCTTTTTGCGCGCGGTGATATCACGAAACTCAATGACCCGCGCCTCCCGCCCCTTGTAAGGAATGGTTTTCCCCCGGATTGACAGAGGATAGACAGATCCATCCTTACGTACCCCTTCAACTTCATAACGGAGATCATAACCCTGCTCGATATTTCTTTGGACCCGCCCAAGCGAATTTTGCGTAACAAGCTTAAATCCATCCATGCCGATCAGCTCATCACTGGTAAAACCTGTCATGTTTGACAGACCCTGATTACAGTCAAGTATCACCCCCTTTTCATGAATGAAAACACCTCCAAAGGTTGCGTCATGCAGCGCCCTGAAGCGTTCCTCGCTCTCTTTGAGTAATTTCTGGCTGGCCACAAATTCATTATTTTGAACACGCAGCGCCTCTTCGCTTTCAGATTTCCTTTTATACAGCAGCCCCTGCTCCGTCAGAACTTGGGTGAGGGTATGGATAAAGGTCAGATTCTTACGCAGCTTTTCCTCAGAGAACAGGGGAACTTTCCGCACCGCCGCCAGATAATCAATCTCGTCAAAACCGTATTCGCGGGCCTGCTGAATAAAGTAGGCTTCGTCCGGCGGGGCAGTTAAGAGCTGACCGGTGAAAACGTTGCCAAGATGTTGGCCTTCAATAATGAGCGGTATCGCTGCGTCGACCAGTCCCATCGGACAGCGGTAGATGACATGGGGATCTTCGGCATCCAGTCTGGCGGCGAAGTGCAAATCACTTTCCAGACATTTTTTTGCGGTTTCAGGGTTAATCCGGTGGAATTTTGTGCAGAGGTCCTGCCAACCGGTCGCGGTCAGGATAGTGCCATTCATATCAACAATGGCGGAGGGGAGCTTGTGGATTTCGTCGAGAGAGTCCAGCAGTACTCTCAGCCGCGGGACATCAAGCAGTTCCTTGAGCGTATAGGTCATGGGACACCCCCTAAATATATCGTAAGCACAGAGTACGTTGAATTTTTCCCTGAGGCCAGACCAGGCATCTCCTGCACAGCAGACAATTGGTTTTTCGGCTATAATCAACTTTACCCTAAAACGCTCACCTTAGCCTCGGGAGGATAAATATGACTGAAGCCAGTTGCACAAACCCGGAAGAACATTGCGATCTCCACGCCTGTCAGTTGACCAGCAAGGAGCGCAATCCCGAAATTGACAAAATATTTGAGAATCCGCGTTTCGCCTGCACCAACTGCGGCACCAGGGTCCACGACGCGGCGAATGTCTGCATGCCGAAAGAGCTCTGATTCTCAACAACCTCAACGACACAAAGCCCCGGCCAGAACTCTGACCGGGGCTTTGTACTTTTCAACTGGAAGCCTATACTTAAATCCTTCTGCGAACCAGCGCTACTCGCCTTTTAAACTCTCTTCGAGGGCGTACCCGGCATGCAGCGCCGCAGTATTGAACAACGGCAGGCTGGTATCTTCCGGCTTGACCAGCAGCGGAATTTCGGTACATCCGAGGATCACACCGTCAGCGCCCTGCTCTCTCAACCCATCGATTATCGCCAGGTAAGCGGCTTTGGACTCAGCCCGAAACTCACCCCGGCACAGCTCTTCGAAAATCACCCGCTGCACCAGCTCACGCTCTTTTCGCGCCGGAATCACGACCTCAATGCCGAACTTCTCCAGCAACCGCTGACGATAGAAATCTTCCTCCATGGTGTAAATCGCGCCGAGCAAGCCAACCTTTTTTAATCCCTGACGCACAATCTCACGTCCGGCCGCGTCGGCAATATGCAAGAGGGGGATCTGGATGTGGCTTTCGATCTGCGGTGCCACCTTGTGCATCAGGTTGGTGCAGAGCAGCACCATATCGGCCCCCGCAGTTTGCAAACCGCAGGCCGCGGCACCCAGCAGAGCCCCGGCTTTCTGCCACTGTCCAGTGACCTGGCAATATTCGATCTCGGCGAAGTCAACGCTGTGCAGCAAAATCTTGGCCGAGTGGAGTCCGCCGAGACGCTCGCGCACTCCGCGGTTGAGAACTTCATAATAGAGGATCGTCGATTCCCAACTCATGCCGCCCAGCAATCCGATTGTCTTCATCTTTTACCTCCATCAATGTGATGTCGACATCAAACCGTAAAATCTGTTTACAAAACAGATACAGTATTGCTAAAAATGAACCATAACAGATATGACAATGGAGGCCACATGGGCGAACAGGGATTTATCTACCGGCGGGTCGAAAAGCAGGTCATGGCCCTGATCGATTCAGCAGCGATTCGTCCCGGCGACAAGCTTCCGTCCTTACGTAAATTGAGCAGTCAGCTCGGGGTCAGCATCGCCACGGTGAGCCAGGCCTATCTGGAACTGGAGAAGAAAGGGGTCCTCGCCTCGCGTGAGCGCTCGGGCTTTTTTCTGGCACCCAGAGCCCTGCAAATGCCGGCGCCGTCCAGTCGACCACGACCGTCGATGGTCCCGACCATCGGCACGCGCAACAGCCTGATTCAGAAGGTGCTTGAAGCCCTGGGGAACAAAGAGTTGCTTCCCTTCGGCGTGGCTTGTCCGGCCGAAGCGCTGCTGCCGGCCAAAACCCTGGCGCGGCTGTTGAACAACAGCCTGCGCAACCATCCCGCTCGAGCTCTCGATTACGCGC
This sequence comes from Geopsychrobacter electrodiphilus DSM 16401, assembly GCF_000384395.1. Taxonomy (NCBI): domain Bacteria; kingdom Pseudomonadati; phylum Thermodesulfobacteriota; class Desulfuromonadia; order Desulfuromonadales; family Geopsychrobacteraceae; genus Geopsychrobacter; species Geopsychrobacter electrodiphilus. The sequence goes on from NZ_ARWE01000001.1 coordinate 3,453,719, forward strand.
CGGTAGCGGGCGATTTAGACCTGCGGCGTCTGATCGCCCTGCGCTCCCTCGAAGCCGGAATCAGCGTTACCCCGGACGAGATCCTGATCACCAATGGCGCAATGGAAGGCTTATCCCTCGCGTTGCGCGCACTAACCAAGCCAGGTGACAACGTGCTGATCCAGTCGCCCAGTTACTTCTGCCTGTTGCAACTACTGGAGAACTGCGGCCTGCGGGCGATCGAAATTCCGTCATCGACCAGCGGCGTCGAACCGCAGGACCTGCGTCGCGCCATTGAACGCTTCGCCATCAGTGTGGCCATTCTGGTGCCCAACTTCAATAACCCGGATGGCAGTTTGACCGCTGACACCAAGAAGGCCGAGATCGTTAAGCTGCTAGCGGAACGCAACATTCCGCTGGTTGAAGATGACGTTTATGGCGAGATATATTTCGGCGAGCAGCGCCCGGGCAGTTGTAAAGCCTTTGATACCCGGGGCGAGGTGATCTACTGCTCATCCTTCTCCAAGACTATCGCACCTGGCTACCGGGTCGGCTGGATGATCCCCGGCCGCCACCTCACGAAAGCCCTCGAGCTTAAAACCACGACCAACATCTGCACCGCCGCACCCACCCAGCTGACGATCGCCGCTTTTTTGCGCGAAGGTTATCTTGACCGCCATCTGCGGCGTCTGCGTGGCGCCATCCACCTCCAGATGGAATCCCTGCTGCTCAGCCTGCATCGTCACTTTCCCGCGACAACCCGCGCCAGCTTTCCCGACGGCGGCGCATCGATCTGGGTCGAGCTCCCCGCCACAATTGACGCCGTCGATTACTTCTTCAAGGCGCGCGAAATTGGGATTGGTCTGGCGCCGGGGGCGATCTTTTCGACCCAGGAGAAATACAATAACTTTATCCGGCTGAGCTGCACCGGCGTCTGGAATCAGGCGATGGAAGAGGGGGTTGAACGCCTCGGGTCCCTGGCGAGGAAGATGAGCTGAAAAACAACAGGCCCCGCAATGTGCGAGGCCTGTCTGAGCTGCGGAATGTGTCTCCTTTATTCAGCGAGCTTGAGGACCGCATTGAGAGCCGCCGCATAATCCGGCTCATCGGTGACCTCTTTAACGATCTCCTGATAGGCGAGCTTGCCGGCCTTATCGATGACGAAAACCGCCCGCGCCAGCAGCTTCAGTTCCTTGATCAGCACGCCGTAGTTCAGGCCGAAAGAGCGCTCCTGATAATCGGAGAGCATCCTGACCCGTTCGATTCCAGCTGCGCCGCACCAGCGCATCTGGGCGAAGGGCAGATCCAGACTGATCGTGTAAATCTCGACCGCATCGGGCAATTGGGCCGCCTCTTCGTTAAAACGCCGAGCCATGGTGTCACAGACCGGGGTGTCGATCGAGGGGACCACCGTAATCAGTTGAATCTTCCCGGCGGCGGTTTTCTGCGTGACCGGTTGCAGCGCATTGTCAACCACCTGAAACGCGGGGGCCGAAGCCCCCAGCTTTAGTGCCGGGCCACAAACTGTCATCGGGTTACCCTTGAAGGTAATAACGCCACTACGTTCTTCAGCCATTTCATTTCTCCTGTGGTTAAATTTCTTGTGGTTTGAGTCACAGCAAACAATATTGATTCTTGGTTGTCGTGATTATTATACCTGAGCCGCCAATCCATGGGCCAAACTGAGAAGCCCGGCAGCATCCTCCAGACCGTCTATGAAGCGCTGTGGAATCCCCTTTAAACCGACCTGCGCACCAACCAGAGCACCAGTTAACATAGCCCGTGCCATATTCTGCCCGCCGCCATTGACAGCATGCAGTACCGCGGATTCAAAATCATCCCTGAAGCGCGCAGCCAGATAATAGGCTGCCGGCACTTGGTGATAAATGGCGCAGGGCATCCCGTATACCAACGAGACTTTCCAGGCTGGCTCGATACGGATGGCCGGATCATGCGCGGCTTGCACCATGTACATCGGCGACAGCAGCGCATCGGGTGAGGCAAAGCGTCCTGCCCGTGGAGGGTCCGGGTCGCCGGGTTGTGGTGGTTGCAGATTATCAGCCGTCACCGCATGAAAGGGTAAGTCTCCAGTTTTTACCAACCGCATCAAGCGCGTCGAAATGTTCTCATCGAAAGGGTGACCCTGGACCAGCTGACCCAGGGTGGCCCCGAACGCGACCGTCATCGCCACCACCGTGTCGTCAATCTGGGTCAGGGTGGTGTTGGCTGCAATGTTTTCAGCGAGCTGCGCCGGCGATGATGCATAACGAATTGCGAGGGGGATGGTCCGCTCAATCGACTCGGTGTCATCAGCATGCCCCCCGGTTTCCCCCCAGGGAAGCTGCTGTTCGACCCGGCGTCGCCAGGCCTCCCGGATCGATTGGCTGGTATAACCTCCCGGTCCATTTGCCGGGGTCCCATCCAGCTGCGGAAACAGGTCCTCGTCAAGCCGGCGGCAAAAATCGGCCTGGCGATATTCCCCCTTCTCGACCAACGACTCCGTCATCATGCGCATCAAAATCCCGGCCTGAGAGGACTGCCCTGCCTTGAGCCCGGCATGATATCGATTCGGCCGGGGATCGGTGTAATCATCGATCCAGGTCCCGTAATCCTGCCACTGCTGCTTCAGATCGTAATACCAGTGTGGCCCGAGCGCCAGCGCATCTCCGATAAAGGCACCCATCATTGCCCCCGCTGCACGTTCCTGTAGCTCAGAATTCAACATAAGATCTCCGCTCTCATGGGTGATTCACAGAATCTCAGTCTAACAGAAGTTCAGCTCTGACGTATGTCCACCATTTACCCGGCAGGAGCTATGAGAGTAGAATAAGGCCTATGGGCCCAAAAATGAGACCAGCTGTCAAAAAAGCGTTGAAGCTTCTGTTCCCCATGATTGTACTGCTTATTACTCTGTCCAACTGTGCCACCCACAATGACTGGCATCACGCCAGCCGCGCATCATCCGGGCTTGCTCCCGACCCTGCAACCACCAGCGAAGCGGTCCTCCAGATCTACGGTGCTCCGGCCTGGAGCTGGCGCGGCTGGTTTGCCATCCACACCTGGATCGCGGCCAAGCCGAGCGGTGCCGATCACTATACGGTCTACGAAGTGATCGGCTGGCGTCTGCCGGCCATGGGGAGCGTGGTGCGCATTGCAGCAGATCTACCGGATCGTTTGTGGTACGGGAAACAGCCACGCCTCCTCAACGAACATCGCGGGCAGGGGGTCGACGCCCTGATTCAAAAAGTTGATACCGCCGCACGGCGCTACCCCTGGGGAAAGGAATACACCCTCTTCCCTGGCCCCAACAGCAACACCTTTACCGCCTGGATCGGCATTCAGGTTCCCGAGCTGAAGCTGGACCTCCCCTTTTCGGCGATTGGGAGTGGTTACGCAGTGAAGGCAAATTGATGACGGATAGATTTCTGGATCGCCCCCAGCACCAAATGATCGAGGTAAGAAGAGGCGCTGCGTTGCGGCGAGATCAAACAGACAAAATAGCGCAAAAATTCGCTAATTCTCTAAAATATCGAAGAAAATTATTGATCTAATCAGCCAGACGCGGTAATACTTTCGCCCTTCGGATGGTAGGGTTTCAGGATGGTCCTCGCTGCTTACCTTCCACAATTGCTCAAAACACCCTCTACGAATCACTTCCGGGTATTTCAGCCCTTTAAGAAAGATAGACCATGACAGAATCTCAACCGCTCGGGTTCGCGGATCTCGGCCTTGCTCCCAACGTTTTCAAAGTCATCAAAGAACTCGGCTATGAATCCCCCTCTGAAATTCAGGCCCAGAGTATCCCGCCGCTCCTCGCCGGGCGCGACCTTCTCGGCCAGGCCCAAACCGGAACCGGCAAGACTGCGGCCTTCGCTTTACCGCTGCTGAGCATGCTTGACCTCAAAAAACGCGTGCCGCAGATTCTGGTGCTCGCACCGACCCGCGAGCTGGCCCTGCAGGTTTCCGAGGCCATCCAGACCTATGCGCGTCACCTCAAAGATTTCCATGTTCTGCCGATCTACGGCGGACAAAGTATGGTTCAGCAGCTGCGCCAGCTGTCGCGTGGCGTTCACGCCATCGTCGGCACCCCCGGCCGGATTCAGGATCACCTGCGCCGCGGCACCCTGAAACTCGACAATATCCGCACGGTCGTGGTCGACGAAGCGGATGAGATGTTGAAGATGGGCTTCATCGCCGACGTCGAAGACATCCTCTCCCACGCTCCGGCCGAGCGTCAGACCGCACTCTTTTCAGCCACCATGCCCAGCGAGGTGAACGGGGTCGCGCGACGCAACCTGAGAAACCCGGTAGAGATCCGGATCCAGACCAAAACCCGCACCGCCGAGACCATCGACCAGTATGTCTGGCAGGTCAAGGGGATGCACAAGCTGGATGCGTTAACCCGGATTCTCGAAGTCGAAGAGACAGAGGCGATGATCGTCTTCGTCCGCACCAAGGTTGCCACCGTCGAGCTGGCCGAAAAGCTGGAAGCGCGGGGCTTCTCATGCGCCGCCTTGAATGGTGACATGACCCAGCAGGCGCGCGAAAAAACGGTTGAACGCTTTCGCGACGGCAAACTCGATATCGTGGTTGCGACCGATGTCGCCGCCCGTGGGCTTGATGTACAGCGGATCAGTCACGTCATCAATTACGATATCCCCAACGATATTGAAGCCTATATTCACCGCATCGGCCGGACCGGACGCGCCGGACGCGCTGGCAAGGCGATCCTCTTTGCCGCTCCGCGCGAGCAACGTATGATCGCCGCCATTGAACGCGCCACGCGGCAGAAGATCAAGCCGATGGGTCTGCCGAGCCGTCAGCAGGTCACCGATCGCCGCGTCAGCCAATTCAAGGAGTTGGTCACTGAGGCGATGGAGGCGCAGGACCTCGAATTTTTTGAAGACCTGATCGATGGCTATCAAAATGAAAGCGATGTCAGCTTTCGCCGCATCGCTGCAACCCTCGCCTTCCTGCTGCAAAAGGAACGTCCGCTGCAGCCCGAGGAGCGGGTCGAATCCCTCCCGCCGCAACGTGAGCCGCGCGAGAGTACACATAGCAGTTCGAGTCAACAAAACTATGATATCGAACGCCTGCAGTATCGCGTCGAGGTCGGTCGCACTCACGGCGTGGAGCCGGGCAATCTGGTCGGCGCCCTCAGCAACGAAGGGAACATGCCCTCTTCGATGATCGGCAAGATCAAGATCATGCAGGAGTTCAGCCTGGTCGACCTGCCGAAATCACTCTCACCAGAGGTCCTTGCCAAACTGGCCAAGGTCTGGGTCCGAGGCCAGCAGTTACAAATCTCACTTGATGGCGGCCAGAAGCAGGCCCCCAAAAGACGCACCTTCGGCAAACCGGCGAGCGGTTTCAAAAAACCGGTTAACCGCAGAAAATAACCAAAAAAAACGCGGACGTCGTTTCCATGTGACGTCCGCGTTTTTTTGTTTCCGGGCGGACTGACCGATTCGTACGGGTCAAGACATGTGTATTTTTCGCTTGAATTCTGTCTTGTCAATCCCCGCTTGAAAGGCGGATGTTTTGTTTGCCTCATTTTCTAAATTCAGGTTATACAACTTTCGGAGCTGAATCTAACCCGAATATATCTCATCAGAGGGGGACAAGGTTCCTCGCATGAATGAGCCTGTCCGGCGCAACCGAAAAACTCAACGGCAACAACCTTTCGGATTAACCTCCCGCGTACGCAGAAGCCTCAGCCATTTTTTACCGCGTAAAATTTCCCGCCAGTTCGACGATATCGGCTCTAAACTGACTCTGCTGGTTATCAGCCTGGTCGCACTTCTCACCTTTGGCACGGCTTTTCTCGTCATCAGCATCATGAACGATGTTCTGATGCACTCCATGATCAAACGGGGCGCTGCCACCGTCTATGCCATCGCCAGCTCGGCAGGATACAGCATTCTCAGCGATGACCGTCTGGCTCTCGACAATCTGGCAGCCCAGACAAAAAGGAGCCAGGAGGATCTCACCTACGTAGCGATCCTTGACCGTTCTCAGACCATCCTCGCTCACAGCCAGCTTGAACTTGAGGGTAAACGTTGGCCACGCCTGGAAGGTGAGCTCATTGAACGCGATGGTCTTTTGCGCATCACGCGTGTTTTTCGCAACGGCCTGACCGTCTATGAATTCAGTCTGCCGATCAACTTTTCCGCGCACCGGGTCGGTGAGGTCGTGATCGGACTCAACCCGCAATCGTTAGTCGCAGCCCGTTCGGCCGCTCACTGGCGTATCCTCTTTATCGCCAGCCTCGCGATGCTCTGCGGTACCCTCGGGACAGTCTTTCTCTCCCGCCTCTTTACCCGACCGATCACCCAACTTTATCAGGGCGTCGAGCGTCTCAAATCGGGCGCAGGGAAAGTCAACGTCCCGGTGCTGTCCAATGATGAGCTGGGGGGATTAACCCGCAGCTTTAACGCCATGGCCGCCGAAATTGTCCATCAGAGGCAGGGTCTGTTGGACTCTTCGGCCGATCTTGAAAAGTCTTATCATGATATCGTCCGCATTCTGGCCGGAGCGCTCGATGCGCGCGATAATTACACCTATGGGCATTCCGCCCGGGTCGCCCGGCTCGCGGTGATGCTCGGCAAACAACTTGAACTTGATACTTCACAACTAAAAGAGCTGGAAATGTCGTGCCTGCTCCATGATATCGGCAAGATCCGAGTCCCGGACAACATTCTCAATAAACGCGAGCCTCTCAATCACCTTGAGAATTCCCGTATTCAGAAGCACCCGCACCACGGGGTTGAAATCCTCGAACTGGCAAATTCCCTGCACTGTCATATTCCGACGGTGAAACACCATCACGAATGGTACAATGGTCAGGGCTATCCTGATGGGTTATGCGATGAGCAAATTCCTTTGAATGCCCAGATCGTGGCGATCGCCGACGCCTACGACGCCATGACAACCTCGAGGCCCTATCGTCAAGGACTCCCACACGAAGCCGCTGTCGCTGAAATTCAGCGCTTCCGCGGAACCCAATTTGCCCCGTACCTGACCGATATTTTCGTTGCGACACTCCAACAGCAGGGCCATTCAGAGCTGGAGGTCTCGAGCCAGTGATGAAAAAAATCCTTCTCTATCTCGTCCTCACTTTTGTGCTGAGCGGCTGCGCCGGCTCGACGATACCTGAAGGGTCGAAAACCTCGGGGCAACCCGTCCCGCAGCACCAGCATACCCGCAGCCCTCAAACCCAAATCGACCTGTCCCTGCGTCAGGGAGACTACAGCAGGGCTCTCAGGTTACTGGGTGCCCTCCAGGAACAGGGCGGCTGGAACCAACAATTTGAAGACACCTGGGCGCAAGCTTTCGCGGGCCTGTTAGCGCAAGCCGAACAACGCCTGGCGCAAAAGGACTACCCCGTAGCCGGTCGACTGTATAGCGATGCGATCGACAACCTGCAAAAAAACAGCGCGCGCCTGGCCAGGAGGGAAAGAGATCTGCTGCAGCTGAACAAACAGCTTGATTACTGTGCAGACCAGCTGCTCGAACGCGGGTTATTGGTATATCGCAGCGGGAAGCTGCAGCAAGCCCTTGCTATCTGGGAGCAGATAAATAAGTTTCACCCCCAGCACACGGCCTCACAACGTGCGATCAACACTACCCGCCGACAACTGCATAACCTTGAAGCTCTCTCCGCAGAATAAAAAAAGCCGGACACAATCAGTGCCCGGCTTTTTTAATCAACTTATGACTGGCTATCGTTTTTAACCGCAGCGCAAAACCTTGGCGCCGTCTGCAAAAAGAACCTGCATCTTGCGGGTGCCGGTGAGTACCTGAACTTGCCCAAGACCGAAAGTCGGGTGATTGATCAATGCACGCAACTTGTAGGTCTGCTCCATGGAATAGGCCAGCGCGGCGTTGGAATTAAACGACGACTCCAGGTCCTGCCATTTTTGTCGTTCGGCGGCCAGCGGATCCGCTTTTGCTCGTCGGGTCGCGGGTTTTTTAGCCACAGCCGGCTTCTTTGCCGCGGCGGGCTTACGAAACTTGTGTTCACTGCTGCAGATGTTGCACTTGACCTTGACCGGTGTATCTTCAACCATAGCAACGATAGTGTGATTGGTTTCCTGCGCGCACTTGGAACACTTGGCCGCAATATAATCGCCAGCTGACAACGGGGTACTGCTCATTGATGAAACTCCCTTTAGTGAAAAAATAGTCAAGCACACCAGAAACGACCAAGCACTCAGCAGGGTTTCGAGGCAAGCCTGACAGGTCTCAAAAATAGACCTGACGACACACCGGACGCTTAACCGAGGAACAGAAAGGCTCAAGAGTCTAAAGAGGGTGTCAGCCAGGTTGGTCTTACATAGTACCCCCGGACGGCAAAAAAAGATAGCAGCATTGGATTAGAATTTGGAAACATCGACCATATAGCGGGGCAGGATCCTCCTGATACAGGTTCTTCTACGACTCACAGGACCTGAGAAATGACGGTCAGCAGGCGAATGAAGGCCTCCACCGACTCAGCATCCGCACTTTCTTCCATCGTATGATAACCGAAGGTCGGGATCTGAATAGTGGTCCCGTCAACCAGCCTGTTCGAGGCCGCGATGATTCGACCCATCTCGGTACTGCCGAGGGAGCGCGGCTTTTCCCCGGAAAGCACGCGCTGTGCGTTGCCGGCTTCGACATAACGATTCTTGTACAGAAAAGACAGTCGATTCTCCTGACAGAGGCGCTCAATCAGCGTAGTCGCCTCGCGGTTGAAAGTGGCATTGGCGTCCTTTTCACGCAACACCAGAAGCTGGCCGTTGGCCGCCTCAATGTCACGGAAAGGGCTGGTATCAACAACAAACAAGCGATTGGTTGACCCCCCAAAGCGCCGAAACCATTCCAGCAGATAGCGCCAGCTCTTCCCCGCTTCTTCCTGGGCGGTAAAAAAAGCGGTCCCTTCAAAGCCGAGGCTGAACAAGTGAACCAGCACCGCAGCCGTCAGGACATTATCCAGCTGCCCCTCCAGTCGGCCGTTGGTTATTTTGAGCCGATCCTTAAAAGCCACCGGCGTGCCGGCGACGACGGTGTCCAGCCCTTCGGTCTCAAAAATCAGGTTATTTCTGAACTCACAGACATGCGAAGAACGGATGATTCCATTGCCGCGATAGACCCCGGACCAGGGCTCATAAGCATAAACCGGCACCGACTGAAAGCGCCCGGTGATCTTGCTCATCAGCTCTTCCGAGACCGAATTGTTCAGCAGATCTGTCCGGTTACCAGAGATAAACGCGGCATACTGAAACTCATCAGGGCCGGTACAGATCAGACCATGCCGGTCGATATGTGCTGAAAACATGGCGCTCAAAGGCCTGCTCCCCTGGGCCACCAGCAACCCCTCATACCAGGTAACCTGCGCACCGCGCTCTTCGAGTTCGCGCTGCAGGACGCGAAAAAAGGAATGCTCGGCGCCCACGACGCTGGGTTGGCGGATGAGGGCTTTGAGCAGATCGATAAATTCAAGACTCAACATCGAAATCACCTGTAGCGGCGCGCGGGCCGGGGGAAAGAGCTTCTGGATGGTTTGACATGCAGGCACCCTGTCGTTATTGCAGCGCCACGACCCGGTAGATAGCGGCCATCAAGATTGCCAGATCTGGATCCGACATCACATAGGGCGGCATCACATAGACCAGCTTGCCGAAGGGACGCACCCAGACCCCCTGTTTTACAAATTCCGGCTGAATCCGGGCCATCACCACCGGCGCCTTCATCTCGACCACCCCGATGGCGCCGAGCACCCGCACCTCAGCCACTTGCGGCAACTCGCGACAGGGGGCAAGGCCCGAGGAAAGACCGGCGGCAATTCTGGCAACGTTCACTGCCCAATCCGAATCGAGCAACAGGTCGATACTCGCGCAGGCGACCGCGCAGGCTAGCGGGTTGCCCATAAAGGTCGGGCCGTGCATAAAGACCCCCGGCTCACCTTGCGAAAGGCCCTCGGCCACGCGCGCTGTGGTGAGGGTTGCCGCCAGGGTCATGGTGCCGCCGGTCAGCGCCTTGCCGAGGCAGAGGATATCAGGCGAGATCCCGGCATGCTCGCAGGCGAAGAGTTTACCGCTACGCCCGAACCCGGTCGCAATTTCGTCAGCGATCAACAGCAGATCATACTGATCGCAGAGTGCCCGCACTTCGCGTAGATATTGCGGGTGGTAGAAGCGCATCCCCCCCGCCCCCTGCACAATCGGTTCAAGAATGACCGCCGCGAGCTGTGAGTGATGCTCCTCGATCAGGCATTGCAGGCTGAGGATATCCTGCGGCTCCCAGTCTGCGCCGAAAGGGCAGCGGGGCGCATCGGCGAACAGCTGATGCTGCAGCAGGCCCGACCAGATTTGATGCATCCCGGTGTCGGGGTCACAGACCGACATGGCGCCGAAGGTGTCACCATGATAGCCGTTCCGAATGGTCAGCAGGCGCTGTTTTTCTGGACGACCGGTGCTGTAGCAGAACTGGATCGCCATCTTCATCGCCACTTCGACCGCAACCGAACCTGAGTCACTGAAGAAGACATGCTGCAGCGGTGCCGGGGTCAGTTCGACCAGTTTACGCCCCAGTTCGACGGCGGAAGGGTGAGTCAAGCCACCGAACATGACATGGGACATCTGGTCGATCTGCTGCTTGAGTGCGGCGTTTAAACGGGGATGGTTATAGCCGTGGATAGCAGACCACCAGCTGGCCATGCCATCGATCAGTTCGCGGCCATCTGCCAGTTTAAGGCGGACTCCGCTGGCGCCGACCACCGGGAAGACAGGCAAGGGGTCGGTCATAGAGGTGTAGGGGTGCCACAGGTGCTGGCGGTCAAAACTGAGCCAGTCGTTGGAATCAGGCATGGACTCTCCGAAAATATCTAGATGGGAACAGTAGACAGGAATGAAACCCGTTTTTCAGGAAGAACAGGAATCGCCACAGCCACAATCACTCGAGCCCTTGATACCCGGCAGCAGATTTCTGACAATCAGCAGCAGCAGCAGGATCGCAGAGATCACCTCAACCGGGGATGAGGCCGTTGTTCCAGCCTGTGCGACCCATGGCATCAGATCAAGACCAGTGATGCCGATACCCCAGTTGAGCAAAAACCCGAACAGCAGTGAACAGAGTGCGAGGGACGCCAGGTAGATCACCGTCGCCGCCCGTCCAAAATAACGCAGGACCAGGGTCAGGGTTGCCGCATTGGTCGCCGGACCTGCCAGCAAAAAAACCAGTGCTGCGCCGGGCGACAGGCCTTTCAAAATAAGCGCGGCTGCAATCGGCGTTGACGCACTGGCGCAGATATAGAGCGGAATCCCGACCAGCAACATGATCAGCAGCGAGACAAATTCACTCCCCAGGTAACGCGCGATCAGCACTTCGGGCACCAGATGCGAAATCACCGCGGCAAGCAGGACCCCGAGCAGCAGCCATTTACCGATATCACCGAGCAGGTCACCAAAGGCGTAGGCTTGCCCGGCGCGAACCCGCGACCACAGGGAAGCTTCGACATGCTGGTGGCCGGCGTCCGCGCAACCGGGAACAGAACACTCACAGCTGGCGGCCAGCGCCTTATCCAGCGGCTCTTCCGGCAACAGGTTGATCAACAACCCGGTAATGGTCGCCGTCAGAAAGGCCGCAATCGGCCGCACCACTGCCATCAACGGCCCCAGCAGCGCCCAGGTGATGGCGATAGAATCGACCCCGGTCTCGGGCACCGAAACCAGAAACGAAGCCGCAGCGCCTTTACTCGCCCCCTGCTTGCGCAGGCCGATCGCCGCGGGAATGACCCCGCAGGAACAAAGCGGCAGCGGGACACCGAAGAGTGCCGCCTTGAACACCGAGCCGCTGCTGCTTTTCCCCAGATGGCGAACCACGACATCCTCAGGCACCAGCGCCTTGAGCAGTCCGGCGGCAAAAAAGCCGAACAGCACATAGGGCGCGGCCTCAAGCAGGATGCGCCAGCATTCAAGGCCGATAGCAGTGAGAAATTGGATCATCGGACTACCTAATATAAAAACAAAAAATTATCGGACGCGTTTTATTTAAGAATAACCCAGCAGCGGCAAACATGTAAGACACGATTTCTGGCGGTGCCAATGCTGGCTAAACCGTCTGAAATAGATGCCACCCTTTTATTTGAGACAATCTCATTTTAAAAAAATCACAAATCCATAAGCCCCGGGTAAACCTTTCTGTCACCCCTGCGTCTAAACAGGTAATCAAACAACTTACCGAAGGAGAAAACAGCATGAAAAGTTTATTTTTAGCGGCGGTCATCATGGCAAGTCTCGTAGGAACTCAAATAGTTGCTGAAGCCCGCGGCGGTTCCGGTAATGGTGCTGGCATGAGTAACGGCTCGGCGAGCATGACCCGCATGGGCGGTAACGCCATGGGCCTGAGTGGTTCGGCCATGCAGACGCGAACTCGGACACAGGCCCGCGTGCGTGACCAGTCTCAACTCAGAGATTCAACGATGACCGGCACCGCAGATGAAAGCAAACTTCAAACCCGGCAACAACTGCGTGACCCCGCACTGCACGTTGAGACAATGCCCTCTCCGGTCGTTGTCACAGAGTAAACAACGCCAAAGACAGCTTCGCAGTACTAACCAAAAGGCCCATCCGCTTGCAGATGGGCTTTTTGCAATTTGTGGCGCGTTCAACGCCATCCCCTGTTTCAGCTCAAAAGGATGTCATGCCGCCACAGAAGAATGCCGACGCTCAGGTTTCTGTTAGAATGAAGGGTGTAGCCCCTTCACCTGATTGTCTCAAGAAAGGTATTTTCCATGGATTACGTCTTCAATAAAAAGGTACATATCTCTTTCGCACAAGCCATTGAGCGGGTAATCGAAGAACTAGGAAAGGAAGGATTTGGTGTCCTGACCGAAATCGACGTTACGGCGACCCTCAAAAAGAAGCTGGATGTTGATTTTCGCAACTACCGGATTCTGGGCGCCTGCAATCCGACCTACGCCTATAAAGCCCTGCAGGCCGAGCCCTGGATCGGCAGCATGCTCCCCTGTAACGTCATCGTGCAGGAATTGGAGACGGGGGAAGTCGAAGTGGGGGCCGTTAACCCGATCGCTTCGATGCAGGCGGTCGACAACCCCGCGCTCGGCGAGATTGCGCTGGTGATTCAGAAAAAGCTGCAGGACGTTATAGATCGGCTTTAATCACTAACGCCATTTTTGTAACTCTACTCAACATGCGTCAGGGTTTTCACACATGATCTGGCTTAAAGCGACCTGTCAGCTCGACTTTCACATGGATTCGCAAACCGCCCTGATGCTGATGTTACGCCCACAGAGCGGAGCGCAGCAGTGGATCGCGCGCGAAGACTACAGGCTGGACCCCAACCTCCCCATGGTCGAATTTACCGACAGCTATGGCAACCTCTGCCAGCGCCTGGTCGCACCATCAGGAGCCCTGTCTATTCAAACCTCCGCGCTGGCTATGACAGCAGAGGGGGTGGACTGTGCCCCCGGTTCCAGATTTATTGAAGTACAGTACCTCCCCCAGGCCGTACTCGTTTACCTGCTTCCGAGCCGCTATTGTGAGTCCGACCGACTTGGCGACATCGCCTGCGAAATCGTCACCGGGGAGACACTCGGGTATGACCAGGTAGCGTGCATCGACGACTGGATTCGCAACAACATCCGGTACACCCCCGGGTCGAGTCCGTTTCAGGTTTCTGCAACTGAAGTTCATACGCGGCGCGAAGGGGTCTGCCGTGATCTGGCGCACCTTGGCATCGCACTCTGCCGCAGCATCAGCATTCCCGCGCGCCTGGTGGTCGGGTACCTCTACGGTCTTCAGCCGTTGGATTTGCACGCCTGGTTCGAGGCCTATGTCGGTGGGCGCTGGTATACTTTCGACCCGACTCAGTACCAGAGCCGCGGTGGCCGCATTGCCATCGCCTATGGTCGCGATGCCGCCGACGTGTCGATCTTCCATCAGTTCGGTGGGGGTGATATTCTCTCCGGAATGGAGGTTCTGGTGCAGTCGCTGCCGGGTATGCCGTTCTAGGAGACCATCTCATCAACAGTCGCCCAGATCAGGCACTGTTTCTGCGCTGCCGCGATAAACAGAACAAAAACATTTCTCCTCGTTTGTCAGTACATATGCTATTTTAGAACTTCATTGGTCATATATCAGATACCAGCTTGCGCCTCTCTTGAGAGCCATCTGTGTCACTCTTCCACAAGGATTTTCTATGCCCATCCGCATCGCCTGTAATCACGACACCAGCTATAAATTTGATCGTCCGATTTCGATTTTTCCCCATGTCATCAGACTGCGACCAGCGCCGCACAGCCGCACTCCGATTCATGCATATTCACTCAAAATCACTCCGGAAAAACATTTTATAAACTGGCAGCAGGACGCCTTTGGCAACTACCTGGCGCGGCTGGTTTTTCCGGAAAAAACCAACGAGATGAGCATCAAGGTCGAGGTTATAGCCGACATGACGGCCTATAACCCCTTCGACTTTTTTATTGAAGAGTATGCCGAGACCTATCCCTTCACCTATGAGGCGCTGGAGCGTTCTGAGTTAGCCCCCTACTTCGCTAAAATTGAACCCGGTCCGCAGCTGAAAAAACTTCTCGAGAGCATTGACCGCAGCGAAAAGCGTACTATCGATTTTCTGATCGAGGTTAATCAGAAAATCATGTCAGTCGTCAACTATTCGGTGCGTATGGAGGTCGGGGTTCAGAGCTGCGAGACAACCCTGTCGCGCGCCATCGGATCCTGTCGTGATTCTGCCTGGCTGCTGTTGCAGGTGCTGCGTCACCTCGGTCTGGCGTCACGCTTTGTCAGCGGCTACCTGGTCCAGCTGTCATCCGATGAAAAATCGCTGGATGGCCCTTCGGGCCCCGAGAAAGATTTTACCGATCTGCACGCCTGGACCGAAGTTTATATCCCGGGCGCCGGCTGGATCGGCCTCGACCCGACCTCGGGGCTCCTCGCCAGCGAAGGACACATCCCCCTGGCCTGCACCCCGCATCCGTCGAGTGCTGCGCCGGTGACCGGCGCGACCGAAAAATGCGAGGTCGAATTCACCCACAGCAACGTCGTGACCCGGATCCATGAAGACCCGCGCGTCACCAAGCCCTACAGCGATGAACAATGGCTGATGGTCAACGCCCTCGGCCAGCAGGTCGATGCCGAAATTGTCGCCGCCGACATGCGCCTGACCATGGGCGGTGAGCCGACCTTTGTCTCCATCGATGACATGGCGAGCGCCCAGTGGAACACCGCCGCCGACGGCCCGCACAAACGGGAACTCGCCTACGACCTGACCCTGCGCCTGCGCGACGCCTTTTCCCAGGGCGGCCTGCTGCACTTCGGCCAGGGAAAATGGTACCCCGGTGAGCCACTGCCGCGCTGGGCCAACAGCATCTTCTGGCGCAAGGACGGCAACCCCATCTGGCGAAACCCGACGCTGCTCGCCGACATCCATAAAGACTACAAGCTCACCGATACCGATGCGCTGAACCTGGCTGAGCGTGTGACCGCGCTTTTGGGGATCAACAATAACTATCTGGTCGCAGGCTTCGAGGATGTCTTCTACTGGCTGTGGAAAGAGGGCACCATTCCCAAAAACCTCGACCCGCTTAAGGTCGATCTGAAAGATTCGGCTGAACGCCGTGCCCTGGCGCAGGCGCTTGATCGCGGAATAGGGAACCCGGTCGGCTATGCCCTGCCATTAAAATGGGACGACCAGAAAGCGACCTGGGCCAGCAGCCCCTGGGATTTCAAACGTGAACAGATGTTCCTGATCCCCGGTGACTCAGCTATGGGGATGCGTCTCCCCCTCGATTCACTCCCCTGGGTGGCACCGGAGAAACGTGAGCCATTTTACGACAAGGACCAGTTCGCCGAACGCGCCGCACTGGACGACTTTCACGACAAAATTTCCAGCGCGGCGGCAGGTGCCGAAGAGACCGCAGACCGCAGCGATGAAGAGACCCCGCTGATTGAAATCACCCACACCGCCCTGTGCATCGAGGCGCGCGGCGGGCGCCTGCATCTCTTCATGCCCCCTCTGAGCACCCTGGAACAGTACCTCCACCTGATCGCGGCCATCGAGACCGCGGCTGAAGAACTTCAGCATCCGGTAGTTATTGAAGGCTATGAACCGCCGCGTGACGCACGGCTTGAAAAACTGGCCGTCACTCCCGACCCCGGGGTTATCGAAGTCAACGTCCATCCGGTCAGCAGCTGGAACGAGCTGGTCGAGAACACCACGCGGCTCTACGAAGAAGCACGCCAATGCCGGCTGGGAACCGAAAAGTTCATGCAGGACGGACGCCATACCGGCACCGGCGGCGGTAACCACATCACCCTCGGCGGTCCCACCCCGGCCGACAGCCCGATCCTGCGCCGTCCCGACCTGCTGCGCAGCCTGGTGACCTACTGGCAGCATCACCCCGGACTCTCCTACCTCTTCTCCGGCATGTTCCTCGGACCGACCAGCCAGGCACCGCGTATCGACGAGGCGCGCAACGATTCACTCTACGAACTTGAGATCGCGTTCCAGCAGATGCCCGAAGGAGAGGTCGCCGAACCCTGGCTGGTTGATCGCCTGATGCGCAACCTGCTCATCGATGTCACCGGCAACACCCATCGGGCCGAATTCTGCATCGACAAGCTTTATTCACCGGACAGCGCCACCGGCCGCCTCGGGCTGCTTGAGCTGCGGGCCTTTGAAATGCCCCCGCATGCGCGCATGAGCCTGGTCCAGAATCTGCTCTTGCGCACCCTGCTCGCCTGGTTCTGGAAGCAACCCTACAAACAGAATCTGGTGCGCTGGGGGACCGAGCTGCATGACCGTTTTCTCCTCCCCTATTATGTGAAGCAGGATATGAAGGAGATCGTCGCCGATCTGCAAAAGGCCGGGTACCCGTTCAAGCTGGAATGGTTCGATCCCTTCTTCGAATTCCGCTTCCCGCGTTACGGCACGGTGCAGATTGACGAGATCGAACTGGAGCTGCGCTTTGCCATCGAGCCCTGGCATGTGCTGGGCGAAGAGGTCACCAGCCAGGGAACCGCGCGCTACGTCGATTCCTCGGTGGAACGGTTGCAGCTCCACGTCACTGGTTTGACCGAAGGTCGTCATGTCATCTCCTGTAATGGCCGCCGACTGCCGTTACGCAAGACCGGGCGCAAGGATGAGTTCGTCGCCGGGGTCCGTTATCGGGCCTGGCAGCCGCCTTCGGCGCTGCATCCGACCATCAAGCCCCATACTCCACTGATTTTTGACGTCATCGACAGCTGGACCGGCCGCTCCATCGGCGGTTGCGCCTATCATGTCGCCCATCCGGGCGGGCGCAATTATGATGATTTCCCGGTCAACGCCTTAACTGCCGAGTCGCGCCGCGGTGCGCTGTTTACCGTGACCGAACACAGCCCCGGGCCGATTCAGGCCCAGGCCGATTATGCCCCCGCAGGCCACTTCTTCCCGCAGGGAACACCACCGAATCTGATGGCGCCCCCGGTGGAAGAACCGAACGAAGAATTTCCGTACACCCTGGATTTGCGCTGTGCACCACCCAAATGACCTTTTCCGCCGTGATCACCGATCATGGCGGGCAGTGAGATAGCTGACGTGAGAATAGAATCAGATCAACGCCAAAATGCCGGTTCACAATCCTATGCAACCGAGCTCAGTCAGGACACAGATTTCTGCCTCAGCAAAGGGATTCTCTCCGCGCACGAACAGAAACTTATGCAGTCCCTCGAAACGATCGGCAGCAAACGCCTGAATCGCCGACGCAAAGAAGCGCAACGTCTGCTGCGCGAAAATGGGGCCACACATAATGTCTTTGATACGATAGACCGCGCACACCCCTGGCAGTTTGACCCCGTGCCACTGATCATCAGTGATGAGGAATGGGGAAAAATTGAAGCGGGGCTCGTTCAGCGTGCGACGCTCCTGAACCTGATTCTTGCTGACATCTATGGCCCGCAAACTCTCACAGAGAAAGGGTTATTGCCACCGGAACTAATCTTCGCCCACCAGGGTTTCCTCTTGCCTTGCGTCGGCATGCTCTCCTCCGAGAAACGCCATCTGAATATCTATTCGGCGAATTTGACCCGCGGCAAAGACGGACGCTTCTGGGTCCTGGAAGACCGCACCCAGCCTCCGCTGGGATCTGGTTATGCCCTGGAAAATCGCATCGTCATGACCCGCAGCTTTCCAAGGCTTTTTCAGGATTTTCAGGTCCACCGTCTGGCCATGTATTATCGCGCCCTGCGCAACAACCTCAGCCAACTGGCACTGCACAACAAGGCGGAACCGCATATCGTCGCCCTTACTCCCGGCCCCGGTCACAGCGCCTATTTTGAACATGCCTATCTGGCCTCTTATCTTGGCTATACCCTGGTGCAAGGCGGGGATTTGGTCGTAAGGGATGGGTGTGTCTGGCTTAAATCGGTCGGTGGCTTGCGTCAGGTCGATGTCATCCTGAGACGCCTGGATGATAACTGGTGTGATCCCCTTGAGCTGCGCGGTGATTCGATGTTCGGCGTTCCAGGCCTGCTGGAAGCGATCCGCCTCGGCAATGTCGTTACGGCCAATCATATCGGCAGCAACGTCCTCGAAAACCCTGCCCTGCTCGCATTTCTGCCGGGAATTTCACGCCACCTGCTGCAGGAAGAACTTCTGCTCCCCTCTGTCGCAACCTGGTGGTGTGGTCAACCACGCGAGCGTGAATTTGTGCTGCAGAACCTCAACAAACTCATGGTCAAGCCGATCCATCCGATCTCCGGACTGCCAGAATTTATTCCGGGGAGCCTGGATGAAATACAACTCTCCAGCTGGCGAAAGAGAATCCTTGCCAACCCGCACCTGTATGTGGGACAGGAGCTGGCCTGCCTGTCGACGGTCCCTTCATTTGTATCTGACAAGATCGAACAACGTCAGAGCATCTTGAGTACCTTCCTCACCGCGCAGGATCAGACCTATGTCGCCATGCCGGGCGGACTGACCCGAATTGCGCCTCAGGCCTCCGGTGAAATATTCTCCAATCAGGAGCGCGGCATCAGCAAGGACACCTGGGTGCTGACCCGGGAGCCGGAGAAACAGGTCAACCTCTGGCGTAAAGCGCAACCCAACCAGTTAATTCAGCCGATTGTCGGCTCTCTACCGAGCCGAGCCGCCGAGAACCTGTTCTGGGCAGGCCGTTACGCCGAACGAACTGAAGCAACCGCGCGACTGCTTCGTGCGATCCTGACGAAAATACTGGAATACAATGAATTTCGTGACGCCGATGACCACCAGCGCCTGAATCATCTCCTTGGCGCCTTGACGCACTTGACCTCAACCTTCCCTGGCTTTATCGGGGAGGGTGCCGATGAGAAGCTGGCAGATCCACGGGCTGAGCTCCTCTCCCTCGCCCGGGAGATAGAAAGACCGGGGAGCCTGAGAGCATCCTTGCGTGGCCTGAGCAGGGCGACCTACGCGATAAGGGATCTCTTACCCGCTGACGCCTGGCTGGTAGTCGACAATATGCGCCAAAACTGGAACCCCAAGATTGCTGTCAGTCAGATCGGCAGTGGCCAGCTAAACGCCAGCGTCAATAAATTGATCCTGCAACTCTCGGCATTCAGCGGTCTGACCCATGAAAATATGTCACGCGAGACGGCCTGGCTTTTGCTGAATATCGGCCGGAGACTTGAGCGGGCCATCAACCTGATCACTCTGTTACGCGCGACCCTGGTCCCCTGCTATGAAGCGAGCATGGAGTCCCAGATGATTGAATCGGTGCTGGAAACCTGCAACAGCCTGATCGTTTTCCGGCGCCGCTATCGCTCGTTCATGCAACTTTCGACCATCCTGGAGCTTCTCCTGCTTGATGAAAACTACCCGCGTGCGCTGGCCTATCAACTGCAGCAGCTCCAAAGTCACATCGACGCCCTGCCACGTGAACAGCTGATCGAAGGCCCCGGCCAGGATAAAAAGATGATCTCGGAAGCGATCACCGAACTGCGGAACGCCAACCATACGCAACTGACCCAACTTGCGGGGAGCGACAGCACCTATCCCTTGCTTGAAAAACTGCTGGTCTCGCAGAAAGACCGGCTGGAGCAGCTACTGGAGGCCCTGACGCAGCTCTATTTCAGTCCGGTGCTCGTGCCGCAGCAACTCGGGAACAATGTTGAGGGGAAGAAGGCTTCATGAATTTTCACATCACCCACTCGACCCGCTACAGCTACAGCGCCCCCGTCGGGCTGTGCTGGAACCAGGCCTGCCTCCTGCCGCGAGAGACCGCAAATCAGAAATGTCTCTCGAGTGAGCTGCAGATTTGTCCGCCCGCTTCCGGGGTACGCGAACGCAGCGATTTTTTTGGCAACCGCGTCACCCACTTTGCTATCCAGAACCCCCACAAGGAATTACTGGTCACAGCCAACAGTGATATTTCGATCACCCCGGACCCCGAACTACTGCTCGACGCCAACCTCCACACCTGGGACGAGCTTAAGATCCTGTTGGCGACGGAGAAGGATCCAGTCCGACTGCAGGCCATCCCTTTTCTCTTCGATTCACCAATGATTCCACGCACTCAGGCATTGGCCGAT
Organism: Geopsychrobacter electrodiphilus DSM 16401; assembly: GCF_000384395.1. Classification (NCBI taxonomy): domain Bacteria; kingdom Pseudomonadati; phylum Thermodesulfobacteriota; class Desulfuromonadia; order Desulfuromonadales; family Geopsychrobacteraceae; genus Geopsychrobacter; species Geopsychrobacter electrodiphilus. The sequence continues at coordinate 3,474,268 of NZ_ARWE01000001.1, forward strand.
TATGCCTTGCCTTCATTTCAAGCCGATCGCCCGCTGGTCGAGGCGGTCCGGGATCTGATGGAACGCATTTACCGCGACTTCACCTACGATCCCGCCGGCACCACAATTGCCACCCCCCTGGCGGAGGTCTTGAAGAACAGACGCGGCGTTTGCCAGGATTTCGCCCACCTGGGAGTTGGTTGTCTGCGCTCCATGGGGCTCGCGGCGCGCTACGTCAGCGGGTATATCGAGACCCTTCCCGCACCGGGCAAGGAGCGCCTGGTCGGCGCCGCCGCATCGCACGCCTGGTTTTCGGTTTATGCGGGAGAGGCGGGCTGGGTAGATTTTGACCCGACCAATAATCAGATTCCGCTGGAGCAGCATATTACGGTGGCCTGGGGGCGTGATTTTTCGGACGTCTCGCCTTTACGGGGCGTTGCTCTGGGCGGCGGAAAACACCGCGTCAGCGTTTCGGTGGATGTCGCCCGCGCCCCGACCAAAATTGTAAACTTTCAGTTTCAAAGTCAATAACGGCCTGATCCTTACGCTTAGAGAAAAACACTGCCCGGAAAGGAGCCTCAGATGAGATTTACTGGTTATGATACAGAGGGATTTTACGATGAAGTGTTCGACGAGCAGGGAAACCCGCGCCCCGGGGCCGATCTTCTGATAGAGCGGATCAATGCCCTGCCTGACAAAGAGTTGCATCGTCGCCAGAAAGCCGCGGAAAAAGCCCTGCTCAACCTCGGAATCACCTTTAACGTCTATGGCAGCGACGCTCAAACCGAAAAAATATTCCCCTTCGATATTGTGCCGCGCATCGTCCAGGCCGATGAGTGGGAAGTTCTGGAGCGTGGCCTGAAACAGCGTATCAAGGCCCTGAACGCCTTTATCGATGACGTTTACAACGAACAGAAGATTTTAAAGGATGGCATCGTTCCATCCGAACTGGTGCTCTCGGCCGACGGCTTTCGCAAGCCCTGTATCGGCCTGAAACCGCCCGGTGGCATCTGGTGTCACATTACCGGTACCGACCTGGTGCGCGGCGGTGACGGTAAATATTATGTGCTGGAAGATAACCTGCGCTGCCCTTCGGGTGTTTCCTATGTGCTGGAAAACCGTCTGATCATGAAACGCACCTTCCCGATGGTCTTCGACGCCTGCAGCGTTCAGCCGGTCACCGATTACCCCAGCCGCCTGCTGGAGATGCTGCAAGGTCTGGCCCCACAGGGCATTCGCTCGCCCAACGTCGTCGTCTGGACGCCGGGGATTTACAATTCGGCCTATTTCGAGCACAGCTTTTTAGCTCAACAGATGGGGGTTCCGCTGGTTGAAGGGGGCGATCTTGTCGTCAACCGTGGCGAAGTGATGATGCGCACGACCAAGGGGCTTGAAAAGGTCGATGTCATCTATCGCCGTATCGATGATGACTTCATGGATCCCAAGGCCTTCCGCGCCGATTCGATGCTCGGAGTCCCCGGCCTGATGAAAGCCTACAGCAAAGGGAAGGTCGCGCTGGCCAATGCGCCCGGCACCGGCGTCGCCGATGACAAGGCGGTCTATGCCTACGTGCCCGAGATCATTCGCTACTATCTGAACGAAGAACCGATCCTCAACAATGTTCCGACTTACGCCTGCTGGCGGGATGAAGACCGCAAGTATGTCCTCGAGAACCTCGACAAGCTGGTGGTCAAGGCGGTCAATGAATCCGGTGGCTACGGCATGCTCGTCGGGCCGCATTCAACTGCCGAAGAACAGGCCGAATTTGCCAAACGGATTGAGGCCAATCCACGCACCTATATCGCCCAACCGACCCTGGCGCTATCACGCGTCCCCGTGCTGCTTGAGGATCACTTCGAGGGGCGGCACGTCGATCTGCGCCCCTACATCCTCTATGGCAAAGAGAGTATCTATGTCCTGCCCGGCGGATTAACCCGGGTGGCACTGAAAAAGGGTTCGCTGGTGGTCAATTCATCACAAGGCGGCGGGAGCAAAGACACCTGGGTGCTCAATGCGGATGACAGCTCTGCCACAGCATCCTCGATGCAGCAGCAACAGGAGGTCAACTAATGCTAAGTCGCGTTGCAAATTCCATGTACTGGCTCAACCGTTACATCGAACGGGCCGAAAATGTCGCCCGTTTCATCGATGCCAACTATCACATGACCCTCGATATCCCCGAAGGCGCCAGCGATCAGTGGCAACCCCTGATCAACACGACTGGCGACCACGAGCTCTTCAAAAAACTCCATGGTGAAGCCACGCGTGAGAAGGCCATCGAATTTCTGGTGTTCGACCGCAACAACCCCAACTCAATCCACTCCTGTGTGCGCGCGGCGCGTGAAAATGCACGCTCGGTCCGCGAATATATCAGTTCGGAGATGTGGGAACAGATCAACACTTTCTACCTGATGATCAATAATGCGGCCAAAGAAGTGTCGATGGATCTGCCGCACCAGTTTTTTGTCGACATCATGACTGCCAGCCACACCTTTATCGGCATCACCGACTGCACCATGAATCATGGCGAGGGCTGGCATTTCGGCCGCCTGGGCCGCATGCTGGAACGCGCCGACAAGACCTCGCGGATCCTCGATGTCAAATACTTTATCCTGCTCCCCTCCGTCGATTATATCGGCAGCCCCTATGACAACATCCTCTGGGGAGCACTCTTAAGGTCGGCCAGCGCGTTCGAGATGTACCGCAAGCAATACGGCCGGATCGACCCCAAAAAGATCGTCGAGTTCCTGCTGCTCAGCGCGACATTCCCACGGGCCGTACACTACAGCGTCGTGACTGCCATGATTTCGATGAACAACATCACCGGCAGCTCGCGCGGCACCTTTTCTAACAAGGCCGAACAGAGCCTTGGACGGCTCCTGTCCGAATTTGACTTTGCCGCCCTGGATGACATATTCACCCAGGGTCTGCACGAATATCTTGATGGTGCTCAGTCCCGCATCAATGATGTTGGCGCGGCCGTACAGAAAACGTTCTTCAGTCCCCAAGTCGAAGAGGTTGCAACAGAAGCCAGGATCAACGAATAGAGTCGGCTGGTTCAACTCTCTGCAGCACCCGCCCGAAAAAAGAGCGCAGGCCCAACTGATACTCTCAGCTTGGGTCTGCGCTCTTTTTTCGGGATCTCACCTTTTTCTACCGAAATATTTCCGAACTGACCCTATCCATTTTGTCGGAAAAATTTACAGCTATTTTCCCAACCCCACTTTGGCTCGCTAAGATAGCTATTTTAAAAAGATTTTTTTTCTTGGAACAAGAGTTGCTAGAACATTCGGAGGGTAAAAGTAAGAGAATTTACTTTTTTCTAAAAAGGGTAGCCCATGCTGATGCGTGTCATCTACACTGATGGAACTTTTGATCTGGTTAAGGACTTCAGCCTTAACCGCTTAATTGAAACTTGCAGAATTATAAAGTTCAAGAGGGAGAGTGGTTGGGTCGACATCCGCTCGCAACAAATACGCAGAAAAGGCAGAGACGAAAATTATTTCGGGCCTGAAAGAAGAAGCCATCCGCAGCCCGGGCCGTGACATATACCTCACGCTCCACACACCAGATGAATCAGGTTGACGTCCCGCACAAATCACTATTACCGCACCACATGAGGGGCCAGCCCGGCTAGAACGGGACGGCCCCTCATGTGGTTTAACACCAATTCAATTGCGACTTTGTCAGGGAATCTGTCGCCTCTTCATTCGTTGTTAAAGACAACCCATACCCGGCCTCTTCATCTCACAAACCCTGTTCCTGCTGAGCTTTCTTTTCGAACCCTCTCTTTTTGAGCATTGAATAAAGTACCGGAATAGCAATGCAGCTGATCAGTAACGAGGCAATTTCGCCGAACATCAGGGAGATGGCCAACCCCTGGAAAATCGGGTCAGGGAGAATCACCGAAGCTCCAACGACCACCGCCAATGCGGTCAACAGCATCGGCCGAAAGCGGACGGCACCAGCTTCGATTACCGCTTCGCCCAGCGGCAGGCCGTGGCTGATCCGCAGTTCGATAAAATCGATCAGGATAATCGAATTACGAATAACAATTCCAGCGCCAGCCATAAAACCGATCATTGATGTCGCGGTAAAGAAGGCGCCTATCCCCCAATGGGCGGGGAGGATCCCGATCAAGGAAAAGGGGATCGCGGCCATCACCACCAACGGGGTAAAATAATCCTTGAACCAGCCAACCATCAGCATGTAGATCAAGACCATCACCACAGCGAAAGCCAGCCCCAGATCGCGGAAGACTTCAAGGGTAATATGCCACTCGCCATCCCATTTAATGGAAGGCTCGGCGGTGCTGAACGGCTGATGGAGGTTGAAGACTTCGATCGCGGCATTATGCCCGCCGAAATCGGTTCCTTTGAGCTTGGCCAGCTGTTTATTCATATCGAAGATGGCGTAAACCGGGCTCTCCACGCTGCCCGCAACATCACCCGTAACGTAGATAACCGGTTTCAAATTCTTGCGATAGCGCGGCTGCTCCACCGGTTGTTGACTGACCGTCACGAGCTCACGCAGCGGGACCAACGCGCCTTGCGGATTTCGAGCGGACCTTAAAGAAATATTCAACAGGCCGTCAATCCGTGCCCGCAAACGGATCGGCAATTCCAAAATAATATTGATCTCTTCCTTATCCGTGGGCTGATGAAACAAATCCACCGACATCCCCTGGGTCGCCATCTGAATCGTGCGGGTGATCTCGCCCTCACTAATGCCGTTGAGGGCGGCTTTCTCTTTATCGACCTTTAACACCAGGCGCTGACGATCAGTCTCGCGATACCAGTCAACATCAACCACACCTTTTGTATGATTAAAAATTTTGCGGACCTCTTTGGCCAATTTGACCCGTTGGGCGTCACTGTTGCCGTAGATCTCGGCGACCAGGGTTGACAGCACTGGCGGACCGGGTGGCACTTCTGCGACTGCAACAGTAGCACCATATTTTTGGGCAATCCTGGCCAACGCTGGTCTTATGCGCACTGCGATGGCATGACTCTGCAGTGGCCGCTCTTCCTTGGGTAACAGGTTGACCTGAATATCGGCCACCGACGAACCGCTACGCATGAAGTAATGCCGCACCAGACCATTGAAATTGTAAGGCGAAGAAGTGCCTACGTAGATCTGGTAATCAGTGGTTGCTGAATCGTTCTTCACCACCTCACCCATTTCAAGCGCAACCTGGCTGGTCTGCTCAAGAGTTGAACCTTCGGGCATATTAAGGATCACCTGAAACTCACTCTTGTTGTCGAAGGGGAGCATCTTGACCTTAACCTGGCCAAAATAGACCAACGAACAACTCGCCAGGAGTAACACTATAATCACCGCGAAAAACACGGTTTGCGCAAGAACGCTTGAGAGCAGGGGCTCCATGACCCGGTAGTACCCCCTGGTTAACCAGGTTCGGGTTTGCTCCAGGTCTTGTTCAATCTCGACCTCGATTTTATTCTCGGCCTTGTGTGGGCTTTTGTGTCGGCGCAACAGATGAACAGCTGCCCAGGGAGTGACAGTGAAAGCGATCAACAACGAAAAAAGCATTGCCGCCGAAGACCCAATCGGGATCGGCCGCATATAAGGCCCCATCAGACCACCAACAAAGGCCATGGGCAAAATCGCGGCGATAACCGCCAGGGTCGCCAGAATTGTCGGGTTACCAACCTCGGCCACCGCCTCGACCGTGATCGTCACCATTGATTTGTTACGGGCACTCGGCAAGCGCATGTGGCGCACAATATTTTCAACCACGACAATGGCGTCATCGACCAGAATCCCGATGGAAAAGATCAGGGCAAACAGGGTGATTCGGTTGAGAGTGTAACCGTAAAGGTAGAAAACCATCAGGCTCAGAGCCAGCGTTGACGGGATCGCCAGCATGACCACCAGCGATTCCCTAAAACCGAGGAAAAAGAGGATCAATAATGATACGCCGATGACGGCAATGCCCATATGCAGCAGCAGTTCGTTGGATTTATCGGCAGCGGTTTTACCGTAGTTACGTGTAATGCTGACACTGAGATCCGCCGGTATCAGGGTTCCTTTTAAACTTTCAATCTTGGCCTCGACATCATGAACCACGTCGATCGCGTTGGTGCCGGGTCGCTTGGCAATTGACAGGGTCACTGCCGCTTCTTCCTTTTTGCCTGGCTCGCCGTACAACACATAGGTGTCCGGCTCTTGCGGGCCATCGATTATCTGCGCAACATCAGACAGATAAACCGGACGGCCACCATAGACGCCAACCACGATGCGACCAATCTCCGCAGCGGACTGCAGAAACTGACCCGTCTGCAGGAGCACTTCATGATTAAGCGATTCAACTTTACCGGTATAATTCTGGGTATTGGCTTGTTGAAGGGCCGAGATCAGCTGGCTCGGAATGAGATTTCGCGCCGCCAATCGCAGGGGATCGAATTCGACCCGAACCTGTCGCCGGGTTCCCCCGATCAACTTGGTCTCGGCAACATTGGTGATGCTCTTGATTTCATCGTCAACCTGGGCGGCCAGTCGGCGCAGGGTAGAATGATCATAGCCCCCGCCATGAAAGGTCAGCGCGAGAATCGGAACATCGTCGATGCTGTGCGGCTTGATCAGCGGCGGCGAAACCCCGTGCGGAATGCGATCAAAATTGGTCGCCAGCTTCTGGTTGAGACGCACAATCGCTTCCTCAAGATTCTGTCCAACATAAAAACGCACAACCAGCATGCTCTGACCAGACATCGAGGTGGAATAGATATATTCAACCCCCGGCAGTTCATAGAGCAGTTTCTCCATCGGAATTGAAACCCGTTGTTCAACCTCCGAAGGCGTCGCGCCTGGCATGCTGACCAGGACATCGATCATCGGCACTTTGATCTGCGGTTCTTCCTCGCGCGGCAACAGGGTGATCGCCATAAACCCTAGGAGTAGCGAAAAAATGATGGCCATCGGGGTGAGGCGCGAGTTGACAAAAATCGCTGCCATGCGGCCTGCAAACCCGAGGTTTTCTGTCCGTGGCACCTTCATTTGCCGAGCCCAGTCTGAATGATTTCGAGAGGTTGTCCATCTTTCAGCTCAGTTTTTGCCGAGATCACGATCTGCTCGCCGGCGTTCAGGCCACTGAGAATTTCGACCTGGTCTGCGTAATCTGCCCCCGTCCGGACGAGTCGCATCCGGGCAACGCCCTGTTCTGCCACATAAACCTGCTCCATCTGGCCATTTTGGTGCACAGCGCTTTGGGGCACCAGCAGAGTCGTTGCTCGCTTGGCGGCCAGTGAGACGCGTGCAAATTGACCTGCGCGCAGTGCTGGGTTGACAGGCAGGGTCAGCTTTATTTGCCTGGTGCGTGATGTCGGATCGGCAGTCGGTGAGATTTCACTTATTTTAACCTGGAGTTCAAGTTGGGCTGCGGGAATAATGACGGAGAGGCTGGTCCCCAGGCTCAAACCCTGAGCAAGAGCTTCGGGCACCTGCACCAGGACCTCAAGAGCGCGACCATTTTCGAGGTTGAGCAGAGGCGCCCCAGGCGCCGACAGATCACCGATATCGACCATTTTGTGAGTAACTGTTCCGGCAAAGGGTGCTCTAACCTGGGTGTAGTCGAGCATGGCCAGCGCCTCATGGTACCCAGCCTTACTGATTTGAACCATCTCGCTCAGGGATTTCACCCTTTCCTGGGTCGAAGCATTAACTTTCAGCAGTCTTGTTTCCCGGTCCAGGTTGCGTTCTGCCTGCGCCAACTGGGTTTTGGCCTGCATGACTTTGGCATTAATTTCGGCGGCGCGGATCTTCACCAGCAGATCTCCCTTTGCCACCTTGGAACCCACTGACACCGGCATTTCAGTAATCTGTCCGCTGACGCGGGAAGAGATCAGCGCCCGCTCGACGGCTTGCAGAGTTCCAGCCACTTCAACCTGAAATGGTACCTCGCTTAAGCTCAGGGTTTTAACCTGAACCTGAACAGGCGCCTGTGGCACGGATTTTATCGCTGTTTTTTCTTTCGACTCACTGCAAGCACTTAGTGAAAGCAAAAGAAGGAGCAAGACAAAGAATAGGGGTTGTTTCAACATCATGGCTGGTTCTCCACGTTGGGTTGATCATTGAGAGAAGAGTCAAACTGGGGAAGTCCTGCGGTACGCCGTAAATCGGCGATGGCAACCTGAACCGCCGAAGACGAAAGGACATTATGCAAGCGAGCATCTGTCAAACGATTTTCACTATTGATCAGGTCGGAGGTCAAAATCACGCCCTCACGAAATTGAGCATGACTGAGTTGTGCGCCCTCAGTCGCCTGTTCGAGCATAACTCTGGTTACCTGCAGGCGCTGCTGGGCCTGATCAAGAGCCAATTGCGCCTGGGCGATTTCAAACCCGAGGGCCAACTGCAATTTATGTCGGGCAGCGCGTAGGGCACCAAGTTGAGCATGAACCTGAGCGATATCTGCGCTTGCTCTATGACCATCGAACAATTTAAAATTAACTTTAACTCCAGCCAGCCAGGAATCCCCGTTTCCACCGAGAACAGTCCCTTGATCATATTGATAGCGCGCAAAGCTATCGACCGTCGGCAGACGGCTGCCACGGACCGCTGACTCCTTCGCCTCCAGGGCCTGAATTGCCGCATTCACGCGTTGCAGTTCGGGTCGCTGGTCGGGGCCAGGATCGACCGGTACAACCTGATCTTCCACCGCTGAAACATCGACGTTAACCTCGCCGCTTGAAAGTCCCAGCAGGGTCAAAAAAATCTTCTTCGCCAATTCCAGATTATGCCGGCTCTGAATCAGGGTTTCCTTCGCCTGCGATTCCTGCACTTCCAGATTAAGCAGATCAAGCTTTAACAAATCCCCGGCATCGAACCTGGCCTGCGCTACCTGAAGTGAAGAACGGACCGCCTCTAACCCTGACTGACGTGCTTTAACGACATTTTCGGCTTCCACAATCCGCTGAAATCCCTGATAGGCGGCAAATTCAAGCTGCAACCGGGTTGTTTTTTGCTCAGCTGCGGACACATCGACGCCCGCCTCGGCGGCGGCCTTACCTGCCACATCCTGACCGCCATTATAGATACGGTATTGCACCCCAACCGCCAGCTCCAGATTGTCGGTGCGACCTGGATCGTTAAAATTGATCCCCTGGTTAAACTCACCCTGGGTGAGGATATTGCCAAACGAATACATCGGGTTGTTGGTCTGACTATAACCGCCACTCAAGTCAACCTGCGGATAAAACCCGACGGCCGCTTTCTTCAATACCGCCGCGGCCTCGAGCATCCGCTGGTGTGCGATCAGAGCATCGGGATTATTCTGGCGGGCAAAAATAACCGCACTTTGCGCCGTCCAGAGTTCAGGGACACGCAACTCGGATGCAGCGCATTGTCCCGCCGTCAACAGGCCTAAAAAGACCCAAAGTGCTGATAACCGTTTCATAAACTGAACATCTTTCTTTATGAGGGAGTGGGTAATCTCACCAAAGCATAACAGCTGGTTTGGTTGCCGCCACCGCACACCAACCACTAACCACTAACCAATTAATATGAATAATACGATATATCATTGATAACAATTTGTTTCAACCCCTTTTATGCCACTCAATCAACATCGACCTTCGGTAAAAAATACCGTTTTTTTTGCCCCACATAAAAAAGATGACTATTTTTATCTTATTTTGACTTGAATCATATTTTTCTTCCGATCAAGCAGCTATCCTAACAACATCGACAATGAAACTAAGGAGAACGTACCATGAATTTACCGGCAGAAATTGGCGAACAAGCCATCAACAAAGTGATCGAAGATCATCCAAAAATCGGCGAAATCCTCGACCGTTACGAAATCGGCTGCGTAACCTGCGGCGTCGGTATCTGTCTGGTCAAGGACGTGGTCGGTATTCATGCCCTGGGCGCTGAGATTGAAGCCAGGATTGAACAGGAAATAGTCGAATACCTGGAAAAGCAGTGAGGCGTGAGGCGTCAGGAGTGAGGCGGAAGAACAACTCTTCAGGACTTTACATCACACCTCACACCTCACACCTCACCGGCCCCATGAATGTAGAATTTCAGAAAATAACCAGAAACCAAACAACCTTAAACTGAGATGGAGATAACATCATGAGTAAACTCGCTTGCGGCTGCCCCGGCAGCCAGGTCCGTACCGTCGAAGCTCCGCAAACCAATACGGCAGAAACCAGCGGACGCCTGCAGTCAGAATTGCGTCAGTGGCCGACCCAGCTTCACCTGGTCCCGCCCTCGGCGCCCTGGTTGAAGGATGCCCATCTGCTGATCGCTGCGGACTGTGCGCCCTTCGCCTACGCCGAATTCCATCGCGACTTCATCAAAGGGAAAGTGCTGGTCAACGCCTGCCCCAAGCTGGATGATACCAGCCCCTATGTCGAAAAACTGGCGGCAATGCTGCGCGAAAACGAGGTCAAATCCCTGACCGTCACGATTATGGAAGTCCCCTGCTGTCGTGGCCTGGCGATGATGGCCGAAAAGGCGCTGGAACTTTCAGGTAAAAACATACCGTTTGAAGTTGCAGTTATCGGGGTTAACGGCGAAAGGAAGTCCTGATCATGACTGAAAATGTCACCCAGCGGCTCAAGGACGAACATCAGCTGATTCTGCGCATGATCGCGCTGGTCGAACAGAACACCGCCCTGGTCGAAAGCGGAAAATTTCGCAACTGGCAATTCTATCTCGACGCAGTCGATTTCATCCGCAACTACGCCGATCACTTTCATCACGCCAAGGAGGAGGATGTCCTGTTTGTCGAACTGGTCGGCAACGGCATGCCCGCCAAAAGTTCGCCGATCGAGGCGATGCTGATGGAACATGACCAGGGTCGTGCGCGGGTCAAGGGCATGGAAGAAGCGGCCCGGAAGATGCTGGAAGGACAAAGCGGGCAGGCACCGGCGCTAATCGAACATGCGCGCGGCTACGCCGAACTGCTGCGCGGCCATATTGATAAGGAAGACAACATCCTCTACCCTCTGGCCGAAAGGATCCTCCCCGCCGAAGTCCGCGCGCGGATGCTTGACGCCTACACCGAAGCGGCCAGTAAATCCCCGCAGCTCGAAAAACGCTACCGCACCATGGTCGAAGAGTATGAACGCCAGGCGGCGCCCTGACCGAAGTGCAATTTCTCTGCGAGAGTCTCATCGCAATGCTGACGACTCTCGCAGATATCCATCGCTTAACAAGCCCCCGAACACCCCCTTGCCTGAAAAAACATCTTAAATTTGAAGCGTTTGAACGCCAGATACAGTAAAATGGAATTCAGACCGATTCTGTGACAAATTTCCCTTGCTTCACGGAAGGACATCAACCTATAAGAGCGCTCAGTCTGGAGCATTTTACTCGGGTTAAGGACCTATTGATGAATACAACTATCGGCTGGCGCGAATGGATATCCCTGCCCGAGCTGCAGATCCCCGGCATCAAAGCCAAAATTGACACCGGCGCCCGGACCTCCGCCCTGCACGCGTTCTTTGTCGAACCCTTCCGCCAGGATGGCATCGCCATGGTCCGCTTTGGCGTGCATCCTTTGAGAAAGCGCGAAGAGATTGAACTGATCTGCACCGCGCCGGTCAAGGAGCAGCGCCTGGTAACCGATTCAGGCGGACACCGTGAAAATCGCTTCGTCATTGAAACACCTATCAAGCTCGGCCAGCATCTCTGCCCGATCGAAATAACCCTCACCAACCGCGACACCATGAAATTCCGTATGCTTCTCGGCCGCAGCGCCCTGCAGAAGCTTGAATTTCTGGTCGATTCGAGCCACTCGTATCTGATTGGCAAATCCCTGCGGAAAGAGTATCCCCCGAAAAAGGAGCTATCAGCATGAAAATTGCCATCCTCTCGCGCAACCCTAAACTCTACTCAACCCGGCGCCTCGTCGAAGCGGGAGAAGAGCTTGGCCATGAAATTCAAGTGATCGACCCCTTGCGCTGCTATATGACCATCGCGTCACAGAGACCGACAATTCACTACAAGGGGGAGGAGTTGAAGGATTTTGACGCCATCATCCCCCGCATCGGCGCCTCCGTCACCTTCTACGGCACCGCGGTTGTGCGTCAGTTTGAAATGATGAACGTCTACAGCGTCAACGAATCGGTCGCCATCAGCCGCTCGCGCGACAAATTGCGCAGCATGCAGTTGCTGGCACGCAAGGGGATCGGCATGCCGGTCACCGGCTTTGCCCATTCGACCAAATACACCAACGACCTGATTGATATGGTCGGCGGGGCGCCCCTGGTCATCAAACTCCTGGAAGGGACACAGGGGATCGGCGTGGTTCTGGCCGAAACCAACAAGGCGGCCGAAAGCGTCATCGAGGCCTTCCGCGGTCTGCGCGAGAACATTCTGGTTCAGGAATTTATCAAGGAGGCAGGTGGTGCCGATATTCGCTGCTTCATCATCGGCGATAAGGTTGTAGCCGCAATGAAGCGTCAGGGCAAAGAGGGCGAGTTCCGCTCCAACCTCCATCGCGGCGGCTCGGCCACCATCGTCCGCCTGACCCCCGAAGAACGCTCCACGGCGATTCGCGCAGCACGCATCATGGGTTTGAGTGTTGCCGGCGTCGATCTGCTGCGTTCTAATCACGGACCGGTCATTATGGAGGTCAACTCCTCCCCCGGGCTCGAAGGGATTGAACTGGCGACAGAGAAAGACGTGGCCGCTCAGATCATTCAGTTCATCGAGAAACAGGCCAAACCGGGCAAAACCAAAACCAGAGGTAAGGGATGAGAAACCAGGCGGCATTTTCGCTGGGGGGAGTCAATGTCAGTGCGGGCACCCGCACCACGATTGATCTGCCGATGGCAAAACTTTACACCCACGCGGAAGTGACCTTGCCGGTGCACGTAATTCACGGCCGGCAAAAGGGTCCGACCCTGTTTGTCAGTGCCGCGATCCATGGTGATGAGATCAACGGGGTCGAGATCATCCGTAAGCTGCTGCAGAGCCGCTCCCTGTCACGCTTAAAAGGAACCTTGCTGGCGATTCCGGTGGTTAACCCCTTCGGTTTTATCCAGCGCACCAGATATCTGCCTGACCGACGTGATCTGAATCGATCCTTTCCGGGCTCGGCGACCGGTTCGCTGGCCAGTCGCCTGGCGCATCTGTTCATGGACCAGATCGTCAATCGCTGCAGCCACGGCATCGACCTGCACACCGGCTCCAACTATCGCAGCAACCTGCCCCAGATCCGCGCCGATCTTTCGGACCCGGAAACCGCCCGGCTGGCCGACGCCTTTGGCGCCCCGCTGGTGATTCACTCCGAGGTGCGTGACGGATCCTTACGCGAGGCGGTGGCCGACAAGGGGATTCCGATCCTGCTCTATGAAGCGGGCGAGGCGCTCTACTTTAACCCGGCGGCGATCAAGACCGGCACTCAGGGCATCCTCAATGTCATGCGCGCCATCGGCATGCTCAGTCCCGCTCGCAAAAAACCGGCGCAGGATCCGATCCATTCCGACAAAACCCATTGGATCCGTGCCACCATGAGCGGTATCTTTGAAAAACGGGTCTCTCTCGGCAGTCTGGTCCATAAAGGGGATCTGCTCGGGATTCAGAGCGACCCCCTGGGTGATGAGACCCAAAAGCTCTTCTCACCCCTGACCGGAGTAGTGATCGGCCAACTCAACCTGCCATTGACTTATGAAGGGGACGCCCTGATGAATATTGCCCGGGTCAAGGACACCGATGAGGCCGAAGAGACACTGGACGATTACACTTCCGGCTTGACCGAGGCGGATTACGGCGCGGAGCGTTAATATCAAGGGAGGGAAACAGGCATGATGGAGAAACTGGGATGAGACTATTTTCAGAAGCGAAACCGATCGGCCTTTCGCCGGGAACGCTGGTCCATATCGGGCGGCAGAAGACGGACACGGCTTCGATCTCGGTTATCGATTATAATTCCGAAAGTCATAAAATTGTCACGAACATCTCTCCGGAACAATCGAAAACTTTCAAGAATTCGGATTCGGTCAGCTGGATCAATATCTGCGGTATCCACCAGACAGATCTGATCAGCGATCTCGGACAGGTCTTCGATCTTCATGCCCTGGCCCTCGAAGATATCCTCAATACCGAACATCAACCGAAGTGCGAGGAGTTCGATTCCTACATTCTGTTGATCTTCAAACTGATTCACGTACAGAAAGACACACATCAGCTCGAACAGGAACAGATCAGCATGGTGATCGGGCCGAACTGGCTGCTGACCTTTCAGGAGAAACCTGAAGATATCTTTGACCGGCTACGCGACCGGATCAACCGGGCCACCGGCAAGATCAGGCAGCGCGGCACCGATTATCTCGCCTACGCCATTCTCGATTCTGTCGTCGACAGCTATTTCCATATCCTTTCCGATCTGGGTGAGCAACTGGAAGATATTGAAGAATCCCTGCTACTTGACCCCGAACAAAATGTTTTGCAGGAGATCCACCGTCTCAAACAACAGATGATCATGCTCAGGCGTTCGATCTGGCCGTTACAGATTGCGATCACCGAATTTCGTCAACTTGAATCTGCGTTGCTGACGCCGGGTACCGAAATTTTTCTGCGCGATCTGCTCGACCACATTTCCCATGCTGTCAATTCGCTCGAACTGATGCGCGACTCGAGCGCTAACCTGCTCGACCTTTACCTGTCGTTGTCCAGCCAGAAAATGAACGAAACCATGAAGGTTCTCACCATCATGGCCTCGCTCTTTATCCCCCTGACCTTTATTGCCGGGATCTACGGCATGAACTTTGAGAACATGCCCGAGCTCAAGTGGGCCTGGGGCTACCCGATGGTCTGGATGATCCTCATCAGCTGTGCCAGCGGTATGCTCTGGTATTTCAAAAGGAAAAAATGGTTCTGAATCGATATTTCATCATTTTGGTGGCGCTGCTGTTGCTGGCGGCCGTCCCCATGCAGACTCTGGCGGCAGCAGCCGATACCGCCGCTCCGGCGCAAACAGCACCAGCCGCCGCGCCAGCCGCTCCGTCCTTTCCCGGGCTCAGCGAACTCGGTCCACGCACCAGTAAGCTGACCGAGTTTGTTGATAATTCCGAAAGCCGTCTGCATCTCCTCGCCGAACTGAAAGACAGCGAAGAGGCTCTGCGGAACTTCACAACCCAGCTTCAGGATCTTCACGACAAGGCTGCACTCCTCGGCGACCCGAACGAATGGTACGTTGATCGCCTGAGCCAGTTCAACAACCAGTTTCTGCAATTGAAACAGAACCTGGAAGGATTGCAGGCCAAACTGGCTGAACGTCAGAAAAACGTAGAACAAATTCTTAGCAAGAGCCGTGAAGAGAGTGACTTCTGGCAGCAATGGAACAAGGAACTAAAGGCACAGAAGGTCGCCGTTCCGGTGACCACCGTCGGTCAGGTCAAAACTCTGTTGAAACGCCTTGAGCAGGGAGGCCAGAAGACCTCCGGTGCCATTCTTAAAATTCAGGAAAAGACCAGTACCCTGCAACAGAAGGTTAATACCGAACTGGACAGGTTCGCAGGGGCCCTGGCGGCCTTGCGTAAAGCAACCTTTCGTAAGAATGAATATTCGTTTTTTTCCCCTGGTTTTCAGGCCCGCTTCACCCCCGAGCTCTGGGCTCAAGTTCTTCAAGGCTGGCAAACCGCCAAAAAAATCGATTGGGAGTATCTGCAACGCTATATCTGGATCTTCGGCGTACTTGGCCTGGGGTTCATCGGCTTAGGCTACGCGATCAGACGTTACAGGCTTCCGGTGCAGGAAAACAAAGAGTGGCTTTTTGTCCTCTCACACCCTTTTGCTACCGGCGGGTTCCTCTCGCTGATTCTGGTGGGTAATCTTTTTCCGGCACCACCGACCCAGCTCCGTTTCGCCCTGATGCTCGCCAGCGTCGTGACCGGTTCGATTCTGGCGGCGGGGCTGATGGAGAATCGACGCCAGGTGCGGATGCTCTTTCTGGCCGCGGTGGTGCTGGTTCTGACCACCGGTTTCCGCATGATCGACCTGCCCCAGCCGCTCTACCGGATCTACATCGCATTTCTGGCCGTGGCAACCGTGCCGCTGTTGATCGGGCAGATCCGGACCTCACTTAAAGTCCGCGGGCCTAAGGCCGGGAATTTCTTCCGATTCCTGATGCGTATAGCTGTTGTCGTGCTGCTATTGTCATTCCTGACCCAGATGGCGGGCTATATGAATTTCGCCTCCTGGTTATTGCAGGCGGCATTTGAAACCGGGATGGTTATTCTGTTTGCCATCATGATTTTGCGCCTGGGCAGAGGGGCGATCGACTTTGTCCTGCAACACCAGAGGCTTGCCCGACATAAATTTTTTAGCCATTACGGCAAAGAGCTGGCACTGCGCTTCTATCATCTTCTGCAAATGATGGTTGTCCTCTATTGCCTGTATTATCTGCTGCCGCTGTGGCGGCTGGTCAACAGCAGTCAAGAAGCCTGGGCCCTGATTTCAGACTTTTCCATTCATTTCGGCAAAACGCGCATCAGCCTGGAGATGTTAATTCTTGCCCTGATCTCATTCTACCTGGCTATGCAGGTATCCTGGCTGCTGCAGGGATTGCTGGAGACCCGTCTCTTCTATCGCAAATCGGTCGATCGGGGCGTGCGCGATGCGATCAAAAAGCTGGTGCACTATGGGATGGTGAGCTTCGGCTTTCTGGCCGTCCTCAGCCTGCTCGGTATGAGCCTGCAAAACTTCGTCGTGATTCTTGGCGCCTTCGGTATCGGGATCGGCTTCGGCCTGCAGGATATCGTCAACAACTTCCTCTCCGGCCTGATCCTGCTCTTTGAACGACCGGTCAAGGTTGGCGATTTCATAGTGGTCAACGAAGAATGGGGGAATATTACGAAAATCGGGTTGCGTTCAACCGTGGTCGAAATAATTGATCACTCTGAAATCATCGTTCCAAATTCACAGCTGGTCTCGGAAAAGGTCACCAACTGGACCCACAGCACGCGGATGGCCCGCCTGGCCATTCCCGTCGGGGTCGCCTACGGCAGCGATGTGCCACGCGTGATGCAAATTCTCACCGAAATCGCCCAACAACATCCAGATGCGGTTAAGGATCCGGCAGCGAAAGTCCTCTTTATGGAATTCGGGGATAGTTCTCTCAATTTTGAAATTCGGGTTTTTATCCCGGATATCGTGGGGAGCTTCGGCATCCGAAGTGAGATGCTGCAGCAGATCGATGCTCGTTTCCGCGAAGCCGGAATCGAGATCCCCTTCCCGCAGCGTGACCTGCACCTGCGCAGCGTTGATGGCCAGATTCTGGAGAAAGCTCAGCAGCATCAACCGGCACAGGAAGCGGAACCAGCCCCGGAAAAGGAAAAGGAACCAGCCCCAGAATTGGCAACAGGCTTCCCCGAAGAAGGTTAGCTTTCCTGGTTAAACGCGATAGGCGCCGGCCCACAACCCCTTAAAAAATTGCTTCGCGTTGAGCCCGAGGACGCGGCTGTCGTAGCCCCCCTCCTGCACCACCAGGGTCGGCAGACGCAGCTCTCCCAGCAGCTGGCCGTTGGCGAAAAAATCTTCCTTGAGCAGACTCCATGTCCCGGTCGGATCGCCGTTGGCCGTATCAAGACCCAGGGCAATCACCAGAAACTGGGGCTTGAATTTTGCGATGCGGCGTAAGGCCTTTTCGAGCACCTTGCGGTAACCCTCCCCGTCCAGTTTCTCGCCCAGCGCGTAGTTCTGATTAAAGCCAAGGCCTTCCCCTTCCCCATGTTCGTCTTCGAACCCGCTGAAATAGGGGTAGGCAAAATTCGGATGACCGTGAATCGACAGGGTCAAGACATCGGCACGCCCGTAGAAGATGTCCTGGGTGCCGTTGCCATGGTGATAATCGACATCCAGCACGGCAACCCGTCCGTGGCTCGAAAGCATCTCGGCTGCCACCGCCGAAGAGTTGAAATAACAGAAGCCGCCATAAACCCGACGTTCGGCATGGTGTCCCGGCGGGCGCACCAGGGCATAGGCCAGGCGCTGCCCGTCGAGCAGACTCCCCGCGGCGGTCAGGGCGCAATCAGTCGCACGTCTGGCCGCAGGATAGGCATTGGCGGTCAGCGGCGTGAAGGTGTCGATGCAGTAATAACCGGCGCGAATTTCACGGTCGAGGGGCGGCCGCGCCTGATTGCGGATCGGGAAAACATAAGGATAAACCGCCTGCTTCTCGGGCAGGCCAAGACAGACCGTTTTCAGATAGCGGATATACGCCTTGTCGTGCACCCGCTGCAGAAGCTTCTCCGGATGACGCTTGATCGCGCCTTCCCGGAACAACCCGGTCGGCTTCAGTTCACGCAGAATCGAGCGAATCCGCACCGGCGACTCGACGTAACCCCGCTCGCGGATATGATGAATATCGTGCTGATCATTGATGACCAGCAGAATCTGCTGATCTTCGGTCAGGGTCTTTGGAGCCTTGACCCCGTTCACTGGGGATTTGAGATAACGCAGCGGGCGCTGACTGACCGGATCGGCGCTGAAAGACTCAACCACCAGCTTGATGTACTCAGGCGGACAATGATGCTTGTACTTGCGCTCGAGAATCGCCCGCACCAGGGCCTGAGCATCATCGCGGGACAAGGGCCGCGAACTGTCCAGCGGGTCAAAGACCAGGTAGGGCGGGTTATCATCCCCCGGCTTAACCGGGGTTTCATAAGCGGTGCCGGCAAGGGGCGTGGCACCGTATTGTTCATAAAACTTCAGCCGCGCCCGGTTCTGCGCCCTGACTTTGCTATCGGCACAGAGCGCCGGATCATCCGGCAGACATTCGAAGAAGATACCGCGACTGTTCCATTTTTTGGCGTCACCCCGCACCCGCTCATAGAGCGCCCCACCGATCCCGCGCCCGGTCATACCGGAGGCCGTGCTGATATAGTCGAGATAGTCAAACTTAAGATCAGGCTCATGCAGCAGCAGGGCAAAGCCTTTCACCCCCCGCCTGGCCCCTTCCGCCACGTAGAGAATGGCACGGAAGCCGTGTTTGACCGGGTTGTCCAGCTGTTGGGGCAGCTTGTCGACATCACTCACGCTGAGCCCGGAAAACTGCTCGCGCAGAATCGCCTGGACCTGATCAAGCACGATACGATTGGCAGGCAACCAACTATCAAACAGCCGTCTTATGCGAAACATGTCTGGTTCCTTTGAGGTTGCCGAGCCATACGGCAGCCGTGTTGGATTCTAACCCGCGTCTGCCTGCCGGACGATAACCCGCTCATCCGCCTCGGCAGGTTCGGCGTTGGGGTAATGATAGGTGTCGCCCTTATAATTTTTGAGGACCACATCGTCACCGAGCTGCTGCAGGTAATCGGGCAACAGCGGGATTTTCCCGCCACCGCCTGGCGCATCGATGACATAAGCCGGCACCGCCATCCCCGAGGTATGTCCACGCAGGGCACGCATCACTTCCAGCCCCTCTTCAACGCTGGTGCGGAAGTGGTCGGTCCCCTGCACCAGATCGGCCTGGTAGATGTAGTAGGGCCGCACCCGGATCATCAACAGCTTCTGCATCAGGCGCCGCATTACCAGCGGGTCATCATTGACGCCGCGCATCAGAACGGTCTGGTTCCCCAGCGGGATCCCGGCGTTGGCCAGACGCGCGCAGGCGCGGGTTGATTGCGGGGTGATCTCATCCGGATGGTTGAAGTGGGTATTGAGATAGATCGGATGATAGCGCCGCAGCACCCGCACCAGGTTCGGCGTGATCCGCTGCGGCAGAACCACCGGGATCCGCGATCCGATGCGGATCATCTCGATATGCGGGATCGCCCGCAGCCGCTTAAGGATACTGTCGAGGCTCTCATCGCTGCGCAATAACGGATCACCACCCGAAAGGATGA
Organism: Geopsychrobacter electrodiphilus DSM 16401; assembly: GCF_000384395.1. Lineage (NCBI taxonomy): Bacteria > Pseudomonadati > Thermodesulfobacteriota > Desulfuromonadia > Desulfuromonadales > Geopsychrobacteraceae > Geopsychrobacter > Geopsychrobacter electrodiphilus. Next base: position 3,494,064 of record NZ_ARWE01000001.1, read on the forward strand.
CATCACGAATTTCCGGATGCTGCTGGATATAGGCGATGCCGTCATCGATGGTTGTGTCGTTGACCGCCATATCTGCGCATCCGACCTTGCGCTTGCGCGTGCAGAAGCGGCAGTACATGGCGCAGGTCGAACTGATGATAAACAGCACCCGATCAGGATAGCGGTGCACCAGATTCGGTACCGGGCTCTGATTCTCCTCATTAAGTGGGTCGACGTGACAGACCTTATCCTGCAGCTCCAGCGCATCGGGCATCGCCTGCTTCCAGATCGGATCGCCGACTTCACGGATCAAACTCAGATAATAGGGGTTAATCCGCATCGGGTAGCGTTCGGCGACCTTCAGCAATGGCGCCGGGTCAATCCCAAACTTGCGTGCCAGCACGGTCGGATCGGTAATGCTATTTTGTAATATTTTTTGCCAGGATTCCATCATTCCCTCCAGTTAGGCAAAACGCTTGACGTAGGTGATCCGGTCATCGCCCGGTGTGTAGAAATCGGCGATTACCGATTCCTGCAGGTAGCCGGCGTTGTCGTAGAAGGAACGCGTCCGTTGGTAGGAGCCCTTCGACGAGGTTTCGAGACAGATCATACGGGCACCCCGTTCGCACATGTCGCGCTCGGCGGCCTCCATCAGCAGACGACCAAAACCTTCCCCCTGAACACTCGGGTCGGTGGCGATCCAGTAGATATCAAAATTGCCACTGGTCACCGGCACCGGTCCATAGAGGATGTATCCGACCACCCCTTGTGGTTTTTCGGCCACCAGTACCAGGTAATCCTTCTGTTCAGGTTGATCGAGAACGATCTGCAGCAATTCCATGGCGCAGACGACTTCGTCCCTGGTGAAGGAACCCGCCAGTTTGAGGCGATTCAAGATCCCTTTGAGTTGCGCCAGATCACTGCGTTTAAGGGCGCGCATCGGCAACTTCCTTTCTCTGGCTGACAAAAGCCAGAATACGATCGATGAGTTGAGCATAGTTCAGGCCGGCCGCCGTAGCGGACCGCGTGAGACCGGCATCCGGCGAGATATCCGGATTGGCGTTGATTTCGAGGATAAATGGGGTGTTATTGCGCAGACGGATATCGACCCGCGCGTAATCACGACAGCCCAGCAGGGTATACGCGCGCTCGGCCACAGTGTAGATCAGCAGCGTCTCCTTGGCGGTCAGCGCCGCCGGGCAAACGGGCCTGGTGCCACGGTATGCGGCAGACTCCGGCGACCACTTGCTGTCAAAACAGACCATGGCGCGCGGCAATGACGGGTCAAAGGTGATCTCGGAGATCGGCAGAATCTTCGGTTTCACCCCGCCTAAAATGGCGACGTTCAACTCGCGACCTTCGATAAACTCTTCGACCAGCGCCGGCTGACGATAGACCTCATGGATATAGCGGATCCGTTTGGCCAGCGTCTGCTTGTTGTCCACCACACTCGCATGTTCAATCCCCTGCGAGGCGTCTTCATATGGGGGTTTGACAATCAGCGGAAACTTCAGCTTTTCGAGACGCAGGGCATCACCCTTCTGTTTGGCGATGGCAAAGGCCGGAGTCGGCAGACCGCTCTGCTGCAGCAAGGCTTTGGTGCGGATTTTGTCCTGGCTCAGGCCGAGGCAGAGCGCATTGGATCCGGTGAAGGGGATTCTCAGCAGTTCAAACAGGGCCGCGACATGCATCTCCTGCCGCGCATTACCCCAGAAACCTTCACACAGATTGAAGACTACCCCGGGAGCAAAGGCCTTGATCCGCTGGATGAAATCCACCAGGTCATCTGCCAGCGGCAGCAGCTCGGCCTGATGCCCAAGGGAGGCCAACGCCTTCTGCACCGCCTTGGCTTCGTCAAACGAGCCGGCATCGGCGATCAGGTCACGGGCTTCGCCCTGATTCGGTTTTTTAGGGGTCTGATTATAACAAACGGCGATGCGCATGATTTTTCTCCACCAGTCCCAGCCGCTCGCAAGCGGCATCGACGACACTCAGAATCATCTCTGAATAGCTGAGGCCCGCCGCACGCGCGGCCTTGGGGAAGCAGCTGTTCTGCTCCGGCCGCGGGAGGACCCCGGGCAACGGATTCACTTCGATGATCTGCGGATGACCCTCACTGTCGAGCCGCACATCGATGCGGCACCAGTCACGGCAACCCAGGTGGTTAAAAGCCTTACGGCAGAGATCCTCGATCGAACGCCGTAACAACGGTTCGAGGGGAGCGGGACAATGAAAAATCTGGAGCGGGTCATCATCAGTATCCCAGAGCCACTTGGCCTCGTAGGAATAGATCGGGTTGGCGCCCTCTGGCAGAGTCGAAAAATCGATTTCGACAATCGGCAGTACGCGAACATCTGTACCGTTACCGAGCAGGGCGACGGTAAATTCACGCCCGCAGAGGAATTCTTCGACCAGCGCCTGCTGCGCATAATTTTCACGAACGCGCACCAGTTCACGCTGTAACTCCTGCGGCGTGCGAACCAGCGAGCTGTCGGTAATCCCCTTGCTCGAACCTTCGAGGGGAGGTTTGACCAACAGCGGGTAACTCATATGAGCGGGGAGCTCGTCAGCGTTGTCGATGAGGACAAAGTCCGGCGTTGCAATGTGGTTGTAGCTGAGAATCTCTTTGGTGCGGTACTTGTCGAGACAGAGCCCGAGAGTCAGCGGATCACTCCCGGTATAGGGGATTTGCAGCATCTCCAGCAGCGCCGGAATTTGGGATTCACGACTTCCGCCGAAGAGGCCTTCGGACATATTGAAGACCAGATCCGGTTTTAGTCCTCGAAGTCGTTCGAAGGCGTCGAGGTCGGCATTGACCAACGAAACCTGATGCTGTTGAGCGAGAGCGGAAGCGACCGCCGCTATGGTCTGTTCATCGTCCCATTCGGCGTAAAGGTCTGATGATGTTTGCTGCGGGTGCAGGGTGCAGGGTGCAGGGAGAGGGTCATCTCCTTCTGCGCCACGCTGATTAAAAGCGAGTGCAATATTCATGGTCAACCCCTTTTTAAGTAAAACAAGCCACTACAAAATCTACCCTTGCGGGGTGCATTCCTCTTGGCGCGAAGCGCCTGACGTCTGTGGCTAAAAAGGGGTCTCTTTTGTCGCTTGGTCGTTGCGCGCTCCGTAGCCGGATATGCCTATTTCGCGCACTAATACTCCCGCTAAATATACTTGTCAACTAAATAAAAAAAAGCCCCCATTCACCCATTTCAACTACCTGAAATCTTAACAGAAAAGTTAAGGGTGGCTAGTTTAAATCCAGAATAAAAAAGGTCGGATTTTTCATAAAAAAATTTGCCGTGGGCCAAACAGAAACTGGGTTCCGTTTTACTAACTCCGAAAAATGAAATAAACCGCACCCAGCAGACAGAATGCCGCCTGCTCAAAAACCCTTCCGGCTCAATTCGCGAGAAAAAGCACAGCAGCTCACCGAGCCGTTTCAAGGCCTCATCGATGCGCAGTCCCAGTGCCAATCGGGCACCGGTGTTTTTGCCGGCTGCCTATTTTTTAGATAGCTTCGACTACACGATCGGAGCTACTTTCATGGTTTAGATTCTGAGGGAATTCTCGGAGCACCAGCAGACGCCCCTTGGCACACTGGTGCACAACGACCTCTGTTTCTCAGGCGACGGTCAAAAGCCTGCCTGAGGTTGCTAAAACGCCCGACAAACCCGTCCCTTTCAGACCGGACCTGCATATGCTTAATGTCATCTTCTACTGCGCTACCGTCCTGATCTGGGGCTCCACCTGGCTGGCGATCAAATTTCAGCTCGGCACTATCGCGCCAGTGGTCTCAATCTGCTGGCGCTTCGGGCTTGCTTCGCTGCTGCTGCTCGGCTTTTGCCTGCTGCGCCGCCTGCCGCTGCGTTTCTCGGCGCAGGATCAGCTGTTTATTGCACTGCAAGGGATCTCGCTGTTCGCTCTCAACTATCTGTGCTTTTATCTGGCCGAACTGCAGATTACCAGTGGCCTGGCGGCGGTGGTCTTTTCAACCATCGTGGTGATGAACATCGTCAACGGCAGGATATTTCTCAGCACCCCGCTCGAATGGCGGGTGCTGCTGGGAGGAGGTTTCGGCCTCTGCGGGCTGGGACTGCTCTTCTGGCCGGAGCTGGTCGCGGTTCATTTCAGCGGGGCGGTGGTCAGCGGCCTGCTGCTCAGCATCGCCGCGACCTATCTCGCATCCCTCGGCAATATCCTCTCGGCGCGCAACCAGCGTGCCGGGCTACCAGTGATCCAGACCAACGCCTGGGGGATGAGCTACGGCACCCTCTGCATGCTGGCGGTGGCCCTGGCCAGCGGTGCCCCCTTGCAGATCGACACCAGCCCCGCCTACCTGCTCTCGCTGGCCTACCTGGCGATCTTCGGTTCAGTCATCGCCTTCGGCTGCTACCTCAGTCTCATCGGCCGCATCGGCGCCGGTCGGGCCGCCTACTCGACCCTGCTCTTCCCGCTGGTAGCGCTACTGCTTTCAACCATCTGGGAGGGATACCGCTGGACCCCGGCGGCCATAGGTGGCGTACTGCTGATCGCCGGGGGAAACTGGCTGGCCCTGCTCAAGAAACCACTCGCGGTTCCCGTCGGCAACACGCAAAGATCCTGAAGCAGATTAAGCCTTAAACAACATCTGCGCCGCCTCGAAAATTGTCTCTGACAGGGTCGGATGAGGGTGGATGCTGCTGCGCAGATCCTCTCCCGTCGCCGCCATCTCCAGCGCCAGCACCGCTTCAGCAATCAATTCCCCAGCCCCGGGACCCGCCAGCCCCACGCCGAGCAGCCGATCATTTTCAGCATCAACTATCAACTTAGTGATGCCGTCGTCACGCCCCAGGGTCAACGTCCTGCCGTTACTGCGCCAGGGGAGCTTGGCGGTCTTGACCTTAAGCTTCTGTTCACGCGCGGCGGTCTCGGTCAGACCGCACCAGGCAATTTCGGGATCGGTGAAGACCACCGCCGGGATGGCGCGCGGGTCAAAGACCGCCTTGCGCCCGGCCGCAACCGCTGCGGCTACATGCGCTTCGGCATAGGCCTTGTGGGCGAGCATCGGTTCCCCGGCCAGATCGCCGATGGCAAAAATGTGCGGTACTGCGGTGCGCTGCTGGCCATCGACCTCGACAAAACCTTTATCTGAAACCTTGACAGCAGTATTTTCCAGCCCCAGATTTTCATGGTTGGGTCGCCGACCGATAGCAATCAGCACCTTGTCGAAGCGTTTGCTGCTGCTCTCCCCTTTTTGAGTTTCAAAGGTAACAGTCACGCCATTCTTCTGTACCTTAAGCTCGGCGACCTTGGTGTTCAGCAGCATCTGCTCAAACTTCTTGTCGAGCCGCCGCTTGAGCACCGAAACCAGATCGCGGTCACAACCCGGCAACAACCCAGAGGTCATCTCGACCACCGAAACCTTGCTCCCCAGCGCCGCATAGGCCGAGCCGAGTTCTAGTCCAATATAGCCGCCACCGACCACCAGCAGCGTTTTCGGCACATCCTCCAGCTCAAGCGCGCCGCTCGAATCGATAATCCGCTTGCCGGTCTCCACCCCCGGCAGCATCACCGGCCGCGACCCGGTGGCGAGGATCGCCTGTTCGAAGGCAAGTTCGCTCTCTTCCCCTGCGCTGGTTGTCACCACCAGGGTTTGCTGATCCTTGAAGCGCGCCGTACCGCGCACATAGCTGAGCTTCAGCTTGGTAGCTTTACCGCCCAGACCACCGGTCAGGGTTTCGATCACACCGTTTTTCCAGGCGCGGATCTTGTCGATATCGAGCTGTGGATTGCCGAACGTCACCCCGATCGCCGCTGATTCTTCGGCCTCGGTCACCAGCTTGGCGACGTGCAGCAGCGCCTTTGAGGGAATGCAGCCGCGGTAAAGACAGACCCCGCCGGGGTTGATTTCGGGATCGATCAGGGTAACTTCAAGGCCAAGTTCGGCGGCACGAAAGGCGGCGGAATAGCCACCGGGTCCGGCGCCGATGACGACCAGTTGGGATTTTTGGGGGAGAGTACTCATAATGCATCAGCCTTTCGACTATTTTTTAAAAGTCACGGCAAAGATCGTCGGGTTTCGCCCCGACAGGCGCCCAAGCTTTTGTCCGCCCAAAAGTTTGGATCAAAATGCGCCCCGACCTCCTTGCCGCCCACAGCGGTTCCCTCCACTCCACGCCGCTTTTGAGCTCACTCGAAAACTCGCCTGCGGCTCAGACATCCTCGCTCGAATTCCTCAAAATCTCTATTTCGCTCCGGCGGCGTCACGCGGGGAAGGTTGGCCGCACCTCACACCTCACACCTCACACCTCACACCTCACACCTCACACCTCACACCTCACACCTCACACCTCACACCTCCTGATGTCACATCACCAGATACAGCGGATTTTCCAGCGCACGACAGATCCAGCGCAAAAACCGCGCCCCGTCGGCGCCGTCGATCACCCGATGATCATAGGTCAGCGATAGCGGCATCACCAGCTGCGGCTCGAATTCGGTGCCGTTCCAGACCGGCTGCATCCCGGCTTCGGAGACTCCCAGTATGGCGACCTGCGGTGCGTAGACAATCGGCGTGAAGGCAGTGCCGCCGATGCCGCCCAGGTTGCTGATGGTGAAGGTGCCACCTTCCATCTCTGCCGGGGTGAGGCGTCGTTCGCGGGTGCGGCCGGCAAGCTCATTGAGCTCGCCGGCGATCGTCTCCACCCCTTTTTTGTCGACCTCGCGGATGACCGGCACCAGCAGACCGTTGGGGGTATCGACCGCTACACCGATATTGATGTAGTGCAGCATCACCAGCTCACGGCTGGCCAGATCGAGGGCGCTGTTAAACTGCGGAAAAACCTTCAACGCCGCCGCGCAGACCCTGGCCAGAAAAGCGGTCATGGTCAGTTTGGTTTCGGGCGTGGCCTTCAGGTTAAACTCCTTGCGAAACGCCTCGACCTTGCCGATTTGTGCCTTGTCGTACTGGGTGACCATCGGGATGGTCGACCAGGCGTAACTCATGGCATCGGCCGTCAGCTCACGCACCTTCGACATCGGTTCACGGCTGCTGGTGCCGAAACGGCTGAAATCCGGGAGTGGACGCTGGGCATGCAACCCGGGAAATTCTGAGACATGAATCCCGCCGCCAGTCACGCGCCGCATGGTCTCCTGCACAAAACTGCGCACATCTTCGGCACTGATTCGACCGGCGGGGCCTGTCCCCTGAACCTGATAAATGTCGACTCCGAGCTCGCGCGCCTGCCGCCGCACCGATGGCGCTGCCGGTGCCACCCGGTCATCACGCCGCACCGGAGTCAAATCAAGGGGACGCCTGACCTCGTCTTGTACCATTTCCACCGGCGCAGGCGCTGGATCCTGGCGCGCAGACGATTTTTCTGCGCCAACAACCGTCGCGTCCGCGGCTTGATTCTCTGTCGGTGTCTGTACTTTTTTATCCCGGCCATCCTCACCCCCTGCATCCTGGCTAGTTTCAGTTCGGCCCATACTCTCGAGCAGCATAATCACCGCCCCGATCTTGACCGAGTCCCCTTCCGCCACGCGGATTTCACTGATGGTTCCGGCCTCAGGCGTCGGGATTGCCACCACCGCCTTGTCGGTCTCCAGCTCCAGCACGGTCTGGTCGGCCTCGACCCTGTCACCCACCGCCACCATCAACGCCACCACTGTGCCGGATTTCACTCCTTCGGCGACCTCAGGTATTTTAATTTCGACTTTCATAGCTATCCTTTTAAAAGGGGGACAGGCACCTGCAGAGCCAGTCCCCTAATCGATATGCGGGTTCAACTTTTCCGCGTCAATCTTTAAATCCTTAAGCGCCTTGCCCAGCACCGTCTTCGACAGTTTACCCGCCTCTACCTGCTGCTTCAACGCCGCGAGCACAATGTAGCGCGCGTCAACCTCGAAGAAATCGCGCAGATGCTCGCGGTCATCGCTGCGCCCGAAGCCGTCGGTGCCGAGACAATGCAAGGGGCTGGGGAACCACTGGGCGATGGTCGCCGGCAGCAGCTTCATGTAATCACTGACGGCGACAAAACTCCCCTCCTCTTTGGCCAACAGACTGGTCACGTAAGGAATTCGTGCCTTCTTGTCGGGGTGGAGCAGATTCCAGCGCTCGCACTCGACCGCATCGGTATAGAGCTCCTTGTAACTGGTGACGCTCCAGACATCGGCGGCCACCTGATAATCACGTTCGAGAATCTGCTGCGCCTTGAGCGCCTCGTTCAAAATCGCGCCGCTGCCCAACAGGTGCGCCTGCCCTTTGGCCTTTTTGAGGCTCGACTTGTGGAAGCGGTACATCCCCTTCAGAATCCCCTCACGCACCCCGGCACCCTTGGGCATCGCCGGCATCAGGTAGGTCTCGTTCATCACCGTCAGGTAGTAAATCAGATCCTCCTGATGACAGTACATGCGGGTCAGCCCTTCGTGGATAATGATCGCCAGTTCATAGGCGAAGGCCGGGTCATAAGCCTTGACCCGCGTCGGCGTCAGGGCGAGCACGTGGCTGTGACCGTCCTGATGCTGCAGGCCTTCGCCGGCCAGGGTGGTCCGTCCGGCGGTTGCGCCGACCAGAAAACCGCGCGCCCGGCTGTCGCAGGCCTGCCAGATCTGATCTCCGACGCGCTGAAAGCCGAACATCGAATAGAAAGTGTAAAACGGGATGGCCTGCACGCCGTTGTTCGAATAGGCGGTGCCGGCGGCGATGAAGCTGGCCATGGAGCCGGCTTCGCTCAAACCCTCTTCGAGAATCGCGCCCTCCTTGCGCTCGTTGTAGAAGAGCAGGCTCCCCTTGTCGATGGGATCGTAGAGCTGACCGGAATGACTGTAGATACCCGATTGGCGGAAGAGCGATTCCATGCCGAAGGTGCGTGCCTCGTCCGGCACGATCGGCACGATCAGTTTACCGAACTCCGGGTCGCGTATCAGTTTAGTCAACAGATGGACATAGGCCATGGTCGTCGCCAGCGGCCGGTCACCCGAGCCGGCGTAGTATTCGCGGATAATCTCCTCGGTCTGGCAGGCGATGGGAAAACTGCCGTCCTGGCGGCTGGGGAGATATCCGCCTAAGGCCTCACGCCGTTCCTTGAGATAAACCATCTCCGGACTGTCGGCGGCCGGTTTATAAAAAGGGGTCTCGGCGATCTCCTTGTCACTGACCGGGATGTTAAAGCGGGTGCGGAAGGCTTTCAGTTCATCCTCGTTCAACTTCTTCTGCGCGTGGGTGATGTTCTTCCCTTCACCAGCCTCCCCCAGCCCGTAACCCTTGACAGTGTGGGCCAGAATCACCGTCGGCGATCCCTTGTGCTCAAAGGCGCTCTTGTAGGCGGCGTAGACCTTGTCCGGGTCGTGCCCACCACGCGTCAGGCGACCCAGCTGTTCATCGCTGTAACCCTTGACCAGCTCCAACAGCTCCGGATACTTGCCAAAGAAATGCTCACGCACGTAGGCGCCGTTGCTCAAGGTAAAACGCTGCATCTCGCCATCGAGCACCTCGTCCATGCGCTGCACCAGCTTGCCGCTCTTGTCGGCTTCGAGCAGGCGGTCCCAGTCGTCGCCCCAGATAACCTTGATCACGTTCCAGCCGGCGCCGCGGAAATCAGCCTCGAGCTCCTGGATGATCTTGCCGTTGCCGCGCACCGGCCCGTCGAGGCGCTGCAGGTTGCAGTTGATGACAAAGATCAGGTTGTCGAGCTTCTCGCGCGCCGCCAGACTGATCGCGCCCAGGGATTCGGGCTCGTCCATCTCGCCGTCACCAAGCATCGCCCAGACCTTGCGCCCACTGCTCTTGCGCAGGCCGCGATCGACCAGATAGTGGTTGAAGCGCGCCTGGTAGATGGCGGAAATAGAGGTCAAGCCCATGGAGACTGTCGGGAACTCCCAGAAGTTTTTCATCAAAAAAGGATGCGGGTAGGAGGAGAGCCCCCCCTTGCCGGGACGCAGTTCGCGCCGGAAGCCGGTCAGATCATCCTCGCTCAGGCGCCCCTCGAGAAAGGCGCGCGCGTAGACCCCCGGCGAGGCGTGCCCCTGAAAATAAACCATGTCGCCGATAAAACTGTCCGTGCGCCCGCGCCAGAAATGGTTGAAGCCGACCTCCCACAGGGTCGCGGTCGAAGCGAAGGTCGATATGTGCCCGCCGATACCATGGGATTCTTCATTGGCACGCACCACCATCGCCATGGCGTTCCAACGGATGATCGATTTGATGCGTCGCTCCAGCTCACGGTCGCCGGGGAAGTTGGGCTGCTGGTTGCGCGGGATGCTGTTGATATAGGGGGTGTTGGCACTAAACGGGACGCTGACCCCATGTTCCAGGGCGCGCACCTGCAGCAGGCGCAGCAGCTGCTGGACCCTTTCCGGGCCGGCGGTCTGCAAAACATAATCGAGGGATTCACGCCACTCGCGGTTTTCGATCTCGGTGGGATTATTCCGGACGGAGGAATTCGGGTCGGACATAACCTGTGACTCCTTTTCTAAAGCGAAAAAGTACAGATAGCTGACAAAAATTGTTGCCTTTTATTTATAACAGATTTATCAGGTTAAGCGGCAGGGGGTAGAAGAAAACAGACAAATCGGCCCAACTGCTTTTAAGCAGTTGGGCCGATTAAGTGAAATCAGGTGAGAAGAGATCCGTGGAGAAAAAACGTTGCGTTGTCCGGTTGAAATCTTAAGCTCTTTTTTAAGAGTTCGGGGTTACCCTCCGCGGAGCGTTTGGAGAATCTTGGGATTTTCCTGATCCTCTGCCAGTACAGCATGGCAGGTGGTGCAGTCAGAGGGGATGACCTCGCCCTGGGCACTTTCATGGGAGCCATCATGGCAACGGAAACAACCAAGGTCAAAATCTTTGCCATGGCCAATATCGTTAACGTAGGTGCCCCACTCAAGGTTCATGTCAGGAAAGACATTCTTCGCATAAGCATTTTTAGCCCCGGCAATCGACTTGTCCAGCTTCGCTTGATCGATAGCGGGATAGTGTTCTCGGTACCAGCCACGCAGATAGGTTTCAATCCCGATCATGGCTGCAGCCTGGCTGGGAAATTTCTGGTTAATGGCTTTCAATGACTGCTGCTTGATAAAGGGGAGACTTCTGTCGATTGCCTCTATGGTGATCTCCTCATTGATCGCAGCGTCAGCCAGGCGGTAGATGTGCGTCGGCCGGTTGTGACAATCAATGCAATCCATGGCGCGGTCTTCCAATTTATCCCCTGCTTTCTTAATAAGAGCGGCAGCATCTTCGCTGCGGAAGATGACGGTGGACCCATCTGCCTTGGTGAGAGTGACTTCGGGAATAATCATGCGCTTAGAATCAGCTTTGTAGTGGATGCCGTTTTCTTTAGCCACATGCCAGTGGATGCCATTGGGTTTGTCGGTACCGCTTCCGGCTGAACCGATCTTGATCAGCATGACGGTCTGCAGATGGGTGTTCTCTTTATCCTCTGCATACTTGTCGATAACTCTCAATTTGTCCCCTTGAAATTTATCGGGCCGGTGGCATTTTTCGCAGGTCTCACTGGCGGGGCGCAAACCATGGACCGGAGTAGGGATTGGCCTGGGGTAAGTATTGAGAGCAACCGCAAAAACTTGGCGAATCCCTGAAATTTTTGATTTGGCAAACCAGGTGGCACCGGAGCCGATATGACATTCCACGCAATTGACCTTGGAGTGAGGGGAATTCTGGTAGGCCGTATATTCCGGGTCCATCACCGTATGGCAGAATTGGCCACAGAAGCTGTTTGATTCCAGATAATGGTAGCCGCTATAACCCAAAAGTCCGAAAACAACAAAGTTAACGCTGGTCAGCAGCACCGCCAGAAAGATCAGTTTACGCACCCTGTTAAAGCGCGTTTCGTCAGCAAAGTGTCCCTGCAGATAATCCAGCGTGAAGAGACGAACATCCTCCTTCCCCTTCAGAAAAAACAGCCCGACGAAGACCATGACCAACCCCCCAATAAACGCCGGGCCGATGACCATATACACGAAAGCACCAAGGTAGGGGTTTTTGATATGAACCCAGGCGTCGAAAATTATCAGGCAGAGTAGAAAGGGAAAGGTCAGGGTGGTGATCATTGCCCCGACTAATGATACCCGGCTTCTCGCGATCCCGTGAAAAAATGAGAGGATGATGCCTTTAAGGTCGCCCATGGATCGAACTCCTGTCGTGTTACAAGCAAAATTTAACTGTCAATTTAAAAAATGGACATGTCTGTTTTCTGGATGGCTATGAGTATGACACTTCACCTTTGGAATAACAGGGATATTTTGAAAAATTTAACATCTGAGCATCTAAAGGGGGACAGGCACCTGCGGGAGCCGCTAAGGGGACAGGCACCTGCGGAGCCAGTCCCCGAACACGCCCAAGCTGGTATAGAGCACCTTTTATCCTGCATCGTGAAAGGTCCTGCGAGTCACTCACCCCCAGCGCCAGAACGCCACGATCAGCAGGATAGCGACCGCCAGAATCAGGTTGAGATAGGCCAGAAAGAAAAACTGTTTCTTCGGCCGGTCGCCGCTTGTGGCACCCGAGGCTAAAAGCGATCCGACTTCGGGCAGACGCATGACCCGGTCTTCACCGTGGGGGGCCTGCCCCAGGGCGACGGTCAGATCGGTGCCAGCCGAGTGGCGCTGCATATGCTGCCCCTTTTTCCACATCGGGCTCTGGCTCGCGTCATAGATTTTGCCTTTAAAGGCAAAACAGGCCGGCCGCCCTTCCTGTCCATCGCATAGGACCAACTGTTCTGACGTCATATCCCCCAGCACAATTTCTGTCGTTGCCGAGCTGCGCCGCCGTAAGCGCGGGCCGACAATAAACACCGCGATCAGACCCATGGTGACCATTATGGCGAACAGGCCAACCTTGACCAGCAGCAACTGTCCGAAACGGGTATCAACCAGGCCCTGCCATGAATCAAACCGCATCCAGGTCAGATAAAGCCCGGTCAACGCCATAATCGCCATCGAGACCAGTCCGACCCGCACCTCACCGCGCGGCAGACCTTTGGCGGCATAGGCCGGCTTGAGGACAAGGTGGACGTAAAAAATGGTGCCGAACCAGAAGACAGCCGTCAGCAGGTGCAGGCTGCCGACCAGCAGGCGCAGCAGTCGGGCAAAGCCTGACGGAGCGACCGGCGTCCCCGCAGCGGCCTGGGAAGCGATAAACGACTCACCTTGCGCCGTCAACTCTCCACCACCGGCGGGATCGAGATGACAATAGCTGCAATTCTGCCCAGTCTGGGCCGCAAATTCCGGGGTGGCAAGGGCCGGAACGACCCAACAGAACAACAGCAATGCAACCAGAATCACTCTCATCATAAATTCTCCCGCAATCAACAAGTTATCCTCATCAAAATCTTCTTCCCTGCACTTTTTTGATCTGGGTCAAAGATATCCGTAAACAACCGTTCTATTGTATCTGAGCGAATCAGTCAGGTTTTTCCCAGAAAAATGACTGCCCTATAAAACCTGTTCTGTTTCATTTAGTCAAAACCTAATGCTTATGAACAACTGATTACCGGAATTTAAACTTTCACTCCCCGCACCAGATATTTTCCAAGGAGAGACCGCATGAAAATCAGAGGCTGGAGGACCAATCTCTTTCGACTCATCATGCCGCTGGCATTCCTGGCATTTTTGCTGCCGGGGTTCAGCGCCATGGCTGTCGAGGGTGACGCCACGATCGGTGGTCAACTTTACGCCGGCTCACGTCCCATGGCAAACGGCGGTGCCCCCTGTATCGCCTGTCATGCCCACCCCGGGTTCGGTGCAGCAGGCACCGCCAGTTATGGCCCGGACCTTTCCAACCTCTATACCGACTACGGCGCTGAGGGGGTTGCGGGGGTGCTCGAATCCCTGGCCTTTCCCAGCATGGAGGCGATCTTCGCCAGCCGCCCGCTGACCGCAAGGGAGCGTCTCGATCTGAGCGCTTTTTTCGCCCAGACGGCAGACCGGAAAACCGCGCCGGCCATATCTCTGGCCGGGCTGATTCTGCTCGGGGTTGTCAGCGTCTTTGCCATTGTGGCCCTTTTGGGACTGCGCCGCCTCAAGGGGGTGCGTCAGCCGTTGATTGATCAAGTCAGAAAACAGCGAGGTATGTGAGCATGAGCTGGATCAAGGATATTATCGACCCGAAATCGCGCGCCTGGGAAGAGTTCTACCGCAACCGCAACCAGTGCGACAAAATCGTGCGCAGCACCCACGGCGTCAACTGCACCGGCGGCTGTTCGTGGAACGTGCATGTTAAGGACGGTATCGTCGGCTGGGAGCTGCAGGCGACTGACTACCCCGAGCTGGAACCAGGGCTCCCCCCTTATGAGCCCCGCGGTTGCCAGCGCGGCATCTCCTTCTCCTGGTATCTCTACAGCCCGCTGCGCATCAAATATCCCTACCTGCGTGGCATTCTGGCCGACCTCTGGCGCGAAGCCAAGACCGAGCATGGCGACCCGGTTGCTGCCTGGACCTCGATCATGGAGGACCCCGCCAAGCGCAAGAGCTATCAGCAGGCGCGTGGCAAGGGTGGCTTCCGCCGTGTCAGCTGGGACGAAGTCGAAGAGATGATCGCGGCTTCGTCGATCTACACCATCAAGAAGTTCGGCGCCGATCGTCTGGTCGGCTTCTCGCCGATCCCGGCGATGTCGATGCTCAGTTTTGCCAGCGGCACGCGCTTCATGCAGCTGATGGGCGGCGCCAACCTGAGTTTCTACGACTGGTACTGCGACCTGCCGAACGCCTCGCCCGAGATCTGGGGCGAGCAGACCGACGTCGCCGAGAGCGCCGACTGGTACAACAGCAAATATATCGCCGTAGTCGGTTCCAACCCCGACATGACCCGTACCCCCGACGCGCATTTTCTCTCCGAGGCACGCCACAACGGCTCCAAGGTCACGGTCTTCGCCCCCGACTTCAACATCACCTCCAAGCACGCCGACTGGTGGATTCCGGCCCATGCCGGGCAGGACGGCGCCTTCTGGATGGCGGTCAATCACGTCATCCTCAGCGAATTTCACTATCAGGCCAAAACACCCTTCTTCCTCGATTACCTCAAGCGCTACAGCGACACCCCCTTCCTGATCGAACTCGAGGAGAAGGACGGCGTCCACCGCGCCGGGCGCATGGCCCGCGCCGGCGAGCTGGAACGCTACAGCAAAGAGGAGAACGGCAACTTCAAGTATCTGGTCTGGGATGAAGCCAGCCAGGCGCCGCGCATGCCGCTCGGAACCCTCGGCTTCCGCTGGCAGGAGAAGAAGGGCGAATGGAATCTGCAGATGAAGGATGGCCAGGACGGCACCGATATCGCTCCGCAGCTCTCGCTGCTGGATGACAACGACGCGGTGCTGCAAGTCTCCTTCGATGATTTCTCCGCCGACCAAAAGGTCGAGCGCGGCGTACCGGTGCGTTACCTCGAAACCGCCCATGGCAAAGTCGCCGTCACCACCGTGTTCGATCTGCTGATGGCGCAGTTCGGCGTCAATCGTGGCCTCGCAGGGGCTTATCCCGCAGATTACGATGCCGAGAACGGCGTCTACACCCCGGCCTGGCAGGAGAAATATACCGGCATCGACCGCGCCAATGTCATCCAGTTTGCGCGGGAATGGGCCTCGACCGCCGAGAAGACCGGCGGCAAATGTTCAATCATCATCGGTGCCGGAGCCAACCACTGGTATCACTCCAACCTGATCTACCGCGCCGGGATCTCGGCCCTGATGCTCTGCGGCTGTGTCGGCAAGAACGGCGGCGGGCTCAACCATTACGTTGGTCAGGAAAAACTCGCCCCGGCCGCACCCTGGGCGACGATTATGGGAGCCCTCGACTGGGCCAAGCCACCGCGCTTCCAGAACGCCCCGTCCTACCATTATGTGCATACCGACCAATGGCGCTACGAGCGGACTTCGGACGAATCTCTCATCAATCCGGTCGCCGAGGAGAATCAGATCACCGGCGGACACACCATGGACCATCAGGTACGTGCGGTGCGTAACGGCTGGCTCCCCTTCTACCCGCAGTTCGACCGCAGCCCCATCGAAGCGGTCAAACAGGCCGAAGCCGCCGGTGCCAAAAACAATCAGGATATTGTCGACTGGACTGTCAAGCAGCTGGCCGGCAAGCAGATGAAGTTTGCCATCGAAGACCCCGATGCCCCCGAAAACTGGCCACGCCTGTGGATCATCTGGCGCGGCAACGCCCTGATGTCGAGTGCCAAGGGGCATGAGTATTTCCTCAAACATTACCTCGGCACCCACACCAACAGCATCGCACCCGAGACTGCGGAGGAGTTCGTCAAGGAGGTCAAGTGGCACAAGGAAGCGCCCCAGGGAAAACTCGACCTGGTGGTCGACATCAACTTCCGTATGGATACCTCGGCGCTCTATTCCGATATCGTGCTGCCGACCGCGACCTGGTACGAAAAGGACGACCTCAACACCACCGATATGCACTCCTTCATCCACCCGCTGCAGGCGGCGGTCCCGCCATGCTGGGAGTCGAAGAGCGACTGGGACATCTTCAAGGGGTTGGCCAAAAAAGTCAGTCAGCTGGCCGAAACCCATCTGCCCGAACCGATTCGCGAGATCGTCTCGGTCCCCCTGCAGCATGACACCCCGGCCGAGATGGCCCAGTTTGAAATCAAGGACTGGTACAAGGGGGAGTGCGAACCGATCCCCGGCAAGACCATGCCCGGCCTGGTGGTGGTCGAACGCGACTACAAGAACCTCTACAACCGCTTCATTTCCCTGGGTCCCGAGGCCAGAAAAGGGATGGGCGCCCATGGCCTCTCCTGGTCAATCGAGGATTACTACGATGAGATGGCCGCCAGCGACAAGACCCACACCTGGGACGACAAGACCTATCCGACCCTGATCGAAGCCCGCGACGCCGCCGAGGTGATCCTCAAGCTCGCCCCCGAGACCAACGGCGAGATGGCCTTTCGCGCCTTCGCCGCCGAGGAGAAGAAGGTCGGCCTGCCGCTGACCGATCTGGCCGCGGCCACCCGCGGGGTGCGTACGACCTTCGCCGCTCTGGCCGCTCAGCCGCGTCGCCTCTTGAACAGCCCGATCTGGAGCGGTCTGACCGACAACGGCCGCGCCTATTCGGCCTACTGTCTCAACGTCGAGAAGCTGGTCCCCTGGCGCACCCTGACCGGTCGCCAGCATTTCTACCTCGATCATCAGGGCTATATCGCCGCCGGCGAACATCTGCCGACTTACAAGCCGAAGCCGGGTCACGGCGCGTTGCAGGATTTTCTGGCCACCGATACCAGCGACAAGAAGAGCATCATGCTCAACTACCTGACGCCGCACGGCAAATGGAGCATCCACAGCACCTACAGTGATAACCATCGCATGCTGACCCTGTCACGCGGCTGTCACCCCTTCTGGATCAACGATCAGGATGCGGAACAGATAGGCGTCTTCGACAACGACTGGGTCGAGGTCTACAACGACCACGGCGTGGTAGTAACCCGTGCCATCGTCAGCTCGCGCCTGCCGCGCGGCATCTCGTTCCTCTATCACGCCACGGAACGCACCATCGACGTCCCCAAGACCGCACGCCGCGGCAACAAGCGCGCCGGCGGGCACAACAGCTTGAACCGCATCCGCCTCAAACCGAACCTGATGCTCGGCGGCTACGGTCAGTTCACTTTCGCCTGGAACTACTGGGGACCGCCCGGCGCCAACCGCGACACCTACATCATGGTGCGCAAGCTGGATGGTGAACCACAGTGGTAAGAGACTGATTTTTGCGACAAGGGTTGAAAACAGAAAAGTTAACTGATTGGCAGGAGCCTGACTGGTTTGACGAACCGTAGCGAGAAATTGGATTTTCGAGTCCTTATTTTCGGGAATTTGAGAGCGAATAGCACCGCTATTTGTCGAAAATTGGCGGAGATAAGGGCCGAAAAACCGGTTTCGCAGTAGGTTCTTGTTAAGCCAGACAGGTTCCTAGACCAGGGAGAGATTTTATGGATATTCGCGCACAGGTCTCATCGGTATTTCACCTCGACAAGTGCATCGGTTGCCACACCTGCAGCATCGCCTGCAAGAACCTGTGGACCGACCGCCGCGGGAATGAATACATGTGGTGGAACAACGTCGAAACCAAGCCCGGCACCGGCTACCCGACCAAATGGGAAGACCAGGAGAAATACAACGGCGGCTGGGAGCGGGTCGGTACTCAACTGCGCCTCAAACAGGGGGGCAAAGCCGCGACCATCGGCAAGATCTTTCACAATCCTGACCTGCCGACCATGGACGACTACTACGAGCCGTTCACCTATAAGTACGCCGATCTGACCAATGCTCCGGCGGGGACCGATCAGCCGACCGCTCGCGCTGTATCAATGGTCAGCGGCAAGCCGATGAAAATCGAAGCCGGTCCCAACTGGGACGATGACCTCTCCGGTTCAACAGTCTACGCCGCCAATGATCCCGGCGTCATCGAGCTGAGCGCAGAGCAGCAGCAGCAGCTGTTCACCATCGAGAAGATGGTGATGTTCCACCTGCCGCGCATTTGTAATCACTGCAGCAACCCGGCCTGCGTCGCCAGTTGCCCCTCGGGCGCGATTTACAAGCGCGGTGAGGATGGCATCGTCCTGATCAATCAGGACAAGTGCCGCGGCTGGCGGATGTGCGTCTCGGCCTGCCCCTACAAGAAGACCTACTACGGCTGGAGCAGCGGCAAGTCGGAGAAATGTATCCTCTGCTTCCCGCGTCAGGAGGCGGGTGAAGCCCCGGCCTGTTTCCATGCTTGCGTCGGCCGAATCCGCTACCTCGGCGTGCTGCTCTACGATGCCGATAAAATCGAAGAAACCGCCATGAAAGCCGATGGCGAACTGGCCGCCGCCCAGCGCGAAATGATCCTCGATCCCTTTGATCCACAGGTGCTCGCCGCGGCGCGCAAGGGGGGGATGGCCGAGCAGATTATCAAGGCGGCGCAGAAATCGCCGGTTTACAAGTTCGTCAAGGAGTGGGGGATCGCCCTGCCGCTCCACCCCGAATTCCGCACCCTGCCAATGCTCTTCTACGTGCCGCCGCTGTTGCCGGTGCTCTCGACCGAACATCAGGGAACCCAGAAACTGGCAGATGATTTCTTCACCAGCCTCGAGCAGGCCCGCCTGCCGCTGATGTACCTGGCCGGGCTCTTTGCCGGTGGCAACGAGGAAGAGGTCAAGGCGGTCTATCGGCGCTTAATCGCGGTGCGTATCCAGCGCCGGGCCGAAACCGTCGGTGACATGGCCGAGGCCGAGGTCGCCAAGGCAAGGGAACTGGCCGGTCTCGACAGCAAAACACTGGACGCCATCTACCGCATGACCAGCCTGACCCGCATCAAGGAGCGGATCCAGGTGCCGCCGATGCTGCGCGAGCAGGCGGTTGAGGCTGGGATGGATCCCGAAGAGTACAAGCAGTCGATGGGCTTCGGCAGCCGCAAAGCGCCGAAGAGACGGTGGTAATTATGAATCTGGAACTCTGTCTTTCCTTCAGCAGACTGCTGAGCTATCCGAAAACTCAGGTCAAGACCCTTGCTGCCGACTGTTACCGGCAGCTGAAAGATTTTGACCCGCAGGCCGCGGTGGCCTTCGCCCCCTTTAGCACTTTTATCGAGCAGCAGAAGCTGCCGCAGATCGAAGAGCTCTATACCTCGGCCTTTGACCTGCAGGCGCTCAGCTTTCCCTACGTCGGCTACCAGCTATGCGGCGAAAGTCAGGCGCGCACGATGTTTTTGATGAAGCTGCAGGAGATCTACACTCAGCAGAATTTCTCCTCTGAGGGTGAGCTGCCCGACCACCTGAGCGTCATGCTGCGCTTCATCGGCACAGTCCCCGACCCACAGGGGAATCAAGAGATCATTCGCGATGGGCTGTTGCCAGCGCTGGAGAAAATTATTCAGGGGATCGAAAACCAACAACACCCCTACCGCCAGCTGCTGGTGTCCCTGCAGACCTATCTGACCAACCTTATCGCAACTGAACTGCCTGAAAGCGCACCGCAGAAGGAGGTATCCCATGGCTGATCTGATCCTGTTCGGCGTCTTTCCCTATGTCGCGATAGCTCTGGCGATCGGGGTCGGCATCTACCGCTACTGCATCGACCGCTACTCTTACTCTTCGCAGTCTTCACAGTTTCTCGAGAGCCGCGCGCTCTTCTGGGGCTCGATCCCCTGGCACTACGCGATTCTGCTGATTCTGATCGCGCATTTTCTGGCCTTTCTGGTCCCGGCCGGTTGGGGCGCTCTGCTCGGTTCACCGGCGCGCCTGGTCTTGCTCGAAATCACCGGCATGGCGCTCGGCATCACCACCCTGATTGCGCTGGTGATTCTGATCTTCCGCCGCATCATCAACTCGCGTATCAACGCCGTGACCAGCAGTATCGACTGGCTACTGCTTTTCGTACTTCTGCTGCAAGTTGGCACCGGGGTCTATATCGCCATCAGCCTGCGCTGGGGCGGCGTCTGGTATGTCCACACCATTTCCCCCTGGCTCTGGTCGCTGGTCAAACTCGATCCGCAAATCAGCTATCTGGCGAACATGCCATGGATCGTCCAACTGCATGCGGTCAACGCCTTTCTGCTGGTGGCGATCTTTCCCTTTTCACGTCTGGTACACGTGGTCAGCATCCCCCTCGGCTATCTAGGTCGTCCCTACCAGGTCGTGGTCTGGTATCGCCAGCGCCGCAGTAGCTGAAGATCAGTTTTCTCAGGGGAATGAGGCTCCCTTTACTCTGAATTCAGACCGAAAAGGTTTTCTTTATGATGGAACAAAAGGCGACGGCCACTTCGCACAAGATGCTGTTTCTCAACACCCTGGCCTTTACCGTCTGCTTCGCCGCCTGGATGTTCAACGGCGTGTTGGTGACCTTTCTGGCCGATAATCAGATCTTCAACTGGGGACCCATTGAGATCGGCTGGCTGATGGGGATTCCGGTGTTGACCGGTTCGCTGTTCCGTCTGCCGGCCGGGATGCTGACCGACAAGTTCGGCGGCAAGCCGGTCTACGGCACGCTGCTGTTTATCTGCGCCATCCCCATGTACCTGCTGTCGTACGCCGACAGCTTCACGACCTTCGCCCTGTGCAGCTTCGGCTTCGGCCTGGCCGGGGTCAGCTTTTCGATCGGCATCGCCTTCTCCTCGGTCTGGTACCCACGCGAACGTCAGGGCACGGCGCTGGGGATCTTCGGCGCCGGCAACGCCGGTGCCGCCCTGACCACCATGTTTGCCCCGACCCTGCTCTACCATCTGACCAGCAACGGCGCCAACCTTGAGGGCTGGCGGCAGTTGCCGACCTACTACGCCATGGTGCTCGCCGCCATGGGAGTGATCTTCTTTCTCTTCGCCGAGAACAAAAAACCGGCCTCGTCAACCAAAACCTTCACCCAGATGCTGACGCCCTTAAAAAATGTGCGGGTCTGGCGTTTCGGGCTCTATTACTTCCTGGTCTTCGGTTGCTTCGTCGCCTTCTCCCAATGGCTGGTCCCCTACTTCGTCAATGTCTATTACCTGCCGCTGGTCACTGCCGGACTCTTTGCCTCGGCCTTCAGCCTCCCATCCGGGGTGATCCGGGCGCTGGGCGGCTGGCTCTCCGACAGGTTCGGCGGCCGCTCTGTCATGTACTGGGTGCTGGGCGCCTCGGTCCTTATCAGCTTTCTGGTGACCGTGCCGAAGATGGAAGTCTACTCCCCTGGCCGCGGCGTCATGGCGGGCAAAGGCGGAATCGTCACGGCGGTCAGCGCCCAATCGATCAGCGTCGGTGACCGGGTCTACAAGCTGAAGCTCAAGCCCCAGGATCTTGGAACCTTCGACGACAAAATGCTGATCCTGCCGACCAAGCAGGCCTGGCAGGAAGCGGCGGTCGAGGTCGGACAGACGGTGAAGAAGAAGGAGCTGCTGGCCAAGGGGGTGACGCGCATCTTCTTTCAGGCCAACGTCTGGATCTTCGCCATCCTCATCATCCTGCTCGGCAGCACCTGGGGTATCGGCAAGGCTGCCGTTTACAAGCTGATTCCTGATTATTTTCCCGATGAGGTCGGGGTGGTCGGCGGCATGGTCGGCGTGCTCGGGGGCTTGGGTGGTTTCTTCTGCCCGATCATCTTCGGTTATCTGCTGGAATATACCGGGCTCTGGAGCAGCTGCTGGATCTTCATGTGCGGGCTGTCACTGGTCTGCCTGCTCTGGATGCACCTCACAGTCAGTAAACTGATGAAAGAAAAACACCCGAAAGATATGAAAAAGATCGAGCGAGATAAGCATAAAATCATCGGAGAAGCCCTCAAGGAGTAATAACTATGTCGATCAATCTGGAAAAATGGGATGTCGAGGACGAGAAGTTCTGGGAATCCGAAGGCAAGAAGATTGCCAACCGCAACCTGTGGATTTCGATCCCCAGCCTGCTCTGCGGCTTCGCCGTCTGGCTCTACTGGGGGATCATCACGGTACAGATGATCAACCTCGGCTACCCCTTCAGCCAGTCGCAGCTCTTCACCCTGTCGGCGATTGCCGGTCTGACCGGCGCGACCCTGCGTATTCCGAGTTCGTTCCTGATCCGCATCGCCGGTGGCCGCAACACTATTTTCTTTACCACCGCCCTGCTGATGATCCCGGCGGTCGGCACCGGTATAGCGCTGCAGAACATCAACACCCCGATTGAGGTCTACTACCTGCTCGCCCTGCTCTCCGGGTTCGGCGGCGGCAACTTCGCCTCATCGATGTCGAACATCAGCTTCTTCTTCCCGAAGAAGGTCCAGGGGACCTCCCTCGGCCTGAATGCCGGCTTGGGGAACTTCGGCGTCACCACCATGCAGATTCTGATTCCGCTGTCCATGACCTTCGGCCTGTTCGGCGGCAAGTCACAGACCCTGATCAACACCAGCGGCACCTTGATCGGCAAAATCCCGGCGGGGACCGAGACCTACATCCATAATGCCGGGTATATCTGGCTGATCCTGCTGATCCCCCTGGCCTTTGCCGGCTACTTCGGCATGAACAACATCAAAACCAAGACGGTCACCCCCAACCTGAGCTCAACCGGCAAGTCCTTCGCCATGATCACCGGACTGCTGCTCATCGCCTTTGTTACCGCCGTGGCCGGACTCTATCTGATGTTGCCCCCACCTATCGGGCTCGGACTGCTGAGCAAGTGGATCGTGTTGCCGCTGGTGATCGCCGCCACGGTCTACGGCATGAAATACCTGACCAGCGGCGGACTGCGTGAAAACCTCGACCGCCAGTACAAGATCTTCAACAACAAGCACACCTGGGCCATGACCATCATCTACACCATGACCTTCGGTTCCTTCATCGGCTACTCGGCGGCCTTCGCGCTGTCGATCAAGGTTATCTTCGGCTTCTCGCACATCATGACCGCTGGCGTCATGACCCATAACACCATCAACCCCAACGGTCCCAGCGCCCTGATGTTCGCCTGGATGGGTCCCTTCATCGGCGCGCTGATCCGCCCGGTCGGCGGCAAGATCGCCGACAAGCTGGGCGGCGCCATCGTCACCCAGTGGGTTTCGATCGTGATGATCGTCTCGGCCCTCGGCTGCGCCTATTTCATGAAGGCAGCCTACGCCTCCGCCACCCCGGAGACGGTCTTCGTCCCCTTTTTGATCCTGTTCATCATCCTCTTCGCCGCGACCGGTGTCGGCAACGGCTCGACCTTCCGCTCGGTGGCGATGATCTTCAACGCCGAACAAGCCGGCCCAGTCTTGGGTTGGACCTCGGCGGTCGCCGCCTACGGCGCTTTTATCATCCCCAAGGTCTTCGGCGAACAGATCAAGGCCACCACCCCCGAAAATGCCCTCTACGGCTTCGCGATTTTCTACTTCGTCTGCCTGGTGCTAAACTGGTGGTTCTACACGCGCAAAGGCGCCTACATCCAGAACCCGTAAAAGCTAAAGAGACAGGCTCCGCCGTTGGTGCCTGTCCCCCTTTCAGAGGAGAATCCATGTTTCCCGAAAAACTCAGCCAACAGATCATCCAAAACGCCCCCGATGCCATTTTGTATGTCGACAGCAAAGGTTTGATCCAGCACTGGAACCAAGGCTCCGAGCGCATCTTTGGTTTTACCGCCAGCGAGGCGGTCGGGCAGTCCCTCGACATTATCATCCCCGAAAAGCTGCGCGGCAGGCACTGGGAAGGCTATTACAAGGTCATGGCCAGCGGCGAGTCCCGCTACGGCACCGAGCTGCTTTCCGTCCCGGCTTTGCATCGCGATGGCCAGCGGCTGTCGGTCGATTTCAGCATCATAATGTTGAAAGATGACCAGGGAAAAGTCACGGGGATCGCGTCGCTCATGCGCGACGTGACCGCCCAGCGCCAGAAGGAGAAAGAGTTGCGGGAAAGGATAGCTGCACTGGAAGGGCAATAATGTTAAATGACATTCTGTCCTGAGCCACGGTGTTTAATTTAAAGTGGACATCCATTTATCAATTAGCAGGTATTAAATTTTATACTTGAGTAGGATTTTAAACAGGCGGGCAATCCCCACTAAGGACGCGAAAATGGATACATTTTCAGTGGGCAAGTGCAAGAGGAGGAATCTGTTCAAGAGGTTCATCTGGACGGTTGATGCTTTTGGACGCTTAACCCTTCTGGCTACCTGGCCCGGCAGAACAACGCCTGAGATAATCTACGCATCACCCATAATCCACACAACAAACAGGGCGACCCATGGGTCGCCCTGTTTGTTGTCTTATCTCGATTTGGCTAACCAGCAAACGGACGGTGCTTATTCCGCTTCGGCCTGAAGCTCGTCGCTCTCAATCTCGCAGCCGCTGAAACGGATCATGAAGGCTGCGAAGCTGGCGGCGGCAACCAGCAGTCCGACGACCGATGCAACCTGCAGCGACAGCCCGAAACCGATCTTGGCATAGGCCAGGTAGGTGGCGGCGACGGCGGTCATGAAGGTCGCCGGGATGGTGCCGATCCAGTGGTTGCGGCCATGCCGGATCATGTAAGCTGCGCCGGCCCAGAGCACGATGGTCGCCAGGGTCTGGTTGGCCCAGCCGAAATAACGCCAGATCACGCCGAATTCGGCCTGCGAAATGATGATCCCGACGATGAACAGCGGGATCGCCAGCAGCAGCCGCTTGGCCATGGATTTCTGCTCAAAATTGAAAGTGTCGGCAATAATCAGTCGCGCGCTGCGGAAAGCCGTATCCCCGGAAGAGATCGGCAGGATGATAACCCCGATGATCGCCATCAGCCCACCGATCGGGCCGAGCAGGGTGGTGGAGATTTCATTGACCACCGCCGCCGGGCCGCCGTGGCTGAGCGCCACCCCCAGCGCATCGGAGCCATGATAAAAGGCTATGCCGAGAGTCGCCCAGATCAGGGCGATGACCCCTTCACCGATCATTGTCCCGTAAAAGAGCTTACGCCCGTCACGCTCGTTGCCGACACAGCGGGCCATCAACGGCGACTGGGTGGCGTGAAAACCACTGACCGCGCCACAGGCGATAGTGATGAACATCAGCGGCCACATCGGTAACCCCTTGGGATGCAGGTTGGCCAGGGTCATCTGCGGGAACAGATCATACCCCTGATAGAGCAGAGCGCTGGTCAGGCCGACAGCCATGAAGATCAGGATCGCGCCGAACAGCGGATAGATGCGGCCGATGATCTGGTTGATCGGCAGAATGGTTGCCAGGAAATAGTAGCCGAAGATGAGAACAACCCAGACCGGCACCGACAGCGGCGAAAGCTTGGCCAGCAGACCCGCCGGGCCGACGACAAAGACCACCCCGACCAGCAGCAGCAGGATAATGGAGAAGACACGCATGAACTGCTTGAAGCCGTTGCCGAGCTGATAACCGACCACGTCGGGGATACTCTTGCCGCCATGGCGGATCGAGAGCATCCCGGAGAAATAGTCATGCACAGCGCCGCCGAAGATGCAGCCGAAGACAATCCACAAGAGGGCGGCAGGACCGTAGAGCGCGCCGAGGATCGGGCCGAAGATCGGGCCGAGTCCGGCAATATTGAGCAGCTGAATCAGGTAGATTTTGCGCGGCGACATCTCGACATAATCGACGCCGTCGGCCATGGTTTTTGCCGGGGTCAAACGGTTCGGTTGCGGGCCGAAGGCGCGGTCGACAATCTTGCCGTAGACGAAGTAGCCGACGATCAGGGCGGCCACGCAGGAAAAGAAATACAACATAAAAAAACCTCCATCCGTTTGAGTTTGGCCAAAAGTAAGCATTTCTTCGGTCAAATAAAATAGCGGATGGGGTCAACGGTCGGATCTCGAAAGTGACCGGCGGTCTGGAGCAGGTGACAGGTTTTAAGGGGGAAGAATCAAGACAAGCTGGCGATCCCTAGAGCTCGAAGGTCTCCTTCAATGGCCTGACGTAGCGTCGGCTGACCGGCAGCTGGCGACCGGAGCGGGTCTGAATTTCGGCGAGCCCCCCTTCCAGAAAACGGATCTCGTCGATGAGCGCGGGGTTGATCAGATACTGCTTGTGACAAGGCACCAGGCTGGTGCGGGCGGCCAGGGTCTTGAGGGTCAGATCGGTAAAAAACTCCCCCTCAGCGGTCACCAGGTAAACCCCGCCGAAATCGGAGCGCACGTATTCTACGCTCTGCGGGTCGATCAACTTGACACGGTTGGCCAGGCAGCAGGGGATCCGTTTCAGCTCCGCCTGCGGATAAGAAACGGCGCGGCCGCCGGCATCCTCCTGCTTCAGCTTGTCGATGGTCTTGCGCAGGCGCTCGGGATCGACCGGTTTCAGCAGGTAGTCGAGGGCCTGCTCCTCGAAGGCTTTGACCGCGTACTGATCGTAAGCGGTGACAAACACGACGCGCGGCAGATGCTTTTCATCCAGCATGCTGAGCAATTCAAAACCATTTAAGACCGGCATATCGACGTCCAGAAACAGCACCTGCGGTTTCTCCCGGTTGATCAGGCGCAAAGCTTCCATGACGTTGCTGCAGCTGCCGACAATTTCGAAGCTGGCGCTCGCTTCCAGCAGCCGCTGCAGCTCCTTGCGCGCATGGCTCTCATCATCCACGATCAGGGCACGCATCATAACTCTCCCCCTTCGGGCAACGGGATCCGCACCATGACCCGGGTGTACTGCTGCGGCACGCAGGAGACCTCGATGCCGCAGTCCGCCCCGAACAGGTTTTTGATCCGCTTATCGACAATATTCATCCCCAGCCCTTCGCCGCAGGGCTTGTCGCCGTAGGTGCCGGCATCATCCTCGATCATGAGTTCAGCATGCCCGGCGACCCGCTGAACCGAGATTGTCACCTGGCCGCCTTCCAGCACCTGCGAGATCCCATGCTTGATCGCGTTTTCGATCAACGGCTGCAGGGTGAAGGTCGGGATCTGCAGCGTCCAGAGCGCGGGATCGATCCGGGTGATCACCTTGAGCCGCTCCTCGAAGCGCGCCTCTTCGATCATCAGGTAGGAGTGAACATGCTCCATCTCCTCCTTGAGACTGACCAGCTCGCCCGAACGCATCAGGTTTTTGCGGAAGAAGTTAGAGAGCTGCAGCTGCAGCTCGCAGGCGCGCTGTGCATCGCTGCGGGTGATGGATATGATGGTGTTCAAGGCATTGAACAGAAAATGCGGGTTGACCTGGGCCTGCACCAGCTTCAGTTCGGATTGGACGAGCAGATTCTTCTGCTCGGCGTAGCGCGCCCGCAACAGCTGATCCGAGAGCAGATTGGCCAGCCCCTCACCGAGGGAACGATTGAGGTTGAGAAACAGCTTGCTCTTCGGTTCAAACAGGATGATGGTGCCGATCACCTCCTGCTCGACGTGCAACGGCACCACCAGTTCGGAACCGAGGGGACAACCGGCCAGACGGGTACAGCTGAAGGGGATGTTGAAACCATCGGCATAGCATACCTGATTGCTCTGGATCGCCCGCAGGGTATATTCCGAGACGAGCGCCAGTCCCGGCAGATGATGATCGGCCCCCAGACCTGAAAAAGCTAAAATCCGTTCGCGATCGGTGATGCAGACGGCCCCCACCTGGGTCTCCTGATGGATAATCTGGACCAGTTGCCGGGCGCTCTCCGGGTTGAACCCGGAGCTCAGGATCTCCAAGGTGCGATCGGCGACCTTGAGCGCGCGGGCCGAGAAGTGAGCCCCAAAGCGATCATAGGCGTTGCGCTGATCGCGAATAATGCTGATGAACAGCGCGGCCCCGGCGGAATTGGCAAGCATCATCGGCAGAGCGATGGTCTTGACCAGTCCCAGCGCCTGATCGAAGGGTTTGGCCAGCAGCAGAATAATCACCATCTGCATTGCTTCGGCGTAAAAGGTGGCACCCAGGGCGACTAAGGGGAGGTAGATCTGCTCCTGACGGCCGCGGCGCACCAGATAAAGATGCACCAGCCCGCCGATCAATCCTTCGACGGTTGTCGATATCCCGCAGGCCTCGGCAGTAAAACCGCCGAGCAGATAACGGTGCAGGCCTCCGGTCAGGCCGGTTGCAACTCCCAGTAGCGGGCCGCCAATCAGCCCCGCCAGCACCGGCCCGATGGCCCGCGTATTCGCGATGGCATCCTGGATCGGCAGACCGAAATAGGTCCCGAGAATCGAAAAGGAAGAAAAGATCAAGTAGAGCAAAAACTTATGCTTGAAGCGCAGATGCTCGCTGGTCAGCGGTCGAAAGGCCGGAGACTTGGTGAACAGGTAAGCGATAACCAGGAAGATAGACATCTGCTGGAGCAGATGAAAAATCAGGTTCATCCGTTTGTGACCCTTCTTTTTGCTGGGGAGAATATCAGCGCACTATTGTAGCAGACTTAAATCTATTTCTGTGCCCTCTTGACGAAAGCACCAATCCCACCCCTCACACATTCCCTTGTTAAAATTATCCCCGCCGTTAAACCGTCGCAATGGTATTATGCATGTTCACCTTGAGGATTTCGCAAATGAAAGACCTTCTCCCGTTTGACATTGCACCCCAGCCTGACGAAATCACCTGCGGTCCGACCTGTCTGCAGGCCATCTATCAATATTATACGGACCCGATCGGGCTGACCCAGACCATTGACGAAGTGCCGATGCTCGAAGGGGGCGGGACCCTGGCGGTGCTCCTCGCCTGTCACGCCCTGCAGCGCGGCTATCGTGCAACCATCTACACCTACAAATTGCAGATCTTCGATCCGACCTGGATCGATCTGCCCAGAGAGGTTCTGGTTGATAAGCTTCTCGCCCAGGCGGCCTTCAAAAACGATCCCAAAATCCAGGTGGCAACCGACGCCTATCTCAAATTTATCGCCCTCGGCGGGCAGCTGAAGGCACAGGACCTGAACGGTAGCCTGATCCGCGGCTTTCTGAAACAGGGCACGCCGATCATCGCCGGGCTGTCGGCGACCTTCCTCTACCGCAGCGCTCGCGAATTCGGCCCCAATTGTGACTACGACGATGTGCGGGGAGAGCCATCCGGCCACTTTGTCGTGCTGCATGGCTATGATCGTGAAGCGCGAACCGTGCATGTCGCAGATCCGCTCCAGAGCAACCCCATGACCGGAACCCGCAAATACACCGCCAGCATCGACCGGGTGATCAATGCTATCCTGCTCGGAGTGCTGACCTACGATGCCAACCTGCTGATCATTCAGCCTGCCAAGGAGAAAAAATCACATGCCCAGGCCCACCCTGATCGTCGTCGATGACCCAGCCCAGTGGCCCCTGGATATTCCCGGTGTCGAACGGGTGCCAGCCCGTTCCTACCTGACCGATCCCCGCTATCTTGAATTGAAGGGCGCGGAAGTTTACAACCTCTGCCGTTCCTATCGTTACCAGAGTATCGGTTACTATGTTTCGCTTTTGGCAGCAGCCCGCGGCCACAAACCGAGCCCGAGCGTAACCGCCGTGCAGGACCTGAAATCCCAGACCATCATGCGCATCGCCTCGGATGACCTACAGGCGTTGATTCAGAAGAGCCTCGAGACGATCCAGTCTAAGGAGTTTGTGCTCAGCATCTACTTCGGACGCAACGTCGCCAAACGCCACGACCGGTTGGCCGCACAGCTCTTCACCCTGTTCCAGGCGCCGCTGTTGCGCGCCAATTTCGTAATCGGTGAGAAGAGCGGCAAATGGTCACTGTCCAACCTGAGAGCGATCAGCGCCAGCGACATCCCGCCCGAGCATCAGCCGTTTGTACTCGAAGTCGCACAGGAATACTTCTCCGGCAAGCGCCGCCGCATCGCCAAAAAAACCGGTAAGCGCTACGACCTGGCGATTCTGACGAATCCGGCTGACCCCGAACCGCCGTCTGATGAAAAGGCGCTGAAACGTTTCGTGCGCGCCGCTGAAACCGTCGGTTTCTCGACTGAATTCATCACCCGCGACGATTTTGCCAAACTCGGTGAGTTCGACGCCCTGCTCATCCGCGAGACGACCAGCGTCAACCACCACACCTACCGCTTCGCGCGCAAGGCGGTAGCCGAAGGGCTGGTGGCGATTGATGATCCGGAGTCGATCCTCAAGTGCACCAACAAGGTTTTCTTGGCCGAGTTGATGGAGCACAACAATATCCCGGCCCCCAAGACGCTCATCGTCCATCGTGACAACCGCGATCAGGTCGCCGAAAAACTCGGCCTGCCGGTAGTCTTGAAACAACCGGACAGCTCCTTTTCGCAGGGGGTGGTCAAGGTCAGCGCGCTGGCGGAGCTGAAACCGACGATCAACAAAATGCTCGAAAAATCCGATCTTATCATCGCCCAGGAATATCTGCCGACCGACTTCGACTGGCGGATCGGGGTCTTTGACCGGCAGCCGATCTACGCCTGCCGTTACTACATGGCCAAGGGACACTGGCAGATCCTTAAACGCGACAACAACGGAGTCAAGAACGACGAGGGGCGCTACGACACGCTTCCGGTCGAGCATGTCCCAGGTGCGGTCATCAAGCTGGCGTTGAAAATCTGCAACCTGATCGGTGACGGCCTCTACGGGGTCGACCTGAAACAGTCGGGGAGCAAGGTCTACGTCATCGAGGTCAACGACAACCCGAACCTCGACGCCGGGGTCGAAGATCAGGTGCTCAAGGATGAACTCTACCTGCGGATCATGCGCGTCATGTTTCGGCGGGTAGAGAAACGCAAGGAAGGATTCACGGCATGAGTGAACGGGCGCCGCTACACCTCTTCGAAGGCTACGGCATCGAGCTTGAGTACATGATCGTCGACCGCGATTCCCTGGCGGTCAAACCGGTCACCGACCGGGTGCTGCAGCAGGTTTCCGGGGAGATCGTCAACGAGATCGAGCGCGGTCCGCTGTGCTGGTCAAACGAACTGGTGCTGCATGTCATCGAGCTGAAGACCAACGGCCCGGCCCCTGGCCTCAAGGGCCTTGCCGCGCAGTTCCAGAGCGGGATCGCGCAGGTCAATGAACAGTTGGCAGGGCTTAACGCGCGTCTGCTCGGCACCGCGATGCACCCCTGGATGGAGCCGCACCGCGAAACCGTCCTCTGGCCGCACGAGAACAGTCCGATCTATGACGCCTACAACCGGATCTTCGGCTGTCAGGGGCACGGCTGGTCCAACCTGCAGAGCATGCACATCAACCTGCCCTTCTCAGGTGATGCCGAATTCGGGCGACTGCATGCCGCTATCCGCCTGGTCCTGCCGCTATTGCCGGCGCTGGCCGCCAGTTCGCCGATCGTTTCAGGCGAGGCGACCGGCCTGCTCGACAACCGGCTGGAGTTCTATCGCAACAACCAGAAGATGATCCCCGAAATTGCCGGGCAGGTCATCCCCGAAGCGGTCTTCACCCGCGCGGACTATGAGGACCAGATTCTGGCGGCGACCTACCGCGCGATCGCCCCGCATGATCCACAGAATGTGCTGCAGGAGGAATGGCTCAACTCAAGGGGCGCGATTGCTCGCTTCGAACGCAGCGCCATCGAGATTCGTCTCCTCGATATTCAGGAATGCCCCATGGCCGATCTGGCGATTGCCGCTCTGACCATCGCTCTGATTCGGGCGCTGTGCAAGGAGTGCTGGATCGGGCTTCATCACCAGCAGGAGATCGCGGTCGCGCCGCTCGCCGAACTCTTTAAAAGAACCCTGCAGGGGGGTGGCGATGATCTGATCGACGTGCCGGACTATCTGTCCTGCTTCGGAGTCCTTGAAGAGCGGATCAGCGTCGCCGATCTCTGGCGGCGAATCTACGAACAGCTGGAAAGCGACATCCCCATGGAATACCGCGCAGCGCTGGAGGTGATTCTGCACACTGGCCCGCTGGCCGGACGGATCCTGCAGGCGTTGCCGCAAGGGTTCAGCCAGGCGGAGCTTGCAGCTGTCTACCGCCAGCTGGCGGATTGTCTGCACCAGGGGGTAATGTTTCATGGCTGAACCGCGCTGGAGGCTGCTGCTCAGCTGTGAACACGGCGGCAATCTGGTCCCGGAACCCTACCAGGGGTTGTTCGCCGGACAGGAGGCGCTGCTGAAAACACACCGGGGTTACGACATCGGCATTGAACCTTTTGCCCGCCGACTGGCAGCCGAGCTTAAGGCCCCGCTCCAGCTGACGCTTGTCAGCCGCCTGCTGATCGAACTCAACCGCTCCCCCGGTCACCCGGCGCTCTTCTCCGAGTTCACTCGCAATCTCAACCCCGCTGAACGCGAGGCGCTGCTGAAACAGCACTACCGTCCTTATCGGGCTGCAATCATGCAGCAGATCGAGCAGCTGCTGGCCAGTCATTGCCGAGTCTGTCATGTCTCACTGCACAGCTTCACCCCGGAACTGCATGGTGAACTGCGCAATGCCGATATCGGCCTGCTTTACGACCCGCAACGACCGCTGGAGAAACAGTTCTGCCTGAACTGGCAGAAGCAGATTGAAAAGCACAAGGACAGCTGGCGGGTGCGGCGCAACTATCCCTACCGCGGCGCCGCCGACGGCCTGATCACCCAACTACGCCGCCGCTTCCCGGCGGAGAGCTACCTCGGCTTCGAATTGGAGTTGAACCAGTGCTGGCCACTACAGGGTGGAGAGCGCTGGGAAGCGTTGCAGGTCTTGATTGGTGAAACCCTCCTCGCGGCCATCAAACAATAAAATATCTATAAAACAGCGAGTTAGCTAAAAAAGTGCGGCATTCATGATAAACTGTGACCAACAGGTAGCGACCGCCGCAGGCCTGAACCTGAGATGTTGAAAGTTGTTGGGTACAAAACAACAACGTCCGGGAAAGGAGAAATTTTATGGGACGCAAATATGTCGATTGCCGAGAACTTTCGGGTGACGCTCATTGTTCCACAACCATTGCTGCGGAAAATGATAAGGAACTGATGCAGGCCGCACTTAAACATGCCATCAATGTGCACGGATTGGCTAACACTGCCGAATTACGCAAGCAGATCAGCTCCCACTTCAAAGAAGGTAACCCGCCGCTGTGATGCCATCTGGCAGGCTGAGTTTAAGGGACACCCCTTGCGGAGTGTCCCTTTTTTGTATTCAGAAAAGATCAGCCGATGATCAGACCAACGCTCACTAGGCCAGGTGTGCGTATTGCTGAAATTCAGTGTCGTATCCTCTGGCAACGCTGACCAGTTGAGAGCGGTTGCTGACATTCATCCGCTTAAAAATTCTGCTGACATGCGCCTTAATGGTGTGCTCACTCAAGCAGAGTTTTTCTCCAATCTCACGATTTTTGTCGCCTAAGGTAATCAACTGAATAATTTTCTTGTCCTGCTCACTCAAACTTCTGACGCCGCCATTCTCAGTCATCGCGCCATTACGGCCCAGCAGTGATTTTAGATGTTTCTGATCGATCCAGATCTCACCTTCGTGAACGACCTTGAGTGCCTTATGAAACATTTCGATGCTGGCGTCTGGAGAGATAATCCCTTGAATTTTATGACAAACCAGCAGACAGGCAATCTCCTGGTCTTTCAATCCGGTATCCAGTAGAACCGTTTTGGCTTCCGGGTAGGAGAGCTGAAGGGCATGAAAATCCTGGTTGGCATCGAACAACAAAATATCCGGCGCCAGCGAAGAGTCCTTGCTGTGGAAATGAGAAAATGCCTTGTTCTGCGGATTTTCTGAAGTGATTTTATACAGACCCTCACCCAAAATATTATTGCTGACGGCGATCAAGACATTGATCTGTTCGTGGTCAGTCCTCATGACAGCTAGCCTCCTGATTTTAGCGGAGTTGGAAGAGCTCTAAAGCTGGTCGGGTGCGATACGTCGCACCCGACCACAAAATTTAGAGGCCTGCCATCGGTTCCTCAACCGGATCATGAATAATGCTGTGAATAAAAACAATCACGCGCCGGACATCATCTGCATGCTGCACAAATGCTGCGATATTGCTGGCCGGCTCATCGCCTTCCCCTCTGACACCGACTTCACCGTCAAGCACCCGGGTCCAGACGAAGTCGTCCTGAGCGATGTATGGGCAGACATCCTCTGACCGTTCTACAAAGTTAACCGGAACACCCGCAAAATCGATCACCGGGTCAGACGTCGGATCAGACATCGGGCCATAGTCAGCCATCGGGCAATGTGAAACGTCGGAGAAGTCCGCGTATCCATTCACAAGATGAGCGATCCCGGTCGGTTGTCCCTGGGAACCGTCGCCATATTTCAGATAGCCCATACCGTGCTCATTCAGCACCTCATCCGCCAAGGTGATTGCGAGGGTGAAGGTCTCTTTGGTCCCTTCAAGGTTCACCGTCACCGGCACTTCCAGGGTGCCTGATTTCATCAACGCACCATAAATGGCCAGATTCTCGAGCGGTGAATCGATGGCGGCATCCACCCGGACTGTATCCAGATAATTTCCCTCAGCGTCATAAACCTCTTTCTCGGTCGTCAGCACAATCCGCCCGGCCAGATCGCGTTTGATCCCCACCGCGGCATTGATCCGGTTGACCACCTCGTAGAGATGACGATCCATCATGCCCGGATTGTTGAGCGAGGAGCGGACACAATTCAGCCGACCCATCTCGACTTCCATGACGTAGTCCTCATAGCCGAGCAGTGGAGTGCACTTGAACTGCCCGTCCTGATATTCCTCGAGCACCATTGGCACCGTATCGCTGGGAGTGGTCAGCGGATTGCCGGCTTCATCAAGAACAGGCACGCCGTCTTCATCCAGAACCGGCAACTCGAGTGGTTGCGAGGCGAGCGGCTGGACACAACCCAGAGTTTCGTCAAGCAAAGGCACACCGTTAGCGTCGCGCTTAAGAACCCAGAGATCCCCATAAAGATCTTTGGCCTCCAGCGGACCCAGTTGATTGATGCCCATGAGGGTATTGATAAAGACCGTTGCATCTATACTCACCGGAACTTCCTTGCCCGATGCGGCCCCGAGAGCGGCCGCTGCGGTTTCTAGCATCAGGTGCCGGTCATACTGGCCTTTCATGATTTCGGGCATCATGCCATGGCCCGGATAACGTACCAGGATCTCTCCATCCCATGTCGGGGCGATCCCGTCATTCGGTGCATCCTGAATGATGCTATGAATAACCACGATCATCTTGCGCGCATCATCGGCATGCTTGGCAAAGCCGCGAATATTTTCACCCTGATATAAATCTTCGGCAAAAAACCGCTGCCACACATCCTCGCGTTGATCCGTGTAGGTGCACCCTCCGCCCGAAGGATCAGCTTCGGGGTGAAACTGCACATAAGCCATGGGGTGTCCGTGGTAGTCATCTTTGGTGGAGTGGGTCACGCCCGACAGGTCGGCGTAGCCATTGATCAAACCGACCCCTCGCTCGCGCCCCGGAGTGCCATCACGCAAATAGGACAACGCGCCCAGATACAGATCTGGCCGGATCTCCAGCCAGGGCGCCGGCAGGAGCTGCCCCTCTTCACCAATCTTCTGGATGCCGTAGCCGGCCAGGCGACCTTCAACCATCAGCGCCCGGTAAAGGGCCAGGTTTTCACGGGGCGAGTCGATAGGCGACTGGACAAGTTCGGTGCCGATGACCTCCCCCTGTTCGTTGATCAGATCCTGCTCGCCGATCAGAACCAGTCTGCCGGACAGGTCAGTCCTGACTGCGATCGAACTGTTGATATTGTTGATTGCCTCTTCCAAAGCCCGAGCCATGTTGTCCGGATTTTTTACCGAAGAGCGGATCATGTTCAAGCGCCCCATTTCAACCGGTATGGTGAAATCTTCGTATCCCTCGACTACCGTGCATTTATATTCACCATCCTTGTACTCCTCAAGGAGCATCGGGACCGTGTCACTGAAATAATAGAGTGCCTCGCCCTGTTCATCGAACATCTGATTTCCGTCATTATCCAGCTGCGGTAACTCGATCGGTTCCGACGCAATCGGCTGCTCGCATCCGATTGCGTCCAACACTGGCGCACCGTTGTCATCTCTGAGCGTGACCCACAGATCACCGTAAAGGCAGCCCATCTCTGTCTCCGAGCTGGAAGCTGCAGCCGGAACGACCGTCAGGTCAAGCTGGTTGATCCCAAAGACCGTGTTAACGAAGACCACCTGCTCAATCCCGATCGGATTCTCTTTACCGGTTGCCGCCGCCAGAAATGACGCCGCAGAGTCAAGAATTGCGGGGTCAAGCTGTGCCTCGGGTACCGGGCCGGGGACCGGGTCAGTTACCGGGTCAGTTACCGGGTCAGTTACCGGGTCAGTTACCGGGTCAGTTACCGGGTCGGTTACCGGGTCGGTTACCGGGTCGGTTACCGGGTCGGTTACCTGCGGTTGATCTAGCGGCAACGCAGTCGTGTTAGTCTCCCCACATCCCTGAAGGCCGATGACCGACAAGACAATAAAGACCCAGCCAAATCTTCTCCATACTCGCAACAACATACCCTGCCTCCTTTCGTTGATATGCCAACGCCAGAGCAACAGAATCGGGACATTCATATTTTTGGAAATCGCACTCTCTGT
The DNA here is from genome assembly GCF_000384395.1 of Geopsychrobacter electrodiphilus DSM 16401. NCBI lineage: Bacteria > Pseudomonadati > Thermodesulfobacteriota > Desulfuromonadia > Desulfuromonadales > Geopsychrobacteraceae > Geopsychrobacter > Geopsychrobacter electrodiphilus. The sequence goes on from NZ_ARWE01000001.1 coordinate 3,530,843, forward strand.
ACCCGATTTGAGTATTGCCACTCAACGCCGCATCAACTTGCGTTTAATACCCAAAACCCAGACAGCCTTCACCATGGTCAGTCAATTATTGACCCTTTCCGGTACCTTGCAATTAGACGAAAGGATGATTTAACGGACCATTTACGCGATCAAAAAGGCTCAGAAGAAAGGATGATAAAAATTAGGGAAGGATGCTTTCATAGGGAAAAAGGATGAGGAAGGGGAAGCGGACTAATAGGTTATTTTTCGCCCATAGCACGGCCTGTACTCTGCTGGCGACATCGATTTTACGAAAAATATTTTGCAGGTGGGTTTTTACGGTGTGGGTGCTGATGCATAACTGCTCAGCTATGGCCTTGTTGGAAGCCCCTGTGGACAGGAAATGCAGGATTTCTATTTCGCGCGCAGACATGGAATGCTTAACTGGTTCCGACTGCCCGTTCCCGGCGTAGCTCTCCAGCAGGCATTCGGAGAGCAGACCTCGTGAAACCCAGAGCTCCCCGGAATTAATCGTACAGATCCCGTTAAGCAGATCTTCGGTAGGGTCATCCTCATACAAAAGTCCCCGGGCCCCATTTCTTAGAGCTGCTTTTTCAATTTCGAGGCCGTGAACAACATTGAACAGGACCAGCATATCTTGAGAATGGACCTGCCAGGCCTGGGATTGAAGCAGTTGCATCAAATTCTCTCGGTCCATTGTCCGGGTGTCCACCATGATCATTTTCTGACCAAAAGGAACCCCCTGATTGCTGACAGGGACATCTTCAAGTTTATTGACCTCATACCACCGGGCAGCCGTGTGATTCTTGATATAATTGATGATGAGTTCGCGTTCGAAGCGCAAGGAGCCAACGAAATAAATATGACGGCCGCGGTATTGGCAATCAGCACATCGACTCGCAAAGTATTTCATATACTCACCCTTGCACGATTAGAGCATGGATAAAGAACCTGACCTTGGTCTTCAATTTTAAGGCATAAAACCCGTTTGGCAAGGAATTTTCAAAAATAAAACATCAGTTTTTCGACCATTTAGCACACACAAGTCGATCATTCCGAAAGACAAAACATTTTATAATGTTCCTTATCAAAGAACTGTTTAAAGCGCGCCTGCTGCATTAAACACAAAAGCCCCATCACACACTGGCGATGGGGCTGGAGGAGCATCACTTTTAATTTGGCCCGACGGAGTTATTAGTTCCCACCTCGGCTGGAGCCACCTGCACCCTGGGATCCACGATGGCCTCTTTCCATCCCTTGCGGAACCTTATCAGGGAGAGATTTCCCCATAGCTTTGGCGCGTTCCTGCATTCTCTCATGATGACGCATGCGAAACTGCTCTCTCTCCTCCTGAGTTTTCTGCGCACGCAGCTGCGTCCGATACTCACGTTGTTCCTTGTCACTCATCAGCTGTGCGCCATAGATCCTGTCATTGTCCTGCAGGCGATCCTGATCCCTCAGCTGGTCCTGATCCGACGTCGGGTCCATCAACTGGGTGCGATCCTGATCGCGGTCACGATCCTGATCGGCAGCGAGAGCAATCCCAATGCCCCAGCAATTCATCACAATGAAAAGTGCCAGCATAACTTTGATCATGACGTCCTCCCTTTCCTCGGCAACCGGGTTAATAACAAAACATCCCTTGCACACAAATTATAAACCAGCGATTCGAAGTCTTTCGGCTCTATTTGCGAGACCTTCGTATCAATCCAGAAGTGGCAGCAAAGCGATCCATACGCCCGATTCGCACAAAATCTATCATTTAAAAACCTGTGAGTAACGGCCCGGAGATCCTCATGCCTGAGCTACATCTGCTCGATCTTTGCCCCAAAAGAGAGCATTTCGATCACTCCTGGGCGTAAATTCTATTGTTAATCTTAGGCGCTCGTCTTAATCTCCAAAAATCAACATCCGGTGCGGCATTGCAACCTTAACTGGCCTCATCTGCTGCTCGGCAAGGGGTTACCTAGCGGGCTTTCTAACGGCGCTGGGGTAGATAAATTTAATGGGAGAGGGAAAACCATGAAACACCACACACCAACAACCCGTGGAACCAGGCCTCTATCCTTGATGAAACCTGCCGGGATTACCTGGCTTTTCACCCTTCTTTTTCTGTTGTTGGTCCTGAGCGGCTGTTCGGAGAACAAAGCGGGGCGGTCAGCCCAAGCCAAATCCGCGCCGAAGCCCCTGCCGGTCAAAATCGCCAGCGTTGTACTTAAGGATATGCCCGTCGAACTGCGTGCCATCGGCAGCGCCGAAGCCTTCGCCCGGGTCGAGATTCGCTCGCAGGTCAGCGGCCTGCTCGAACAGGTCGGGTTTAAGGAGGGGGATCGGATCAAAAAAGGAGACCTGCTGTTCCGTATCGATTCACGTCCCTTTGCCAGCCGGCTTGAGCAGGCGAGTGCGGCCCTGTCCAGAGACCGCGCCGAACTTGAAAATGCGCGCAAACAGGTCGCGCGCTATCTCCCCGCCGCTACGCAGGGCTACGCTTCCGTCGAGCAGTCCGATCAGGCCCAGACCAGCGTGGCGAGCCTGGAGGCCACGCTGCTGGCCGATCAGGCCGCGCTCAAGAATGCGCGCCTCGAGCTGGATAATTGCACGATCAGCTCGCCCCTCTCCGGCTACAGCGGCGAGCTGCTGGTCGATCCCGGCGCGCTGATCAAGGCGACGGATCAGGCTTTGGTGACGATCAATCAGACCTCACCGATCAAGGTCAGTTTCACCCTGCCTGAACAAGCCCTGCCGGAACTCAAGAAGCATCTTAAGGCCGGGGATATGGAGGTGTTCGTCGATTCCGCCGGCACCCAGGTGACCGGCAAGCTCAGCTTTGTCGATAATCAGGTGAATCAGGCGACCGGCACCATCCGCCTCAAGGCCATTGTTAACAATGATCTCCGCCAGCTGTGGCCGGGAGAATTCGTTAACGTCCGCCTGCGCTTGACCACCATCAAGAGCGCAAGCGTCATTCCGACCCGCGCGATACAGTCCAGTCAGACTGGAGATTTCGTCTACGTGGTCAAGAGCGATCAGACGGTTGAACAGCGTTCCGTCAATGTGGCATTCAGCGTTGACGATCAGAGCGTGATTGAAAAGGGTCTCGACCCGGGGGAAACGGTGGTCACCGACGGCCAGCTGCGCTTGCGCCCCGGAGCCATGGTTAAAGCGCTTGAGGACCCCGCGACAACCGCTGCCCCCAAGGCGGCCCAATGAACATTTCCGCCCTGTTTATCCGCCGCCCGGTCATGACCAGCCTGGTCATGTCGGCGATCTTGATCTTCGGCACCTTTGCCTACCAGCTGCTGGCAGTCAACGATCTGCCGAGTATTGATTTTCCGACCATCCAGGTGCGCGCCAGCCTCCCCGGCGCCAGCCCCGAAACCATGGCCAGCGCCGTGGCGACCCCGCTCGAACGTCAGCTTTCGACCATCGCCGGGATTGATTCCTTAAGCTCCACCAACGGTGAAGGCTCGACTATCATCACCATTCAGTTCGCCCTCGATCGGGATATCGACGCGGCCGCTCAGGATGTACAGACCGCCATTTCTCAGGCGGCGCGACGTCTGCCGCGTGAAATGTCGAGCCCCCCTTCGATCCGCAAGGTCAACCCGGCCGCTTCGTCAATCCTCTACCTGGCAATGACCTCAAAAACCCTGCCCCTCTCCGAGGTCAACGAGTTTGCCGATACGGTCATCGCGCCGAGCATCTCCATGGTCAACGGAGTGGCACAGGTCAATGTTTACGGCTCGCAGAAGTATGCCGTGCGGATCGGCCTCGACCCGCGCAAGCTGGCGAGTCTGAAGATCGGCCTCGACGAGGTCGAGCAGGTGCTCGCCAAATGGAATGTCAACCTGCCCACCGGCGGGCTGGAGGGGGAGAATCAGTCGTTCACCATCCAGGTCAGCGGTCAGCTTTATAACGCCGCCGCCTTCCGTAAGCTGGTCGTGGCCTATCGTGACGCGGCACCGGTGCGCCTGTCCGACATCGCCACCGTCAGCGACAGCGTCGAGAACGACAAGGTCGCTGCCTGGTTCAGCACCAAACAACAGACCACCCGCGCGGTCATTCTGGCGATCCAGCGCCAGCCCGGCACCAACACCATCAAAGTCGTCAACGACATCATCAAGCAGCTGCCGAGCTTCCGCCAGCAGCTCCCCGGTGCGGTCGAGCTGAATCTCATGTACGACCGCTCCAGCTCGATCCGCGAATCGGTCGCCGAAGTCAAACTTACCCTGTTAATCACCATCGCACTGGTGATCCTGGTGATCTTTCTCTTTCTGCGCAACCTCTCGGCGACGATCATCCCCGCCCTGGCGCTGCCGCTGTCGATCGTCGGCACCTTCGCCGCCATGCAGCTGCTCGGCTATTCGGTCAACAACATCACCCTGCTGGCATTAACCCTGTCGGTCGGCTTTGTCGTGGATGACGCCATCGTCATGCTCGAAAACATCGTGCGTCACATGGAGCATGGCGAGACGGCGCGCGAAGCGGCCTTCAAGGGTGCGCAGGAGATCGGCTTCACCATCATCTCCATGACCATCTCGCTGGTCGCGGTCTTTATTCCGGTGCTCTTCATGGCCGGCATGCTTGGACGGGTGCTGCACGAGTTTGCGGTGACCATCACGGTGGCGATTCTGATCTCGGGTTTTGTCTCGCTGACCCTGACCCCGATGCTCGGCAGCCGCTTCCTCAAACCACCTTCCAACAAGCAGCATAGTGCTCTGTATAACCTGATGGAGCGCTTCTTCGCTGGCTGGTTGCGACTCTATGATAAATCACTTCACTGGGTGCTGCGCTTCCGTCGCCTAACCCTGGTGTTGACCCTGGTGCTGACCCTGGTGACGATCTGGCTGTTCAGCCGGATGCCGACCGGGCTCTTCCCGCCCGACGATGTCGGCGCGCTGCGCGGCATCACCGAAGGCACACAGGGGGTTTCCTTCGAAGAGATGAAACGCAACCAGGCACAGCTGGCGGCAATTATTATTCAGGACCCCGATGTCGAGGCCTTCATGTCCTCGGTCGGCGCTGCCGGTTCACGGGTCGGCTCCAACAGCGGCTTTATGTTCATCAAACTCAAGCCGCGCGCTGAGCGCAAGGCGGACGCCGATCAGATTATCCAGCGCCTGCGCCCCAAACTCACCGGTGTCCCGGGGATCAAAATCTTCTTGCAGAATCCGCCGCCGATCCGGCTTGAAACCAAGAGCAGCAAAGCTCAGTACCAGTTCGTGCTGCAGGATCCCGACAGCACAGAGCTCTATGCCCATGCCGAAAAATTTGAAGAGCAGCTGCGCAACCTGCCCCAGCTGCAGGATGTCACCTCCGACCTCGAGATCAAGAATCCGCAGCTGAACCTGACCATCGACCGTGACCGCGCCGCGGCCCTCGGCGTCAGCGCCGAGCAGATCGAGAGCACCCTTTACTCGGCCTACGGCACCCGCCAGGTCTCGACGATCTTCACCCCGACCAATCAGTATCAGGTCATCATGGAGCTGGCGCCGCAGTACCAGACCGACCCGGCGGCGCTCGAACTGCTCTATGTTCGCTCAGATCGGGGCGCGCTGGTGCCCCTGAAATCGCTGGTCAGCATCACACGCGGCCTGGGCCCGCTGTCGGTCAATCATCTGGGCCAGATCACTGCGGTGACCATCTCGTTCAACTTGCGCCCGGATGTTCCGTTAGGGGACGCGGTCAAGCTCATCGAGCAAGCGGCGCTCAGCCTGCCGGCAACCATCACCACCGGTTTTCAGGGCGCCGCCCAGGTTTATCAGGCCTCGACCAAGGGGCTGGCCCTGCTGCTGATTCTGGCGGTCCTGGTCATCTATCTGGTGCTGGGAATTCTGTATGAGAGTTACATCCATCCGCTGACGATCCTCTCCGGCCTGCCGTCGGCCGGCTTCGGCGCTCTGATCACCCTAATGATCTTCGGCAAGGATCTCAACCTCTACGCCTTCGTCGGTATTATCATGCTGGTCGGGATCGTCAAGAAGAACGCGATCATGATGATCGACTTCGCGCTGGAGGCCCAACGCACCGAAGGGAAGGCCCCGCTGGACGCGATCGTCCAGGGCTGCCTGGTGCGTTTTCGACCGATCATGATGACCACCATGGCGGCGCTGATGGGCACCCTGCCCATCGCCATCGGCATCGGTGCCGGCGCCGAATCACGCCGCGCCCTGGGCCTCGCCGTAGTCGGCGGGCTGCTGGTGTCGCAGCTCATGACCCTGTATATCACCCCGGTCATCTACTACTACATGGACCGGGCGCAGGCCTGGGTTAAGATGCGTCTCTTCAGGCAGGGGGAGAATAAACCGGCGAGGATTACGACGTCAGAGCAAAAACAACGATAAATCAGTCGGTTTCCTACAAGAATGGCGAGAATGCGATAAACTGATGCCTGCAGGCAGCGGCTGGCGCAAGCCTGTTCCTGTTGTGTGCGGCGGTTGTTTTCAATACTGTGACTGCCGGGGAAGGAGAAGCCTTATGGGACGCAAATATGTGGAATGTCGTCATCTTTCAGGTGACACTCATTGTCCCAAAACTCTTGTCGCTGACAGCGACAACGAACTGATGGAGGCCGTGATCAAGCACGCGATCAACGCTCATGGTCTTGCCAACACCTCGAGTTTCCGCAAAGAGGTCAGCACACACTTCAAAGAAGGCAATCCACCACTTTGAATCTGGCTGACATGCAGTGAATATTTCAGGGACACCTCTCGCGGAGTGTCCCTTTTTCATATCCAGGATTATCTGTTATGCTCGGTTCCGTGGTCGGAGGGGGCTATCACTCCTCAGAACGAGCGTTCGCGCGCCGCTGGACACAGAAAAGAACGAGCTATGAACGACACGACGAACTTCAAAGTTTGTCTGGTTTGCCAGACTGCCTGGCCGACGCGTGACGCCTTTATTAACGACGCTGAGGTCGGATTGATCGGCTATCAGGCCAACTTTGTCGCTCCGGAAAGAGGCCTGTTTTTATTCAACCATTCCTGTAACGGGACCCTCTCGATCGCAGTGGATGCCTTTGCCGACCTCTACGCAGGACCGGTATTCACCGAGCGAAAAACCGGTTCTGATGAATGCCCCGGCTACTGCCTGCACCAGAACAACCTGAGGCCCTGCCCGGCCACATGCGAATGCGCCTACGTTCGGGAGATTCTGCAGCTACTGTCCAGACCCGAAAAAAATCCGACCTCGTCTCTGCCAGAACCGGTTTAATTTACTTTTCCGGTTCATTACCTTACCCTTCTGTTTCGAACTTGGTATGATCTCGGAACAACTGCTATTGATCGAGTTTTTATTTTGGTTTGGAAGGAATCCATGGCCCGTAAAAATCAGCGGCTCATTCTCACAATCAGCCTGCTGCTGGTTGTCGGGTTTTTACTCACCAGTCTTGCCAGCTTCTTCGTTTCGCGTGCTTCACTCCGGCAGCAGATCACTCAAAGCACCCTGCCGCTGACCAGCGACACCATCTATTCAGAAATTCAGCGCGACCTCTTAAAGCCGATTTTCATCTCATCCCTGATGGCCCAGGATACCTTCTTGCGCGACTGGGTTCTTGCAGGGGAAAAAGCCCCCACGGCTATGACCCGCTACCTCAAGGAAATCCAGGAGCGTTATCAGACTGAAACCAGTTTTTTCATCTCGGAGAAGACAGGCACCTATTATCAGGCCAAAGGAATTCTCAAACATATTTCGCCCGACAATAAACGCGACGCCTGGTATTTCCGGGTGCGCAACATGGCCGCTGATTATGAAGTCAACATTGATCAGGACATGGCCAATCTCGACACCATGACGGTCTTCATCAATTATAAGGTCTTCGACTTTTCGGGAAAATTTATCGGCGCCACGGGAGTAGGGCTGACGGTCAATTCGGTCAAAACCCTGCTCGACAGCTATCAGCAGAAATACGGGCGCGAAGTTTATTTTATTGATCGGAAAGGCGCTGTAACCTTGCATAGCGACAATTTTCCGGAGGGGATCACGACCCTGTCGATGAAACCTGGAATCTCGTCCCTGAAAGATGCCATCCTTACCTCTGAGAATGGCGTCTTTTCGTTCCAGAACCAGGGGAGCAGGGTCCATCTCAATTCGCGTTTCATCCCCGAATTTAACTGGTACCTGCTGGTCGAGCAGAATGAAGATGCTGCACTCAGCAGTATCTATAAAACTCTGGTCATCAACCTGCTGATCTGCGCGGCACTAACCGCAATTGTGCTCTTTTTGACCCACTTGACCATCAAGTCTTACCAGTCCCGGATTGAAACCCTGCGCGGCATCGTGCCGATCTGCGCCTTTTGCAAAAAAGTTCGTGACGACCAGGGCTACTGGAACCAGGTCGAAGCTTATATCGAAAAGCACTCCGAAGCCGAATTTTCTCACTCCTACTGCCCTGACTGTGTCGATAAAAACTTTCCACAATACGCAGACAAGATCAATAAGCGCTCGTGATGAGGGTGGCCAGGGCACGCCGATTCAAACTCAATAGTTCCAGACCTCATTCTATTTAAACCTTGCATCTCCCCCGGCAACCGACTAAGGTCGGCGTCTTTTGCTTTACCACTTCTGTTACAAATCCCCCCCTTTTGAGGACAATAAATGTACGAATTTCTCGTCAATAAGACGGCTAGCTACAAAAATGACATTCTCTCCGGCCTGACAGTTTCGCTGGCGCTGGTACCCGAAGCGGTCGCTTTCGCCTTCGTCGCCGGTGTTCAGCCCCTGGTCGGTCTTTATGCCGCCTTTATGGTCGGACTGATCACCGCGGTTCTGGGTGGCCGACCGGGGATGATCTCCGGGGCGACCGGTGCGCTGGCGGTGGTGATGATCGACCTGGTCGCCACGCATGGCGTCGAGTATCTGTTTGCGACCGTGGTGCTGATGGGGATCATCCAGATCAGTGCCGGGGTGCTGCGTCTGGGCAAGTTTATCCGCCTGATTCCGCATCCGGTGATGCTTGGTTTTGTCAACGGTCTGGGGATTGTCATCTTTCTCGCCCAACTCGGCCAGTTCAAAATCGCCGACAAGGACAACGTACTGCATTGGATGCAGGACCCGCCGCTCTATTTGATGCTCGGCCTTGTCGCCCTTACCATGGCGATCATCATCCTTCTCCCTAAACTCACCAAAGCCGTCCCCGCTGCCCTGGTCGCGATATTGGTGGTCACCGCGCTGGTCCATGGTTTCGGCCTTGACACCCGCACCGTCGGCGACCTCGCTTCATTAGCCGGAGGCCTGCCGGACTTTCATATCCCGATGGTGGTTCTAACCCTGGACAGCATCAAAATCATCCTCCCCTACGCGATAATCCTCGCCGCCATCGGCCTGATCGAATCGTTGATGACCCTGACCTTGATCGACGAAGTCACCGAAACCCGTGGTCGCGGCAACCGCGAATGCATCGGTCAAGGCGTCGCCAATGTCGTGACCGGTTTCTTCGGTGGCATGGGCGGTTGCGCCATGATTGGTCAGAGCATCATCAACGTCAATTCGGGTGGACGCGGACGCCTATCAGGGATTGCGGCGGTGCTCTTTCTGCTCAGCTACATTCTCTTCGCTTCGGATCTGATCGAGATGATTCCGCTGGCCGCACTGATCGGCGTGATGTTTATGGTGGTAGTCGGAACCTTCGCCTGGTCGAGCCTGCGCATCCTGCATAAGATCCCTCTTACAGATGCCCTGGTCCTGGTCCTGGTTTCAGCGGTCACCGTCTTTACCGATCTGGCCATCGCCGTCGCCATCGGTGTGATCGTATCGGCGCTGGTCTTCGCCTGGCAGAACGCGCGGCGCATCTATGCTGAAATTTCAACGGAAGCAAACGGGACAAAAACCTATTGCCTGCATGGCCCCCTGTTCTTCGGCTCGGTCCGTTCTTTCCACGATCAATTCACTCCGGCAGACGATCCCGACGAAGTGGTTATCGACTTTCAGCGCTCACGCGTCTGCGACCATTCGGGGCTCGAAGCGGTCAGCAGCCTCACCGAACGCTATCTGGGGCAGGGGAAGAAACTGCGCTTGAAACACCTGAGCGCCGAATGCCGTACCCTGCTCAGCAACGCCGGAAGCATGATTGAGGTCAACGTCATCGAAGACCCGCGCTACCGCGTGGCGCTGGATGAACTAGCCTGACAGGCATTCAATGATGAGAAAAGGCCACCTCGAACTATTCGGGGTGGCCTTTATTTGGGCTTTGTTAGTGATTTGTACTGCAGCTGGAGCCCCCTGTGCTATTAACCCTAAGGTGAAGCAAGACCCCCCTGTGCCAGCATAGTTGTCGCCTCTAGCTAAACTCAACACTATTGGGGGCAGTTAGGTGGCACATGTATTCCAAAGCGTTCAGAGCCTTGATGGTTAGGAAGATGGCAGATCCAAACGGACCTGGCCCAATGTCTATTGCCAAGGACATTGGCGTCTCACGAAGCACCCTCTATCGATGGGCGGGTGAAACTGATACCGTAGATGTTGCTGCTCTCCCTGACCCGCCCTCATTCTCCAAATCCATGCAGAGGATGTCCAGCATGAAACGACCGCAAGATTGGAGTCCTGAAGAGAAACTGGCTGCTGTGCTTGAGGCGACTTCCCTTTCAGAGGAAGATCTTGGTCCCTTCTTGCGCAGTCGGGGCTTACATGAAGCCCATTTGCAACAGTGGCATGAGCAGATACTGGTAGGACTTGAACCAGCCCCAACAACACGTGTTGTCAGAAAACGCATTCAGGAACTCGAGAAAGAACTCAATCGCAAAGATAAGGCTTTGGCTGAAGCTGCGGCTTTGCTGGTTCTCAAAAAAAAAGCCCAGGACATTTGGGGGGACGAGGACGACGACACGACCCTGTAGCGAGAAAGAAGGTGCTAGCCCTAATCGAGCAAGCAGTGCGCTGTGGAGCCAGGTTGGAGCCCGCCGCTCGGATGCTCGGGTTAACAGCCCGAACTGTACAGCGATGGCGAGGTCAGCATGGTGGCTACGACCGACGCAATGGTCCAAAGGTCACACCAGCGAACAAGCTGTCCTCTTCAGAACGACAACAGGTCCTGTCAGTGTCCAATTCCCTGGGGTATCGAGACCTCTCTCCTCGGCAGATCGTCCCCCGCCTGGCTGATAAAGGGCAGTATATCGCTTCGGAATCGACCTTCTACCGCATTTTGCGAGCTGAAGGTCAATTAGCGCATCGGGAACGCTGCCGACCAGTCAAGCATCGTCGCCCAAAGGAGAAAAAAGCAACCGGCCCATGCCAGGTGTGGTCCTGGGATATCTCCTATCTCAGATCAATAGTGAGGGGCCAGTTCTTCTATTTGTACCTGATTCTCGACATCTGGAGCCGTAAGATCATGGCGGCAACGGTCTTTTCCGTGGAGGGAGACCAGAATGCCTCTTTGTTGTTCATGGATGTGATTTGCAATCACAATATAAACCCCGAAGGGCTGATCCTGCATTCTGACAACGGCAGTCCAATGAAGGGATCGACGATGTTGGCAACCCTTCAGCGCCTGGGTGTGATGCCTTCTTTTAGTCGGCCTAGTGTCAGCAATGACAACCCTTTCTCGGAGTCGCTGTTCCGCACTTTGAAGTATCGACCGGAATACCCCTCGCACCCTTTTGCGTCTGTACAACAGGCACAGCAATGGGTTGATCGATTCGTTCTTTGGTACAACACCGAACATCGGCACAGCGAGATCCGCTTCGTGACTCCGGATGAACGTCACTACGGGCAGGAAAAAGCCATTCTAGATAAACGCAAAGAAGTTTACGAGCTGGCTAGACAAAAGACCCCTAGCCGTTGGACTCAGCAGACCCGCAACTGGAAACCGATTGAAATTGTTGTGCTAAACCCGGCACCCGAAAGGCCCTCCGAAGAGGGCCTCCGAAGAGGGCCTCAACATAGCGATATAATTAAATGAGGTGACAACTATCTTGACACCCGCCGAGACCCCATTATTGAGCAACTTATAGGAAAGCCCCGGTCTGTATAAACAAGCGGGGGCTTTCTTGTGTTTCAAATCGTGACTTATGAGAAGGGACAGATCTTCTCTTCACCGAGTCTCCAGACCGACAATTCAGAAGATCCTTACTCTCAATGAAGGACCTCAGTATGTTAGATGTTAATACAAATTTATCCCTGTTGCCTTGAAGAAATATTCTCATCAGATAATTGCCCATGATTTAATTTCGCCAAAGTTACTGATTTAATCTTCTATACGTTGCCAACTGTTGTTTACTGTTTTAAAGATCCCTTGGACTTTCAGCGGTGCACGAGTGGTTCGGGGGTCAAACTCGTGAAGCATCGGTAAGCTGAAATAGTACAGCCTTGTTGCTGCCCCGAAACGTAGACGGCAGACCGGTAAGCCATTAAAATCATCAACTTGGTACTCGGGGGTGCCTGCCGTTAAAATTTTGTGGCTTTTATGAAAAAGAACTGACGAATGGCCAAAGCTAAATGATTCCTTTTTGGGTAGTCCACTCGTCTCTGCCGAGGTATTGCAAAACACGGTGATCGTATTTCGGACTCCAGGCGTATACTGCATATATTCGCCATAAAAACCATTAACTACGTCACGAAATGCCGTGTGTTCGGGTTTTGGATTGCATTCCAAAACCATCAGCAGATCAAGTTGTTGGCGACTATTAAAAAATAAATGATTGGCTTTGTCGACTATTGCGCTGATGTTCGACTGGTAAAGGTCACGGTAAATATAATCGAAGCAGATCAGGCTCATGAAATGTAAGCTGTTCGGCTGACAATGGAACAGTGGGAAAACCTTCCCTCGGTAGAGGTTGTGCAGTGAATCAAGGTGCTCTTCCCCGACATACGGATGACTTTTGGCCTGCATGAACACCCTTAACCTGCCATCATTTTCCTTGACCGCGGTAATGCTCCAGTTGGTTGGAAGTTCATTGCTGTCACCGCTATCGAGATCCTGAATGACCGAAGCCAGTGCTTCAGGGTTGTCATTAGGGTAGCGCTCCAGAAACTCCCGGTACTTCACCAGTGGCACATGGTCCACCCCAAAAAACGTCACTGTATTTGGCCGGAATCTTTCTTTTATGAATGCCAGGGCACTGTCAACATATTCGCCCGAAATAGCCGCTTCTGGAAGAGCCAGAAAATGGCATTTTTTCAAGTTCCCGTCACCCGTAGCAACGAGTTCGAAGACCGCCTTCACTTCCTCCCACTTATTTTTAGGGTTGGCCAGTCGACAGGAAAAATCGGCCAAGCCCAAATGATTGGGAATCTGGCAAACCATGTAGTGCAAAGGATCGCCAAGAGGCAGGTCGATATTGATTTGTTTTTCGATGATTTCAAACATCACAAAATCTCCCAAAAGATCTTAGATTGGTGTCGTCACAAGCGTTAACTGTCGATAAATTCGTGAATTTTTTCAGAAACATTCTTTAATTTAACAGCTATCGTTATTCACGTTCCACCAGAGCCTAAAGAGGTGACACCGGTTCTTCGGGTTGTTTCCAACAGTAAGTCATCATTGATTTTCAAACAAGTGAAGGGGGGATAACATCTAAAAGATTGTAAGTTTTAACTGGGGGGGGAACGTCTTGGATTTTGTACTGCATTGTTTTCGAGACCAAAATCTGATTGGTTTTAAGGTTACAAAATACCCTGAGATTCGAGAAAGCACCCATCGCAATCGGTTCATGCCATACTGCTAGCCATCGATTGCCACGAAGAACATGGTGAGCGGGTCAGCATCAAAAGAGTCCGTGAGCTACGCAACAATATTCGCAATAAGACCGCAGCTTAGGCCCGCCAGATATCATTGGCCTGGAGTTCGGGGCCTTTGCAACTTCTTAACCGGAGACTACTGACTTTTTTTAACTTTTGTGTGATAAACGTGTCTTACGTGTATCAAGCTCGCTAGTTTTAATACCGGCTTTATCAATAACTGCACACTGCCAACGATAAACAGCCAAGTGCCACGCTCCACCAAGGAATTTGAAAGAAAGAAAAAACTTCCTACCAAAAACCAGATTGCGATCAAAAGATCATTTATCGCTCCTACAGCCTCATATCTGCGTTGAACAATTACATGTTCTCGACCTAAATCAAATTCCATACTTAGACTTTCGTGCTCGCTCATTTTTCTCCTTAATCCTTAGTCAGCCGCGCCGCGCAATACTTCTTCGAGCAAATCGCCTAACCGCTCCCCTTCAATTTCAGCCGAGAAGCTCAGGAGATCAGGACGACTCAAGCGTTGCCGCAGGGTCGGTTCGGTAATCAATCTGAGCGCCTGGCGCTCAAAATCAAGGTCGTCGTCAAACACCAGGCCATTGTCCTCAGGCCGCACAACGCTGGCGTTTCCGGGGATATTGCGCGCTAGAATCGGACGCCCGAGGCTGGCAGCTTCGACCAGGGCGTTAGGCACCCCTTCGGAGGTTGAATTATTCAGAATCAAATCAGACTGCAGCAGCACATCGGGCATCGCAGCATAGGGAATCTCGCCCAGATAGTAAGTGCGTGGCTGCATTTGGAGTGCGGCGAAGAATTGAGCGGCATATTCAGTATCGAGAACCGGGCCACAAAATGCCAGATGCAAGTTCGGAGTGCACTTCAGCAGACCTCTCGCCATCTTCGCCAGTTCAAGGCTCCCCTTCACCGGGCGCAGACTGCCGGGGTGCAACATCAACAGATCTTCTGCAGAGAGTCCGAGGTTACTCCGCAAGGGATAACCGGCGGCGCCAAGCACAATCCCTGGGGGCAACAGCTTTAACTTGGCGATCCAGGGATTATTTGTCTCCTGCAGACCACTGAAAGCAATAGGGTTCTGCACGATAACAGCGCTGGCTCCAGTCAGGGTTCGATTGATAATTAACGCGCGCTCCGGGTTATTCAGGTCACGGTTGAGATCGGTACCGGTCAGCAGCACGGCGTAGGGGATATCGAACTGCGCCTGACTCAGCAACCAGGGCTTCCCGCTGCGATAGGCATGCAGCAGCAGAACGATGTCCGGCGGCGATTGCAAGGCTTCAAGAATCGGGGCAGGTTCGTTCTCGGCCACCTCAATAATGCGTATCTGCCAGCCGCGATGCGACAGGCTCAGGGCAAAACGGCTGGCGCTGACATGGTTGCCGGTGGTATGGGGTTGACGGGGGATGATGATCAGCAGATTCATTACGACTCGATAAATTTCAATGGGTTGTTCCGGAAGGTCCGGATCAACGACTAAGAGGTGGATAAGGCCAGGTACGCACTTGCCTTTACGACCACAACGGCTATCATCAAGGGATGATAAAGCTGATCTGGATTGGCATATCCGCCATCATACTGCCATTTCTGGTAATGGCGCTCGAATATATCTGGGCACTGGTCTCCGGCGCAAAGGGCGAACACCTCGCTTCGGCCGGTTTCTGGGGGGTGATGCTTGGCTACTATCTGCTTCCCGTGGGAATCGTGCTGCTTGTCATCGGACTGCTCGGATGGTTAATGAAACGCTGAGGCAGAAGGCCGCAGCCGGGATCAACCGACTGCGGCGGAGTAGACGTTCTCAGACTAGAACAGTTTAACCATCTCTTGTGCGACCGCCTCAGATGAGGCCGGATTCTGCCCGGTTAACAGCTTGCCGTCAATCTCAATATGACTCCCCCAGTCGGCACCTTTGGCGTAGAGACCGCCATTTTTCTTGAGCATATCTTCCACCAGAAACGGCACTATTTTAGTCAGTTGTACCGCCTCTTCTTCGCTGTTGCTGAAACCGGTCACGCGTTTCCCCTTGACCAGCGGGGCACCATCGACACCCTTGGCATGACGCAGCACGCCGGGGGCATGGCAGACCAGACCCAGGGGTTTTCCGGCACGGTAAAAAGCTTCGATCAGTGCGATTGAGGCCTTGTCTTCGGCCAGGTCCCAGAGCGGCCCGTGACCACCAGGGTAAAAGATGGCGTCAAAATCAGCGGCGTTGAGCGTATCAAGACGCCGGGTGTTGGCGAGCAATTTTTGCGCGGCGGCATCCTCACGAAAGCGCGCGGTCGCGGCGGTATGAAAGTCCGGCTCATCACTTTTGGGATCCAGCGGCGGCTGACCGCCCTGCGGCGAAGCCAGGGTGACCTCAGCCTTGCTGTCGATAAACGTGTAGTAGGGCGAAGCGAATTCTTCCAGCCAGAAACCGGTCTTGAGGCCGGTGTCACCTAATTTGTCATGTGAAGTCAAAACCATCAAAATCTTCATCTATGTCTCCTTTAAGAGTGAAAAGTTAGTGGCGTCGCAAAAACTCACCAACTGCGGTGTTTCTGCAATCGTCTCACTGCTTCGACGTACGTAAATACGCCTCATTGTTCGACAATTGCGCGCCTTGCATTTGGCGTTTTTTGCTTAGCCAGACAATCTGATACTTTTTGCGAAAGCATCAAAGTTGCCTATTGTGCGTCATTGACGCGGATGACCAGCTTGCCGAAATTCTGCCCCTGCAGCAGGCCAATAAAGGCCTCGGGAGCATGCTCCAGCCCTTCAATGAGATGTTCACGATATTTAATTCGTCCCGCGCCGAGCCACTGCGCCATCTCCTTGGCAAACTCGGGATAACGCTGACCATAGTCATCAAAAATGATGAACCCCTGCACCCTGAGCCGCTTGGTCAAAACCGTGCGCATCAGCAGCGACAGGCGGTCAGGACCGGCGGGAAGCTCGGTGGCGTTGTACTGTGAGATCAGCCCACAGACCGGGATGCGCGCGCCGGTGCTCAGCAGCGGAAGCACGGCGTCGAAGACCTTACCGCCGACATTTTCATAATAGATGTCGATGCCGGCGCTGCAGACCTGTTTAAGTTGGGCAGCAAAATCGGGTGCCTTGTGATCCAGGCATTCATCAAAACCAAGCACCTCTTTGGCGTACTGGCATTTTTCGCTTCCACCCGCCACTCCGATCACCCGACAGCCTTTGAGCTTGCCGATCTGACCGACGGTAGCACCCACCGGCCCGGTCGCCGCCGCTACGACCAGCGTCTCGCCGGCTTTGGGCCGGCCAATGTCGAGCAGCCCCATGTACGCGGTAAAGCCGGGCATCCCCATGATTCCCAAAGCATAGGATGGATTTTGCGGAGCGGATCCCAACGCGGTCAGGCCGGTCCCGTCGGAGATGGCGTAATCCTGCCAGCCACTATAGGCCAGCACCCAGTCGCCGACCCGGTAATCCGGGTGCCGGGTTACTTCAACCTGACTGACCGTCGCGCCGAGCATCACCTGGTTCAGCTGCACCGGAGGAGCATACGAGGGGGCATCGCTCATCCGGCCGCGCATATAGGGGTCGAGGGACAGGTAGATACTGCGCAGCAGCACCTCCCCTTCCGCGGGCACGGGTTTGGTGGTCTCTTTAAGACGAAAATTCGCTGTAGTCGGCGCCCCGACCGGGCGTGATGCCAGCAGAATCTGGCGATTTTTTTCTCTGGTTGATTTCATCATTCTATCCTTGGGTTAGAAATTAAGTTACTTGAAGGCCAGCCTCCTCGGTGCATATCCGTCTCGCGGCCGGGATAGTAGACCAGTCGTCTAGCTGGAAGTGAAAAAGATCACCTCGTAAAATCTGGCCAGCATGCTGCTAAAGCAGGCCCTTGTTTTTCAGCAACGCTTTCGTTGTCTCCAGGGTCCGCTGCATGGCTGCGCCGTTCTGCTGCAATTTGCTCATCAGACTCGCCCCCAGCCACAGGTGATAAAGCAGTTCGGCGCTTCGTGCCGCGGGCATTTCAACGATGGAGCCGTCGCCGATACCGGCCTCAATACAGCCCGCGAGCCGTTCGATAATCCGTGAAGATCCATGCAGCAGGGCCAGCCGCATCGGCTCGGACAGATCCGCCACTTCGGCGCTGAGCTTGACCACCAGACACTTCTGCTCAGCACAGTCGGCTGACTGGGTTTCAACCCAGCGTTGCCAGTACCCCATCAGGCGCGTATAGCCCGTGCCGCGGGACGGGTCGAACAGTTCATCCAGGGCGAGCTGATAGGCCTTGAAGTAACTGAGGATCAACTCTTCGCCAAACTGCTCTTTCGATTTGAAATAGTAGTAGAAAGAACCCTTCGGCACCCCTGCATACTGGAGAATTTGTGCCAGCCCGACGGTGGAAAAGCCCTTGCTGGCAATCAGCTGGTAACCACTGTCCAGAATCTGTTGTTTTGTCGCGCTGGTTTCGGATTTCATAGTTCTGACCTTAACCTATAATAGACCGGTCGTCTAGTACTTTTTTAAATAATCCTTATTCCCTTCTGCTGCTGCACTTATATTGCCGAAATGCGCTCAGGGCGTGTTGATTTGAGGCTAAATCGGTTATGCTCTGCCGACATAATCAGGAAACAGATGTAAAGGATTCCCCCTATGTTGACCATGTTTATCAGCGTCTACCTCAAGATGTTCATGATTCTCACGCCGTTTTTCGTGATCTCGGCCTTTTTGTCCCTGACCCAGAAGTACACCGCGGCCGAGCGACAACAGACCGCTATCAAGGTCACCCTGGCGGTGATCGTCACCTGCTTTGTCTTCTTTGTCTTCGGACGTTATATTTTTGCGCTGTTCGGGATCACCCTCGATGCCTTCCGCATCGGCGCCGGGGCGGTGCTGTTTATCTCGGCCATCGGCTTGATTCAGGGGACGCGCATCGTCGCCTCAACCGACCCCGACCAGGAGCTGGCCGTGGTGCCGCTGGCGATTCCGATCACCGTCGGTCCGGGCACTATCGGCGCCCTGCTGGTTATGGGTGCGAGCTTAAAGGGGATGCCGGACAAGATCGTCGCGAGCGCGGCGCTCCTGGCCGCGATCCTCTCGGTCGGCGGGTTGCTGCTGGTTTCGGGCCGCCTGGAGAAGGTCATCGGTCAACAGGGGCTGGTCATCCTCACCAAACTCACCGGTCTCTTCGTCTCGGCGATTGCGGCGCAGATCTTCTTTACCGGGGTCAAAAACTTTCTCGGCTGACATGCGCGTTACCCTCACAGCGCGAAATCAGGGTTCGGCAGGGCTGCTCGTATCTGTGCCGAACAGCGCCTCGGGCCGGGTCCCCGGCTTCCCTTCCCGGTCGTTAAGATAATGGCGCTGAGTCGGATAGGCAAAGTCAATGTTGTCATGACGACCAAAAACTTCGAGCACCGATTCCCAGATATCCTGTTCGGTCGTGCGACGTTTGCGCGGATCACAGAGGTAACGCATAGTCAGCATCACCCCTGAATCCTTGACCGCGGTATAGACTGTTGGCGTCAAGGTCCGGTAAAAAATCATATATTTCTTGGCCGCTTCACGTAGTTCCTGCTGAGCTGTCGCACTGATCGCGCCACCGTGGTGGTTAACCACCTCCAGCAATAACGCCTTCGCCATGCGCCAGTCACTCTCGAATGTCACCAGCACCGGGATTTCGTTCCAGATATACTGAAACCCTTGCCGGTAGTTCGCCAGCACTTCGGAAAAAATCTTGCCGTTCGGGACGTGCAGGATCCGGCCTGTGCTCTGATCGGCATCGACCCAGTTGCCAATCTCCATCAGGCTGAACATGAAGATCCGCTGGTCGATGACATCACCGCGCTGATCACCGATCTGCACCCTGTCCCCCACTTTGAACGGTTGGCGCCAGAGGATAAACCCCCAGCCCGCCAGGTTAACCAGAGGGGATTGCAGAGCGATGGCCAGGCCGGCGGAGAGCAGCCCGAGGTAGGTTGAAATCGCCTCAAAGCCGGTAAACCAGATGCGCCCGACCACCAGAAATGCGAGCGGCCAGGTAATATAAATGACGATCTTGCGGATGCGGTATTGCGCCGTAATCTCCCGCCCGCGCAGCAGGATCCGCAAGGTTATCAGGCGAATGATCCAAAAAATCAGCAGTGCCAGCAGCGAGTAGAAAAGTTTCCCCTCAAAACCCTGTCCGGCTAAAATATGCTCGCGCAGATAGTTCCAGAAATCCATAGCGCCCTCCCGGGTCATTAAAGCCTCAGCGCCGCATGGCGTCGAACGGCCAAACCGATTTTCAGATGATGCCTTATAACTATAGCGCCCCAAAAAGCCTAAAGACTCAAAATATGCGTGAGGAGTTTAGCTTTTTCAAGTACTCTGCGCGCATGAAGAAACCCCCTGTAACCGAACTCTTCCCGCTTGTGCACTTTGACCGGCCCTGGCAACTGCTGCGCCCGGCAGCCATCACTGACCCTGTCGCCAGCATCCGCTTCGATGATGATTTGCTGCAGCGGGTTGGCAGCGGCGAGCTCGGCCCCAGCCTCTGCATCAGGCAGGGGCCGCAAAGCCTGGCGGTGACGAAACGTGAGTCACGCATGCCAAATTTTGCCCTGGCCGCAGAAACCCTGGCGCTACAGGGCTGGCCGCTGGTGGTGCGGAGTTCGGGGGGGTCCTGTGTGCCGCAGGGGCCGGGCATAATCAACCTGTCCCTGATTCATCCGCGCCTTAAAAACTGGACCCTGGAAGATGGCTATCGGCTGGTGTGTCACCTGCTGGAGGGCCTGCTCGCAACCTATGGCTTGCATGCCGAAACGGGTGAGGTGCCTGGTTCCTTCTGCGATGGACGCTACAACCTGCAGGTCGGCGGCCAGAAACTGGTCGGTACGGCGCAACGTTGGGCGGGGAGTAATCGCGAACAGGCGGCGATTCTGGTCCATGCCTGCCTGCTGGTCGACCTGGATCTGGACGCCGCAACGTCACAGATCAACCACCTCTATCGGATGTGCAGCAACCCCCTGCAGTTTGACCCAGCCGCCTGCACCAGTCTGCGCCAATGCCTCGAGAACCCTGCTTTTGTGAGCCCCGATGTTTTTATCACCGAGGTCGAAGAACGCCTGGCGCGCCTGCTGCTGGAGTCTTTTGCGATTTAGAAGCCGAGACGCCAAAAAAACCTCAGCTGGGTCGTTAACCCACAGCTCAGGTCTGGTCGGCGAAACAAGAGACCTTCAATCTACTTCTTTTCCTTATCGCCGAACGTTGCCACCAGGCCGGAGATGAGGGTCTGAGTCTCAGCATCGGTCAAACGCGCTTCAGGATGAGGGAGCAGATAATACCAGGGCGGCATCTCCCCTTCCCTGACAGCCCCTGCCGCCTCATCCCCTTTATTTCTCTGCTGCGGCCCCCAGTTTGACACGTTAAAATGCTGCCGCCCCTCCTCCACATCGCTTTGGACCAACCAGGAAACCGGCGCGTAATTGCTGTATTTCGGCCATTTGGTAACATGGCTGTGACAATCCCCACAGGCCTTAAGAAACAAGGCTTTGGTTTGGTTACTGTTCCACTGCGGTTCCGAGACAACCGCCGGATTTGAATGATCCTTCCCATAAGGGATGAATTGCATGGCCACAAGCACCAGGATAACAATCCCGAAAATTTTCAATTTCATAAATAAGACTCCCGTTGATTTCGGTTTAAGACCGCGCTGACCCCCCTCAGCAAGCCTCTAACTTCTAGCGGTTAGGTCATGGATTGTCAACTCAAAGGCGGGACGAACTGCTAAAGAAAACCGCATGATTCGAGGTAAATAACGGTGGAGTGCGGTTGACGATTTTACGGATCGATTGCGACCCGAGCAGGCGCTGATCCAGGAAGCGACGGGCGGCGGAACGGTCCCAACCGGTTTCGGCGGTAAACTTTTGATAGAGCCCGAGGGGACGGTGATCGCCGATGGGGTCGGTGGATGAAATACCGTACAGCTCGGGATTATCCAGCAGGCCCGAGGCGCGCGGCAGGTTCATGATCGATAGATTAAGAAACCCGATCCGGGCTGCATGCTGTTCCAGAAAATTGAGGGTCAATTCGGCGTCATGCTCGGTTTCACCGGGGGTGCCGAGCATAATATAGACAAAACTGGCGATCCCGGCGGCGGCGAGATTGGTCAGAATTCGCGCCGCAGTTTCGAGCCTCACCCCCTTACCGAGGCGATCGAGCACCGCTTGCGATCCGCTTTCCAGCCCCAGCTGCAGCATTCGGCAACCACTTTTGGCCAAGCTTGCGACAAAATCGGCATCTTCCAGCGCCGCTTCAAAGCGTACGAAGCCGAACCAGTTGAGATCACTCAGCTCCGCGGCGTGCTCAGCCAGGACCTTCAACATATTGACCGGGATCGCGTTATCGGTCAGTTGAATATGCCGGATACCGTAAGTGTCGGCCAGCTGCCGCATGAGAGCAGGGAGTTCGGCCGGCCGCGCGGCGGTATAAGCATGCACCGGCGCGGCGGCCTCGGGGCAGAACAGGCAGCGCTGCCAGTAACAGCCACGCGAAGCCGTGAGCGGCAGGATCGGCTGCGGCGAGAAATAATCCGACAGACGGGCGAAACTGAAATCCGGGGCAAAGCCGATCGTCGTCGCATCCTGTAACAGGTAGTCGGCTCCGGCCGCATCATGACCCAACCTGGCCAGGGCGGTCTCGCCCGGTCCGAAGACCAGATGATCAAAGATCGGCAGACGCAGACCGAGGCGGCGCAGCGGTTCGCGCCAGGAAGAGATCAAGCCTCCACCCGCGACCAGCAGCACCTCGGGCAGGGCCCGGCGCAGCAGGCCGGCCAGCTCAAATGCCGGCAACGCCTGGTGCAGGTAATTGATCGAGATCGCAATTATCCGCGGCTGCACCGCACAAATTCTGGGGAGCAGTTCCTGGTTAAAGTAGTCAGCAAACAGGCTGGGGGAAGCCCCGGATGCAATGCGCTCAAGATCTTCAGGCGCAAAGGGGGAGAGACCCGCGTGCTGATAATCACCCAGAGTCAGCCGCTCTGCACCGCAAGGGCTGTTCCACAGGGCAAGCAGTCGGTTTAAATAACGGACGGCTGTGTTGTAGCGTGAAAAATTTTGCACGGCACCTGCAGAACGCAGCAGGGCCAGAGAGGCGGTGCGATGGCGCAGAGCTCGACTGAGGTTGGTCTCGGCAACCCCCTTCGCTTGAAGGGTGAGCCTCTCTCCGTCGAGCAGATAAAGATAGGCATCAAGGTTGGCGTCAAGCGCCCTGGCTTGAAGCCCCTCGGCCCTTAAGTGGGCCAGCAGCACCGCCAGCGCCAGGGGTGGCTCGGCCGGTTTAAGCGCCGGTGGTTGAAGCAGCAGAATATCTGTCATGGTTTGATGCTCGTCACAGAAGCGGGAGAATTATCATCACCCAGTCTCAAAGGTTTAACCTCAAAAGTCACGCATTTCCTGAGCTTGAAAATCAAATCGCCCTGAGGTGGGTTACCTGAGCACCTTTGGCCGCTGACCGCTCTCGAACGCCAGGCTGTAATCATGGAATCAGGTCGCAGACCGACGTGACTCAGTGGCCATGACAAAGTGCCGTCCAATCTGTTAAGCTGTTCGCCTTTGCCGTTCTCCCTTGGACTCTTTAAAACTGAGACATAAAGGTGATTTTTCATGACTGAACTTGACCAGGCCCTAGCCGCCCTCAACGCGAACCCCGAAGACCCGAAGGCCAGGATGGACTTTTATGGCCGCTTCCTGCACACGATCTTCTTCGTTCCGATCCAGAAGATTAAATCCCTTGTAGAGGGAGTAGAAAAAGAGGTCGAACTGCCGCTGATCATCGAAAATGACGGCAGCGACTTTCTGGTGTTTTTTGATGATCAGAAACGACTGAACGTTTGGGCCGAGAAACATGCGCCCTGCGTACAGATGCCAGGATATGCAATTGCCGAGATCAGCTCGCCAGGGGTTTGGTGGGCGATGAACGTCGGCACCGCCCATGATAAACAGTTCAACCCGGACGAGATTGCCTGGCTGAAGGACGTCCTCGCGCGCTCCAAAGGGGCGGCTTAAAAGTAACTTGATGATGCAAAAAAAGCTTGAACTCCTCGCACCGGGCGGTGATCTTGATTCGATCAAGGCGGCCATTGTCGCTGGTGCCGACGCCATTTACTGCGGTCTGAATAAATTCAATGCCCGCAACCGGGCGACCAATATCGAATTTGATGACCTGATCGAGATGATCAATCTGGCTCATCGGCACAACTGCAAGATCTTTCTGACGATCAATATCATCATCCTTGAAAACGAGATCAAGGCCCTGTTCAAACTGCTGAACCGCCTGGTCAACACCAGCCTGGACGGCGTCATTGTTCAGGATTTAGGCCTGCTTTATCTCTTATCCAGGTACTTCAAAACCCTGCCGATTCACGCCTCGACCCAACTGACTACGCACAATACCGGGCAGATCGAATTTCTGGCCGAACTCTCAACGACCCGGGTCAATCTCTCGCGCGAACTTAACATCCATGAGATTCAGGAGCTCGTACAGGTCGGACATCAGCGCCAGATATCGAGTGAAGTCTTTGTTCATGGTTCCAACTGCATCTGTTTTTCCGGCCTCTGCTATATCAGCTCAGTGCTCGAGGGCAAATCGGGTAATCGCGGACGCTGCAGCCAGCCCTGCCGCGAACAATACCTGACCACGCCGGCGGGGATGAACTTCCCGCTTAATCTCAAGGATAATTCCGCCTTTTACGACCTTGAGCAACTCTCTGCCGCCGGGGTTGACTCGCTCAAGATTGAAGGGCGGATGAAAAAGTTTCATTACGTTTATACGGTGGTGAACGCCTGGCGTAAGCTGCTCGACACTTTTTACGCCCACGCTCACGCGACGCGCGACAATGCCGCCCTGTATCAGGTGTTTAACCGGGATTTCAGCAACGCCTTCCTGCAGGGGGATATCAGCAAAGAGCTGTTTATTGATAATCCGCGGGATCATTCAGCGCTCCATTTTGCGGCATTAAAGGGGGACGTCAGTCCCGACGGCATGGACAGCATCAAGGATGAGATTCATGCCTCACGCACCCGGATCATCACCGAAGTCCAACGCAAGATCGCCTGCCTGGACACCGCAAAGCCGCGGTTAACCATCAGCATCGCCGGAGAAGCGGGAACCCCTCTCAAGGTAACGATGATGACGCCGGAGACCTCCTGCGTCATCTGTTCGGAAACTGCGCTGGTCCCGGCCGCGGCCGGCAACAAAAAAAGCAGCGCTCAGCAACTGGATTACGCGAGCCTCCATCAGCGCTTCGGCGCCATCCACGAGAGCGCATATGAACTCGCGCCGTTAAATCTCGATAAGCTGCGCCCGGGACTTTTTCTTCCGTTTAAAGAGCTGACCACGATCAGAAAAAGGATCCTGTTCTGCCTAAACGGCTCACAAGACCAGGTTGCACCGGTTACCCCCCCGCGCCTGACGCTCCCCGGCCGCGCGCCTGCCAGACCGCGCCTCGCGGTGTTGATCTCCGAACGGCAGCAGCTGGAAGCGTGCAGCGAAACCAGCGCCGATATCTTTTATCAACTGCCCAGCTGCTTTGCCGCCGATTATACCGAGCTTGTCGACCTTTTTTTGGAAAACCCTGATGTGACCCCCTGGTTCCCGGCGGTGCTCATCGGCAAAAACTACCTGGCGGCGCTCGACATTCTGGAGCGGATCGCACCGCAACAGATCGTGACCGACAACACCGGCATCGCCCATGCGGCGCAAAAAAAAGGGCTGCGCTGGATCGCGGGCCCCTGTCTGAATACGGTCAACTCCTTCAGCCTGTTATGCCTGAAAGAAAAATTCAACTGTTCCGGTGCTTTCATCTCCAATGAAATCAGCCGCGATCAGATGAAAAATATTGTGCCCCCCGCAGACTTTGCCCTCTACTACAGCATCTACCACCCGATTCTACTCATGACCAGCCGCCAATGCCTGATGCATCAGATTGAAGGCTGTGAAAAAAGCCGCATTGACGAGGATTGCCTGCTGCAGTGCAGCAGATCGACAGGTATCACGAACGCCAAAGGGGTCAGGCTGATTATCGAAAAGAGCGCCGGTTGCTACCATCGCATCTACAACAACCTTAATTTCCTGAATCCCGACATAGTGCACGATTTGCCCGGAACGTTCAGCGCCTTCCTGATCGATCTCAGCCAGGTAAAAACCGAGACCCGAATAGACTTGGATAACCGCCGCATCATCAGCCTTTTTGAGGCTTTGCTCGCAGGAAAACCGGGGTCAAAAGCCCAACTCGAGCAGAATATCCAGCCAGTCACCAACGCCCAGTACGCCAGAGGGCTCTAACCACAAAGGAACAACTCTCTTCATCCGCAAAAATGGTCCGCGCTTTTTTTATAGTTCACCACCTCGGCCATGAAAAAATTTCGTAAACAGATCAAGGATAACAGGAGCTTAACAATTCTTAACTCTTACCCTTGAATAATATGCGTTACCTTAACAATTGTTCGATACAATTAAATTCATTAAAGACGTTGTTTCGCTAAACCTTGGCGAAAAGATGAGTGCTGATCAGCGCACGGGGGGTCTGCATGGAGTACCAACTCAGGGCGGTCGTTTTTGACGACGTTTCCGCCTGCCGAGAGCTACTTGTCGAAGTCCTTGAAAACCGCGGATATCGGGTCGTCAGCCATTCCGATCTGTCCGCCCACCCTCTGTATACAAACCCTGAAGCCACCTGCTCCAGTTCTGCATGCCCGGATATCCTGTTGACCGACAATCGCATGCCGTATATGACCGGTCTCGAATTTTTGAACCGTCAACGGCAATGTAACTGCCCTCTCAGTCCGTCGGCAAAAGCCATCTTCTCGGGAAGCTGGACCACGGAGGAACTCCAGCAGTCTCAGCAGCTGGGGTGCCAGATCTTTCACAAACCCTATGAATTTGACCTTATCGAAGCCTGGCTGGATGAGCAGGAAGCACTGATCCTTGCACGCAGAGCGGCAACTGGCCGAACACCCATTACGGGGAAAAAACATCCCGAAGAAGAACCCGTCGAATAGAGACCGCTGCGGCATGTGTAGCCGGTTCGGCTTCACATCCCCTGGCGACTGAAAGCGAGGAGGCGCATGTCAATTTTAGTCATTGAAGATGATATTGCTGTCGGCTCTCTGCTTCTGGAATTCCTGCAACCCGAAGGATTCTCGGTTGAAGTCGTGCAGGACGGGGTCACCGGTCTGGAGCGCAGCCTGTCCGGAGAACATCGCATTGTCATTCTGGATGTAAAACTGCCGGGCTTGAATGGATTTGAGGTTCTGCACCGGATCAGGGCAGAGTCGGACATTCCGATCCTGATGCTGACCGTTTACAGCAAAGATGAGCAACGCATCAGAGGGCTGGAGCTGGGCGCCGATGATTATCTGCCGAAGCCCTTCAACCCCAGAGAGCTCCTCGCGCGCATCCACAACATCTTACGGCGCAGTCAGCAGTCCCCCTCCGCGCTGAAACAGACAGACAGGCTACAGGTCGGAGACATCCTGCTCGACCTGGGCTCGCATAGAGCCTACCGTAGCGGCGAAAATATCCAGCTGACTGCCGCAGAATTCTCCCTGCTTGAGATTCTGCTCTCGCGTGCCGGACATGTTGTCCCCCGTGAAGAGCTCGTCCATCATGTGCAGGGCCGCCAAAACAACCCCTATGACCGCAGCATTGACGTCCACATCAGTCACTTGCGTAAAAAACTCTCCTGTCACCCCGATGGCTCGGAACGCATCAAGTCTGTGCGCGGGGTCGGACATTTCTATTCGCTTCCTGCCGATAATTTAGCCGACTGAGACCCAGCTGAAAAAAAGACCTCGCGCGGATCTTCCCGCCTGCCGCCGACACCTTGCACAAGGGTATCGGGACAGCTCGAAGCGGAGCCACAGGAGCGCTCAATGGCTGGCTGGCGGTAGTTGCCGCGCAATTCTCTGTGACAGCCCGACGCTGCAGTTGTAGACAACATCCCTGGTACGGCCTGAGATATCTCCGCACAACTGGCGCGTTTGCCACAAAAGCTTTCCATCTTTGCGGGCAAAAATTTCTGCGACAGCGGTTAGATCGAGAGATTTCGACTCATATCCGGTGTCACACAGAGCCGCATCGAGATATTCGACAACGCGCAAACGAAAGATCCCGTCGACGCTTTGCGGGGCGTTGTGAAGCAACTCGGCGCCGCTCATGCCGGCGACCGGATCGGGCCGGTTACTGTTGTCCAGTGGCGGCACCTTGAAATCAACCACCTGGTAACCCAGATCCTGCAAGGACTGCTTCATCTGCCGATAAATATCGTCACCTATATCGGGTTGACAAAAGGCGTCCGGGCGGGTTTTATCCCAGGTCGTGCGAATCATGGCCAGCGTCTTCACGTCTGCTGGGAGCGGCTGCAGGGTTTTCACCGGCCGTGGGTAACCGAGACAGCCGGTCAGCATCAACAGGCCGGCAACGACCATAAAATACCTGAGATTCCTTTTTATTGATGAAAAGTCAGCACTGCGTACAAGCATGGTGATCCTCCTTCGAATACGTTGCTTCAATATGGCGAGCGGTTGGCAGATTGCCACCTCACCCTCTCCATAGTATGCTCGGTAGAACCTGGCGCGCCATCCACAGATCTTCTTTTTTAAATAACCAACTCAAGGACCCTATGCAACCGATTGAACAGAAAATCATCGACCTGCTCGCCCAGGGCACAAAAAAACCTTTAAGTCGGCGTGAAATTTCAGAACATCTCAACTTGCGCGGCGGAGAGCGAAAACTGCTGACCCGCTGCCTGGAACAACTGGTCAAGAGCGGAACCCTGCAGGAACGCAAAGGCGGGTACCGCTTGCGGCAATCGCAGCAGCGCACCCTGGAAGGGGTATTTTCGCTGGCGGAAAAAGGCTACGGCTTTGTTCGACCCGATGATGCACAGGGCGAAGATCTGTTCATTCCGGCGCGGCACGTGGATACGGCGATGGACGGCGACCGGGTGCTGGTCGCGCTGGCGGTTTCCGCGCGGGACCGACGCCCCTACGCCAAGGTCATCAATGTGCTGCAGCGCGCCCACAGCCGTCTGGTCGGCCAGTACCGCATCCGCGGCAAATCGGCCCAGGTCTTTCCGCAAAATAAAAAACTCGGTGGCCCGGTTCAGGTCCCGCCCCACCCCGATGCGAACCCCGGCGATCTGGTCGAAGTCGAGATCGAGTATTATCCACACGGCGAGTTCAACGCCAGCGGGTGGATTATCGAGGTGCTGGGGGTGGCCGGCGACCCCAGGGTCGACATTGAAAGCGCGATCCGCACCCATGGCCTGCCGCATCAATTCTCCTCGGCCGCACTGGCACAGGCGGGTCGGATCGGTGAATGCATCGACCCGGCTGAAATTGCAAGACGAACCGATCTGCGCCAGCTGCCACTGGTGACGATTGACGGCGAAACTGCCCGGGATTTTGACGACGCAGTGGCACTAAAAAAAACCGCGAGCGGCTATACCCTCTGGGTCTGTATCGCCGACGTCTCGTATTACGTCGAACCGCAGAGCGCACTCGACAATGACGCGCTTGAGCGCGGCACCAGCGTCTATTTTCCCGGCTTCTGCCTGCCGATGCTCCCCGAAGCCTTAAGCAACGGCATCTGCTCGCTCAACCCCGAAGAAGATCGGCTGGTGATGTGCGCCGAGCTGCAGTTCGATCTCAAAGGGAACCGCCAGCAATCCAACTTTTACCCGGCAGTGATGCGCAGCCAGGCACGCCTGACCTACACCAGCGTCGCCGCCTGTCTGGATGATCCGCAGACCTCTGAACTACCGGCCGGCCTGATTGCGCAACTGCAACAGATGGCACAACTCGCCGCGGCATTGCGCGAGATGCGGCGCGCGCGTGGCAGTTTGGATA
Organism: Geopsychrobacter electrodiphilus DSM 16401; assembly: GCF_000384395.1. NCBI lineage: Bacteria > Pseudomonadati > Thermodesulfobacteriota > Desulfuromonadia > Desulfuromonadales > Geopsychrobacteraceae > Geopsychrobacter > Geopsychrobacter electrodiphilus. The sequence goes on from NZ_ARWE01000001.1 coordinate 3,560,389, forward strand.
TGGATCTGCCGGAAGTCGAGATTTTACTTGATGAGAGCGGCGCACCCTTCGAACTGATCAAGACCGAACGCACCCTGGCCCACCGCTTGATCGAGGAATTCATGCTGGCGGCCAATGAAGCGGTGGCCGAATACCTGACCCGCAAAAAACGCAACCTGCTCTACCGCATCCATGAAGAACCAGATCCCCTGAAATTGCAGGATCTGCAGCAGCTGGCCGCCGAATGCGGGGTCGGTCTGGTGCTGGGCAAAAACCTGCAGAAATCGCTGCAGCAGTTATTGCTCGATATTGCCGACAAACCCGAAGCGCGCATGGTCAACCAACAGCTGCTGCGCAGCCTGAAGCAGGCCTGCTATGCCCCGCAGAACGCCGGCCATTTTGGCCTGGCCGCCGCCCACTATTGCCACTTCACCTCGCCGATCCGCCGCTACCCTGACCTGATCATCCATCGCATCCTCAAACAGACCCTCGCGCCCGACCCGCACAGCAGCGCCATCTCGGAAGCGGAGCTTGTAACACTCGGGTTTGACACCTCGGCCAAGGAACGCCGGGCGATGCAGGCTGAACGTGACCTGGCTGATCTGCGCCGCTGCCAGATCATGGAGAAGCACCTGGGTGAAGAGTTTGACGGCACCATTTCATCGGTGGCGGAGTTCGGTTTTTTTGTTGAACTGGATGACCTGTTTGTCGATGGGCTGGTGCCGGTGCGCTCCCTGCAGGATGATTTTTATCATTTCGACGCGGCGCGACTTGCCCTGGTCGGCGAACGTCGCCGCCACGAATACAAGATCGGGACGCGCGTGCGGGTCAAGGTGGCCAAGGTTGAATTGGGCCGCAGACGGATCGACTTTTCGCTGATCTCCACGAAATAAAATCCCACGCGGCAGCGTTTTCTAGCCGCAGACACCTCACAACCTGAACCACTAACCTGCTGTATAAGACCACTTAGCATCGTTAAACTTTATGTCACCGCTGTGGCCTCAGTAGACTCTAAGTGCAGAATTTGCTACTGATCTCTTCGGGCGGCTTGCCCCGCCCCCTTTCTGGAGCCGTTGATGTCTATTGTCTATGCCTTGTTGCAGCAAATGGCGATTATTCTGGTCATCGCCTACCTGTTCAGCAAATCTCCGGTGCTGAAATACTTTTCAGGTGACCAGCTGCGTCGCAAAGACAAGCTGGCCCTCTATTGCGTCTTTTCCCTGCTAGCGATCACCGGCACCTACGTGGGCCTGCCGGTCCAGGGCGCAATCGCCAACATCCGGGCGATCGGTGCGGTTCTCGCCGGTCTGATCGGCGGGCCGGTACTCGGTGTAGCCGTCGGCCTGACCGCCGGTTTTCACCGTTACCTGCTCGGAGGGTTCACCGCCTTCTCCTGTGGGGTTTCAACGACCTTCGAGGGTCTGCTCGGCGGACTGGTCTACCTCTATTTCGTCAAACGCAAGCAACCCGACAAGGTCTTTCTGCCGACGGTTGCGCTGCTCACCACCTTGGTCGCCGAAATCGGGCAGATGCTGATTATTCTGGCCCTCTCGCACCCCTATCAGGACGCCCTGGCCCTGGTCGAGGTGATCGCGTTTCCGATGATCAGCGCCAATGCGGTCGGAGCGGCGATGTTTTTAAGTATGATTCGCGACCAGCGCCAGGTGCGCGACAACGCCGGGGCGCGTTTTTCAGCCAAGGCATTCAGCGTCGCCGACCTGACCCTCGACAGCCTCAGTCGCGGATTTAACTCCGAAACTGCCAAGGAGATGGTCGATATCATCCGCCAGGAAACCGGGGTTGGAGCCGTCGCCATTACCGATCGCGAAAAAATTCTGGCCTTTTCGGGCATCGGCGCCGATCACCACCTGCCCGGAAATCCCATCAGCACTCAGGAATCGAAACAGGCTATCCGAGACAAGGTCGTGGTGTTTGCCGATGGCTTTTCGACCAAATTTCAATGCCCGATATCCAGTCCTTGCCTGCTCGGCTCGGCGCTGGTCTTTCCACTGCAGGTGGACCAGGAGGTCATCGGCTCGATCAGCCTCTATGAACCGAAAACCAAGCTTTTCCCCAACATCACCCGCTCCTTCGGCGAGGGGCTGGCGACCCTCTATTCTCATCAGCTGCTGCGCTCGCGTTATGAAGAGCAGAAATCGCTCCTGGTCAGTTCCGAACTAAAGTTGATCCAGGCACAGGTCAATCCGCACTTCCTCTTCAACGCCCTCAACACCATTATCGCCGTCAGCCGTAAGGATGCTGGCCAAACCCGCAACCTGCTGCATCAGCTCTCCAATTTTTTTCGCACTAACCTCAAACGCAGAGGCGATATGAACACCCTCGAAGAGGAACTGGCGCATGTCAGCTCTTATTTGAAGATCGAAGAGGCACGCTTTGGTGAACGGCTGCAGGTCGCGATCGATGTCCCGCCAGAGCTTCTCTGTCAGCGCCTGCCGGTTTTTACCCTGCAGCCGTTGATTGAAAACGCCATCAAACACGGAATAGCCGAACTGCTGGATAATGGCCTGGTACAGATCAAGGCACGTCGCACCGGGACCCGGGCTATTATCGAAATCATCGACAACGCCGGCGCCTACCGCGAACCTCTTGATACTGAGGGACTCGGCATGAAATTGGTCAACAAACGAATCAAAAACAGTTTCGGAGCTGATTTCGGGCTGGAGATCGACTGTACGCCTGGTCTGAAGACCTGCGCCCGGGTGAGTATTCCGTTCGTCGCCAGGGAGGATTCATGATTCGCACCCTGATCATTGATGATGAGCAGCTGGCCCGCGAGGAACTGGCCATTCTGCTGGAGCATTCGGGCAAGTTCGACCTTATCGGCAGCTGTGCCAACGCCTTTGAAGCGCTCAAGCTGATTGGCCGCGAACGCCCCGAGCTGATCTTTCTCGACATAGAAATGCCGGTACTGGATGGTTTTGAGATGCTCGGCATGATCGACACTGAACAGATGCCCCACGTTGTCTTTGTGACCGCCTACGATCAGCATGCCCTGCGCGCCTTCGAAGAGAAAACCCTCGACTATCTGATGAAGCCGATTGACCCCGAACGGCTGCAGAAAACCATCGCCAAGGTCCTGAACAACATCACCCGCGGGGTCACCCCCAGCTACCCGGCAGCCTCGCTGCAGCGGATCCCCTGTCAGGTCTGCAACCGGGTTAAGCTGATCCCGCCGAGCGAAATCCACTACGTTGTTTCAGACTTAAGTGGCGTCCATGTCCTGACCGCGGACGAGAGCTTCTACACCGAGCTGACCCTCAGGGTACTGGAACAGCGGACCCTGCTGGTGCGTTGCCAGAAACAATACCTGGTCAACCCCAATGAAATTGATGAAATCATCATGCTCGACAACGGCCAGGCTGAAATCAAACTGCGCCAGGCGCAAAAAATCCCTGTCAGTCGCCGCTATCTGCGCCTCCTCAAAGAACAACTCGACCTTTAATAAGCATCCTGTCAAATCCAAAATGACCGCTTGGGCAGCAAATAGAACCGGTCAGTCAGGGAGAGGTTGGTTTTCTCCGGCCAACCCCTTAAGACTGGGGGTGAGTGAAATAAAGTCCCTGCAAAGGGCTGAATCCCCTTTTTTTCGCGCACCCCTGGCGCTTATTTTAACCTGTTCAGAGGAGAGAGAATCATGCTCAAAAGCTTAAGTCGTTTTCTGGTCTGCACCCTTGTGGCCTGTGCCCTGCTGCTGGCCAGCGGGACCACACACAAGGCCGAGGCTGCCGCCAAGTATCGCTGGAAACTGGCGCAAACCTGGGGGAGTGGCTTCCCTATCTTTGGTGATGCCGTTATCAAGATGGCTGACATGGTCAAAACCATGTCGAACGGTGAAATGGAAATCCGTATCGATTCCTCCAACAAGCATAAGTCCCCCTTCGGCATTCTCGACATGGTCAAAGAAGGCCAGTACGAGATGGGGCATTCGGCGTCCTACTACTGGAAGGGCAAAGACATCAGCACCATGCCTTTCACCACCATGCCCTTCGGCATGATCGCCCCCGAGCAATATGCCTGGTTCTACTATGGCGGCGGCATGGATCTGATGAAGGAAGTCTACGCCAAACAGGGAATTTACTCCTTTCCCGGCGGCAACACCGGCAATCAGATGGGCGGTTGGTTTCGCAAGGAGATCAAGACCCTGGACGATCTCAAGGGGCTCAAAATGCGCATCCCCGGCTTCGCCGGTGAAGTGGTCTCCAAACTCGGCGTTTCCGTCACCAACATCGCCCCGGGTGAGCTCTACACCGCCCTGGACCGTGGCACCATCGACGCGCTGGAATGGGTCGGACCCTCCCTCGACCTGAAGATGGGCTTTGAGAAGATTGCCGACTATTACTACACCGGTTGGCACGAGCCGGCCACCGAACTGCAGTTCATGGTCAACAAAGAGAAGTTCGACAGCCTGCCCCCGCATCTGCAGAAGATCCTGACCGTGGCCATGGAATTTTCCGCCTACGACATGTATGCCCGTTCCTATCATGAAAGCGCTGTCGGCCTGGCCTCGATCGAGAAGGACTACCCCAACGTCAAGATTCGCACCTTCCCCAAACCGATCATTGCGGCACTAAAAAAGGCGAATAAAGAACTGCTGGCCGAATACGAAGCAAAGAGTCCAGAATTCAAGAAGATTATGGAGTCCCAGAAGGCCTACATGAAGATGGCCCGCCGCTGGACTGAGATTTCTGACTATGCTTACCTCAAGGACAATCTCGAGAAATAAACCCATGAACAGCCTCAGGCCCGGTGAAAAGGGCCTGAGGTTTCTCGCAAGTAGAGAGCGCGACTCGCCATGTTGTTAAAGATTGAAAAATGGATCGACCGTTTCATCGATATTATCGGCGGTATCGCCACGGTGGCCATGTTGTTGATGATGCTCAACGTCTTCTACGATGCCATCATGCGTTATGCCTTCAACGTCAGCTCTATCGGCATGCAGGAGATGGAGTGGCACCTGTTTTCTGTCGTCTTCCTGCTCGGCATCGCCTACGCGCTCAAGTCGGACGGACACGTGCGCGTCGATATCCTCTATGACCGCTGGTCGCCGCAGACGCAGGCGGTTATCAATATCGCCGGCACCCTGCTGCTGATGATCCCCTTGAGCCTGCTGATCATTCACGGCTCCATATGGTTCGTTCATGAAGCCTACATCTCCGGCGAGATCAGTGGTGACCCGGGTGGGCTAACCCACCGCTGGCTGATCAAGGCGGTGATCCCGCTGTCGTTCATCTTTCTGGTCATCTCCGCCATCGGCTTCATGATCCGCAACTTCAACATCTACCGCGGCATTGAGGCGCCAAAAGCGCACTCGGTCGAAGATGATGTGTTTTAGCCACCAGCTCACAAGCCCGTGTGTTTTTTCTCTGTATAAAAGGATAACTCTGCCATGATCGGCATTTGCATGTTCGCCACTGCCCTGCTGCTGTTGCTGCTCGGCTTCCCGGTCGCCTTCACCTTCGGCGGTGCCGCAGTCATCTTCGGCCTGCTCTCCGAAGGGACCAGAATCTTCAACCTGATGCCGCATCGGATCTATGCGGTGATGAACAACACCATCCTGATGGCCATCCCGCTCTTCATCTTTATGGGCATCATTCTGCAGAAATCCAAACTGGCCGAGCGCCTGCTCGAGTCGATGGGTTCATTGTTCGGCGAAATCCGCGGCGGCATCGCCATCTCCACCGTCTTGGTCGGGGCGCTGCTCGCCGCATCGACCGGGGTGGTCGGCGCCAGCGTGGTGGCGATGGGGGTCATCTCCCTGCCGGTGATGCTGAAATACAACTACGACAAACGCCTGGCGACGGGCACCATCTGCGCTTCGGGCACCCTCGGTCAGATCATCCCTCCCTCGATTATCCTGATCATCCTCGGCGATGTTTTCCAGCTGCCGGTCGGCGATCTGTTTAAGGCGGCCTTTTGGCCCGGCCTTTCGCTGGTGATGGTTTATATCGCCTACATCGTCGTCATCACCATTATCAACCCGAAACTGGCACCACCGATCCGCCTGGGGGAAGAACATGGCAGCAAAAAACAGCAGGTCATAACCGCCCTCAAGGCGATCATTCCGCCACTGGTCCTGATAGTGATGGTGCTCGGTTCGATCCTGTTCGGGGTCGCCACCCCGACCGAATCAGCCGCCGTCGGCGGAATCGGCGCTGTCATCCTGGCGGGGCTCTACCGTCAGCTATCCTTCAAGATGGTCTGGGACGCCGCCTCTGAAACGACCAAAATCAGCGCCATGGTCTTCGCGATTCTCATCGGCGCCACCGCCTTCTCCATGGTCTTCACCTACACTGGCGGCGACTATCTAGTCGAAGACTTCATGATGGCGCTCCCCGGTGGCAAGTGGGGCTTTCTGATCTTCTCCATGGGCGCGATCATGATCCTCGGCTTTTTCATCGACTTCGTCGAAATCGCCTACATCATTGTACCGATCCTGGCCCCGATTGCCGACAAACTCGGCATCGACCCGCTCTGGTACGCGATTCTGGTTGCCATGAACCTGCAAACCTCGTTCTTAACCCCCCCCTTCGGCTTCAGCCTCTTTTACCTGAAAGGGGTCGCGCCGCCGGAGGTAAAAACCATGGATATCTACCGCGGGGTGACACCGTTTATCGCCCTGCAGGTGATGGTGCTGGCCATTCTGGTCATCTTCCCGGGTTTCTTCGGCTTCGGCTCCTAGAAAGCTGTCCGATATTATTCCCTGACACCAGCAACGCAGCGCCAGAGATTGTCGCTGCGTTGCTGATTAAGCCGCTCAATTCCAAAGGCTCATACCCTGCTCCCGCCAGATCAATCCTCCTTCAGCTCTCAGCACCCGGCTCGTGATCCTGCTTAGCTCTTTACAACCCTCGGGCCTGAGGGCTATGCTGGGGGGTATTGTTCAACCGATCAAAAAAACAGGTTTATTTTTAAACCAAGACAAAGGATCCCGACCCCATGCTGAAACGTCTGACTCTGCTCCTGATTGCTGCGCTCGTCACCCTGCCCGCCCTGAGTGGCTGCGGCTACAACCAGATACAAAAAAATGAAGAAGCGGTGTTTGCCGCCTGGGCCAATGTCGAGGCCACCTATCAGCGCCGTAATGACCTGATCCCGAACCTGGTCGAGACGGTCAAGGGCTATGCTGCCCACGAAAAAGAGACCCTGGAGGCTGTCACCAAGGCCCGCGCCAGTGTCGGCCAGACCCAGATCAATACCGGCGATCTGGCGAATCCAGCGGCGCTGCAGAAATTTCAGCAGGCCCAGGGTGCACTGTCGGGCGCGCTGTCGCGATTGCTCGTGGTTGCTGAACGCTACCCCGACCTCAAGGCCAACCAGAACTTTCTCGATCTGCAGCATCAACTGGAAGGGACCGAAAACCGCATCAATGTTGCGCGGCAGCGCTACAACGCGGCGGTGCAGAATTTCAACGGCTCAATCCGCACCTTCCCTAACAACCTGACCAACAACTACCTGCTTCATCTTGAGCGCAAAGAGCCCTTCAAAGCCGAGGCGGGAGCTGAAACAGCGCCCAAGGTCAAGTTTTGAGCATGTCCCTGCGCCGCATAACGCTGCTCTTGCTGATCGCCCTGCTGTTGCCGCTGAACCTGCTGGCTCTTGAGGTGCCCAAGCTGAACGGCTATGTCAATGACCAGGCCGGCCTCCTTTCACCGCAGACCACGCTGAAGATTGAAAGTTTTCTGCGCAGCTTCGAACAAAGCGACTCGACGCAACTGGTAATATTGACAATCGATTCCCTGCAAGGGGAGTCCCTCGAGGATTACAGCCTGCGCGTTGCCGACAGCTGGAAAATTGGCCAAAAAGGGAAAGATAACGGCGCCCTGCTGCTGATCGCCAAGGCCGAACACAAGATTCGCATCGAGGTCGGCTATGGCCTCGAAGGGAAGCTCACCGACCTGCTCACCGGCCGTATTATCGACAATGAAATCACACCCCGCTTCAAGGCGGGCGATTACGAAGGCGGTATCATTGCCGGAGTTTCCGCCATGGCCGAAGCGGTGCGCGGTGAATATCAGGGAACTGGCCACTCCGACCGCAAGAAAAAACGCAGCCCCTGGGGTTCACTCGCCCTGCTGCTCTTTCTGGGACCCGGCATGCTCCTGTTCGGTGGTGGTCGACGTGGACGGCGACGCGGCGGCTTTTTCGTCGGCGGACCCTTCATTGGTGGGGGTGGCGGCGGTTTTGGCGGCGGAGGTGGCTTCAGCGGCGGGGGTGGCGGCTTCGGAGGCGGCGGCTCTTCAGGCGGTTGGTAAATTCACCTCATCTGGCCAAAGCCCACCCTCTTCCGTGTGAAGAAGGGCTACCCTGATTCAAGCACAGCTCATCAAAAATCACTATAAAAGGCCCCTATACATGTCAGCCAAAGAATTTTTCACTCCGGCAGAACAAGCCCGCATCGAAGCGGCCGTACGAGAGGCCGAAAGTCGCACCAGCGGTGAAATCGTCCCGATGCTGGTTGATGACTCTTATGACTATCCGCGCTCCGAAATCCTGGGGGCCGGGCTGTTCGCGCTGGCGACGGCAACATCCCTCAGCTGGGCCTTTTTCGGTGAATCCCTCTGGCATTTTTTGTGGCTCTTCGCCCTCAGTTATTTTCCATTCAAACTGCTGATCCGCAAACTGCCGAACCTCAAGCGGCGCCTCATCCATCCCGCTGAGATCAGCGAAGAGGTCAAAGAACGCGCCATCGTCGCCTTCCTCGAAAATGGGCTGCATCACACCCGGGACGAAACCGGGATCCTGATTCTGCTCTCGCTCTTTGAACGCCGGGTTTATGTGTTGGCTGATCGCGGCATCAACAATGCGGTTGCGCACGACACCTGGGACGGCGTCGTCGATACCATCACCCGGGGGATGCTGCAGGGTGATGCCTGCAGCGCCCTCTGCAGTGCAATTGAAACCTGTGGTCAGTTACTGCAGGAAAACTTCCCGGTCAAAACAGATGATACGGATGAGCTGCCAAACCTGATCATCGACTGAACTAAAAATCTCCGCCCGTGCAGTTCATCTGCCGAGCGTCCCCCTTGTTCAAGGTTTAACCATGTGCAACATCATAAAAATACTTGTTATCAGCCCGCTGATGTTGCTGATGCTCCTGATCGGTTCGGCCTCTGCGGCCGAGTCTCCGGTCTATTATTCCGATTACTTCTCTTTTATCGGTCAGGATGAAACCGGCTACCTGCTCTTCGCCCTCGATAACAACCGGGGAGTAGATAAGGGTAAATTTCAGGCCGCGCATTTTGGCGTTCTCTACGATGAACATCAGGGCTGGATCGACCTGGTCGGCACGGGGGCATATCCAAATCCCACGGAAATGTTGACCAAAATCCCCTACTCCACGACCTTTCAGATCTATGGACACTCGAATAGCGGGATCAGAATTCAAAGCCGCATCAACGATCTACGCCTCGAAATCAATCCCCTCCAGGTCAAACTCATAGGCCCGGACCCCGAACGCCACCAGCGCTGGGGCAACGCCGCAGCAGTGCTGTACTGGCAGGGGCGTACCATTCCTGGCCGGGTCATCCACGAGGAGTTGGATCTCGATAACCGGAACCGTCTGACCCACCGCTATTCCAGCGACTGGGATAATTTTCAGGGGTTTTATCTGGCCCTGTTGAATGGGCCCCCGGCCAGTTGGGGAGATATCTATCTGCAGGCTGAGGGGAAGAAGAATCTCAAGACCTTCGGCTTTTTTGATTCGGGTCACGAACAGGCAAAGATCAGCGCGCCTGATCTGGAGGTCAACAAAAAGGGCTGGGCCCTCGGTTTTTATCGCTGGGACAAGGGCTGGCAGATGCACCTCAACCCCGTGCCGAGCGCCGAGCTTCCGGACCCTCTCACCCCTTTACTGACCCTTAAGCAGGTCAGTCGCCAGACGATCAGCAACTGGGGGATCGGCGGCTTCGCCATCAGCGTGGTCGAAGGAAAGATTGAAACCGATGGCCGCAGCAATCGCGTGCTCGGGTTCGCTGAATTGATCAAATAGACCCGGATTCGGCCTTCAGCGCTTGAAACATCTTCCAGAGTTCAGCGGCCACCGGCCCGACTACTTCGTCCCGACGGCGCGCAACGCGAATTTCAAGCTGCGGCCTGTCACCATAATCCTCGATCTGCATCACCTCCAGCTGTCCACTCTTCAGTTCATCCGCAATCATATGCAGTTGCAACCGCCCCCAGCCCATCCCGGCCAGCAGAATCTGCTTTTTGGTCTGATGATCGTTGACCAGCCAACGCCGCCCATCAACAATCACCCCCAGACTTTTCTTACGCGGCTGGCGGCTGCTGTCGCGCACGACCACCTGAACCCGGTCTTTCAAATCAGCCAGCGACAAGGAATGGGCAGTGAATTCTGCCAGAAAGTCCGGGGCGGCGACGGGCACCATCTGGACCCGACTGAACGGGAAGGATTGCAGTTGAATGTTCTCTTCGAACCAGGGGGTGATGGCAATATCCGCGTCACTCTGCTCCAGTCGTTCCAGAGCACCCCAAAGCCTCTCGCCAACCAGTTCGATCGCAGTTTGCGGATATTTTTTTTCGAGCCGCCGCAACACCTCAAGCACCAGTGGCACCGGGCAACTCTCTTCAATCGCGATACATAACCTGGCTTCGTGCCCGCTGGCCAGATGAGCGGCCAGATCGGTCAAATGAGTCCCCTGCCGCAAGACTTCACGGGCCTGCTGACAGATCCTTTCGCCGGCCGGGGTTAAGCGGGCCCGATATTGATCCCGCGCCAGGAGGGTCAATCCGAGTTCATCTTCCAGCTTGCGGATCCCGACGCTGAGGGTCGGTTGCGTTCGGTGCAAGGCCTCAGCCGCAGCCAGCACGCTGCCGGACTCGGCAATCTGCACCAGAATTTTAAGTTGATCAAGAGTCATTACGATTCTCCTTGAATTAATAATAATAGATTTCATCAATACTCATTGTCGAATATAAATATTATTTTTCTATAGCGCCGTCCAGTATTGTGACCAAAATGGTTTTATTTCGAAGCTCAATGACCCGAAACAGGAGAACCAACATGTTAAAAAATCACTCTTGTCCATCGCACTGCTATTCGCCTTCGCCCAACCCGGCTTCAGCGCCAGCTACAAAATCGACCCGATGCACTCGGAAGTCGGCTTCACAGTGCAACACCTGATGTTCTTCAAAGTCAGCGGTTACTTTACCGACTTTGAGGATACAATTGAGGCTGATTCTCAGGCCAGGACGCTCTCTGCTGCGGCCGCCGTGATCAAAACCACCTCGGTCGATACGCGCATCGGAAAGCGGGGCAATCACCTGCGCAGCGCCGACTTTTTCGACGCGGCCAAGTTTCCTGAAATGATCTTTGTCAGCAAAAAGGTCGAGGGGAGCGGCAACGACATCAAGGTTTACGGCGACCTGACGATTCGCGGCACCACCAAACCGATTGTTCTCAGCGGCGCATTTCTCGGTGAGAACAAAGATGCCTGGGGCAATGTCCGCGCCGGATTTGCCGCCAAAGGGATGATCAACCGCAAGGATTTCGGCCTGACCTGGAACGCAATCCTTGAGTCCGGCGGGGTGACCGTCGGCGATGACGTAGAGATTACCCTGCAAGTTGAAGCGATCAAAAGTTAAAGAGCTTTTTCTGGCACACCAACAGCACGTGGGATCCAGAAGTTGAACCATAGATCGAAGAGCTGAACAGTTTCGAGCCAACAAATCGCTGCAAGTGCCCATCAGGAGCACACTTAGGAGATACAGTATGCAAGAATTACCCGCCATCTTTCTTTCGCACGGGGCACCGGATCTGGTGCTCTCGCAGGAACCCGCCCGGCAGGCGCTCATTGATCTGGGTAAAAGTCTACCCCGACCCAAGGGGATCCTGATCATTTCGGCGCATTGGCAAGCGGCGCAGTTCACCCTGGGGGAAGCCCTGCAATTTTCCACAATTTATGATTTCGGTGGTTTTCCTGCCGAGCTTTATCGTTTGACATACCCGGCTCAGGGCGCCGCGTGGCTGATCAGCCTTTGTCGCGAGGTGTTGCAGGAGGGGAATATTGATTTCAACGGCGATCCGCAGCGTGGCCTCGATCACGGAGCCTGGATTCCCTTGATGCTCGCCTGGCCCGAAGCCGAGATCCCGGTGCTCTCCCTCAGCCTCAAACGCGGCGCGTCTCTCACGGAGCACCTGGCCCTCGGCCGCGCCCTCGCGCCGCTGCGCAAGGCCGGGGTGCTGATCGTCGCATCGGGGGCGATCACCCACAACCTCGGCAAGCTGCTCCCTTCGGGGTCACCACCCGAACCCTGGGTGCTCGAATTCAGCAGCTGGGTCGAAGAGAAACTGCTGCAGGGGGCCAGCGCAGATCTGCTCGGTTATCGCGAACATGCCCCTCACGCCCGCCTGGCCCACCCGACACCTGAGCATTTCGAGCCGCTGCTCGTCGCTTACGGCGCCGGTAACGAACAACCCGGGACCCTGCTGCACCGCAGCTTCAGCTACGGCAATCTGGCGATGGAGACCTTTGCCTTCGGGGGAGGATGAATCAACGCGGTGGGTTAAACAATCTGCGGACGAGTAAATAAGCGCTGACGATGCAGGCTTCCTGCCTGGCGCGCGCGTAACTCCTGCGCACCAGGCAGGAAGCCTGAGCAGGGACACATCAGGAGTCCTGAGGTTTTTTTAAGGTACGGGCGACAAACTCATTGATCGCGGCATGGGTCTCGGCTGATTCCCAGAGCGCATACAGTTCAGTCGCCTGAGCTCTGCTTCTCGCATTGATCACCTCGCGCACCGGTTGGCGCAGCTGGCGTTTGGAAAAGCCAAAGAGACCCGGTCGAATCGCGGCCAGTGATTCTGCCGCAGCAAGAGCCTCACCCATAAGCTGCTCCGGCTCGACAACCACATCGATCAGACCGCGTTGCCGTGCCTCGGCCGGGGCATAGGTCGCTGCGTCCAGAATAACCTCGGCGATGAAATCAGGATTGGTTCTGGCGCGCATGATCTCAAGGGCCACCACCGGGAAAGGCACCCCGACCCGTAATTCAGGCACTCCGATCCGGGACTTTCCCGCCGCCATAAAACGCCGATCAGCACAACAGGTCAGCAAACATCCACCGGCGATAGCATGCCCGTTAACCGCCGCAACAACCGGCTTGTTGCAGAAAAACAGAGTTGTCAGCAGTTCATCGAGGGCGGGGAGAAACTGGCGGACATAATCAACCCCACCGGCCAGAAGCTGCGGCAAATCAACCCCGGCCGAAAAAATCTTCCCCTGCCCGGTGAGCACAATCGCACGGGATGAGTGTTCCGCCAACTCCCGAATCATATTGCTCAGGTCGACACAAAAGTTCAGATCCATGGCGTTCGCCGACCCATACTGCATGCGCAGAATCGCAATATCATCTTTCTTTTCAACAGCAAACATAGGTTTCTCCTATTTTGACACGAAAACTCCCAAGACGAATCAAAAGTGCCCAGCTGCTAGGCGCCCACAGCCTGAAGAGTGAGGTGTAGCGGTAGCTACTCCGCAGCGATTCAGGCAAGGGCAACGCCGCAGATGGGTGCTTTTCATCCGCCGCCTACATGTTGCGGCGATACTGCCCGCCAACCTCATACAACGCCGCGCTGATCTGCCCGAGTGAGGCGACCTTGACCGTCTCCATCAGCTCGGCGAAGATGTTGCCCCCGCTTTCGGCCGCCTGCTGCAAGCGCTTGAGCGCAGCCCCGGCTTCAGCTGCATGTTCGGACTGAAATGCGCGCAGGTTGGTGATCTGGTGACGCTTCTCCTCTTCGGTCGAACGGGCCAGTTCGCCGGGGATTACGTAACCATCAGCATTCTTCGGGTTCAGGTAGGTGTTAACCCCGATGATCGGCAGCTCACCGGTGTGCTTCTGATGTTCGTAGAGCATGGACTCTTCCTGAATCTTGGTGCGCTGATACAGGGTCTCCATCGCCCCGAGCACCCCGCCACGCTGATTGATCTGTTCGAACTGCGCCAGCACCGCCGCTTCGACCAGATCGGTCAGCTCCTCGACGATGAAGGAGCCCTGCAGGGGATTTTCGTTCCTGGCCATCCCCAGCTCCTTGTTGATGATCAACTGGATCGCCATCGCACGCCGCACCGACTCTTCAGTCGGGGTAGTCACCGCCTCGTCGTAGGCGTTGGTGTGCAGCGAGTTACAGTTGTCATAAATCGCCATCAGCGCCTGAAGAGTTGTGCGGATATCGTTGAAATTCATCTCCTGGGCGTGCAGCGACCTTCCTGAGGTCTGGATGTGATACTTGAGCATCTGGCTTTTGGTGTTGGCGCCGTAACGCTCGCGCATCACCACCGACCAGATCCGGCGTGCAACCCGCCCGATCACGGTGTATTCAGAGTCGAGACCGTTGCTGAAGAAGAAAGAGAGGTTGCCGGCAAAGTCATCGATGTGCATGCCCCGCGCCAGATAATACTCGACGAAGGTAAAGCCGTTCGAGAGGGTGAAGGCCAGCTGGCTGATCGGGTTGGCGCCGGCCTCGGCGATATGATAGCCGCTGATCGAGACCGAGTAGTAATTGCGCACCTTCTGATCGATAAAATACTGCTGCACATCCCCCATCATGCGCAACGCGAACTCAGTGGTGAAGATGCAGGTGTTCTGCCCCTGATCCTCTTTTAATATATCAGCCTGCACCGTGCCGCGCACCGTCTGCAGGGTCCAGCTCTGGATCTCGGCCGCCTCGGCAGCCGTCGGTTGACGCCCGTTATCGGCTTTGAACTTATCCAGCTGCTGGCGGATAGCGGTGTTCATGAACATCGCCAAAAGCATCGGCGCCGGACCGTTGATGGTCAGCGAGACCGAGGTCATCGGATCGCAAAGATCGAAGCCGGCGAACAGCTTTTGCATGTCGTTCAGGGTACAGATCGACACCCCGGACATCCCGACCTTGCCGTAGATGTCGGGGCGCTCGTCCGGGTCTTCCCCATACAGGGTCACGCTGTCGAAGGCGGTCGAGAGCCGCTTGGCGTCATCATCCTGGGTCAGGTAGTGAAAACGTCGATTGGTGCGTTCGGGCGTCCCCTCACCGGCAAACTGGCGCTTGGGATCTTCGGCGGTGCGCTTGAAGGGGAAGAGACCAGCGGTGTAGGGGAAGAAACCGGGGGCGTTCTCCGTCATGCACCAGCGGATAATCTCGCCGTAATCGGCAAAATCGGGCAGACAGACCCTGGGGATTCGCGTCCCAGAAAGGGTGGTGGTGGTCAGTTCGGTACGGATCTCCTTGTCACGCACACGGGTCACCATGACCTCTTCACGGTAGGCCTTCTTAAGCGCGGGCCAGGTTTGCAGCAGCTTACGGTTCTCCTCGCTGAGGGCGGCTTCGGCCCGGGTTACCAGGGTCTCAAGATCGGCGATCTGACAGGCACATTTTTCAGCCAGCAGGTCGCGCGCGCCGGAGAGCTGAAAGAGCTGCCGCCCGACAAGCACCTGACTTTCGACCTGTTTGCGATAAGCCCTGACACTGTGAACGATCTCGGCCAGATAGCCGATCTGCTCCGGCGGGATGATCTGCTGGGCCAGGCTCTGTCCCTCACCCACTTCGAGTTGCGACTCCCAATCGAGAGTACATTTATCATTGAGCAGGTCGATCAGCGCACGGTAGAGCCGATTGACCCCGATGTCGTTGAACTGACTGGCGATGGTGCCGAAGACCGGCAGCTCCTCATCGGCGGCATCGAACAGTTTGCGGTTGCGCCGGTACTGTTTGCGCACGTTGCGCAGAGCGTCCTCGGCGCCGCGTTTCTCCATCTTGTTGAGCACGATCAGATCGGCGAAGTCGAGCATATCGATCTTCTCCAACTGGGTCGGCGCACCGAACTCGCTGGTCATGACATAGAGCGACAAATCGCAAACCTCGACAATCCCGGCATCCCCCTGACCGATCCCGCTGGTCTCGACGATGATCAGGTCGAAACGCGCCGCCTTCAGCACCTCGAGCGCCTCGTGGATTGCGGTCGAGAGCTCACTGCGCGAATCGCGCGTCGCCAGCGAACGCATAAAGACCCGCGGCGTATCGATGGCGTTCATGCGGATACGGTCACCGAGCAGAGCACCGCCGGTGCGCTTGCGGGTCGGATCGACGGACAGTATCGCGACGGTCTTGTCACTGAAATCGCGCAGAAAACGCCTGACCAACTCATCGGTCAGCGAGCTTTTGCCCGCCCCGCCGGTGCCGGTAATGCCGAGCACCGGCACCGGCCGAGCCAGAGCGTGAACCGCTTTTTGCTGGGCAGCCAGCTGATCATCGCGACTGTCGACCAGGCGCTCAGCGCTGGTAATCAGGCGGGCGATCGCCTGACAATCCCGCTGCGACAGACGTTTGAGATCACGCTCAAACTGCTGGGGTGTCTCAAAATCGCACTGCTCGAGCTTAAAGTTGACCATCCCCTGCAGCCCCATGCGCCGACCGTCTTCAGGGGAGAAAATTTTGCAAATCCCATAGTCTTCGAGCTCGCGAATCTCTTCCGGCAGGATGACGCCCCCGCCCCCACCGAAAATCCGGATATGTCCGGCATCCTGCGCAACCAGAAGATCACGGATATATTTGAAATATTCGAGATGCCCCCCCTGGTAGGAACTGACCGCGATCCCCTGCGCATCTTCCGTAATCGCCGCGGTGACGACCTCCTGCGCAGAACGATTGTGCCCCAGGTGCACAACTTCGGCGCCCGAGTCCTGCAGGATCCGGCGCATGATATTTATCGAGACATCATGACCATCATACAGGCTGGTAGCGGTCACAAAGCGGATAGGGTGCTGTGCCTGATAGACGGCATTCTCCATGGTGCGTTCTCCTTCTGTTGGCATGAGAGACAAAGAACAATGTTTTAGCAATCAGTATGCCACGCTTATATTTTACCTCAGCAGAGTAACTTAGGGCCGCGAGCCATCAGTCTTTTCGGAGATTGTGCGCAAAACCACCCGTGAACATCTTTCCCGCAACAGACCCGACATCTGTAAACACAGGTTTACACTTCTTTTTCAAAAGTCGGTAAATCGAAGGTTGGCCGGTGTCTACCCGGAGAACGCAATGGTGCAGGCTGTTTCCTCACAATCAAATTTTAGTTTCCAATGGCTAAACTAATTCTTTTTGAATTTTTTATAAAACACTGTATTATCATCTTTCAACTTTCACGAAAAGAGCGAGAGACAACCAACCCAAAGGGAGTCAATCCATGGGCTTTGCGCAGGTGGCAGAACGGGCCGGTTATAATCTGGACGGGGTCACCCCGTTAGAAGAGAGCTGGCTGGCGGTGCTTGATTCCGAGCAACGGATCATCACCTCCAACGAAGAATGCTTTGCCTTGCTCGCCAGACGACCCGAAGAACTGATTGGTCAGCGCCTTGGACAGGTGATTAAACTCGGTTTCCTCCATACCCTGCTGGTGCAGGGGGTCTGTTTCAAATCACAGCCGGTCTGGATCAACAACGTTAAACACTACTGCGACTATACGTCCCTCGGCAAAGACCCTCAGCTCTCCGCCGGCCTGTTCAGCCTGATGCGCAGCGAACAACTCACGACCTCCAGCCTGGAAATGCCGGACCTGCTCTGTTCCATGGACCAGGGCTCTACCCTCACCCAGGAGAGCCTGATTCTGGTCAACACCGACTGCATCATCACCATGATCAATCAACCCTTTGCCGACGTCCTCGGATTGCGCGCCGGCGAACTGCTCGGCAAACATGTCCACAAGGCCTACCCCAACTCAAACCCCTCACGCCTGCCGGTGGTCATGGATACCGGCCAGGCCGAAGTCGCCGAGCCGCACCTGCTCAACGGGCGCCAGACGGTGGTCAGCCGCTACCCGCTATTTAAAGAGGGGAAGATGCTCGGCGCCTGGGGGAAGGTGCTGTTCAGTGATATGCGCGAGCTCACCCGCATCGCTGACAAGTTCCAGAACTTCACCCCCAGCTCGAGCGCGCCCAAATCGCGGGGGCAATCCTCGGGCCTCAGTTTCAAGTACGACTGCAACAGTATCATCGGACACAGCAAACGGATGAAGGACCTCAAGGAGAAGCTGTTGCGCATCGCCGAACGACCCTCCAACGTCCTGCTGATGGGCGAGAGCGGCACCGGCAAGGAACTCTTCGCTCACGCCCTGCATGCGGCGAGCAAGCGGCGTTATGGCCCCTTCGTACGGGTCAACTGCGCGGCCATCCCCGACCTGCTGCTCGAATCAGAACTGTTCGGCTACACCGATGGTGCCTTTACTGGCGCAAAAAAAGGGGGCCAGATCGGCAAATTCGAACTGGCCGATGGCGGCACGATCTTTCTCGACGAGATCAGCGACATGCCGATGATCATGCAGGCCAAGCTGCTGCGCGTGCTCCAGGAACGCGAGGTCACCCCCTTGGGGAGTACGGCCACCAAACGGATCGACATCCGGGTGGTGGCAGCGACCAACGTGAATCTGGAAGAGAAGGTCCGAAACGGCCTGTTCCGCACCGACCTCTATTATCGACTGAACGTCATCGCTCTCGAAATCCCGGCCTTGCGTGAGCGGCGGGATGATATCTACTTTATCACCAAACATCTGATCGACGACTTTAATGCTGAGTTCGAAATGAACATTCAAGGCCTGGACGAAGAGGCCTGGCAACTTCTGAAAAACTATGACTTCCCCGGCAATATCCGCGAACTGCGCAATGCGATAGAGAGTGCCTTCAATATGGCCACCGGCACCAGGATTGAAGCCGGGGATCTACCGCGGCATATTCGTGGAGCTTCGCCGAGCGCCGTCTCGCCGCTGGACTCTTCCCAACAGGAGAACCTGCTCTCCTGCATCGGCCAGAAGCCCTTACAGGAGATTATGGACGAGATGGAACGGCTCTTGATTGAGGCCTCCCTGACACAGTCCGGCGGCAACAAACTGAACGCCGCAAGCGTGCTGGGAATCTCGCGCCCCGGTCTCTACAAAAAACTGCATAAATACCACCTCCAGTAGTCACCGGAGCAGGTGGCAACCCCGCCAACAACCGGGGATTCTGGTCTGACAACACGGTTCTTTGACGCTGACTTCTGCCGACTGTAAATGGGGTGTAACAGTGTAAACAAAAAGGACATCGATTGAGATCGCGCCATGAGCATTCATCGCTGTTCCCTCTGATAAAATTCTCTCTTATTTCAAATAGATAAAGGCTCTTACCCTGATTAGAAATAAATAAAACGTTGTTTGGTACCTTGCTTGCAATCTTCAGGTTCTTCACTATCATCTTCGAATCGTTGTCGGCCAGGCTATCCGCTGCGATCTAGTTTTCCCGCTTGAGGAGGATTCCTTCTATGGCTGAAACACCCCCTCTGCTTCAGGTCAGCGACATCTCCCTCTCTTTCGGCGGGGTTCATGCCCTGACCGACGTCAGCTTCAGCGTCAACCCAGGCGAAATCTTCTCAATCATCGGTCCTAACGGTGCCGGTAAGACATCTATGCTCAACTGTATCTCGGGCCGCTACCAGCCGAACAAGGGTTCGATCACCTTCCGGCAGAAGGAGATGATCGGCCTGCGCCCCAACGACCGCTGCACCTTGGGGATCGGCCGCACCTTTCAGAATCTTGCGCTCTTCGCCCACATGACCGTACTCGACAACATCATGGTCGGACGTCACCATCTGCTCAAAAACAACTTCCTCAGCGGCTCCCTCTACTGGTTAACCGGCGCACGAAGAGAGGAATTGAAGCACCGCGCCGAGGTCGAGGACATCATCGATTTTCTCGAGATCGCGCATATTCGCAAGTCGATCGCCGGCACTCTCTCCTACGGTCTGCGCAAACGGGTCGAGCTGGCCCGCGCCGTGGCCCTGCGTCCCGATCTGATTCTGCTCGATGAACCGATGGCCGGGATGAATCTGGAAGAGAAAGAGGACATGGCGCGCTACATCATCGACCTCAATGAAGAGTGGGGGATGACGGTGGTAATGATCGAGCACGACATGGGGGTGGTCATGGATATCTCCCACCGGGTGATGGTGCTCGATTTCGGCAAGAAGATCGCAAGTGGCCTGCCGGACGAAGTGATGGCCAACCCACAGGTTAAAAAAGCCTATCTGGGCGTGGATGACGAACCTTCTGCAACTGCACAATCCGCCGGGGAGGTTGCCTGATGCCAGCCGAATACGCCGATATCAAGCAGTACGACACCTTTCCCAAGCTGCTCGCCTACAACGCAGCCAACTGGCCGGACGAAGTCGCCCTGCGCGAGAAGGAGTTCGGCATCTGGAACGCTTACAACTGGAGCGCTTACCATAAGCTGGTCAAGCACTTTGCCCTCGGCATGCACCATCTGGGGATCGCCCATGGTGATTCGGTCGGCATCATCGGCGACAATCGACCGGAATGGGTGATCGGTGAGATTGCCTCCCATGCCCTGCGCGCGATGATCTTCGGCATCTACCAGGATTCGCTCAACGAAGAGGTCGCCTACCTGATCAACTACGCCGGCGCCAAGATCATCATCGCCGAGGATGAAGAGCAGGTCGACAAGGTCCTTGAGATCACCGCCGAGTGCCCCTGCGTGAAGCACATCATCTATTGTGACCCGCGCGGCATGCGCAAATACGATGATCCTCGCCTGCTCAGCCACCTCGACCTGATGAAAGCGGGCGAACAGCTGGACGCCGAGCAGCCAGAGCTCTACGCGCAGCTGCTCGCTGCGGGACAGGCGGCAGATGTCGCCATCCTCTGCCCGACCTCCGGCACCACCTCGAATCCGAAACTGGCCATGCTGCAATGTGGGCCGATGCTCGAACACAGCCTCGCCTATCTGCACGCCGACCCCAAGTATCCGAGCGACAACTATGTCTCGGTGCTGCCGCTCCCCTGGATTATGGAACAGGTCTACGCCGTGGCTCAGGCGCTGATCTGTCGTCAGATCGTCAACTTCGTCGAGGAACCAGAGACGATGATGGCCGACCTGCGCGAGATCGGCCCGAACTTCGTGCTCCTGGCGCCGCGCGTCTGGGAGTCCGTCGCCGCCGACGTCAAGGCCAAGATGATGGATGCCACCCCGTTTAAACAGAGGATGTTCAAGTTCGGCATGGCGCTGGCCGACAAGGCCGCCCTGCAGGGGAAGGCACAGTCGAAACTGGCCTACTGGCTGCTGTTCAAGGCGCTCAAGGACCGGCTCGGCTTCTCCTTTCTGCGCTCGGCCGCGACCGGTGGCGCCGCCCTGGGCCCCGACACCTTCAAGTTCTTCCTCGCCATGGGGGTGCCGCTCCGCCAACTGTACGGCCAGACCGAAATGGGCGGGGCCTACACCATCCATGAGGCGGACGATGTGGATTTCGACAGCGTCGGTATCCCCTTCGAAAACGCCGAGGTGCGCATCGATAACCCTGATGCTAACGGCGTTGGCCAGGTCGTCGCCAAATCGAAAGGGATGTTTCTCGGCTACTTCAACAACGAGCAGGCCAGCGCGGATGCCCTCAGCGACGGCTGGATGCTCACTGGCGACGCCGGCTATTTCAAAAAAGAGAACGGCCATCTGGTGGTCATCGACCGGATCTCCGACCTGGCCGAAACTGCGACCGGCACGCGCTTCTCGCCGCAGTTCATCGAGAACAAGCTGAAGTTCTCCCCCTTTATCGCCGAGGCGGTCGTCCAGGGGGATGAACGCCCCTATCTGGCGGCGATCATCTGCATCCGCTTTGACATCGTCGCCAAATGGGCCGAACAGCGCGGGCTTGCCTTTACCAACTACATCAACCTCTCGGCCCAGCCGCTGATCTACGACATGGTGCAGAAGGAGGTGGAGCAGGTTAACGCCAGCCTGCCCGAGGCCCAGCGGATCCGCAAATTCCTGCTGCTCTACAAGCAACTCGACGCCGACGACGGCGAGCTGACCCGCACCCGCAAGGTACGCCGCGGAGTGATCAAGGAGAAGTACGCCGAGATCATCGATACAATCTACAGCGAAGAGGAGATCGTCCATATCGACACGGTCATCACCTTTCAGGACGGCAACAAATCTCGCATCCAGACCGATGTCCGGGTGGTTGATCTGCAGAAGGAATCTGCAGGCCAGCTGACCAAACAGGTCCGGCGGCAAGCGGCCCACTAACCCCTTAAGGAGAGAAAGATGAATTTTGAACTGCTGACCCAGCTACTGGTCAACGGCCTGATCGTCGGCACCCTCTACGGGGTGGTGGCCATGTGCTTCGTGCTGATCTACAAATCGACCCGTATCATCAATTTTGCCCAGGGTGAATTTCTGCTCATCGGCGCCTGGACCTGCTGGGCGATGCTGGTCAAATTTCAGCTCCCCTTCTACTTCGCCTTCCCCCTGACCCTGGTGTTCATGTTTATTTTCGGCATCGTGCTGCAGATCGTGGTGTTGCGCCCGATGATCGGCGAACCGATCATCTCGGTAATCATGGTCACTATCGGCCTCTCGATGTTTTTCCAGGCGCTGGTCTCCTGGATTTTTGGCGGCTACACCAAAGCCTTTCCCAAGGTCTTTGAAACCGAATCGGTGAATATCGCCGGGCTGCAGATCGAGACCGCCTACATCATGAGTCTGGTCATTTCGCTCATCATCATGGTCGGCTTCTATATCTTCTTCAAATATTCGCGAATGGGGCTGGCGATGCGCGCCACCGCCTTCAACCAGCAGATCGCCCAGAGCCTCGGGATCTCGGTCAAACACGTGTTTGCCGCCGCCTGGGCAATTTCCGCGGTCGTTTCGGCCCTGGCCGGGGTGGTCATCGGCATGGTCAACGGCGTCTCCTCGGCGCTCTCCTTCATCGGCATCAAGGTCTTTCCGGTGGTGATTCTGGGCGGCATGGATTCGATCATCGGCTCGATTGTCGGCGGACTCATCATCGGGGTGCTCGAGAATCTGGCCGAATTTTTCGACAGCCAGTGGCTGCACCTCGGAAACATGTACAACATCGCCCCCTTCTATGCCCTGGTCATTATTCTGATGATCAAGCCTTATGGGCTCTTCGGCACCAAAGACATCGAGAGGATTTAAGCCTATGGCCTCTGCTCATTCACGCATGCGCTGCGGAGAGTTCCGCACCAACTACCGACAGGACACCACGATCTTCCCGACCCCCCTGGCACGGCGGGTGGCGATTGTTTCAATTCTGGTGCTGATGCTCTCCCCCCTGGTGTGCGACGCCTACCAGCTGAACCTGCTGATCCAGATCGGCTACTACGGCATTGCCGCATTGGGGCTGAACATCGTCGTCGGGTTCACCGGCCAGATCTCCCTCGGCCACGCCGCCTTCTTCGGTCTGGGGGCCTTTACCTCCGCCTGGATCAACAACACCACCGGCCTGCCGGTCTTCTTCTGCATCCCGCTGGCGGGGCTTTTGACCATGGCCGTCGGGCTGATGGTCGGCATCCCGGCCGGCCGGATCAAGGGACTCTACCTGGCGATCGCGACTCTGGCCTCGCAGTACATCCTCGAAGACTTCTTCGCCCGCGCCGACTGGTTTACCGGCGGCTCGGCCGGCGCCATGGCCGCCCCGTTCAGCATTTTCGGCTACACCATGAACGACGACCGCTCCTATTTTTATGTCGTACTCTTCTACGTCATCATCATGTTCCTGGCCGGCACCAACCTGTTGCGCACCCGCGACGGCCGAGCCTTTATCGCGGTACGTGATCATTACCTGTCGGCCGAAATCATGGGGATCAACCTCAACAAATACCGGATTCTCTCCTTCGGCATCTCCTCGTTCTATGCCGGAATCGGCGGCGCCCTTTTTGGTCACTACCTTGGCTTCGTCTCGGTCGAAGGCTTCACCATCGTGCTTTCGATTCAGTTTCTGGCCATGATCATCATCGGCGGCCTCGGCTCGGTGATGGGGACCATGCTCGGCACCATCTTCATGGTGCTGCTCCCCGAGGTGATGGCGTTTGGCGTGCATCTGATCGGGAGTAACAGCACTGCTTTGACCCAGGCTTTGGCCTACATCAAAGCCATGTCCATCGGCCTGGCGATTATCCTGTTTCTGATCTTTGAACCGGACGGCCTGTCCCATCGCTGGAAGATGATCAAGAACTACTGGAAGCTGTATCCGTTTTCGTACTGATCTGCAAACTCCCTGGCATCTGGTCTGAAGACCCTGCCAGCAGGAAGTCAAGTGACGACGTTGAACGCAGGCAGGGGCTGGAGACCCGTTGCTCTTGCTGGTGAGGCTGAAACCATAGACAGATATGCTCGCTATAATTTCCAAGGCAGTGCTTGCCTGGGGTTGAGAGTTTACGCACGGGAACCGACTCCCCGATGACCCCGTCATGTTCCATCAACGTTTAAGGAGGAAACACGTCATGCGCAAAAAGCTACTCTGTGGAACCCTGGTCCTGGCAATGTTCAGTATTACAACCCTTGCATTCGCCGCCGATACTATCCCGGTCGGCCATCTGGCCTGCTACACCGGCCCGACCTCTGACGTCGGCGTCCCCTATGGCAACGGTATCGACGATGCCATGAAATACATCAATGCCCATGGCGGCATCGATGGCAAACTGCTCAACTACGAAACCGTCGATTACTCCTACAAGGCTCCGCAGGCCGTGGCGACCTACAAGCGCTGGGTCTCCGATCTCAAACCGGTCGCTATTCAAGGCTGGGGTACCGCCGACACCGAAGCCCTGGTCCAGTTCGTCGCCAAGGATAAAATCCCCTATTTCTCGGCCTCCTATTCCGGTCACCTGACCGACCCGACCGGCAAATCTGAGCACAGCAAATCGGCTGCCCCATATAACTTCTTCTACGGACCCTCCTATTCCGACACCTGCCGCGGGCTGGTGCAGTGGGCCGCCGAAGACTGGAAAGCCAAAGGGCATAAAGACGCACCAAAATTCATTCACATGGGCGCCAACCACCCCTACCCCAACGCACCCAAGGCAGCCTGTGCGGCCTACGCCAAGGAACTCGGCTTCGAAGTGCTGAACCCGATCGTTTATTCCCTGAAGCCCGGCGATGCCAAGGCGCAGTGTCTGACCCTCAAGGATTCCGGGGCGAACTACGCCTACATGGGTAACACCGCCGGCTCGAACATCTCGCTGCTCAACTCCTGCGGTACCGTTGGCGCCAATCCCCAGTTTCTGGCCAATGTCTGGGGTTGGGATGAAAACTCGATCAAAGCCGCTGGGCAATCAGGCGATGGTGTAGCCGTCCCTCTCGGCTCACCCTCCTGGAACGATTCAGCTCCGGGGATGGCCATGGTTCGCGAAATCGCAAAAATGTCTGACCCTTCCGGCAAGACCTATCATAACCTGCACTACATGCGCGGTATCTGCACGGTGTACTTCATGAAAGACGCCATGATCGCCGCCGACAAAATGAAGGGTGGGATCACCGGGCCGAACATCAAGAAGGGGATGGAGCAGATGAAGAACCATGTCCCGGCCGGCCTCGAAGGGGTCTGCAAGCCATCAACATGGACCAGCGAAGATCACCGCGGCACCACCGAAGTTTCGGTCTATACCACGACCTACAACGGCGGCGATTTCAAATTCAACCTGCAATCAACCGTTGAAGTTCCACGCCGCGCCGACTGGCTCGGCTGGTAAGTTATTCCTCTGTGCGGGGGTGATATCATCCCCGCACAGCTTCAATCTTCGAGGTGCGGGCTTCCCGTTATTGAATTCCAGACCTGGAATATTGAACACCGAACCTTTTCCCTTTTGATCGGAGTGTTTCCATGGGAGAGCCGGCCGTTAAGGTTGCTGCACAGCCTGCCGAAAAAGAGATCATTCTCTCGGTCAACAACATCGAAGTTGTTTATGACGAAGTCATTCTGGTGTTGCGGGGTATCAGCCTCGACGTCCCCAGAGGCGAACTTGTCACCCTGCTCGGGCCCAACGGCGCCGGAAAATCGACCACCTTGAAGGCAATCTCCGGACTGCTCAAGACCGAGGACGGCGAGGTCACGCGCGGCACTATCACCTTCAAGGGAGAGAACATCGCCAACAGTGACCCCGACGCCATCGTGCGCAAGGGGATTTTTCAGGTCATGGAGGGACGTCGGATCATCGAGGATATGACGGTCATCGAAAACCTCCGCCTCGGCGCCTTCACCCGCAAGGACCGCGGCGCCATCAAGGGGGATATCGAGAAGGTCTTTCATTATTTCCCACGTTTGAAGGAACGCACCGGCATGGCCGGCTACCTCTCGGGCGGCGAACAGCAGATGCTTGCCATCGGCCGCGCGATCATGGCCAAGCCCGAGATGATTCTGCTCGACGAACCCTCCATGGGCCTCTCACCACTGCTGGTCAAGGAGGTCTTCGAGATCATCCGCAACATCAACCAGGAACAGGGGATCACCATGCTGCTGGTTGAACAGAACGCCAACATGGCCCTGCACAGCGCCAACTACGGCTACGTCATGGAGTCGGGCAAGATCGTCCTCGACGGCAGCGGCGAAGATCTGCTCAACAATGAGGATATGAAAGAGTTTTATCTGGCCGGTGGCGATAAGGAACGCAAGTCGTTCAAGAATTTGAAGTCATATAAGCGCAGAAAACGCTGGATGTGACCCAAAACCCTTCTCCCTGAGGGAGAAGGTGGCTGCTGGCCGGATGAGGGGGCCCTTTTACGAACAGTCCCCCTAGCCCTCTCCTCAGGGAGAGGGGATTTAATTTCACGCGGAGAAACCATGTCCGATTTCTACGACAACCTCGAAACCCGCAGCGCCGAACAACGCGAGACCGAACTGTTTACACAACTGGCTGAGCAGCTCGAGCATGCCCAGACCACGGCATCTGCTTTTGCCGAGACCCTGGGCGGGATTAAAGGCGCGAGTGTCAGTAATCGTGTGGCCCTGGCCAAATTGCCCCTCTTGCATAAGACCGAGTTGATCAAGCGCCAGCAGAATCTGCCGATCTTCGGCGGCCTGACCGGCATCACTCCCCCGGCACTCTGCCAAATCTTCGCCTCACCCGGCCCAATCTTCGAGCCCGGTTCGACCAGACCCGATTTCTGGCGTTTTGCGCGTGCACTTTACGCTGCCGGCTTCCGCCGCGGCGAAATTATTCACAACTGCTTCTCCTACCATTTCACCCCGGCGGGAATGATGTTCGAATCCGGTGCCCGCGCACTCGGTTGCGCGACGGTTCCGGCCGGCGTCGGCCAGACCGAACTACAGGTCCAGACCATGGCCCATGTCCGCCCCGAGGGCTATGTCGGTACGCCATCGTTTTTAAAACTGATCCTCGACAAAGCAGACGAACTCGGCATCGATCTCTCCTGCCTCACAAAAGCTCTTGTTTCCGGTGAATATCTGCCACCAACGCTACGCGCTGCCTTCGCCGCACGTGGCATCGCCGTGCTGCAATGCTACGCCACCGCAGACCTCGGTCTGATCGCCTACGAGTCCAAGGCGCAAGAAGGGATGATCGTCGATGAAGGGATCATCCTCGAAATCGTGCGCACCGGCACCGGCGAACTCGTGGCCGAAGGTGAAGTCGGCGAAGTCGTCGTCACCAGCCTCAACCCCGACTACCCGCTGATCCGTTTCGCGACCGGTGATCTCTCGGCGATCCTGCCCGGGCCAAGCCCCTGCGGCCGCACCAACCAGCGCATTAAAGGCTGGATGGGCCGCGCCGACCAAACCACCAAAATCCGCGGCATGTTCGTCCACCCCAGCCAGATCGCCGCAATCCTCAAGCGCCATCCAGAGCTGGGACGGGGCAGGTTGGTGGTTACCCGAGTCGAGGATCAGGATGCGATGTGCCTGCAGATTGAATGTGCTGAGACCGCTGCCTCTAATTTGCAAGCAGCAGTTATAGAAACCATCCGCGACCTGACCAAGCTGCGCGGAACGGTAGAATTTGTAGCACCGGGAAAGCTGCCCAACGATGGCAAAGTCATCGACGACCAGCGCCCCGTCGCGATTTAGCCTCCCCGTGTGACGCCGCCGGAACGGAATAGAGATTTTGAGGATTTCGAGCGAGGATGTCTGAGCCGCAGGCGAGTTTCCGAGTGAGCTCAAAATCGGCATGTAGCGGAGGAAACCCGCCAAAGGCGGGCAAGGAGGTCGGGCGCGTTTCTTTGCTTACTTTCTTGCCGCGCAGCAAGAAAGTAAGGCGGCGTGCGGGGCGCAACCCCGCGACCCTGATTAACCTAATTATTTCATAGCACACAACTTTAAGGAGAAATCCCATGTCAAGCCAAGCCAGCGCACCCGATGAAGGTCTCAAACTTTTACAAAAACTCAGCAAACAGGAACTCATCACCATCATCCAGGACGATGCCAAAAACTGGCTGGCCCACGACGGTCTCTGGTTCCAGGCAATCGAAAAGACCCACGGCATGGAGGTCGCCATCGCCGCCGATACAGACGCCTGGCGGCATTTTACTGTGATCGAAGCCAAACGCATCATGGCGCGACTTAATCTCCAGCCGGGGGGCGGCATCCCGGCCTTACTCGAGTGTCTGAATCATCGACTCTACGCCCGCCTCAACCTGCAGGAGGCGATCGAGGTCAGTGACACCCGTGCCGTCTTTCGCATGGTTGATTGTCGGGTGCAGTCAGCGCGCAAGCGCAAGGGGCTGGATGACTTCCCCTGCAAATCGGTCGGCATCGTTGAATACAGTGAGTTCGCCCGCACCATCGACCCGCGCATTACGACCAGATGCATCGCTTGTCCGCCCGACGCGCACCCGGACGATTTCTTCTGCTCCTGGGAATTCACCTTAGAACCCTGATGAGGTGAATTGATGCTTAACGACTGCCTCGCCGGGGTGCGGGTCCTCGACCTCAGCCAGTATCTGCCCGGTCCCTTCACCACCCAGATGCTCGCCGATTTTGGCGCCGAAGTACTGAAGATTGAACCGCCGCAGGGCGATCCGATGAGTCACTTTATCCTGCAGGATGAAGATGGCGTCTCCCCCTGGTATAAGCAGATCAACGCTGGCAAGACCCTTTTGCCTCTCGATTTGAAAACCGAATCCGGCGGAGAGGTGCTCGCCGAATTGATCACCCGCGCCGATGTCCTGCTCGAATCCTTTCGCCCGGGCGTGCTTGAGCGTCTCGGCTTCGGCCGCGCCCGCCTGCAGGAATTGAATCCGAACCTGATCCACTGCGCGCTTTCGGGCTTCGGTCAAACCGGCCCCTGCCGCGAGCGCGCCGGACATGACCTGACCTATCTGGCCATGAGCGGCATGCTCAGCCTGACCGGAAGCCGCGAAACGCCGGTCATCCCTTTTCCGCCGATCTGTGATCACGCCACCGGCCAGCAGGCAGTTACCGCCATCCTCGCTGCCCTGCTGCGCCGCAACACAACGGGCAAAGGCGCTTATATTGATATCAGCCTGTTTGAAGTTGCCCTCTCCTGGCAGTCTTTCCCGCTGACCGCGGCCCAACGAGCAGGGGAGTCTCTTTCCCGCGGGAGTGATCTGCTCACCGGCGGCGCCGCCTGCTACCAGATCTACCGTACCGCCGATGACCGGTTTATCGCCCTCGGTGCCCTCGAAGAAAAATTCTGGCAATCCTTCTGTGCCACCGTTCAGCGCCCCGACTGGGTCGACCGTCAACATGAACCGATGCCGCAGACCGCTTTGATCGCCGCCGTTGCCGAGCTCATTGCCAGTGCCGATTTTTCGGTCTGGCAAACGCGCTTCGACGGGGTCGATTGCTGTTTTGAACCGATTCTCGATCATAGCGAAGTACTCAACCTCCCACAGGTCATTGAACGCCGACTGCTGCAAAATGAAGGGACCGAGGGGCGGCAGGATGCGCTCCTGCCTATCTGGTTTGATAACCGGCCCCCGCCCGCGCGCCGCGCGCTGCAAAAACAGACCACCGCTGCAGCCTTAAATGCCTGGCAAAAACTCTAAACAACAGAACCGACCCAACGGACGTTACAGAATAAAAGCATCTTTGCCTCCCTCGGCTTATGAGCTAAGATAGCCATTCGAAAAACACCGTCATTCATTTTCATCAGGGAGCAGACATGCAGACCCCCACACAAAAAATGATCCAGATCCGTTGGCACGGCCGCGGCGGTCAGGGTGCGATTACTGCCGCCAAGGTGGTGGCCGAAGCGACCTTCAAGTCCGGTTATGCCGGGGTTGTCATGGCGCCGAGCTTCGGCACCGAACGCCGCGGCGCGCCAGTATCAACCTCACTCAAAATTTCACGCACCAAGATCTATGACCTCTCGCCGATCCAGACCCCGGATATTGTCGTGGTACTGGATCATCTGATCTTGAATGAGGTCAACGTCACCGCCGGACTCAAACCTGGCGGACTGTTGATCATCAATTCACCCCACCCGGCCAGCAAACACCAGCAGGCCGATTTTCGCGTCGCCGTGGTCAATGTTACCCGCCTCGGCGAAGAAGCCGGGCTGCGCAAGGGGATCGTCAACAGCGGCATCATCGGCGCACTCGGCAAAGCGAGCGGACTGGTCGCTATCGAGATGCTCACCAGCTGCATCGTTGCTGAATTTACTGGACGCAAACCCGATGAAAACGCCAAAGCTGCTCAACTGGCCTATGACGCCACCGAGATCTGCGAACCGGCACAAGGAGGCGTGCATGCCTGATTCCCGTTTTAAAATATTGACCACCGCCAGTACCCCCGGTCCCGGCGACGCCGGACGCACCGGCTCCTGGCGCGTCGAACGCCCGATCATTGACTACAACCGCTGCATCCCGGCCAAAACCGGCAAACACGCCTGCCACCTCTGCTGGCTCTACTGCCCCGACAGCACCGTGAGCAAGGCGATCAAGCCAGAATTCGACCTGCAATACTGTAAGGGGTGCGGGATCTGCGCCGAGGAGTGTCCGGCCCAGGCGATCACCATGGTCGCCGAAGAAAACTTCGCGGGAGGGGGCGACAATGAGTAAGCAACGCATCGACTCCGGCAACAACGCCGCGGCGCTGGCGGTACAGCTCGCCGCCGCTGAAGTAATCGCCGCCTACCCGATCACCCCGCAGACACCCTTGACCGAGAAGCTCTCAGAGCTGATCGCCGCCGGCAAGATGGACGCCGAGTATGTCGCGGTCGAGAGCGAACACAGCGCCATGGGCGTTTGCATCGGCGCCGCCAGCGCCGGGGTGCGCGCCTTCACCGCGACCTCGTCCAACGGTCTGCTCTACATGAGCGAGCAGCTTCACTGGGCGGCCGGCGCGCGCCTGCCTCTGGTGATGTGCGTGGTCAACCGCGGCATCGGCGCGCCCTGGTCGGTGTGGAACGATCATCAGGACGCCATGAGCCAGCGCGACACCGGCTGGATTCAGCTCTTCGCCAAGGATCATCAGGAGATCGTCGACATCTGCCTCAAGGCCTTCCGCCTCGCCGAGCTGGTGCATATCCCGGTGATGGTCAACTACGACGGCTATTACCTGTCACACACCTACATGCCGTTCGAACTCCCCGAGGCCCAGGCGGTGCAGGATTTCCTGCCGGCATACGCCTACAAACATGCCCTCGACCCGGAGCACCCTGAAAGCTTGAACACCGTCACCCTACCTGATGCACGCAACGATATTCACGGCGTCAAACAGGGCGGCTACATGGACATCCGCCACAACCTGCATCAGGAGATGCGCGACGCGCTGACCGTGCTCGAGGAGATCGACGCCGATTACCAAAAGCGGTTCGGTCGCGGCGGCGCGCCGATTCTCGACCCCTTTCTGTGTGAAGATGCCGATTTCATCGTGGTCGCCATGGGGAGCCTGGCCAACCAGTTCCGCGAAGTTGTTGAACGTCTGCGCGCAGAGGGCATCAAGGTCGGCGTGCTAGCGGTACAGGTCTATCGCCCCTTTCCGACGGGACATCTCGCCATCGCCCTGCAATCGGCCAAAAGGGTAATGGTCTATGAAAAGGGTCTCAGCTACGGCAATCAGGGTGCGCTCTATAGTGACCTGAAATCAGCACTCTACCCCTACCCCAACCGGCCGCAACTTTCGAACGTCATTGTCGGCCTGGGCGGACGCGATATTCCGACCAGCGACCTCTACCAGACCCTGAAAGCCGCCTGCCTGCAACAGGATGCGGCCACACCGGAGCAGATCGATACGCCGCAATGGATGGGATTACAACTATGAAGACAACTGCCAGAACCACAGCCGTCAATCTGACCACAGAAGAGTTTGTTTACCCGGGTAACCGCGCCTGTTCCGGGTGCAGCATGAGCCTGCTCTACCGCATCGGCCTCAAGGCGCTGGGGCGCGACTGCATCTTCGTCGTACCACCCAGCTGCATGACGGTCATGCAGGGGCTCTACCCGATCTCCGCCTCGCAGATGCCGATCTTCAACTGCACCTTCGCCTCGACCGCCGCGGTCGCCACCGGCGTGCGCGCCGCCATGAAACGCCTGGGCAAACCGACCCAGGTCGTCGCCTGGGCGGGTGACGGCGGCACCTCGGACATCGGCATTCAGGCCCTCTCCGGTGCCCTCGAGCGCGGCGAAGACATTATCTATATCTGCTACGACAACGAAGCCTACATGAACACCGGGGTGCAACGCTCAGGCACCACGCCGCAGGGCGGCCTGACCACCACCACCCCCTATACCGGCAAGAAGGAACAGGGGAAAAATCTGCCGGCCATCGTCGCGGCCCACAATCCGACTTATGTCGCGACCTGTTCGGCCAGCTACCCCCTCGACTTTCACGACAAGCTGCTCAAGGCCAAAGAGATGCGCGGGCTGAAATACTTTCATATTCAGACCCCCTGTCCACCAGGCTGGGGCTGTGAAGAACGGATGACGATCAAGATCGGCAAGGCCGCGGTCGAGTGCGGCCTGTTTGATCTGTATGAAATCGAGAACGGGCAGAAAACCCTCTCCGAGCCGTCGCTGAAACTCCTGAAGCAGGAGAAGCTGCGGCCGGTTGAAGACTATTTGAGCATGCAGGTACGCTTCAAGGCTCTTTCGCCAGAGCAGGTCCGCGGCATTCAGGCGCAGGTGGATCAGAAATGGGCTACCTACCGCAAAGACTCCGGCGAGAGGTGAAAGGGACCTGATATGCACGCCCCACCGCTTTTAACCGACACCCTGCTCAGCATAAACAACCGGGTTGCCGAACTCACTTTCAATCGCGAAGACGTGCGCAACGCCCTGACCGGTACTGCGCTGGTCGAAGAGATCGTCGCGATACTCGACTGGTGCAACCATAACCAGGAGGTTTCGGTCCTGATTCTAACCGGGTCGGGCTCCGCTTTCTCCGCCGGGGGGAACATCAAGCAGATGCGTGATCGGGAGGGGATCTTTGCCGGTTCAACGCTGCAGATTCAGGATCAGTACCGGCGCGGCATCCAGCAGTTGCCGCTGGCCATGCAACGCTGTGAAATTCCGCTGATCGCAGCGATCAACGGTCCGGCGATCGGTGCAGGGATGGATCTGGCCTGCATGTGTGACCTGCGCATCGGTTCAAACAAGGCGCTGCTCGGAGAAACCTTTCTCAACCTCGGCATTGTCCCCGGTGACGGCGGCGCCTGGTTTTTACCGCGGATTGTCGGCGCTCAACGCGCCGCAGAGCTGATCTTTAGCGGACGACTGGTCAAGGCCGATGAAGCCAAAGAGTTGGGTCTGCTGCTCGATGTGGTCGCCGAAGATGAACTGCTCACCAGCGCCCGCGCACTGGCCGCCAAGATCGCCACCAAACCGCCCCAGGCGCTGCGCTTGACCAAGCGCCTGCTCAGACTCGGCCAGAGCCAGGAATTACCCGAATTTCTCGACCTGTGCGCCAGCTTTCAAGCCATGGCGCATCAGACCGAGGATCATATTGAAGCGGTAAACGCCTTCATCGAAAAACGAACACCCGCATTTAATGGTAAGTAGTGAGAGCTCTTTTTCAGGAGGTTAGCCATGTCGCTGAAACAATTGAATATCGGTGAAAAGATCAAAAGCCTGCGCGAAAGGCAGGAGCTGACACTCGAACAGGTTGCGCAAGATGCTGCCATCCCGGTAACAGTTCTTGCTGCGATCGAGGCACAAACGGCGACTCCTCCACTGGGGCAGATTGTCAGTCTGGCCAATGTCTTTAATGTCCCGATCGGTGAAATTCTCGGCGGCAGTTCCGATTCTCCCTTCTGCATCGTACGCCGCGACGAACACAAAACCGTCGAACGCTTCGAATCCAGCACCAGAACTTCCGGTGGTTACAGTTACGAATCTCTCGGGCACAAAAAGCAGAACCGCCACATGGAACCCTTTCTCGTTACCCTCACTCCATCCGGTGCCCCGCACACGACGCCTAACCAGCACGTCGGCGAAGAGATCCTGTTCGTTCTCGAAGGCCAGGTTGAAGTCAGTCTGGCTGGGCACACAGATATCTTCAACCCCGGCGATTCAATCTACTACGATTCAACCCTGCCGCATGTCGTAACCTGCCACGGCGATCAAACCGCAACCCTGTTTGCAGTGATTTATGCGCGGAAAGATATGCTGATATTTTAAGGAAAACGGCACTATTCCTTTCCAGACCAGGATGCTCAACAATTTACTCTCCATCAAAAAGGCTCGAGCTGTCACTAGTTCGAGCCTTTTTGATGGAGATGTCAAAGATCCGTAAATGCCGGAATCAATAAACGCAGTATTGAAATTTTTATTTGGTGGTGCGATAATTCATGTTGATCTCCCGAAAAATAACACGCCTGTAACTTCTGCCCCTTCCTGGCTTTTTGTTCGCTAAATTAACGACTAAGGTCCAATTAAGGCAGGTTTCCTGATTGAACCTGCGAGGGGAACAGGAGCTATCATGTCCCAGAAAAAAACAGAACCTTCCTCGCTGACCGAGACAGCGCGCACGGAATTACCCAGCGATATCTCTTTCCCTTTGGAAATTCGTCTGCACGGCCGGGGAGGCCAGGGCGGCGTAACCTGCGCCAAGCTGATCGCGGCGATCTATGCCCAGACCGGACTGAACGTACAAACCTTCGGTGATTATGGCGCCGAACGTTCCGGCGCTCCGGTGCGTGCCTTTACCCGGGTCGATCGCGAACCGATCAAAAACCGCAACAAGGTCTATCGCCCGGATCATCTGCTGGTGCTTGATGCTGCCCTGCTCGGGCCCCAGGTGCTGGACGGGGTTGCTGCCGGTGCGGTGATTCTGCTTAACAGTGCCGATCCGGCAGAGAGGTATGCCGAGCAGTTCGCCGCTTACCGTATCGGGATCATCGACGCCACCGGCATCGCACGCAAGCATGGCATCGGCACCAGCACAGTAGTCATCATCAACACCACCCTGGTCGGAGCTTATGCCAAACTCCTCGGCCTGCCATTTGAAGTTCTGGCAGACGCTTACGCAAAAATGGGGCTCTCTGATGACCTTGAGGCTGCCAGGGAGGCTTATCTGAAGGTGCGTATCCGACAACCTTCCTCCGCGGGGACAGGGATAGCCGTGGGCGGTGATCTGCAAACCAGTCTGCCGCCGGTTAAGCCCCAGACCGCGCATTCCGAGGATATTGTCACCAGCTTGAAAACCGGCAACTGGAGCACCCAGCTTCCCGGTTATGAAGATTTTGTCGCCCCCTGCAATCATGCCTGCCCGGCCGGCAACGACGTGGTCGGCTTCATTCAGGCCCTCAAAACCTCCGGCCCCGATGCCGCAGCGCAGATTTTGCTTAAGACCCAAGCGCTGCCTTCGGTCTGCGGCCGGGTGTGCCCGGCTCCCTGCATGTATGAATGCAATCGTAATCAGATGGACGGTGCCGTCAATATCCGCAGTCTCGAGCGCTGGATCTCGGACCATTCCGCAATCCGCCTGACGGCGCAGAAAGCCGACAAGGTGCATACCCTGGCGGTAGTCGGAGGCGGTCCCGCCGGCCTGAGCGCTGCCTATCAACTGGCACTGCGTGGACACGAGGTGACGCTCTTCGAAAAAAATGAAAAACTCGGCGGCGTTCTGCGTTACGGCATACCGGTCTATCGTTTGCCCGAAGACGTTCTGGAGCGCGACCTTGAGCGCATCCTCTCGCTCGGGATTCGCAGCCAGTGTGAACATCCGGTCGACAAGGCGGAAATGAAACGCCTGCAGCGAGAATTTGACGCGGTCATCGTCAGCAAGGGTTTCAGTGACGCCATGACCCTGACCGCGGCCGGAGAATCCCTCGACGGCATCGAGCAGGGGCTCGACTTTCTGGCCCGCAGTCGTGAGGGAGGCTCGACGCTCTCCGGTGATCTGGTGGTTATCGGTGGCGGCAACACTGCCATTGACTGCGCCCGCAGCGCCCTGCGCAGCGGCGCCTCCTCGGTCAAACTGGTTTATCGCCGCAGTCGCGCTGAAATGCCAGCAATCGCCGAAGAGATTGATGACGCCATCCGTGAAGGGGTGAAGCTGCTCCCCCTGCGCCAGCCGGTCGCCTTTCGCGGGGTCGGTTGCGTCGCCGGAATTGTGCTGGCCGAGGTCGAACTGGCTGAGGCCGATGCCGACGGGCGACGTCGCCCGCTGGTGACCGAACGCACGACCGAACTGAACTGCTCCAGAGTTTTGCTGGCCCTGGGTCAGGAGAACGACATGGGTCTGCTGCCGGAGGCCTGGCAGATGCGTGAGGCAAGGGCCTGGTCCGCGGATAAACCCCTCAATATCTGGTTTGCCGGTGACTGTTCCACCGCTGACGGCACCGTGACCCACGCCATCGGCAACGGCCGGTTAACAGCGCTGGCCGCCCTCGCCAGCCTGGACGGCACAGACACCGAGGCGCTCCCCCTGCGGCCAGGTGCGCTGGTGGCCCCGGCCCAGGTGCGCTTCTCCCACTTTCCGATCCTCGCCCCGCATCAGGATCGACACAAGGTGCTGGAGAATTACCGGCACAGCTTCGAAGAGGTCAATCTGGGGCTCTCTACCCAGGAGGAGGCCGAGCGCTGTTTCTCCTGTGGTCGCTGCACCCAGTGTGATACCTGCCTGGTCTACTGTCCCGAGGGGGTTATCTCCCGCAGCGAGGGTGGCTACCGGATCGATGAGGAATACTGCAAAGGCTGTGGGATCTGCGTGGCCGAATGCCCGCGGCGGGCCATAGATCTGAACGATAAAGGATTAAGCGATGTCTGTTGAATTGATCAGCGCCAACCATGCCGCGGCTCTCTCGGCCACCCTCGCGGCCAGGGCTAACCGCACGGCCAGGGGTTTCTGCAGCGGAGTTTACCCGATCACCCCATCGACCGAATGCATGGAATATCTGTGCGGGCAGGAGATCGAGAAGGGGACGGTAGTCCGGGCCGACAGCGAACATAACGCCATGGGGATCTGTATCGGCGCCTCTGCGGCCGGCGCGCGCTCCTTCACCACCACCTGCTCCAACGGACTGGCCTACATGGTCGAAAACTGCGTGGCGGCAGCCGGCTATCGCCTGCCGATTGTCATGTCAGTCGCCAACCGCACCCTCGGCCCACCGTGGAATATCTGGGCGGATCATGGTGATTCGCTGCTGCTGCGCGATCTGGGCTGGCTGCAGCTGTACTCGGCCGACAATCAAGAGGTCTTCGATACGGTGCTCTGTGCCTTCAAACTGGCTGAAGATCCCCGCATGCTGATGCCGGCGCTGTGCTGCATGGATGGCTTTATCCTCTCGCACACCATGGCGCAGGTTGACGTCCCCAGCCAGGAGCAGATCGATCGTTTTCTCCCTCTGACTGATATCCCGCATCGCCTCGATAAGACCGCCCATACCCTCGGCCAGATGGAGGCCCCGCATGCGTCCGTGGTGCACCGCATGCAACATCATCAGGCGATGCTCGGCGCAGAGCAGATTTATGCCGAGATCCAGAACTCTTTTGCAGAGATTTTCGGACGGCGCCCGGCTGATCCGCTGGTGACATACCGCACCGAAGACGCCGAAACCCTGCTTGTCTCCATGGGCACCCTGGGAGTGACCGCCGAGAGGGTGGTCGATCAACTCAGGGAACAGGGCAAGGCAGTGGGTGCGGTGCGGGTGCGGATGTTCCGCCCCATGCTGGACACGGGGTTGCGCAAAATTTTTGCCGGCAAGAAACGGATCGCCGTTTTGGACCGGGATATCAGCATCGGTTTCGGCGGGGTGCTCTGGGGTGAAGTGCGTGGCTTCGCCGATCCTGGGGCCATTGTGCAGAATTATATGGTGGGTGTGGCTGGCGGCGACGTGCGCCCCGAACATATGCTCAACCTGCTCGCTGATCTCGAGCAACGTCATGAATCTGGCGCACCGCAAATCGTGGAGGTGGCATGATGAACGAACCCGCACTGAATGGCATGGCCTGCACTGACAGGGACCGCCGTGACCCGCTGCTGCGTCCCGGCAACAGCAACTGCGGCGGCTGTGGCATGTCGAACCTGTTGCAGATGCTCAGACGCGCCACCGGCGAGCGTGAATTGAAGATGGTGGTACCCGCCTGCTGTGCTGCGGTAACCGGCGGCAGTTTTCCGGAGAGCGTTTTCGGCATTCCGGCAATCATGTCCACCTTTGCCTCGGCCGCCTCGGTGGCCACCGGCGTCGCCGCAGTAGCACAGTTGAACGGCGAAGAGACGCGGGTCATCTGCCTGGCCGGTGATGGCGGGACCTATGACATCGGCATGGGGACCCTGTCGGCGGCCGCCGAACGCAACGAAGATATCCTCTATATCTGTTATGATAACGAAATTTACGGCAACACCGGTGGTCAGCGCTCCTCGGCAACCCCGGCCGGCGCCGCGACCACCAGTACGCCCCGGGGCAAGCAGGAGACCAAAAAGGATATCATCGGGATCATGGCGGCCCACCGCATCCCCTATGCCGCCTCCATCTCTCTGGCCCACATCGACGATACCCTGCGTAAACTCCAGTTCGCGCTGGACGCCAGGGGGTTCCGCTTTCTTCACGTACTCTCCCCCTGCCCGACCGGCTGGAAATCGGAACCGGCCATGGGGATCGAACTGGTGCGGCTGGCAGTGCGCTCCGGCCTGTTCCCGGTGTTCGAGGTGTTCGACGGCGAACGCTATGTAATTAACATTGAACCGGAATTTTCCAACGAGGCGCTGATGATGTATCTCTCCCTGCAGCGGCGCTTTCGCAATACCGGGGTCACCGAAGAGAGCCTGCAACCGAACATTGAGCGTTACTGGAATTACCTGCGCCTGATGAGCGGCCGGATTGTGCCGGCTAAACGGAATTAACCGGGATCCTGAATGCCTTCTTAGCCATGTGGAAAGTTACCAACAAGCAGTGAAAGGACAACCATGCGCAAATACGTCGGGGAACGGGTGCAGAAATTACGCGAGGCCCAGGGGCTGAGTCAGCAGGAGGTCTGCAAGCTGGCCGGACTGGAGCTCTCTCAGTTACAAGCCTATGAAGACGGGACCGCGGTCCCTTCGGTGGGTGTCGTCATCAACCTGTCCCGAATTCTGGGCTCCAAGTTCGAAGGCCTCCTGCATGGCGGCGGAACTGTCTCCGAAGCGTTAACCATCTGCCGCTCGGGAGCATCCTACGGCGGACAGCAGGGGAACACCGAGCAGGGCTACGCCTACGCCACCCTGACCCGACCGGGCACTGTTGGTCACGTCATGGAGCCGTTCATGCTGACCTTTGATCCCCATGCACCAAAAGGTCCGCCGATTGCCCACGACGGCCAGGAGTTTGTCTATATTGTGTCAGGCAGGATAGAGCTTTTCTATGCCGGCAAGGAATACCATCTTGAACAAGGGGACAGCGCCTATCTGAATGCCTCCCTCAAGCACCGCTTCCATGGCTTGGGAACCAGTCCGGCGCAGATGCTGGCGGTGGTCAGCTCGGCGTGACGATTTTTCAAAGGTGGGCTGTCGGGGCGGACTGATGGCTCAGGTTGCCTGCAGGATGCTATAGTAGCTAACAGAAACCCATTTATCGGAGGATCTATGTCAGAACCCATAATGCCAGAATGTAAGGATTCGGCAGGCCATCACCTGCATATCTGTCAGTTAAGAACCGAAGGAAGGCAGAAGGAAGTCTCGGCGCTCATGACCGATCCCGGCTATATCTGCCTCAACTGCAATGCCGTTGCGCACAACATCAAAAACCTCTGCAACCCAATTTCGTTTTCAAAAGCCTAGGGCTTTTCGGGGTAAAGGGAGAAAGCACGCTTTGGAGCCTGTTGATGTGATGGTCTCCTGGCTCTGAGACGAACGAGATCCAGCCGCGCTTGCCAACCGAAACGGGGATGAGCCATGCAGACCCACATCAAATACGGTCATCAAGGACTGAATCTCGAGTTTCCTGAAACGCCGAATTTCATCGGTGTCCTTTATCCTCAAGACGCCGAGGTTTTGGCGGAGCCAGCTGAAGCGGTATTCCGATCCCTTACTCAGCCGATTGCGTCCAGGTCCCTCAAAGAGCTGGCGCAGGGCAAGGCTGATGCGCTCATTGTCATCAGTGACATAACCCGGCCGGTGCCAAACGCCCTGCTGCTGCCGATCATCATTCAACAGCTGAAAGCGGCGGGCATCCCCGCCGCAAAAATCACCATTCTGATTGCGACCGGAATCCATCGCCCCAACGAGGGGGAAGAGCTGGAACGCCTGGTCGGTAAAGAGATTGCGACCTCCTGTCGCATTATCAATCACTTCTCCAAAAATACAGATGAGATGCTGCTGGTCGGACATATCGGCGACGGGGTTCCGGCCCTGGTCAACAAGCATTATCTGGCCGCCGACCTGAAGATTCTGACCGGTTTCATCGAGCCGCATATGTGGGCCGGATTCTCCGGCGGGCGTAAATCAATCTTACCGGGAATTTCTTCGGTGAAGACGCTGGAGTTCATGCACGGACCCGAGATGGTGGCCCATCCGCAAACCCGCTACGGAGTTCTGCAGGGGAACCCTTTCCACGAAGCCGGGCTGGCGATCATGGCGCAGGCCGGAGCTGATTTCATTGTCAATGTCACCCTCGATACCGACAAAAAGGTGACCGGCATTTTTTCCGGACATCCGGTCAAGGCACACCTCGCCGGAGTCGAGTTTCTCTCGCGTCATTGTGTCCGGACGCTGGACGCGCCCCTCGATTTTGTCGTGACCACCAACGCCGGCGCCCCCCTCGACTGCAACCTGTACCAGACCGCCAAGGGGATTTCGGGTGTGGCCGGCGCAACCCGCGAAGGTGGTGTAATTCTCATCGCCAGCGAGTGCCCCGAAGGATTCGGCAGTGAAGAGTATCGCGCGGTGTTTGAGCTGGTCACCACCCCGCAGGCCTTTATCGATAAATTGATGAAGAAGGAATTCTTCATCCCTGACCAGTGGTGTGCCCAGGAAACCTACCAGGTGATGCTGAAAAATGAAATCTGGGTCCACACCAAAGGGATCGACGACGAGACCCTGAAACGCTTTCATTTCCGGCCTGTTGCCGATATTAACCAGGCGATTTCCGAACTGCTGGAACGTTTCGGCCAGGATGCCCGGTGGGCGATTGTGCCCGATGGCCCCTTACTGATTCTCAAGGTCGATTAAGCCTTGTGCTGAAGTCTCCCGTCATCTGAGTGCTCCTGAATCATAGCGTCTGACTCTAACGATTAACCCCGGCTCTGCCGAATTGAAGCAACTTTAGACTTGACATGGAAATGCCGTTTGGTATTGTACCTAACAAACGTTAGGTTTGCTCACGGAGAAGACATGGCTGAAACAATTCCACGGCGCGAGATCATCCTGCAGGAAGCGGCTCACCTATTCCGCGAAAAAAGCTATCCGGGTGCGAACCTGCGTGAGCTGGCGCGCCGGGCCGGCATTCAGGGGGGGAGCATCTACCACCACTTCGCCTCGAAACAGGAGATCCTCTTCCAACTGATGGACCACACCATGACCGATATGATCGAGCGTCTGACCGAACGCTTGGCCGATACCCGAACGCCTTCGGAGAAACTGCGCAAGACCATCAATTTTCATATTGAATATCATGTCACCGGCCCTGATCAGACCTACATCACCGACGAAGAATTGCGCAACCTGACCCCGGAAAACTACCTCAAGGTGGTAGAGAAGCGGGATCGCTATCAAAAAATCATCGAGCAGATCCTGATCGACGGCAAGTCCGAAGAGGGTTGGCAATTGGACGAGCCAAAACTCTATACCCGAGCCCTGATCAAGATGTGTGCGGGGGTCTCGACCTGGTTTAAACCGCAAGGAAGCTTGAGCGTTCCCCAGATCGGCGAAGCCTATATCAGGCTGCTCTGTAACGGCCTGCTCCCGCGCTGACGTGGTGTAAACAAAAGTGAAAATCTGTCACCAACGAGACAGTCAGCTACAGCAGCCCCAAAACCAGAGTTACGCATAATTTGATTATGATTACAGACAGTTACCTCTATAAGCTGATGTCAACTTCACCAGCCCGGCGGTTGGTATTTTCCTTGCTATCTTTCAATTAACGGATAGCAAAACTGACAGGATGGACCACATGGAACTGACCCGCGAAATCTACTGGAACGTCGGCCACTCAGTGCTGATTCCGATGTATCTGCTGGTATTTGCCGCCTTCGGTGTGTTGATCTGGGGGCTGCGCAAACGCCTCGTGACATACCGGCTGGGGCAGGCCCTCGACCGTACCGATCAGCCCGGGGTGCGTCTGACCGGGGTGCTGCGCGACGTCTTTTTGCAGGCGCGGGTGCTGCGGGTTGCGGGTGCCGGGACCGCCCACGGGCTGTTCTTCTTCGGTTTCGTGTTGCTGACCATCGGCACCACCCTGGTGTTTATCCAGGCGGATGTGCTTCATCCTCTCTTCGGTGTGCGCTTTCTGACCGGCAACTTCTATCTGCTCTTTTCCATCGTGCTGGATATCGCCGGTCTGGCCGCGATTCTCATGCTGCTGGGACTGGCGGTACGCCGCTATCTGCTGCGGCCCAAGGATCTGCCGACGGTCGGCGATAATGCTCTGATGCTGTTGCTGCTGCTTGCGATCCTCTTCACCGGTTTTCTGGTCGAGGGGCTGCGCATGGCCGCCACCGAAATGGGCACCAGCCTAAGCTGGTGGTCACCGGTCGGTCTGCTCTTCGCCCAGCCTTTCGCCGGGATGAGTGACTCTGCCCTGCGCGGGCTGCATAGCGGCCTCTGGTGGTTCCACTTCGCGCTGGTGCTCGGTTTTTTCTGCGCCATCCCCTTCACCCGCCTGCGCCATCTGCTCTTGACCCCGGCCAACATCTTCTTCCGTGATCTGGGCCCTACCGGCAAGCTGCGCACCCTGGATCTGGAGGATGAAGAGGCGGAGCATTTCGGTGCCGCCAAGGTTGCCGATCTCTTCTGGAAAGATATCTTCGACGCCGACGCCTGCACCTAC
Source organism: Geopsychrobacter electrodiphilus DSM 16401 (assembly GCF_000384395.1). NCBI lineage: Bacteria > Pseudomonadati > Thermodesulfobacteriota > Desulfuromonadia > Desulfuromonadales > Geopsychrobacteraceae > Geopsychrobacter > Geopsychrobacter electrodiphilus. The sequence goes on from NZ_ARWE01000001.1 coordinate 3,603,543, forward strand.
TGCAAACGCTGTCAGGACCGCTGTCCGGCCTGGAATACCGATAAACCCCTGTCGCCGATGAAACTGGTCAACCAGATCGGCGAGGTCAGCTTCACAAACCCCGAGGCCAACCTGATCGAAACCATCACCACCGATGTGCTCTGGAGCTGCACAACCTGCCGCGCCTGCCAGGAGATCTGCCCGGCAGCCATCGAGCATGTGCCGAAGATCGTTGAGATGCGCCGTAATCTGGTGCTGATGGAAGGGGAGTTTCCCGGCGAAGAGGTGACCAAGGCAATGGAGAGCACCGAAGTCAACGGCAACCCCCTCGCCATGGCCCCCGCCACCCGCGCCGACTGGGCCGAAGGACTGGAGGTTGCCGACCTGAGCAAGGGAGAGAAGGCCGAAATCCTCTACTTCGTCGGCTGCTACGCATCATTCGACAAACGCAATCAGAAGATCGCCAAGAGCTTCATTAAGCTCTGTAACGCCGCCGGGGTCAGGGTCGGAATTCTGGGTAAGGATGAAAAATGCTGCGGCGAGCCGATGCGCAAACTCGGCAACGAATACCTCTACCAGATGCTTGCAACGGAGAACATCGAGCAGATCAAGGCGACCGGCGTTGAGCGCATCGTCTCCGCCTGTCCGCACTGCTTCAACACCTTAAGTAAAGATTATGTCGATCTCGGGCTGGAGCTGCCGGTTGAACACGCCAACAGTTTCCTTGCGGAACTGCTGAACAGCGGTAAGCTCAAACTCAAGCCCGCCAGCCTCGACTGCACCTACCACGACAGCTGCTACCTCGGCCGCCATAACAATCTTTACGAAGCCCCGCGGCAGCTCTTGCAGGCAGCCGGAGCCAGCATTCGCGAGATGGAGAAGAACCAGGCCGAAAGCTTCTGCTGCAGCGCTGGCGGCGGGCGGATTCTGGCCGAAGAGAAGCTGGGAACGCGCATGAATCAGAAGCGCGCGACCATGGCCGCCGAGACCGGGGCCCCGACGCTGGTATCAAGCTGCCCCTTCTGTATGAGCATGTTCGAAGACGGCATCAAGGGTGCCGATCTCGATGAACAACTGAAACCGCTCGACCTGCTAGAGATTCTGGCCGAGCGAATTTAGGGATAACCTTTAAAAGACAAGCTTCACCACGGAGGCCACAGAGAACACAGAGGAAGGTCAACACACAGGCAAGGCTCTTGGATAAAACCAAAAAGATGGGTTTTCTCGGTGTCCTCCATGTTCTCCGTGGTGAAAAAAAAAGACTTTAAACAGGAGGTCAAGGAATGAACATTCTGGTCTGTATCAAACAGGTTCCCGACATGGAATCACGCTTCAAGGTCGCCGCCAGCGGCACCTGGTTCGAAGAGAGCGATCTCGCCTGGCGCATCAACGAGTATGACGAGTTCGCCGTCGAGCAGGCGGTCAAGCTCAAGGAGCAGCTCGGCGATGCCGATCTGACGGTGCTCAGTATCGGTCCGGCGCGGGTCAAGGAGGCGCTCAAGAAGGCGCTGGCCATGGGCTGCGAGCGGGCGGTGAATATTGTCGATCCGGCGGCGGCCGAGAAAGATTCTTTCCAGATCGCCAGCAGCATCGCCGCCTTCGCCAAAGACAAAAGCTTCGACGTCATCTTCACCGGCATGCAGTCGCAGGATCGCGGCAGCGGTCAGGTCGGGGTGCTGGTTGCCGAACTGCTCGGAATTCCGGTCCTGACCACCGCAGTCGAATTTGAATACACCGACGGCAGCATAACGGTGCGGCGTGAACTCGAAGGCGGCTTAAGAGCGGCGGTCAAGGCGAGTACCCCGGCGCTGGTGACCTGCCAGCTGGGCCTCAACACCCCGCGTTACCCGACCCTGCCGAACATCATGAAGGCGAAGAAGAAGGAGCTGCTCGAGATTCCGATTGGCGAGCTGCTGAAGGATGAAGCCCGCCTTACGACCCTCGCCCTCGCGTACCCGGAGAAGAAGGGTTCAGCCCTGGTCCTCGAAGGGGAGATCGGCGAGCTGGTCGACAAGGTGATCGGGATCCTGAAAGAGAAGACATCCGTTTTATAAATACAGGAGTGAACCATGAAAGCATTACTGGTTGGAGAATATAGAGAAGGAAAACTGCTGGAGTCGACCTACGAGCTGGTCGGCTTCGCCCAGAAACTCGGCTGTGAGTTCGAGCTGTTCCTGGTCGGGACGGAAGCCGCCCTGCCCCAGGTGAACGCCAAGCTTTATCTGGCCGATGTCGCCACAGTCGGGGAATACAACCCGGCGCTGCACAAGCAGCTGATTCTGGATGCGGTTGATAAAGCCAACGCCGATACGGTGGTCTTTCTTCATTCGAGCAGCGGCTGGGATCTGGCACCGCGGGTGGCCTTGGCGCTGGGCGCGGCGCAACTCTCCGAGGTGGTGGAGATCAAGGGGGATGGCTATCTGCTCCCGGCCTGCAACGCCAAGCTGCGGCGCACGGTGAAGGCCGCCACCGGCAAGAGTGTCATCACCCTGCAGGCCGGAGCGTTCATGCCGGCTGAACAGAGCGGCGCTCCCCAGGTGGAGAAGCTGACCACCAGCACCCCGGCGCAGAGCGAATTCCTGGGATACGAGCAGGCCGAAGCGGGACAGGTCGATCTGGGCAAGGCCGAGATCATCGTCAGCGCCGGACGCGGAGTCGGCAAACCGGAGAACGTCGCCATGATTCAGGCGCTGGCCGAAGCCTTGGGCGGCGAATACGGCGCCAGTCGCCCGGTGGTCGACGCCGGCTGGGCACCCCATGACCGGCAGGTCGGCACCACCGGCCAGGTGGTCTCGCCCAAGCTCTATGTGGCCTGCGGCATCTCGGGCGCGATCCAGCATCTGGCCGGGATGAAGAAATCGGAGTTCATCCTCGCGATCAACACCGACAAGGACGCCCCCATCGGCGAAGTCGCCGACGTACTGGTGGTGGCCGATATCAAACAATTTGCGCCGGCCTTGACTGCAAAACTGGCTGGCTAAAACGAGAGCAGGGTACCACGGAGAGCACAGAGGACACCGAGATCGGCAAGAAGTTCTTTGGGGTTATTGCCCTCTGTGATGAAAAAGGATTTTCCTAACTGAAAGGACAAACGCTCATGCAGGACGTATTCATAATCGAGGCGCTGCGCACCCCCTTTGGCAGTTTTGGTGGCGGTCTGGCTGATGTCCCGGCACCACAATTAGCCGCAACCGTGGTTAAGGCGCTGCTCGCCAAAACTGGAGTTGCCGCCGACCAGATCGATCAATTCATCGCCGGCCAGGTGATTCAGGGCGGCGTCGGTCAGGCGCCCGCACGTCAGGCAATGCGCGCCGCCGGACTGCCCGACAACATTCCGGCAATGACCATCAACAAAGTCTGCGGCAGCGGGCTTAAGGCTATCATGCTCGCCGCCGACAGTATCCGCCTGGGTGACGATCAATTCTCCATCGCCGGCGGCATGGAGAACATGTCGCTTGCTCCCTACTGTCTGCCGACAGCGCGCTACGGCATGCGCATGGGGAACGCCGAAGCGATCGACCTGCTCATTCATGACGCCCTGCGCGACCCTTTTACCGGGCGCCACATGGGGGAAGTCACCGAGGAGGTTATCGCCCGCCTCGCCATCAGCCGCGCAGATCAGGACGAGTATGCCCTCGATTCCTACCGGCGCGCCCAGCATGCCATTACCGAAGGACTGCTGGCGTCTGAAATTGTTCCGGTCATAAAGCAGACGCGCAAAGGCGATGTCGTCTTCGATAAGGATGAAGACCCCTTCCGTGTCGACTTTGACCGCTTCACTTCACTACGCCCGGCCTTCCGCAAAGACGGCACTCTAACTGCCGGCAACGCCTCAACCATCAGCGATGGCGCATCTTTCGTCATGCTCGCGAGCAAGGCCGCGGTCGAAAAGTTCGGACTTAAACCGCGCGCACGCCTGGTCGCCTACGCCACCAACAGCCTGCATCCCGATAACTTTCCCGAAGCTCCGGTTGGCGCCATCGAACGCGCATGTGCCAAGGCCGGGCTGACAACGGAGCAGATCGACCTGTTCGAGATCAACGAGGCCTTCGCCGCCGTTACCATGATCGCCATCCGCCAGCTCGGCCTCGACCGCAACAAGGTCAACATCAATGGCGGCGCCTGTGCCATTGGCCATCCGGTCGGCGCCAGCGGCGCACGCCTGGTGACCACCCTGCTCAACGGCCTGGAACAGCGCCAGCAGCGTTACGGCCTGGCGACTCTGTGCATCGGTGGCGGTGAAGCTGTCTCGGCGATAATCGAGAGGATTTAACAACGATCACCGCAAAGACGCGGAGGACGCAAAGAATCGCAACTGATCAGCAACAAAGATCTTCGCTCTGAAGATAATCTCTTTGCGCACTTTGCGTCTTGAGTGAGCGCAAGCGGTAACTTTTCAATAGGGAGTAAGAAGAATGGCAATCAGCAAAATCATGGTCATCGGGGCCGGCCAGATGGGCGGCGGTATTGCTCAGGTCGCAGCCGAAGCGGGACTGCAGGTGGTACTCAACGACATCGACCGGGGTTTCATTGACAAACGCCTGAGCTTTATCAGCGGTCTGCTCGACAAAAATATAGCCAAGGGACGAATCACCGCCGAGAAAAAGACCGAAATCCTGGCCCGGCTGATCCCCTCCACCGATTTGAAGGACGCCGCCGGAGTCGATCTGGTCATCGAGGCCGCGACCGAGAACATGGCGCTCAAGGAGAAGATTTTCCGCACCCTTGACCTGGTCGCCAAGCCTGGTGTGATCCTCGCCAGCAACACCTCCTCGCTCCCGATCACCGAACTCGCGGCGGTCACCAAACGCCCGGAGCTGGTGATCGGCATGCACTTCATGAACCCGGTGCCGGTGATGAAGCTGGTCGAGGTGATCCGCGGCATCGCCACCAGCGATGACACCTACGCCAGAGTCAAAGAGCTCTCCGAGCGGATGGGCAAGGTTCCGGTCGAGGTCAATGACTATCCAGGATTCATTGCCAACCGACTCCTGATGCCGATGATCAACGAGGCGATCTACTGTATCTACGAAGGGGTCGCCGACGCCGAATCGATCGATACGGTCATGAAACTCGGCATGGCACACCCCATGGGGCCCCTGACTCTGGCCGACTTTATCGGCCTGGATACCTGCCTGGCGATCATGGAGGTGCTCTACGAAGGATTCGCTGACAGCAAGTACCGGCCCTGTCCCCTGTTGCGCAAAATGGTCAAAGCCGGCTGGCTTGGCAAAAAAAGCGGCAAGGGCTTTTTCGAATACAGCAACTGATGCTTGCGTAAAAAGTATCAGATTGAATGGCTAAGCAAAAAACGCCAAATGCAGCAACACCGCAGTTGACAAGCTTTTGCGCCGCCATCAGCAATTAACCTCAGGAGGAGAGCATGGCTTACAAAAGTATTCTGGTGCACCTTGACCAGTCATCGCGGAGTCCAGGCCGATTTGATCTCGCACTTGATTTGGCCAAACGCCAGCAGGCCTGCCTCAATGGCTACTATGCCACCTCGATGCCCTATCTGGTTCAGCAGGTCGGACAACATCATATTGAGACCCTTGCTGAATGTCGTGAAAAAGCACTCAACGCCGGTGTGACCTTCAACTGGGTGGCGGAAGCCGAAGAGCTTGAGCAGCAACTGCTTTCCGCGCGCCTGAATTATCAGTCCTTTTTCAGCGACCTGACGATCATCGGACAACCCGCCGCAGACGCCGGGGCCTCCTCAGCAATCCCACGGGATCTGCCGGAAAAACTGATTCTGACCTCGGGACGTCCGATCCTGACCATCCCGTTTGCCGGGAATTTTCTGCAAATCGGCCGGCGGGCCATGGTTGCCTGGCGCTCGGGGCGGGCCTCGGCGCGTGCCGTTGCCGATGCGCTACCACTTTTGACTCAGGCTGATTCGGTCCATCTGCTCAGCTTTGCCACCAACAATACAGAGTCTGTCCTGGGCGAAAAAACTCTGAAAAAATTGGCTGGCTTTCTGGCCCTTCACGGGATTGACACAACGACCGAATCGCGACCGATCCAAGGCATCAGTTTTGGCGATGCCTTGCTGAATCGCGCGGCCGAAGAGGGGATCGATCTGCTCGTCGCTGGCGGCGCGCTCCCCTCCTCACCGGCCCCGCTGGCCACTCAATTATTGAAACAGATGACGATTCCGGTGCTGATGTCGAGTTGAGACACAGCGTTACGGCGACGACTGCCAGCCCCAACCCATATCAGTCAAGGAGTTGATCAATGGACTTTGAAAACCTGCTTTATAACTGCAATGAGGGGATCGCAACCCTCTACATCAACCGCCCCAAAGCCTTGAATGCCCTGAATGCTGCAACCATCAGGGAGTTGATCTCCGCGTTTACACGCATCGGCGCTGATGCTGAGGTCAAACTGGTGATTCTGACCGGAAGCGGCGAAAAAGCCTTTGTTGCCGGTGCCGATATTTCCGAAATGCAGCCGCTTGATGCGATCACCGGACGCCAGTTTGCGCTGCTGGGCCATCAGCTGGCGGCACTCATTGAAGAGCTGCCCAAGCCGGTCATAGCAGCGGTTAACGGCTTCGCCCTCGGCGGCGGCTGTGAACTGGCGCTCTGTTGCGACATTCGCCTGGCGAGCGATAACGCCCGCTTCGGCCAGCCCGAGGTCAATCTCGGCGTGATCCCCGGCTTCGGCGGCACCCAGCGTCTGGCCCGCCTGATCGGCAAGGGGCGCGCCAGCGAACTGATCATGACCGGCGATATGGTTGACGCCGCCGAGGCCTACCGGATCGGTCTGGTCAATAAGGTCTATCCCGCAGCTGAATTGCTGGCGGCGGCGCAGAAGATGGCGCAGAAGATCGCCTCCAAGGGTCCGGTGGCGGTCGGTCTGGCCAAGGCCGCCCTGCGCGACGGACTTGAAACCGACCTGACCCGCGCCTGCGCCCGCGAAGCCGACCTCTTCGGCCTTTGCTTCGCCACCGCCGATCAAAAGGAAGGGATGCAGGCCTTTCTGGAGAAACGCCCGGCACAGTTTGCAGGGAAATAAAAATGAAATTTTTTTACCACAGAGCACACAGAGGCCACTGAGAAAACCAGAGACTCAAACCTTGTCTGTCACGCCTTGGCCATTCTCTGTGTTCTTAAATAAAGGATTAAATCTTTGAATTTGGATCTCACTGAAGAACAAAAACTGATCCAGCAGACCGCGCGCGAATTTGCCGAGGCAGAGCTGGCCCCGGTCGCGGCGCAGTTGGACCAGAACGGTGATCAGCAACCCTTCTTCGACAACCTGCGCAAGCTAGCCGAACTCGGCTTCATGGGACTGAACGTGCGCGAAGAGTACGGCGGCGCCGAAACCGGCGTGGTCGCTTTCTCCGTCGCCCTGACCGAGATCGCCCGCGCCTGCGCCTCGACTGCGGTGACGCTGTCGGTCAACAACATGGTCTGCGAAGTGATTCAGGCGGTCGGCAACGAAGCACAGCGCCAGGCGTACATCCCGCGCATCTGCTCTGGAGAGTATCCGGCCGGGGCCTTTGCTCTGACCGAAGCCGGGGCTGGCTCCGATCCCGCCGGCATGACCACCAGCGCGGTACTCGACGGTGAAGACTGGGTCTTAAACGGCAGCAAGCTGTTCATCACCAGTGCGCCTTACGCCGGGGTCTTTGTGGTTTGGGCGATCACCGACAAACTCGCTCCCAAGGGGAAAGGGATCAGCTGCTTTCTCGTCGAACAGGGTACGCCGGGCCTGAGTATCGGCAAGCAGGAAGAGAAGATGGGGCAGCACGCCTCAGCCACCAACGAGATCAGCTTCAGCGACTGCCGCATTCCGCAGAGCGCGCTGATGGGGAAACTGAACGACGGCTTCCGCATTGCGGTCGGCGAGCTGGCCGGAGGACGCATCGGCATCGGCTCGCTGGCGCTGGGGGTCGGGCTGGCCGCCATCGACTGCGCCAGCCGTTACGCCCTCGAGCGCAAGCAGTTCGGTCAAAAACTGGCCGACTTCCAATCGACCCAGTGGAAGATCGCCGATGCCTACACCGAACTGGAAGCCGCACGTCTGCTGCTGATGAACGCCGCATTCCAGAAGGAGCAGGGCCGCTCCTTCGCCCGCGCCGCCTCCATGGCCAAACTCTTCGCCAGCGAAAGCGCCAACCGCGTCTGCTACGAAGCCCTCCAGATTCATGGCGGCTACGGCTACACCCGCGATTATCCGGTCGAGCGCTACGCCCGCGATGCGCGCATCACCAGCATTTATGAGGGGACCAGCGAGATCCAGCGCCTGATCATTGCTCGCGATATCTTGCACAGTTTGAGTTGAGCCTGCAGGCATAGATCCTTTTTAAATTATTGGAATCGAACAACAGGAGGAAGTACCGATGATCTTTGAATTGAATGAAGAACAGAAGCTGATCCGCCAGACAGTGCGCGAGTTTGCCGAAAAAGAGATCAAACCGAGCGCCGCCGAGCGCGACGAGAACGAAAGCTTCGACCGCAGCCTGATGTTCGACAAGGTCGGTGAACTCGGCCTGGCCGGGATTGTGTTCCCCGAAGAATACGGCGGCGCCGGCGCCGATTACATCAGCTACGCCATCGCGGTCGAAGAGCTCTCCCGCGTCTGCGGGTCGACCGGGGTCACGCTCTCGGCGCATCTCTCATTGGGCGCCAACCCGATCTACCTGTTCGGCAGCGAAGAGCAGAAGCAGCAGTATCTGGTGCCGCTCGCCGAAGGGACCAAGCTCGGGGCCTTCGCCCTGACCGAAACCGCGGCGGGCTCCGATGCCGGCGGGACCAAGACCACGGCGGTGCGCGACGGCGACAGCTGGGTTTTGAACGGCACCAAGATCTTCTGTACCAACGGCGGCGAGGCCGAGATCAATATCGTTTTTGCCCGCACCGATAAGAATGCCGAGAAACATCACGGCATCAGCGCCTTCATCGTCGAGAAGGACACCCCCGGGTTCAGCTTCGGCAAGAAGGAGAAGAAGCTCGGCATCCGTTCTTCACCGACCCGCGAGCTGGTGTTCGACAACTGCCGGATTCCTGCGGCCAACCTGCTGGGTACGGAAGGAAGCGGCTTCAAGGTCGCGATGAAGACCCTCGATGGCGGCCGGATCGGCATCGCCGCTCAAGCCCTGGGGATCGCTCAAGGCGCCTATGAGGCCGCCCTCGACTATGCGCGCGAACGCAAGCAGTTCGATCAGCCGATCGCCAGCTTCCAGGCGGTGCAGTTCAAGTTGGCCGACATGGCGACCGAAATCGAGGCCGCGCGCCTGCTGGTCTATCAGGCCGCGTATAAGGCGAGCGCCGGGCTGCCTTACGGCAAGGAATCGGCGATGGCCAAGATGTATGCTTCGGATGTGGCGATGAAAGTCACCACCGAGGCGGTCCAGATCTTCGGTGGCTACGGCTTCACCCGCGACTTCCCGGTTGAACGCATGATGCGCGACGCCAAGATCACCCAGATCTACGAGGGGACCAACGAAGTCCAGCGGATCGTCATCGCAGCGGCGATCACGCGCTGACAGTTTCGGCAGCAATGGGTTCAACGGCGGTAGACAGGTGTAAAGACATATCGTCTCCGTCCGTTGACACCCGCCAGAACCAGATTCTGAGCCAAACGAAAGTCCCCTTTTAATGTGTGTAATTCCAGAGAGTTAAGCCAGGAGATTTTATAAACAGAGAAAAACTGAGCTTGGCATTGGGATTGCTAATAATAAGTTCGACAGCACCAAACTTTCTTGCTGGAGACGATTATGACCGTGATCAATTACCCCGGGCTCAGTTTCGATCTGGACGACACCGCCTGCCTGCTGCGTGAGACCGTCAGGGATTTTGCCGCCGCCGAGATCGCCCCACGGGCCGCGGATATCGACCGTGACAACCTGTTCCCGGCTGACCTCTGGCGCAAAATGGGCGATCTCGGCCTGCTCGGCATCACCGTCAGCGAAGAGGACGGCGGCGCCGGGATGAGCTACCTGTCACACGTCATCGCCATGGAGGAGCTCAGCCGCGCCTCGGCCGCAGTCGCCCTCTCCTACGGCGCCCATTCCAACCTCTGCGTTAACCAGATTTTTCGTAACGGCACCCCCGCCCAGAAGCAGAAATATCTCCCCAGACTGATCAGCGGCGAGCATGTTGGCGCCCTGGCCATGAGTGAATCCGGCTCCGGTTCCGATGTCGTCAGCATGACCCTGCGTGCTGAGTGCAAGGGGGATCATTACCTCTTGAACGGCACCAAGATGTGGATCACCAACGGCCCCGATGCCAACACTCTGGTCGTTTATGCCAAGACCGAACCGACCCTGGGACCACGCGGCATCACCGCTTTTCTGATTGAAAAAAGCTTCCCCGGCTTCTCTACCGCGCAGAAACTCGACAAACTCGGGATGCGCGGCTCGAACACCTGCGAACTGCTCTTCGAGAACTGCATGGTGCCGGCAGAGAACATCCTCGGCGGGCTCAACTGCGGGGTCAAGGTGCTGATGAGCGGCCTCGATTACGAACGCCTGGTGCTGTCGGGCGGCCCCCTGGGAATCATGAGCGCCTGCATGGATGCGGTCCTCCCCTATCTCCACGAGCGCAAGCAGTTCGGCCAACCGATTGGTGAGTTTCAACTGATGCAGGGGAAGCTGGCCGACATGTACACCAACATGAACGCCAGTCGCGCCTATGTTTACGCGGTCGCGCGCGAAGCCGACAAACAGGGACGCCGTACTCTGCGCAAGGATGCCGCCGGGGCGATTTTGTATTCGGCTGAAAAGGCGACCCAGATGGCGCTGGATGCCATTCAATGCCTCGGGGGCAACGGCTATATCAACGACTTTCCCACCGGCCGTCTGCTGCGCGACGCCAAACTCTATGAAATCGGCGCCGGCACCAGCGAAATACGTCGCATGCTGATCGGCCGCGAACTGTTTGCAGAGACCATAAGCTGAACGGTAAAAAAACTTTGCCGTCGGAAGCGGGATATCTATGAGGATTTTGAAGAGTTTACTCCAGGGTGAAGCTGAAGATTTCAAATGCAACGCCGCAGCGATGCGCGCCCTGGTGAGTGACCTGCGCACCAAGGTCGCTCAGATAAAACTGGGCGGCGGCGAGCGCTCAATGGAAAAACACCTCGAGCGCGGAAAACTGCCGCCGCGCGAACGAATCCGCCAGCTGCTCGATGTCGGCTCACCTTTCCTGGAATTTTCCCAGTTCGCCGCCTGGCAGATGTACGACGGCACGGTCGCAGCGGGCGGAGTCATCACCGGCATCGGGCGGGTCTGTGGTCAGGAGTGTCTGATCATCGCCAACGACGCCACGGTCAAGGGGGGCAGTTACCTGCCGTTGACGGTCAAAAAACATCTGCGCGCCCAGGAGATCGCAGAACAGAACATGCTCCCCTGCATCTACCTGGTCGATTCGGGCGGCGCCTTTCTCCCCCTGCAGGAAGACGTCTTCCCTGATCGCGACCACTTCGGCCGGATCTTCTTCAATCAGGCTCAGATGTCGGCCAAGAGGATTCCGCAGATCGCCGTGGTCATGGGCTCCTGCACCGCCGGCGGCGCCTACGTGCCGGCAATGGCCGATGAGAGCATCATCGTCAAAAATCAGGGCACGATCTTTCTCGGCGGTCCGCCGCTGGTCAAGGCGGCGACCGGCGAGGTAGTCAGCGCCGAAGAGCTGGGCGGAGCCGACGTCCATTGCCGCACCTCGGGGGTCACAGATCATTACGCCGCCAACGACGGTCACGCCCTCGGCCTGGCCCGGCGCATCGTCAACAATCTGAACCGGGTCAAACCGGCCCAGCTCGACCTGCGCGAACCGCGTGAACCCCTCTACCCGGCTGAAGAGCTCTACGGCATTATTCCGACCGACAGCCGCAAGCCCTTCGAGGTACGCGAGGTGATCGCGCGCATTGTCGACGGCAGCGAATTCGACGAATTCAAGAAGCTCTACGGCGAAACCCTGGTCTGCGGCTTCGCTCACATCCATGGCTACCCGGTCGGTATCGTCGCCAACAACGGCATCCTGTTCTCCGAATCAGCCCTTAAAGGGGCGCACTTTGTTGAGTTGTGCAGTCAACGCGGCATTCCGCTGGTTTTCCTACAGAACATCACCGGTTTCATGGTCGGCAGCAAATATGAAACCGGCGGCATCGCCAAGGATGGTGCCAAAATGGTCATGGCCGTGGCCTGCGCCAGGGTACCCAAGTTCACCGTGCTCATCGGCGGCAGCTACGGCGCCGGCAACTACGGTATGTGCGGCCGCGCCTTCAACCCGAGGTTCCTCTGGATGTGGCCGAATGCGCGGATCTCGGTCATGGGCGGTGCCCAGGCCGCCGGCGTCCTCGCCCAGGTCAAACGCGACGCCCTGGAAGCCCGCGGTGAAGATTGGAGCGCCGACGACGAAGCCAGCTTCAAGCAACCGATCCTCGACCAGTACGAACTGCAGGGACACCCCTATTTCGCCAGCGCCCGTCTGTGGGATGACGGCATCATCGACCCGGCCGATACCCGCATGGTCCTCGGACTCGGAATTTCAGCAGCCCTCAATGCCCCGATCGAAAAGACCACGTTCGGCGTTTTCAGGATGTAACTATGGCTGACCAACTGCTCACAACCATTGATGAACTGGGCCGGGCGACGCTGGTGCTCAACCGTCCCGAACGACACAACGCCTTCGACGACAGCCTGATCGCCGAGCTGACCGCCGCCCTCCAACAGCTGGCCGCCGATCCAGAGGTCCGCCTAGTCGTCCTGACCGGCGCCGGGAAAAGTTTTTCGGCGGGCGCGGATCTTAACTGGATGCGGCGCATGGCTGACTATACCCATGCCGAAAATCTCGCAGACTCCATCGCCCTGACCGAACTGATGCAGACCTTGGATACTCTGCCCAAGCCAACCCTGGCACTGGTCCAGGGCGCAGCTTTCGGTGGAGGAGTTGGGCTGGTCGCGGCCTGCGATCTGGTGCTCGCCACACCTGAGGCCAAATTTTGTCTTTCCGAAGTCAAGCTGGGGCTCATCCCCGCCGTCATCTCCCCTTACGTAATCGCAGCGATCGGTGCGCGGGCCGCGCGGCGCTATTTTATCAGCGCCGAACGCTTTGATGCCAAGCACGCCCGCAAGCTGGGGCTGGTCCACAAGATCGTCCCCGCTGAAAATCTGGTCAAAGAAGCCGATCGCATGACCCGCCTGCTGTTGCAAAATGGACCTGAGGCGATGGCACTCTCCAAGCAACTGATCGCCGATGTTTCCCATCGGCCGCTGGACGCGGCGCTGATCGCCGATACCGCCGAACGGATTTCATCCGTGCGGGCCAGTGATGAGGGACGCGAAGGGCTGAGCGCATTTTTGGAAAAACGCCCCCCCCGCTGGGCCAAAGAATGATGCCTTCGACAGCCGATATGACTATTTGCGTATGCATGAAGGATAAAGAAATATGTTTGATTCCCTGCTGATCGCCAATCGCGGCGAGATCGCCTGCCGCATCATCCGCAGTGCCCGCCAGCTCGGGCTGCGCACCATCGCGGTCTATTCTGATGCGGACCGCGATGCACGCCATGTGGCGCTGGCCGATGAGGCCTGGCACCTCGGTGCGGCACCGGCGACGGAGAGCTACCTGCGGGTGGATAAACTGCTGCAGATCGCCCGCCAGTCGGGTGCCGCCGCCATCCATCCGGGCTACGGTTTTCTGGCCGAAAATGCCGAGTTCGCCGCCGCCTGCGCCGCAGCAGGGCTGATCTTCGTCGGCCCCCCGGTGGCGGCGATCCGCGCCATGGGGAGCAAGAGTGCCGCCAAGGAAATCATGCAAGCGGCTGGCGTGCCGCTGGTCCCCGGTTATCACGGTGAGGCTCAGGATCTGCCGACCCTGCGCAGCGCCGCCGACGACATCGGCTTCCCCCTGCTGGTCAAGGCGAGCGCTGGCGGTGGCGGCAAAGGGATGCGCGTGGTGCGCGATCCGGCCGAACTGGAGGCCGCCATCCAAGGCGCCAAACGTGAAGCCGCGTCGAGTTTCGGCGATGACAAACTGCTGCTCGAACGCTATCTGGAACAGCCCCGCCATGTCGAAATCCAGGTCTTTGCCGACAGCCTGGGGAATTGTCTGCACCTGTTTGAGCGCGACTGCTCGGTCCAGCGCCGCCATCAGAAGGTCCTCGAAGAGGCACCCGCCCCGGGGATGACCGCCAGCCTGCGTCAGGCGATGGGTCAGGCCGCGGTTAAGGCGGCGCAAACCATCGGCTACGTCGGTGCCGGAACCGTCGAGTTTCTCCTCGACACCGATGGCTCCTTCTACTTCATGGAGATGAACACCCGCCTGCAGGTTGAACATCCGGTTACCGAGATGATCACCGGTCAGGATCTGGTCGCCTGGCAGCTGCAGGTGGCCGCCGGCGAAGCACTCCCCTGTGCGCAAACCGAGCTCGCCATCGGTGGCCACGCCATCGAGGCGCGGATCTACGCCGAAGATCCGAACCGTGACTTTCTGCCCTCCATCGGCCGGCTGCATCATCTGCGCTTCCCGGCCGAAGACGCCCATCTGCGCATCGATACCGGGGTGCGTCAGGGGGATGAGGTCAGCATCTATTACGACCCGATGATCGCCAAGCTGATTGTCTGGGGCAAGGATCGCGGCGGCGCCCTGCGTCGCATGCGGCGGGCGCTGGAACAGGTCGAGGTGGTCGGAGTGGCGACCAACGTCGCCTTTCTTAACGCGGTCGTCAGCCAGGCCGATTTTGCCGCGGGCCAGTTTGATACCGGCTTCATCGGACTGCATCATGACGAACTGATCCCCGCCCCGCAAGTCGCCTCAGACCAGGTTCTCGCCCTCGCCTGTCTCTCTCTGCTTTTGCAGCGCGAGGTCGACGCGCGCCAGACCGCGCGCAACTCAAACGAACCCTGGTCCCCCTGGCACAGCACCAGCGGCTGGCGTGCCAATGGCGACAATCACCATCTGCTCCACTTTGTCGACGGCGAAACCGACCTGCTGATGACCCTGCATTATCGCGACAGCGGCTATCTGCTCGAACTCCCCTCCGGCTCCTGTGAAATTTCCGGACGTTTCGATAAGGATGGCAGCCTGTTGGCGACGGTTGCCGGACAACAACTCCAGGCGCGCGTGGTGCGGCGCGGCATGGAGTTCACTGTCCTCTGTTGCGGACGGCGCCATAATCTGGTGCTGCACGATCCGCAAGCCGAGGCGCTTGAGCAGGAGGACGCCGGCGGGCGACTGACCGCACCGATGCCAGGCAAGATTATCGCCCTGCTGGTCGCGGCGGGCAGTCGGGTCACACGCGGCACCCCGCTGCTGATTATGGAAGCGATGAAGATGGAACACACCATTAACGCGCCCGCTGATGGCCTGGTCACCCAGTTCAACTATCCGGTCGGCGCCCTGGTGAACGACGGTGTGGCGCTCCTGGACTTTGAAGCGGATGAGGGGAGTTGAGATGAGACTACCGAAACGGATCAAGATGGTCGAGGTCGGCCCACGCGATGGCCTGCAGAATGAGGCCATGATCGTCCCCCTCGAGGTGAAGATCGCCCTTATTGACCGTCTCTCGCAGACCGGCCTGGCGGCGATTGAAGGGGCAAGCTTTGTCTCGCCGAAATGGATGCCGCAGATGGCCGACAGCCTGGCAGTGATGCAGGGGATCGCACGCCTGCCGGGGGTGAGTTATCCGGTGCTGGTCCCCAACCTGCAGGGCTTGGAGGCCGCCATCGAGGCCGGCGCCGACGAGGTAGCGGTCTTCGGCGCCGCGTCTGAATCCTTCTCGCGCAAAAACATCAACTGCTCCATCGCCGCCAGTTTCGATCGCTTCGGCGAGGTCTGCGAGGCCGCCCGCAAACAGGGACTGCGCGTGCGCGGCTATGTCTCCTGTGCCCTCGGCTGCCCCTACGAAGGAGCGGTCGAACCGGAGACCGTCGCCTGGGTCGCCGGACGCATGATGGAACTCGGCTGCTATGAAATTTCCCTCGGTGACACCATCGGCGTCGGCACCCCGGTCAAGGCCCAGGCGATGATCGATGCGGTCGCACGCAAGGTCCAGGTCGAACGCCTGGCGGTTCATTTTCACGACACCTATGGCCAGGCGCTGGCGAATATTCTGGCGGTCATGCAGCAGGGGATCGCGGTGATTGACAGTTCGGTTTCCGGCCTCGGCGGCTGCCCCTACGCTCCCGGCGCCTCGGGCAATGTCGCCAGCGAAGACCTGCTCTACATGCTCAAGGGACTGGGAATCGAGACCGGCGTCGACCTGCAGTCACTGGTCGAAGCGGGCCGCTACATCTCCGGCGTACTCCAGCGCCCCTCGGGTTCGCGCGTGACCAACGCGCTGGCCGGGCAGAGCGTCCCGACAAAGGCTTGCGTCTGAACCCTATTTTATCAACGCCGGTGCCGAGCTCTGCCGAGAGATAAAGATCCCAGTGAGCCGCGCAGATACTCGTGATATGATGCCCCATGCCAAAGACCATTCTCGACCAGTATCAGACCCTGCTCCAATCCCTCGACCACTGGTTCAGTGACTGTATTACCGTGGCTGGCGATCAGATCACTTGCCACAAGGGGTGCTCAAGCTGTTGCCGCGGCCTGTTTGAAATCAGTCTGCTCGATGCCCGGCTGCTGCAGCAGGGATTTGACCGACTCGACGCCGCGACACGTGAATTGATCCTCGTCAAGGCCCGCACCCGCGTAACGGAATTGCAAACCGCCTGGCCGGGATTCCAGCCCCCTTACATTCTGAACAGACTCCCCCACGACAACTGGCAGGAGATGCCGGAAGATGATCCAACGCCCTGTCCGTTACTGTCCGGGGCAGGCCATTGCCTGATCTACTCCCATCGCCCCATGTGCTGTCGCCTGCATGGGCTGCCGAACATCGACCTCTCGGGTGAGTCCTTCTCCGATGACTACTGCACTCTCAATTTCAGCGCCAGCGATCCCTTGCAGATACCGGAACTGCGCTTCCCCTTTCGCGTAACCTTTACCAGGGAATTTGACCTGTTGGCCCGTTTCGCCAGAGTGCAATTCGGCACTCCGGAACTGGAGCTCGATACCTTCATCCCCTGCGCTCTGCTGATCGATTTTGACAGTCCTGATTGAGGGCGTCTGCCGCATAAGACCCCGGACATCTATGGTTGCAGCTCGCCAGAGTCCAGCTATACTGGGGATGAATCACACCGCATTACCGTCCATTGAACAAAATTGGAGCTGGCATGAAGACCTTTTTTCTCGCATTGATCTTTACCCTCTGCACCACCAATCTGTTCGCGCAAACCCTCAATGATCTGAACTTTATCACCGAAGAATATCCCCCCTTCAACTTCAGCGTAAAGGGGCAGCTGCGAGGGATCTCTACTGACACCCTGGTTGAGATGCTCAAACTGCTCGGCGCCCAACAGACGCGCAAAAATATCGGGTTGTTCGCCTGGGCCAGGGACTACAATATCGCGCTCAAGCAGGAGAATGCCGTACTCTTTTCAACAACCCGCACCGAAGCCCGGGAGAAGCTGTTCAAGTGGGTCGGTCCAATTATCAGTTCGGAGATCGTTCTGTATGCTCGTAAAGATCGACATCTCAGCATCGGCAGCATCGACGACCTCAATCGACAGAAGTTGCGCGTCGGCGTCGTCCTGAACGATGTCGGTGAACAGCTCCTGCTGGAGAAAGGGATCAAACGGGCACATCTCTTTCGCTTCAACAAGGGGGTTCATCTCGCCGAAATGCTCGCACGGGGCCGGATTGATCTCCTCGCCTATGATAAACTGGTTACACTCTTTAACCTCAAAACCCTCGGGTTTGACCCGAAGGATTTTGAGGCGGTATATGTACTGAAACGGGCGTCATACTATTACGCCCTCAATACACAGATCGACGACCAGATTGTTCTCCAGTTGCAGCAGGCCCTTGACCAGCTCAAGACCTCCGGCGCAGTTGACGCAATCGTCAAACACTACCTCGATTGATTACGCCAGGATGCCGATGCTCTCACCTTGACCCCATTCCGTAATACCAGTCTAACGCCAGAAAATGTCAGGAGAACAGAACCAGGGCTGACCAGACCAGGGCTGTGTTTTTTTTGTTATGCCTCTCTTGCTTGTAATGACCGCATTCACGTTATAATCAGCAGTCAATTGTTCTGAGTAAGTACTACGAGGTTCTGGCTTAAAATGCCGGGTAACGCGCCTCTCTTATCAAAGCCGTAAATCGCCTTAATCTGCTCCTGAAGTCTGTCCACAGTTTTATTGCAAGGGTCTCCCGCCATGAGCGAATTAATCCATACCTCTCCTTCCGATGGAGATGCCAAAACCCTGGCCGCGGCCAATCGCGTACTGGTCGGCGGCAGTTCGCAGAAGGGGCTTGCCCGCTTTTTACCCTTTCTGGGCCCGGCTTTTATCGCCAGCATCGCCTATGTCGATCCCGGTAATTTCGCGACCAATATCGAGGGCGGAGCCAAGTTCGGCTACACCCTTTTATGGGTGGTGGTCGCCAGTAACCTGATGGCGATGCTGATTCAGTGCCTCTCGGCCAAGGTCGGAATCGCCACCGGACGCAATCTGGCCGAACTCTGCCGCGATCACTTCCCCACGCCGGTGGTCTGGGGAATGTGGGTGTTGATGGAGCTGGTCGCTATTGCCACCGATCTGGCCGAATTTATCGGTGCAGCGATCGGCTTCAACCTGCTGTTTGGCATGCCGCTGTGGGTCGCCGGGCTTCTGACTGCGGTGGTGACCTTTCTGATCCTGGCCTTGCAGTCACGTGGCTTTCGTCCGATGGAAGCAGTCATCTCCGCCCTGCTCGGCGTGATCG
Source organism: Geopsychrobacter electrodiphilus DSM 16401 (assembly GCF_000384395.1). Classification (NCBI taxonomy): domain Bacteria; kingdom Pseudomonadati; phylum Thermodesulfobacteriota; class Desulfuromonadia; order Desulfuromonadales; family Geopsychrobacteraceae; genus Geopsychrobacter; species Geopsychrobacter electrodiphilus. The sequence continues at coordinate 3,622,283 of NZ_ARWE01000001.1, forward strand.
CACTCTGCTATCTGATCGAAACTGTACTCGACAAACCCGACTGGACCAAGGTTGCCTACCACGCTGTGGTTCCCCAATTCGCCGGTTCCGAAAGTGTGCTGCTGGCCACCGGGATTCTCGGCGCGACCATCATGCCGCACGTGATCTTTCTCCACTCCTCACTCACCCAGGGACGGATCGTGACCAGCGACCCGGTTCATAAACGACGGCTGTTCTTTTTTGAAGTCGCCGACGTCACTATCGCCATGGGGGTTGCCGGGTTTGTCAACGCGGCGATGCTGATGATGGCAGCGTCCACCTTCCATACCCAGGGATTAAGCCACATCGCGACCATTGAAGAGGCCCACCGCACCCTTGAACCCCTGCTCGGGGCCGCCGCCGGCTGGGTGTTCGCCATCTCTCTGCTGGCCGCCGGGCTCGCCTCGACCACCGTCGGCACCATGGCTGGACAGGTGATCATGCAGGGATTTCTACAGCGCCATATCCCGATCTGGGTGCGACGTCTGGTCACCATAGTCCCCTCGCTGGTCGTCATCTTCCTCGGCTTCGACCCGACCCGCACCCTGGTCCTCAGCCAGGTGGTGCTCAGCTTTGGTCTGCCGTTCGCCATCATCCCGCTGGTGATCTTTACCCGACGCAGCGACCTGATGGGGACCCTGGTCAACTGGCGCTTCACGACCCTACTCGCCTGGCTGGTGACAACCTTGGTTGTTTGTCTCAATTTCTATCTGCTTTATCAGACCCTGTGGGGAGCCTGAAACCATGCTTAAACATATTCTGGTTGCTCTGGATGGAACGTCACTCGCCGAAACCGCCCTCGTCGAAACCCGGGTTCTGGCCAGACTCTGCGGCGCAAAAGTCACCCTGCTGCACATTATTGAACCGACTTCAGCCCCCGTAGTGCATGGCGAACGCCACCTGACCGATAAAAACGAGGCCGAAGAGTATCTGGCCCAAATCGCCCGGCAGTTTGCCGCCGAAGGGATCCCCTGCGAGCGACATGTGCACAGCGAGGCGATCACCCAGGTGGCAGGGGAGATTGTCGCCCATCAACAGGAGCTGCAACCCGACCTGATCGTCATGTGCACCCACGGCCCGGGGAAACTTGAACGCCTGCTGCACGGCAGCCTGGCACAGCGGGTGATTGCTCTCGGCCAGACCCCGCTGCTGCTGACCAACCCCGAACATCGCCTGGGGGGGAAGCCCTTCGTGCTGCGCCAGATCCTGGTCGCACTCGACGGAGATCCCAGGCATGAAAACGGCTTTGAACTGGCCTGCACTCTGGCGAAGTACAGCCGGGCCCATCTCAACCTGCTGTCCGTGGTCCCCGAGCTCTCCTCCCTGGCCGGGCGCAAGGCTTCACTCTCCCGCTTTCTGCCCGGCGCCAGCTGGTTTCTGCAGGGGCTGACCCTGCACAACCTCAAAACGTATCTGGCCCGCCTGCTGGTTCGGGCCGAGGAACGGGAACTTCACATTGACGCCGAGGTCCAATACGGTAAAATCGCCAGGACCATCAGCGCCCGAGCAGATGCGCTGGAGACTGATCTCATCGTGCTGGCGACCCATGGCAAGGCGGGAACTCAGGCCTTCTGGGCCAACAGTATCGCAGCCCAGGTTCAGGGTTTGACCACCCGCTCCCTGCTGCTGATTCCGGTTTAAGGGCCGATCCTCATGACGCTGGCAACACGGGGAAAACGCTCCGGGAAATTTTCAAGAAAGAAGTGAGAGTGCAATGAAAAAAGCGATTATTCTATCCATTATCGGTCTGATTATTGTCGTTGGGGTGCTGGCTGGCATTAAAGCCCTGCAGATCCGGGCAATGATGGCGCAGGGGGCAAAATTTGTCATGCCTCCCGAAATTGTAACCTCGGCGCCGGTGCAGTCCGACACCTGGGAATCAACCCTGAGCGCGGTCGGTACGCTGGAAGCGGTGCAGGGGGTGGTTGTAACCGCCGAAATGACGGGCAAGGTGGAACACATCGCCTTTGAAGCCGGCAAACGCGTGGCGGCCGGAGACCTGCTGGTGCAGCAGGACGTTTCGGTCGAGAAAGCCCAGCTGAAGGCAGCAGAAGCCATGGCGGAGTTGGCGCGAATCAATTTCGAGCGCTCAAAAACCCTGCTCCCCGAACATTCCATCTCACAATCCGACTACGATAACGCCCTGGCTAAACTCACCGAGGCCCAGTCCCAGATTGACAACATCCAGGCCCTGATCGCCAAAAAAACCATTCGCGCGCCCTTCGCCGGACGACTTGGCATCCGCCAGATCAACCTGGGCCAGGTTATCAACGACGGCCAGGCGATTGTCAGTCTGCAGTCCCTGGGTCCCATCTTTGTCAATTTTCTCCTCCCCCAGCAACAGCTGGCCAAACTGCGCAACGGGCTGAAGGTCAGGCTCAGGTCGGACGCTCTTCCCGGCCAGACCCTCAACGGCGAGATCACCGCCATCGACCCCAAGGTGGATGCCGCGACCCGCAATATTCGAGTGCAGGCCCTGGTTCCTAACCCGAAGGAGCAGCTGCGAGGCGGGATGTTCGTCAACCTCACCCTGGTCCTGCCGCAAGCGGAGCAGGTGCTGACCATCCCGGCCACCGCCGTGCTTTACGCCCCCTACAGTGATTCGGTCTTCGTCATCGAAGAGAAAAAAAATGCCGCCGGCAAGCCGGCAGGCAAGGCGGTACGCCAGCAATTCGTCACCCTGGGCGAAAAACGCGGTGACTTTATCAGCGTAAAATCCGGCCTGAAGGCTGGCGAATCCATCGTAAGTACCGGCGCCTTCAAACTGCGCAATGGTCAGGGCGTGATCGTGGATAACAAGCTGGCGCCCGAATTCAAGCTGGCCCCTCAGCCGGCTGAGGGCTAGGCGATGAAATTCACCGATATTTTCATCCGCCGGCCGGTTCTGGCGCTGGTGATCAGCCTGTTGATCATCATCTCCGGGCTGCAGGCCATCCGCTCCCTGAACGTCCGTCAGTACCCGCGCAGTGACAACGCCGTCGTCACCGTCACCACCGTCTACGTCGGCGCCAACGCCGAAC